>DATFWY010000288.1:0-16674 GCA_035258805.1 Blastocatellia bacterium | reverse complement strand
TCCCCACCGAAATAATCCAGGAATATCGCCGTCTTCTGATCACGAAACTCCCGGGAGCTATACCAATCCGACCACCGTCGCGAACCGGATTCAACATACGAAAGATCGAGTCCACTGACTCGCTCAATCTGCTCGCACCCGGCGGGAATCGGATCCTCGATCATCATGTACTGCGCGCTCGATCCTTTGACGTGAAGCCTCGACACGATCAAATCCCCAGATCGAATCTCCCCGCTAAGTGGTTGAATCTCCCATCGCGCCTGCTCGCCGTTCTCAACTACTCGCAGCCTCAAATACTCGCGAGTCAAAGTCAGGTTCGGCGTAGACTGGGCTTTAATGTCGTCATCACGAGTGAAATAACTGAGGGCGCTAGAAAGGTACAAAGCGCCCTTGCCGGTCTTCACAATGCGTACCTGATTGGAACCGCTGAGCTGCGCGCCTTTCCGTTCAACCACGAAAGCCTGTGCAGACGTTACATCCGCCGCCGTCACCTGCTTTGAAAGTACCTGCTCGCCGTTCAGATAAACCTGTACCGAATAATCGGGTGAGAGCTCTTTGCTGACCTTTACATAATCGATCAGTCCGAAGATTGCGAACGCAGTCTGGCGGGTTGACTCCCAGTAATAACCGTTACGCCGGGTTCCAACTAGCCAGCGCGCAGCCTTGGCGAGCAGCCCACTCTGAGGATTGATTTTGGTCAACGCTTTCAAAGACAGCGCTGTAGCCTCTGTATTGTTTTCGTCTTTGTAACCGTGCGAGGTGTGCGTCGACTCCCAATGCGTGTCGTACTCGTTTGTTCTGGCCGCCTGCTCGATCTCGCCCGCAACCTGTCGCGCGCGATTGTCGTCACGATGTTGCTTCAACGCCAACGCAAGCAGCGCCCTGCCATAACCTTGCAGCTCATTTCTTTTAGCAAACAAGTCGTTGATGATAGAGCTATCGAGTGTGCCGCTCTGACCGAGCGCATAAATCATGTAGGCTCGAGTATCCGGATCGATCGTCACTCCGTCATCACTCTTTCCGCTGCCAAGCATCTGCATAAGTTTCTGTCGACCGTTGGTGGTACGAGATCGATCGACTGCATATCCTGCTCGTGATGCCAATGTCAGTCCATCGATCACATAAGCGGTCATAAACGCATCGGTTTTGTCATCCTTCCACCAGCCCCAGCCGCCGTCTCCGTGCTGGAACCCATAGAGGCGATCCATCCCGCGCTGTACTTTGGTTGCGAGATCGTTGGTTCCTCGAATGGATGTCGTCTTAACATCTTTCAGCGTCTGGGCCACGATTACGTTCGGCAGGAAGCTCGACATCGTTTGTTCTGTGCAGCCGTATGGGTACGCCGTCAAATAGTCCAGCGCTCCAAACAAAGTTCCGGCAACGGACGGCGACGCTTCTATGCGAAGCGTGCGCGCCTGAGCATGAGCCTCGGCAGGCAGGTTGAGAGCGATTGTCTTTTCCTCGCTGTCTCCTGACAGGGTTACTGCGCCTCCGGTTGTCTGCTTTAATCCGTGCGGCACCACTTCGAGCGGGATCTCCACTCCATCTGATTCGTCGGCGGGACCTGCCTGGGCTGTAGCGACAAGCTTCACTTGTCCGACCTGGTTTGCGGCTACGCGCCAGTCGATTCGGTGTTCACCCTGCTTGGGAATATTCACGGTTTGTGACGCAGTATCCAGCAGGCGTGCGCCGGTTACATCGATGGCTATCTTCACCGCCTTAGGCGCATCGAGATAGTTGTGGACTATTGCCGAAAAAGTAACCGTATCGCCCTCGGTCAGAAACCGAGGAGTCTCCAAACGAAGAATGAGATTTTTGCGCGAGACAAACTTCAGGATCGCTGATCCAACTTTGGTGTCTGTTGTTATGCCGCGCACAGTGGCCCGCCATGTCGTCAGGTTATCGGGAAGTTTGACATCGACCGAAGCTTTCCCGTCGGCGCCGGTTACGATATCGGGTTGCCAGAATGTCGTATCCTTGAAGTCCTTGCGGATTGTAGGTTCGGCGTACTGACCTTCATTCTTGAAGTCGGCCAATTGATAGGCTCGTTTGTTCGACGCGATGTTTAGAGGTTTATCGCCCGAGTGTCCTTTGAAATAGTATGAAATCGTAAAGTTCGTCTGCACCTGGTTGTATCGCCGGCCGTAAAACGCTTTCCGTATGTCGCGTGTTTGATCGGGCTTTACGCTGTAGATGGCTTCGTCGACTACGCCGAGGCTCAACTCGGCGCCGGCTGCTGCGGAGCCGTCCGAATTTCGCGCAAGGATTGTGTACTTAGCTGTCTCGCGAGGTTTATATTCTTTTTTGTCGGCCAGGACTTCTATGTTTAGGAATTTGCTCTTGGCCGGTACGTTAAGAAGTCGATCGTGCGTGTACATCTCGCCGTCCTGAATGTAGGCGACGTTCAAGTACACATTTGGCGAGAAACGGGGTTCGATCGGCACGTCGATCATCACCGCGCGAGTAGGAGAATCGACTATGCGTGTGGTCATCACGCTTGTGAGCTCTGTTGTAACCAGCAGGTGAGCTTTCTCGGTTGGTAACATTGCTAACACGTGCGCCGTCTCACCTGGTTGATACGACTTCTTGTCCGGCACAAGCTTTATCGACTGATCATCCCCGTATGACCAATCCGACCATTCTCCCTTTTTATCAGCTACCCACAGGTATTGCTCGGTTGACGGATACTGCTTCTTGCCATCTTTAACTATGGTTTTGATTGTTACGCTGCCGGGTCCAGCTATCGCATAGTCATAGCTCGATTCGCCCTGCTGGTTTGTAGTCACATCGGCAGATGAAAGCTCGCGCTCGTGTAGCGTGTACTCATAGCGAGTTTTTCCGGACTCATCCTGCTTTGGAGTCGAATCCCATCGTCGTTCAACAAACTTAAGCGTGACCCCGGCGGCGACTGGATGGCCTTCGTAATCGGTTGTGTTCAGTTTGATCTTCGCAGTATCGCCCTGATAGTAGACGTACCGGTCAGTACGGGTACTGGCAACCACGCTCCCTCGAGTGCCGATAAAACTGGTCTTCGCCTCGATCGTCCGGCGCGCCTCGTCCGTTACCTGCGCTTCGAGGCGATAGGTGTAATCATAAGAATCTTTTTCATCAGGTGTCGGAACCTCAAATTCGACCTCCAGTTTGCCGTTGGCGTTCAAGACGCCTTCGCCATCCTTGACCATGTCGTTTCCGTAACCATAACCACTTTCATCTTCGGCCTCGGAATCGCTGGTATCGGCGTCATCTTCATCTGCCCACCACCAGGGATAATAACGGCTGCGATAGATGTAATACTGAACATCGGCCTGCTTCACTGGCTCGCCGAAAAAGTAGCGGGCTTCAATCATGAACTTCGCCTTCTGTCCGACCTCGACAAACTTTTTAGGCGTAGTAACAGTTACTTTGTACTCGGGCTTCTTGTATTCCTGTACTTCAAAGTACTCGCTGGCAGTTGCGCCGCCTGCTTTGGCCAGAATTCGATATTGGCCAAGTGGCGCGCCGGCGGCGATGTCCACCGACCCGCTAAAAGCTCCTCGCGGGGTCAGCTTAAGATCAGTGTCGAGGACTTTTCCACCGTTCGGGTCCTCAATCGTCGTTTTAACCGAGCCGCTTGGGAGCTCATATCCGCGCTCACCCGCAGTGCGAAGAATGCCTCTAAAGAAGACCTTTTGGTCGGGCCTGTAAATCGGGCGGTCGGTGTAAACATAACCGGTCAGACCTCCACCGCTCTCGCTTTCACCTTCATCCTCTTCACCGCTCGAGTACACTCCGAAGTAATACGCAGCAAGATCAGAGATCGCGAAGCTATCGTGATCCAGAGCAGTGACTAGATAAGAGCTCTTTTCATCGCGTGACCGCCCTTCTTCAGGATCAGTATCTTCGGAGTTCTTATCGGGTTCGATCTTGGGTTTCTCAACGCGAGTTCTTAATTGTCCGCTTTTGTCTGTCGTACCCTTTGCGACAGTTTTCTTTAATTTGATGACTTCGATTTTCACACCTTCACGAGGCGCGCCGGTCTTGCGGTCCGCGGTGTAGATGAGCATCTCGCCATTCGGAGCGGTTTTGTTGATCATTGTGAGGTCGGTAACAATGGCGATGGTATAAGCACGGAGATCGCCATTAACCGCTTCCACAAGATAGACGCCGGGGTCCCGCTTCCCAAGCATCACCATCCGCGTGTCATATTCGTTGTCGAGCGGCGTCAGCTTTTCGCGCCAGCTGCTCACCATCTGATCTGGGTTCAGCAACGGAACCCGTGCGTAGTCCGCGACGTTGAGAGGCTGCCGGTCCCCCTCCCGGTTGAACTTCTGGTTCAAGGATTCGCGGGTGCCGCGGCGAAGCTGATTGCGAAAATAATCGGTGATCGATTTAAAGACCGATACCTTGAAGGATCGCACTTTCTCCAGCGCAGACGGCTCTTGCTTGAGGCCTGCGATAATCTGAGTCTTCTCTCCCTCTCCCATTTTGTGAGGATCTTCAAGGTTCTTAAAGAACTTGACTGGATCAGCAACTCGATAAACGCGGAAATCCATCTGGTCAATTCCCGAGTAGTTGATCCACACCCTCGCTCGATCGGCCGTTCCGTAAGTTCGATTTGTCGATAGTGAAAAATAAGGCTTGGTAGTGATCGTAGACGTTGTATTCGATGTTGTCGTATCAACTGTTCCGCTCTGAGCCCTAAGTCTCAAAGTCGATAATGATAACGTTCCGGCAATAACAAGAAGATATAAGCCAATTGTTTTAAACCCGCGATAACGTGATTGCTTCTTGAACACTTGATGCCTCCTTCAATCGAGCATCTTCAAACGAAAAAATCCCAGGAAATTATCGTTGCTCTCGATCGGACGCCAGCGTTTGTCCGGATGATGATCCAGAACCGCCAGACGGACCTTCTTCAGCGTGCCGTCGTCAGCGGGCGAAGACCCGGTATGATAAACCACCCAGTCCGAAGCGCCTTCGCCGTCTCTCAACGGGTCTCCAATAAAAATCATGACGTGGTAAGGAAACTTTTGGACCCAAGGTTGGTTAAAAAACAGCAGGTCTCCACGCTCAGCGCGACGGCGATCGCGAGTTACAAATGCGCAGTTGAAATTTTTGAGCGTGCGGGCGTCGGCAAACTCGGAAAACTTCCCACCTGTAAGATCCGACTCTTGAAAAGAACCGAATTCGGTCCTGAATAACTTTTCACCGAGAGGATTAGACGACAGAGAAAAAGCCTTAACATCAGGAGCGATTGATTCGTATTCGGCGCCCATCTTTTGAAACCAGGGTCTGTCGTGTATACGAAGCGCTTCTCGCCATGCGAATCGGACCAGTCCGGCACAATCGCGTTGCGCCGGATTCCATTCGTCGCTAATCCGATAAAACTGCATTTCTGCTACTGCGGCAAACCAGCGTCTGAAGTTCTGCCGATCTTCAAAGGAAGAGAGCTCGGCTCTATCGGGGATGCCATCGGAATCTGAATCGGTTGAAGTGTCGAAAACAGGCTGAGTTTTATTGTTGTGAGCCTCAGATGCGCGCCCGCACCCGGAAAAAGAGAGGCATGAAATGGTCATTACCAAGAGACAGCCAAAACGATACAGCACAAAAAGTCTCCCAAGGTGCGCAGTAGGTCGGCGGGATTATATGGCCGCAAGCCTACCAAGTCAAAAACACGGGCCGCTGAACCAAAACCTTGTTTGCCACGTGTTGGCGAGGGCTTTGACTACAATTCGGAATGTTTGGTTGTCTGGTTTGGTCCACGTAGTTTGGTTGGCCCACGCAGTAACGACTTCAGTCGTTTTTTATTCCGTTTGAGCGAGATTCGTTCAGAACGACTAAAGTCGTTACTACGTGGAAGGGGAGAGAATTACGGTTGCCAAGTGAAGTAAAACTCGCACGCCTCGTCGCCGCGCGCCCGGCATCGTGTATGAGTAACGCGCGCTGATCGGGCACCGCACAACTCAACGGCGTGGCGGAAATAGGACGACCCACTCGCGCAAAAGCTCGGAGGAGGCGCAATGTCGTATTGGATCGTCAGAAGTCCGCTTGTCTCGCTTAATCGTGCGTAGGAGGCTGTCCCGAAGTCCTGATAGGCGTGATGAATCAACGCGGACTGCGTCAAGAAGCTGTGAACGTCCGGGTTAACGAGGCTGCTGTACGGCCCCGACAATGCCGATGTGGCAGAAAACTCTCCAAGCTTATCAAATACTTCATCTTCTTCGTCGCCATTGCCGAGTTGCTCGGCGATGGAGCGATCGATCAAATCAAGAGTGCTGAGCGGGTACCAGTTTTCTACGACTATGTCTTTGAGTGACTCGTGGACATCATCCGGCAGAGTTGCTATTACGCGAGTCCAGGTCTCAGGGCCGTGATTAAGAACTACAAATAGAAAGCGGGCTCGGATCAGCCCTCCTTTTACATGCATGTCCGAGTAGCTTGGCTGAGGGGAAGACATCTTCGTTACTCCGTTATGAAATCTTCCGCGGGAAGCAGCGGGGCGATTATAACACGACGGAGGCAAGTCTCCACCCACCCTGTGTGGGTGGAGCAACGACTGAGCTGCTAAGCTGGGACGCGCGGGAGAACGCCTAGCCTCCACCCACCCCGTGTGGGTGGAGCAACGACTGAGCGGCTAAGTTGGGACGCGCGGGAGAACGCCTAGCCTCCACCCACCCTGTGTGGGTGGAGCAACGACTGAGCTGCTAAGCTGGACCCGCGGTAGAATGTAACCGTCTGTGGGTGGTTTTTTCTGAGTCAGGACGAAGCGATACGCGTGAACTCCGCATTCTTAGGATCACGAGGCTGAGGGTCAACAAAGGTCCGTTCTTCGCGTGTCAACGCATCCGGCGGTACCCCGCGATCGATCATCGACGCGAAGTACTCATCAATCTGATCGTAGATTTCGGTGATTGTCTGTGAATGAAATACGCGCTCGCGTAGACGCGCGCCGCCCGCCAGGCCGTGCGTAAAATACCCGCACATCTGTTTCAACTTTCCAGACAGCGCTCGCTCCGGAAGCTCATCTCGAAGCAACTCGTGATAGCGATGAAGCACACGATGCTTTTCTGGGAGCGGCGGGACATAAACTTGCGCGCTGCGCATCAGTTCTGATGTCTGGCGGAAGATCCATGGATTGGCAATCGCTCCCCGGCCGATCATCACCGCATCAACTCCGGTCTCCGCCAGCCGTTTCAAGGCCTGCTCGGGCGTGGTGACATCACCGCATCCGATCACTGGTATCGAGACCGCCTGCTTCACCGCAGCGATAACATCCCAGTTTGCCAGTCCGCTGTAACCTTGCTGGCGAGTGCGACCGTGAATCGCCACCATGTCACCGCCGCAGTCCTCAATCAATCTGGCTACCTCAACCGCGTTGACGGAGGAGTCATCCCACCCGCTACGTATTTTCATTGTCACCGGAATAGAGACCGCTTTTCGGATCCCGCGTAGAATCTTTTCAAGCTGCGGCAAATCACGAAGCAGCGACGATCCGCCTCCGCCGTTCACTACTTTCTTGGCTGGACAACCGCAGTTTACGTCTACGATGTCGGCGCCGGTCTCTTCGATAATCTCTGCAGCGGCAACCATTCGCGCGTCGTCATATCCGAATATTTGAATCGAAAGTGGTCGCTCCTCGGGCAGGAACTTCATCATCCGGTGGGTGCGCATATTGCCGCGGGTGATCCCCTCAACCGAGATGAATTCGGTGACAATCAATCCGACACCGCCGAGCTCTTTGATCAGCCGCCGGAAAGACGAGTCGGTGACGCCAGCCATCGGAGCAAGGACTAGGTTCGGCCTGATGGTTACGTTTCCTATGTTGATCGCGTCTTTCATGAGGACCAGAAAGTGTAGCACGGCCGCTATTGTCGAGGGAACTTTCAGAAATATGTCCCTCCGGGCTTTTGCGGCTCTGCGGCTTCGCGACTTTGCGTTTAAACCGGCACTTGAATTCCTGCAGATTCAAGGCGTCGTTTAAACGCAAAGCCGCCAAGACGCAGAGTCGCGAAGGTGGATTTCGGACTTGGTGACCACGTGATAGGATTCACGTCCACAACAATTCCTTGAATCGAGATCACGCTGCTATGAGAACCGTTAGATTAAATGCTACCGCCTTCAACGCGGCTACTCTGGCGATTTGTTTCGTAATATTTCTCACCCCGTTGCCATCCAATCGCGCTTTCGGCGTCCAGGCCGACAAAAAAGACAATAAGAAAGAGGATAAGAAAGACGACAAGAAACTTCCCGAGCCGTTCAAGATACAAAGGCTGACTCAGGGTATGGGACTCACATCCGTCGGTCCCGTGTCTCCAGACAAAAAATCAGTTTTGTTGCTCGCCCACAAGCCTGACGCGGCACCCAATCTCTACGTTATGAGTATCGGGGACCACTCAATCAGGCCACCGCTGACGAATCTGAAGTGGGGTGTGACGGGCCCTCAATGGTCACTGGATGGTCAATGGATTGCCTTTGCCGGGTTCAACGAGACCGCCAGCTTCGACGAAATATTTGTTCTCAATGTGAAAACGGGAACGCTTCGCCAACTAACAAAGAATGCCTTCAGCGATAAAGAACCCGTATTCACTCCCGATTCGAAACAGGTTCTGTACACATCGGATGAGAGTCCTCTGCCTGATGCGGCGTTTGGAACTTTACACGTTGCATCCGTTCCGATCGGCGGCGGAAAGGCTCAGTTCTTCACCGAAGATGAGTGCTTATCGATACGGCCGGGAATCGCTCCGGATAAAAAGACAGTCCTGTTGATTAAGATCAGCGAGAACAGTGGACGCCACTCGCTCTGGGAATACGGCCTGGATGGCAAACCCGTGCGCGATCTCACCGAGACACGCTATGCGAGAATAAATGGCTACATTCCCGGAGCGGCTCGCGGAATGATCGTTCTATGGGCGCAGGAAGAAGCAGCCCAACAGGACAACATTTATCTTTTTGATCGAGACATCAGTCAGGCTCACGAGCTTCCGCAGCCCGATTTGCCCAAACGGTCGCCGGCTCTTTCTCCCGACGGCAAGCTCATCGCATTCGTCGGGCCTTCCGGAACAGGGTCTCAGCTCTTCCTTTACGATTCGACTACCCAGGAGCTAAAACAGCTCACGTTCAAGCCCGGCAGCACAAGCCAGCCGGTGTTCGTCTCGAACACTGAGATCCTCTTCGGATCAACCCGAGAGAAAGAAAGCGAGCTTTACGTGCTGGACCTGAGCCAGCCGAATACTGAAGAAAAGAAAAAGAAGTAGCCGACACTTCTCAAACGTCGGAAAGCTACGGTTCGCCGTAGGTTAACTATGAACAATTCACCGGCTGCGTTGGCAGGATTGCTGACGTAAGTGAATGCACAAGTATTGACGAAGATGGTGCCTTTGAGACTTGCGACAGATCTTAAGGCTGCCGCCGCCGCAATTCCTGAGCTTTCTGATACTCGCGGTTCGCCTCTTCCTGCGATCCCTGACTGTACAGCGCGTGACCAAGCTTCGTATGCAGATTGTCATCGGTGGGTTTTAGTGCGATTGCCTTTCGAAACGCATCGGCCGCTTGCTTCCATTGTTGCCTGTTGAAATACTCGTCGCCCAAAGCGGTTATCAGGATAACATTCGATGGTTCAGCAGACGCGGCCGCTTCAAATTCATTCAAGGCGGCCTGATTCTGCTGGCTCCGGTACAACAGGCCAAGATTGTAGTGAGGAGTCGACCACTTAGGATCGATCTCGCTTGCTCTCTTAAAAGCTCGCTCCGCTCGCCAGCCATCGAGCTTGCCGTGGTAAACGAGCCCCAGCGCGTTTTCGATCGCCGCCAGTTTGGTCGCCTGCAAGGGTGCCAGAGCCCGCTCCGCCTCATCATAAAACTGCAACGAGATCAACGCACCTGCCGCACTCAGCTTTTCGAGCACGCTGATCTCCGCGTTGTCGCCCGTCAGAGACCGAGCGCGTGCAAACATCTGCCCCGCTCGCTTGAAGTCGTCGACCTTGTCCGAAACGTTGTCGATTCGAACATCTCCACTGGTAATCGTCCGTCCTTCTGAAACAAGCGCCTGGGCGAGAACCGTCTTCAACCGAGCGGCATCCGCCGCGCCCGCAGGTTCTAGAAGCATGCGCTGGTACAAATCCCATGCGCTTGAGTTTCTCGGCTCGATCAACGAGCGCGAGGCAATCGCGGCTTCCAGCTGAAGGACCGTCGGCGATGGCGCCGCGTCCGGGCGCAACACAGGCACTGATGCCGATGCGGCTTCCGGCGCACTGGTCACTCTATCCGGCGCGACGACAACAGCGCCCGGTGGGTTGTTCGGTGGGCGCGGCGGAGCACCGGGCTCGCCGACATTTATTTCTGCGCGAGCCAGGTCGCCAGGCTGCGTTGAAGGCGGCGGCTGCCCTTTCACTGATTCTGTACGTGGAGGCATCGGCGGTCGCGCGGCGGTCCGTGCAGAGGAAGAAGCGGGCGTAACCCCTAAGTTTGCTGTGTTATTGATTACTGGCGATCTCTCCGCGCCTCGCGCCGAGGTATCATTTTTTGGCGTTAGCACAGTTGTGTTCGGACTCTCAGAGACCCGAGCGACAGTAGCTGGCGACTCGAGATTCTTATTCTTAACAGTCGGATCAACGGGATCGCTTTTGTCCACTGCTGAGGTATCTGTGGGCTCTGGCTTCGTTGGATTTGTTACCGACGCTGCGGGCTG
The DNA here is from genome assembly GCA_035258805.1 of Blastocatellia bacterium. Lineage (GTDB taxonomy): Bacteria > Acidobacteriota > Blastocatellia > UBA7656 > UBA7656 > Onstottus_A. Next base: position 6,009 of record DATFWY010000288.1, on the reverse strand, counting down.
TGGTGAACGATTTGGATTTACCGCAGAGCCGGACGTTAAAGTTTTCGATTCAGATTGTCTCTCAACAGATCCGCGTGCGCTTGTTGATTGGGTTGCGTTTTGGCGTTCAGCAGAAGTTCCTGGGGGAAGTTCAACAACGACAGACGGGGCCGCTTGCGCTCGCTGAGATCGAGAATCCGATGTCCTTCTCTCATCGGTAACTCTGGGTGGAGTCAGAGGCGATTCAACGACGTTGCGGACAGGTTCTGTAACCGGTGTTACCCTCGTCGCAGTAGCCCCGCGGGCACGCGCCACCTCTACGCTGGAGACGCCGCCGCTGCGCCACGGATGCTGTTTGCCAGTCGTATCATCGGCTACTCGACCTTTTAATAGAGAAAAGAGTCTGTCCGTGGCGATCGCTAAGTCACCGTTTGTCCCGGCGCCATCCATGATCACGTCGGCTAGATGCTTCGCAAAGACTCCATGGCCTGCCCATCGCTGTCCTTCACGTGAAAACTCGCCCGCGCCGCTCCCGAGGATCGCGAAAATGCCCGGACGGCTCGATGTCAATTGATCGAAAGCCTGTTGAAACTCCTTTGAAGAATTTGCATCGGTGTCCGGATCAAAGAAATCTCGCCGTACTGCATCTGCAACCAGCAAAACGCGCCCCGAACGCACCCTTCGTGAGAGGGCTTGAGTAAGCTCGCTTATAGATAGCGCCGTGCCGTAAGGGTCCTTCGGATCGGAATCGTAACCGAGCAGATAGGACTCCCCGAACTCCCGCTCAAATAACGCGTGACCCGAGAAGAAGATTAGGACTGTGTCCATTGGCGAAGCCGATCTGGCGAGCCAATTGCCGATAGCAGACTTGATTTCGGCGGCGGTTGCATCGGCGCCTGTGAGCAACTTTACATTTTGAGGATTCACTCCACGCTTCTGTATCACCTCAACGAACAGAGAAGCGTCATGGTCGGCAAACTGAAGCTGTTGTCCCCCCGGTAGCTTTTGATACTTAGAGATTCCAATAACGACCGCCCACGTCGTTGGCCCCTGGTTTGATTGCTGGGCTCTGGCCGAACTTACCAGCGCGACGCAGAGGATCACGACACTAAGCAGTTTCTTTGGCATTGCGTTACAGACTGCAGAGGGCGCAACCTCCTACGATTGTAGAGGTATGCGCCCTCTTTGAGATTCAACATCCATGCGCCCGATCGGGGCAGTCGTGTCTACTTGAAGCTCGAGACCGCCGCGCCTTCGTCGTCGAACGATTCAAACACGGTCAACAGCTTGGTGATTGTGAGCAGATCGTGAATCTTCTTTGTCTGGTTTAGAAGCTTCAACTGGCCACCGTTGTGGTTTGTCGTCGTATAAGAACTCACTAACTCGCCTATCCCCGAGCTATCGACATAGGAAACGTCGCCGAGATTCAGCAAAATTTTCTTCTTGCCATCGTCAAGCAAGCGGCGGACGGCTTCGCGCAACTGAACGCTTCCCTCACCTATCGTTATCTTCCCCGAGAGATCGAGTATAGTTACGTCGCCCGCCGCGCGGTCTTTGATATTCAGATTAGCCATCTTTTACGTCTCCTTTTTCCGTCCTTTAGTCTGGTCCTTTATTATGTACGTTTTGCCTTTCTCATTCGAACGATGCTGCCGCCCTCCGGATGAATCGAATGCTCGACCTCATCCATAAAGGTGCGCATATAAAAGATTCCTCGACCAGTCGGGTTCAGCAGATTATCCGAGTTAGTAGGGTCGGGCAACTGCGCGGGATCGAATCCCTCACCATAGTCCCTGATGTAAACAGTCACTGCATCCTGCTCAGTAACAAATCGCACGTCTACCTGCTTGTCTGCGGCGCTTTTATTGCCGTGCATTATTGCGTTGATGACCGCTTCGTGAACCGCTAGCTCAATCCAGCTCGCATCGTCCTCATCGAATCCAATCTTGGCCGTTACATTCTTGGTAACTGAGGCGACCAGATCGACGAACTCGATTTTGCTGTCGATTGAAAGCTCGATGGTCTCTGTCATCGGCTCGCGGGATGCCTTTCCGTATAACCTTTACCAGCCCTTTGGTCGAACAAGCGCACATAACAAGCAAGGTGGTCTCAAGGCGCGTCATTGTGTAACATGCGGCAAGTTGCGATGTCAAGATCGATAAGAATCAAGGGGTCCGCGCGCATAAATGGCACATCAACGGTCCCCGGAGACAAGTCCATCTCTCATCGCGTCGCGATGCTCGCCTCGATCGCCAACGGCCCATCCAGCATCTCCGACTTTGCTTCGAGCGCCGACTGCCACGCCACGCTCGAATGCATTCGAAGGCTTGGCATCAGGGTCGAGGAACAGGACTGTGCTTTAACCATTCACGGCCGAGGATTGTTTGGATACCAGCCCGCTGAGTCACCGGTTCAGTTAGATGCAGGAAATTCAGGCTCAACGATAAGGATGCTTAGCGGAATTCTTGCAGGACAAAGATTTACATCGAGAATAACCGGGGACTCGAGCCTCACCCGCCGCCCGATGGCTCGTATTATCGAACCGTTAATAATGATGGGTGCGCACGTTGAGCCGACAGGCGGTAACTACGCCCCGCTGATGTTTCGGGGGCAAAGGCTCAAAGGGATAACCTACAAAACACCGGTGGCCAGCGCTCAGGTTAAGAGCTGCGTGCTGCTGGCCGGGCTTCTTGCGGAAGGCAACACAACCGTATCGGAACCATCTGCTTCTCGTGATCACACCGAACTGATGCTAAGGGAATTCGGTGCGGCTGTTTCCCTTTCGTCCCCCCAAAATGTATCAGTCGAAGGATTGCACGAACTTCAACCCATGGATTATCGCGTGCCCGGAGATGTGTCATCAGCTGCTTTCCTGATTGCTGCGGCATGCACTCTTCCTGATTCAAAGCTGGTTCTGAAAGACGTGGGTCTCAATCCAACTCGAACGGCTTACCTGGATGTGTTGAAAGAGTTGGGGGCGTCGATCTCAACTTTGAATGTTCGAGAGCAACATGGCGAGCTGGTTGGAGATATCTCGGTCTCCGGGTCTCGGCTCTTTTGCGGTGAGACCGTCTTTGTCTTATCTGGACCGATAATACCGAACATCATCGATGAAATTCCGATTCTGGCAGTGGTGGCAACACAAGTCGAAGGCAGGCTTGAGGTCCGCGATGCGAGAGAGCTTCGAGTAAAAGAAAGCGATCGCATCAGGACAGTCGCCGAAGGTATTCGAGCAATGGGCGGCGACATCGAAGAGCTTGAAGACGGCTTTGCGATTAATGGTCCGCAACGACTCCTCGGTGGCCGAGTCGAGACGTTAGGCGATCATCGCATTGCGATGGCTTTTGCAGTAGCCGGCCTGTTAGCAGAAGGCATAACGGAAATCGTCGATGCCGATTGCGCTGCGGTATCGTTCCCGGAGTTCTATGAAACGTTGGCGAGGTTAAGCGTACGTGATGCAGTTTTAGAATAGTTTAGTCATGAACCACACACGCAACAGCGCACGGACTGACGAACCAATCTTTCTCGTCGGGTTTATGGGAGCAGGAAAGACAACCGTGGGCCAGTCGCTTGCCAAAGAGCTTGGATATGAGTTCATCGATCTTGACGATGTGATTGCTGCGAAAACAGGAAAATCCGTGCAGCAGATTTTCCTGGAGCTTGGCGAAGCGGAGTTTCGGAGGCTAGAAACAAACGCGATCGTCTCGTGTCGTGGTCAGGTGCGTTCGGTAGTCGCATTGGGCGGCGGCGCTTATGTGTCGAAGGTAAATCGCGACGTGTTACGTGAAATCGGTAAGACGATTTGGCTCGAGTGTCCGCTTGAAGTCTGTCTTCGAAGGGTTAGGGGAGATCAGTCGCGTCCACTGCTCGGCGATGAGCAAGCGATGAAAGCACTGTTGGACAATCGGCGCGATGCCTACTCACAAGCTGATTATGCTATCAATTCCGCAGAGCTAGCACCCGAACAACTTGCGAAAGAAATTGTGAGACTACTGCGGGGGTGATTTTTCTTTGCAGCTTTGCATCTTCGTCGCTCTGCGCTTTTGCGTGAACCTATTCTGCGAGGTTTCGGCACTGAAATTCGATCGAACAGACGGTCCTTTCATCTGTCCAGATAATACTCACAGTAATCCACTACACAGCACTGTTCACACAGTGGATCGCTAGGTCTACAAATCCTTCGCCCCAGACGAATCAAATTGATATGCGCCTCATAGTAACGCTTGGTTGGAATCATCTCTCCCATTAACCTATGCGCTTCCTCATCGGAACATTTGTAAGGAATCAACCCAAGCCGTCTGGCAATTCGGAAAATGTGAGTATCAATAGGGAAAACCGGCCTATTGCAAGCGAAAAGCAGCGTGCACGCGACCGTCTTAGGTCCAACGCCTTTAAAGCTCGCGAGAAACTCTTTCGCCTCTTCGAGCGGCGACGCTTTTAGAAACGACAAATCAAGCGAACCTCGCCTGTTATAAATCTCGTTAAGCAGATTCTTGATGCGAACCGATTTTTGCTTCGCCAGTCCACCCGATCTTATTTCTTTTTCGATCGACGAGACGCGTGCTCGTCTGGCTTGATCCCACGTGGAAAACCGCCTCTTCAGATTCTCAAACGCCCGGTTGCTATTAACGTTGGAGGTAGATTGCGACAGTATGGTTTCGATGAGCACATCGAGAGGATCGAGCCCGCTCACCAGCATTGGTGTTCCATAGACAGCTTTAAGATTCTGAAGGATGTATGGAATGGATTCTGAAGATAGAGAGTCAACACCGAGATCACCTTCGCAACTACCATCGCACTGTGAATCCCTCAGCTGTGCGCCAGTGTCTGGGGTTAGTCGGAGTTCTGAGGCTGGTCGGTGTTCTAGCTGACTTCGCTGCATTCAATTCTCTTATCACTCGTCGTTACAACTGGCAATGAGATTCCAGAATTACGTTCTGATTGCAAGTTTCCGTGAAATGAGATTCTAAATTACGGTCTAATTGCAAGCTTCCGTGAGTTGGCGTTTCTGCCAGGTTAGTCTATCCAGTAATGGTTCTGCGGTAATCTGCGTAATCTGCGGATTTTTCTGATCGTTTGTCGCAGCTTTCTCGCAACGATGCATGGCTCCCGGACAGACTAAACGTCAAGCGACAGTGGGGCAGGACAGTAAACCATAGCACGCCTTTGCGACAGGGATCTGAGGCAAGACAGTTTAGGTTCCTGGCTGTTGTCAAGCAAAGGTCACTTCGCGTGTAAAGGTGACTTCGTTGACACTCCGAAACGGGCTTTGCAATAATCCCTGAGAACGAAAGCGCGAGAAAAAAATTGCGCTTAGCAGCATCTCACATTCATATGCGCCCGTAGCTCAGCCGGATAGAGCGTTTGCCTACGAAGCAAAAGGTCGCACGTTCGAGTCGTGCCGGGCGCACTTTAGATTCAGAGTTTAGCGTCCCTCAGATTGGAGTATGGGCCGCAGTTCAGTCCGCATAGACAGCGCGCTTTGATTAAGACGCGTAGCCGCGGCGGACTGTTCCCGAGCGGAGGCAATACCGATTCGCGTTGTTCGACAGAGGGCGGCGAATCTGTCGAAGGCTTTTTCGACCCAGGCGGCAGCTGTGAGCTAATTCGATTAAACACGAAGACACAGCATCATGATCGCCGGTGACAGTCTCCAAGGTGAGTTCCATTCTGGAGACGCGGGCCGATATCGGCGTCCAAACTCAAAAAGAAAATAAGTTCATTCGTAATTCAATGATGGCTGAGTCCGTCGATCGCTCAACATCAGCAACACGAATTGCGATGACTCAACAAGAGTAAGTCATCAATCGTTGCTCAATGTTGACCCAAGAATAAGGGAATTTTTTGCAATTCAGTAGTCGATTTCGGTATCGCTAAGCCTTTTGTCGAGTCCATATATCAAACAAGGGATCAGAAGGCCACGCTGTCACATTATTATGTTTTTCAAATCGATTCGACCAATTAACTCTCTGCTTAGAGTTCAATGGCATTGACCTCGTGAGGACCTTGGATGTCAATCGAGAACCCACA
>DATFWY010000287.1:0-6896 GCA_035258805.1 Blastocatellia bacterium | reverse complement strand
TGATCAGAGTTTGAGAGATCAAGACCGTTCCGTCGAGACTGGAGCTCTGACGATCGACGGATACGGTGCACTTGAACTGTTTCTTGTTGCTCACTCAGGCTCGGTTGAGTCTCCTCTGACTGATCAGAAGTTCGCCTTCTTTTGCAAAACCTTGAAACAATCAAGTGCGTTGGATTGGAAAGGAGTCTGCTCTCATGATCGTTAAAGGGTTCGGTTCGGTCTACCTGAAAAGGCACAAGCACAAAGACGGCTCGTGGTTCGAATCACCGGCTTTGTGGATATCATTCAAATACCACGGTCGCTGGCAGGCAGAATCATCAGGGACAAACAACCTTGAAGAAGCCGTTGAAAAATTGAAGGCAAGGGTCAATGAACTGTCGGCTGGGCGAAAAAGTGTCAAGGAAGATAAAATCCGTTACGAAGACTTGGTGAAGCAACTGAAGCTCGACTATAAGGTCAACAAGAAGCGCTCGATCGATTCACTCGGCTTCTACCTGAAGCATCTCGATCAACATTTCAAAGGCTTCAAAGCGATCGAAATTCGCACGTCAGATGTCCTGGAGTATGTCGCGAAGCGGCAAGATGAAGGAGCAGCCAATAGCAGCATTAACCGAGAGCTGTCAGCTTTGAAAAGAGCATTTTCACTCGCCCGAACAGCAGGAGATATCGTTTATCAGCCTCACATCCAGCTGCTGGATGAGTCGGATAACGTTCGTCAAGGCTTCGTGAACCCAGCAGAATTCGTAAAACTCCACGATAACCTGCCAGGCTACCTCAAACCCATTATGGAGTTTCTATATCTCACCGGAATGAGGAGTGGAGCAGCAAAGAAACTGGAGCACAAACACATTGATCTGGAAGCACAAGTGATTCGATTGCCAATTGAACTGTCAAAGAACAAGAAAGGCTTGACAATTCCGTTGAGCGGTCGGCTGCTGGAGTTAGTTGAATCTGCTTGGAATAACCGCTCGCTTGAGTGTCCTCATCTATTCCACCATAATGGTGAACCTATTGGAGACTTCCGGAAAGCATTTGACACGGCTTGCGCGGCGGCCGGTCTCCGAGGAATCCTACCTCATGATCTTCGTCGATCCGCTATTCGGAATTTCATTCGAGCTGGTGTCAAAGAATCCGTCGCCATGAGGCTATCCGGTCACCGGACGCGAAGCGTTTTTGATAGGTACAACATTGTCAGTGAAGATGACTTGATCGATGCATCAACCAAACTCCAACAGTTTCTCGTTGAGGCGATCAAAGACGATAAGGTTGTTCCCATAAAGAAGTAATTATTCTGTCCAGGTTCAGCATGCGCACGTTTACCGACGGTTAATTAAGACACATCACCGCCGCCAAACAGCATATTGAGTTGATAGAGAGTATTGGACAAAAGGCCAATAGCCAAAGTTGGTTTCATTTGCTAAAAGGGAATGAGAAAAAATCCAGAACTGAAAGGAGAAAACAGATGGCAAAGCAAGAGCAAAAGAAACCTAACATCCTGGTCATCTGGGGCGACGACATCGGTTGGTCGAATCTCAGTTGTTACAACCTTGGCGTGATGGGATATCGTACCCCCAACATCGACCGCCTCGCAAAGGAAGGCGCGCTTTTTACCGACGCTTACGGTGAGCAATCCTGCACGGCGGGTCGCGCGGCTTTTATCCTCGGTCAGCATCCTGTCCGCACCGGGCTGTTAACGATCGGTATGCCGGGCTCGCCTCATGGGATCACAGACTGGATGCCGACGATTGCCGATTTGCTCAAACCGCTCGGTTACACCACCGGCCAGTTCGGTAAGAACCATCTTGGCGACCAGGATGAACATTTGCCGACCATGCACGGCTTCGACGAATTTTTCGGCAACCTCTATCACCTCAACGCCGAGGAAGAGCCTGAAACCTACTACTATCCGAAAGATCCAGAGTTTCGGAAGAAGTACGGACCACGAGGAGTCCTTCATTCCTGGGCTACAGCGAATGGAAAGCAGAAAATTGAAGACACGGGGCCGCTCAACCGTAAGCGCATGGAAACCATTGATGAAGAGATCTACGACGCTGCGGAAAAATTTATAGAAAAAGCTGCGAAGCAGAATAAACCATTCTTCGTCTGGTTTAATACAACCCGAATGCACGTCTGGACCCATCTGAAGAAAAAGTCCGATGGCAGGACGGGCGTCGGACTCTACGCTGACGGAATGGTAGAGCACGATGAGATGGTAGGCGAGTTGCTGGATAAGCTGGACGATTTAGGAATTGCCGACAACACTATCGTCATGTACAGCACAGACAACGGAGCAGAGGTTGGTTCTTGGCCGGACGGGGGCTGTACGCCGTTCCATGGCGAGAAAGGCACGACCTGGGAAGGCGGACACCGGGTGCCGCTTCTGCTCCGTTGGCCGGGTGTCATCAAGCCGGGTACGCAGATCAACGAGATGGTCGCCCACAACGATTGGCTGCCGACGTTTCTGGCGGCCGCTGGTGAACCGAACATCAGAGAGAAATTATTGAAGGGATACAAAGCGGGCGACAAAACGTTCAAGGTACGTCTGGACGGTTACAACTTGCTGCCGTTCTTGAAGGGCGAGGCTAAGAAAACGCCGCGCGAGGAGTATCTTTTTTTTGATCAAGCCGGCAATCTCAATGCCGTGCGTTGGCATGAGTGGAAGATTCACTTTGCCGTTCTCCAAGGCAACCTCGCTACCGGGATGCGGGTGGCACCCGGATGGCCGACCATTGTGAACCTGCACGCCGACCCGTTTGAACGTGCGCCAAACGAGTCGGCAATGTACATGCGCTGGTACGGCGACCTAATGTGGCTTTTCGTTCCTGTGCAACAGAAGCTCAAGGAGTTCTTCTCCGATTTTATGAAATACCCATATCAAACTGGCAGCAGCCTCACCGTATCTAACATCAACTACCAGACGCTGCGGATGGCGGAGGCAATGAAGCGGCTAAATCAGGTCGAGGAGTTGCACCCGGCGCGTAACTGACGTGGCCGCAGTCGAATGACAAGATCAGAGGACTTTGAATTCTCTGTCCCGCTCTAACCGCAAGATAAAATGGCTCGGGGCAGCGTCATGTCCCGAAACGGGCGACACGAACAATTGCCATTAGGACGTTCCGGTAAAAGTCTGCAGGTCTCTCAGCTTTTTGGCAAAGGCCCCAGAGATGTCCGAATCTTGTCGCTGCGACTAAAAACAATCCAACCCTTTCAAGCTTCCTAATTCCTGCAGAAGTATCCACCTTTTTGACCGCTGAAGGTCAACAGTCTTTCCGGCTTTATCAACTTTTATCGCATAAGATTCGGACAAGATTTGGACAGCACACGAGGCCGCTTGCTTTTTATCCGACAATCGAAGATGTATGTTGCCCAGGTTCAGGCACAAACCAGGCACTGCCGAGCACGATAGACTTAAAGGATCGCTCAGGACCTCGTCGTGTGAGAAAAAAGTATTGGAAAAACCTTTCCAGCCGCTGTAGTCAGGCGATGTATGGACCAAACATCTTCTCTCACTGACTTTCTGGATCGCTACAGGCGGCGCTATCCAGAGGACGTGTTTTTTGTCGATGACGAAATAGACGTCGAATACGAGTCCACGGCTTACTACAAGCTTCTCGAAGAGAAGAACCCGCTCATTTGGTTCTCCCGAGTCAAAGGCTACCCGGATTTCCAGATTGTGACCAATGTCATGGGATCAAGAGCAAGAATGGCGTTTGCGCTGGGACTGGACTCCGAATCTAAGCTTTACGATACCTGGAATGAAGTCTTAAACTCAAAGGGCGAAATCCGAATATCCGACGCACGCCCGCCAATCAAAGAACGAGTTTTTGCCGGGAAGGACGCGGACCTCTACAGTCTGCCTGTTGTCAAACACTATTCCGGCGACGGCTCCCACACCGGATTCGGGCGATACATCACCGCTGGCCTGGCTGTCGCAAGGGATCCGCTATCTCCGAAAACGATCAACATGAGCTACACGCGAATTCAGATCATCGGCAAGGACAGGTACGCCTTCGACATGGGAACCAGGAGCCATTTCTGGCGCTATGTGCAATCCGCGACCCAAAAGGGAGATACGCTGCAAGTTTCCGTGGTCGTTGGTGCGCATCCGGTATTCTATATGTTGGCCGCGTCGTTCATTGAGAATGAATATTCCATAGCGACAAAGCTAATTGACGCAACCTTCACAAACGGGGTGACGAACCATGTGCCGGTTCCCTCGGAAGCGGAGGTCGTCATCGAAGCTGAGGTTATCCCAAACGAATATTATCACGAGGGACCCTGCGGTGAATTCACCGGCTACATGGCAGCGAGGACAACGGGCAGTGTCGCCAAAGTTAAAGCGATCTTGCGGAAGGCGAGGCCGATCTACTACGACATCCAGCCGTCAAATTCATCCGAACATATCGGCCTCTTCACGACGCAACGCAACGCAAAGGTCAGCAGGATGATGGCTGAGGTTTTACCAGCCGGCGCAACATATAAAATCGAATGGCCGCTGATTTCTGCGACTTTTCTGGCACTCTGCTCGTTACCGAATCCTGAACCCGGTATTGCAAAGCAGGCGGGACTGGGGCTTTTGGCTTTAAATGCGCTGCTTTCGAAAATAGTTATGGTCAACGAAGGAGATTGCGAGCTGGAACTGGAGAGATTTCTGGCCAACCTGTCGGTCAACGGAGCAAGGAACGGCGAAAACGTGCACATTATTACCGATGTCTTCACCATCAAACTCGATCCGACCACAACTCCCGAGGGAACCAATGGAAAAGTGATCATCGTAACGAAAAGCTCCGGTCTCGAATATCGCAAACTTGTGGAGAAAGATGTGGTGAGACTCGTCTCTGGGAATTCCGAGGTGATCTTTTCCCACAAGAAAACCAACATTGGCAGAGTCAATATAGTAGTAGACAAAGACATTGATCTTCAGAATACCAATCAGATTATCTGGGCGCTTTCGACGAGACTCCGGCCCGACAGGGACGTGGAATTCAGTGAGGATGGCGAAATCTTGTTCGACACCACACGGATGACAGAGAAGCTCGAAGTACCCTCCTTACCTCAAGACGTAATCGAAAGAATTGCGAATAAATTGCGAGAGGCTCGTCGGTGAATAACGTAACGCCTAACCTTGATATTCCATGTCCCGAGCGACTTTATGGCACTCACCGATCCGACTGACGACAGAGGACAACGGGCACCCGCAATCGAATGATAAGAGCAGAGACTTTCCGTCCATCTATTCTCGCCGCGCTCGCTCTACTTTCCACTTAGGACTTATAGCGACAAATAGTTTCGTCAAAGTTGGAGCAACCCCCTTCGGCCCAAAGTCGTCTCCAACCAGCCGGCAGATAAGTTTTGGTAGGCCGCGAGACTCGAACTCCGGACCCGCTGATTAAGAGTCAAAGTCAGCGCGGACCGGACCGGAACATTGACAAGAAAGTCCAACTATTTCAAGGCCGCTTGCTTTTTATCCGGCAATGGAAGGTGATCACGCCCCATACAATTGTAAAAACTGTTTCCAGAAGTCAACTGACAGGCGCATCAGCTGGGGCCCGGCTGCTCAAACGGGTCTTCGACATCGACGTTGAACACTGCCCCAAGTGCGGCGGTGCCTTGAAGATCATCGCTGCGATTGAGGATCCGCCGGTGATCGTCAAAATCCTCAGCCATCTGGGCCTATCGACCCGCGCCCCGCCCCGATCCCCAGCACGTCGAGTCGACCTATTTCAGACAATCTGAGCAACCAAAACTGCCTGCCAACGCAAGCCGAGGGCGCCGTTCGCTCTGAGTTCGAACGAGCGGCGCCACAAGGAACCTTTCGCGCCCCTCCCGACCGCTCTCCGGCCAAGCGGACCGGTACAACAGCGGATTTTTCATCAAGCAGAAAAGGAATTGACGGCTCTGCCGGGGCTGCGATATAGCTCCAGCCCATAGAAAAGCTCGTTTAAAAATCCTATCCGTTTAGGAGACCCACATGATCCGGACTTTCGCCGCATTGCTGCTCGCCGCCGCGTCCACCTCCGTCTCGCTCGCCCAGGCGCCGGCGCAGAACCCCCCGGTGCGCGTGCGCGGCACGGTGGAGAAGCTCGCGAATTCCGTTCTCACTGTGAAGGCCCGCGACGGCAAGCCGATCAACATCAAGCTCGCGGACAACTACGCGGTGGTCGGCGTGGCGCGGGCCAAGCTCGAGGACGTGACCGCCGGCAAGTTCATCGGCACCACGACCGTCGGGCAGCGCGAGGGGGCGCTGGTGGCGCTCGAGGTGCACATCTTCCCCGAGAGCATGCGCGGCACGGGCGAAGGCCACTACACCTGGGACTTGAGGCCCGAGAGCATGATGACCAACGCCAACGTGGCCGACATCAAGAGCATAGGCAAGGACCGCGTCATGACGGTCCAGTACAAGGGCGGAGAGAAAAAGGTCCTCGTCCCCGAGAACGCCGTGATCGTGAGCTTCACGCCGGCCGATCGCAGCGAGCTGAAGCCAGGCGCGAAAATATTCTGCATCGCGCAGCGCCAGCCCGACGGCTCGCTCACCGCCGCGCGCGTCAACGTCGGGCTGAACGGCCTCGCGCCGCCGATGTGAGGCGCTTGCGGCCGGAGATAGCACCGAGACGAGAGAAACGCCCGGACCGGACTGCCGCCCGCGGTCAATTCACCTGGCGCTCCCGCTCCTGCCAGTAAGGCGCGCGCGAATCCCTGAATGCTCTGGAACAATGTGGGCATGTGCCCGCCTCGGTCGCACCCGCTACCGAAACGCCGGCAGGACCTCCCGGGCGAAGCGCTCCATCGAGCGCATGACGCGCGTGTGCTCGAGGTCGCCGAACCAGAAGCTGCAGTTGAAGTGCGTGATGCCCACGACCTCCTCGACGCGTTTGATCTGACGGATCACCGTGTCC
>DATFWY010000286.1:0-8892 GCA_035258805.1 Blastocatellia bacterium | reverse complement strand
GTTCCGTTGGGGCTATCTACCTTAAACAATTCCTTACCGTCAGGAGTTAAAACGGTAACCTCGACGTCAATCCCTCGCTGCTCGACTACTGCATCAAGATATTGTCCGGATTCGATGGCGATAGAATAAAGATGCTCCTCCCCGCCTTTCATCTCCCGCTCTACTCCCCGACCGACTTCGAGCGCGCGTATATCCGACTGCTTCGTTTCGGTCGCGGCTTTCTGAGTGGACCGGCTCTTCGTGTTACTGGCGAGCACCGAGCCTGCGTTGAAGCCGGTCACCGCCACTATCACAACACCGATCCTCACACTCCTGGCATTAAACCATTCTCGCATACGTTCTCTCCCACCGCGGACATCTCCGCAGAAGTCGAATCTGTACTGAAATACTTTCTTCTTCTTAGCGAGCTAACGGTGAATCAGCTTCAGAGCATACACAAGCACATCTCCCTGGCCGTGGAGGCTCATTCGTTTGTTCGCCGTGTCAGGGGTCACCTGGATTTTGGTGGCCGATTCCTCTCTAAGGAGCTTGCTGACAGATTCGGCCATGCCCGGTTCCTTGATCTCACCCTGGTCACTCGCGTTTCCCCAGAGGCGCACTGATTTCTCGAGTTCATCGATTGCTTTTGACGACCATACTATCCAAACCTTCTCGGTTCCCGTTCGCCTGTCGAAGCTGCACTCCGACGTTGCCACTGCGATATTCGCTTTGACTTCGGATGACTGGCCGTTTCCTTCAGGTGACGGGAAGATTACGTTGTACTTGCCAGGCGACTCTTCATTTATCATGTAGACGTGCCCGTCATTGTCACTTGTGACGAAGAACCGAATCAGATCTCCGCTGTTGAAATAAGTCTCGCCGGCAATGCCTCCGGTGAGCTCTATGGGTTCGCCGAATGGTTTTTTGTTACGATAGGGCTCCAAGACGCCCCAGTAGCTCAGATTACGAACTTGTTTGGCATCGCTTACTGCAGGCTGGCCTGCATCCGCCTCGCTTACGTGGGCTTTGTTTCCAATTCTGTACCACCAGCCGAAGCCCGCGAGCGCCACCACCAAACCTGCGATCGCAAAAATAACAGGCCGTCGCCGAGTTTTTTCACGAGTCTGTCTTGCCGCATTCGTCGTCCCAGAGGATGCGACGCGATTCGATTCAACTGGAACGGTCAATGCTGATCGCAATTTCGACGGGAGATCTGAGTTGCCTGCATTGGCAGTGTGAAGATTGAAGAGATGTACCGATGCATTGTTCGTCACCGGATGCTCACCAATATCGTCCAAATGCGCTTTCCATTCGCTGAACTGTGACACAACGTCCGCTATGCTTTGGGACAAAAGAATGTGCCCGCTGTCGCCGTAATCCATAACACGCTTAGCCAGATTCAGTCCGCCGCCCGCAACGTTCCGATTGGAATTGATGTCGTTGATCCGGTAGACCGGCCCGGCATTTATTCCCATTCTCAGTTCGATGTGCGGATACTGCTTCAACGCGAGCGAGGACTGGACCGCGCATTGCACCGGTGCGATGGGATCACCGAAGAATGCCAGAGCCATCCCATCATCCGTTGGAAGGCTGATTAAGCGATCCGTCGATATCGCCTTTCGAAAGGCCTTGGTTTCTTTTACGAGATACTGAAAATCCTCGAGGCATCGCGTCTGAACATCAATCGGTAATGTCGAGTAGCCGACAATATCCATGAAAAGGACGTAGGCCATTTCGAACGTCCTTGAAGACTGGTCGGTCTGCGCGAGAGTATCTGTTCGCTCACCTTGCAATAAGGCGTGAGCTAGTTCATGACCGAACTCATCGGCCCGTTGAAATCGTTTTGCCGGGTTGTAACTGAGCGCTTTAAGTATCGCCTCGTCCGCCGAGACGGAAATCGTTGGCCGAAGATCCCTTGCTTTGACGCGAACCCCCGCAGCTTGCAGCTCAACCAGACGTTGTGCCGCAATAAGACGAGAACCTTCCTCTGTATTGAACGGCAATCGTCCCGTGATGACTTCGTAGGCGATCAGCCCCATCGCATAAATATCGCTGAGTCTCGTAGCCTTGCCGGAAAGCTGTTCCGGCGCCATATACCGGATGCTTCCCGCCGCTATGGTTGATCGTGTCTTCTCATCAAGGGAGTCTTTAACGATCGAAATGCCGAAGTCGATCACTTTGACTAGTTCTTCATTCTCCTCGCCGGTCTGTTGTAGGCAGAGCAGTATGTTCTCGGGTTTGAGGTCGCGGTGGTATACGCCGGCGTCGTGTGCAGCGCTTATTGCCTGACCAAGCCTGCTAATGAAGTTCGCCACGCGACGAAGTTCGCCCAAGCCAACCTCCGGCTGGATTTGAGAGCGCAACGTGGTACCTTCGACGAACTCCATCGCGATGTACGGTCGGCCGTCAGGCATTTCTCCGGAGGTTACTAATTTGACTATTCCCGGGTGATCGATCCTGCTCAAAGCTTTTACCTCTTCCCTGAAATGGCGTTCGACCCACTGTTTTTCGTTAGGGTCGGGTTGCTCGAGCAAAGCCTTGATCACCACCGGCCTGTTCTGACTGAGTCTGTCATTCGCAAGATAGGCGACGCCGATTCCACCTCTCCCGATCTCACTAATGATTTCGAATCGATTGTCTATGAGAGCTGCCGACAGCGGGCGAGAGGCCGCGTCCTTCAAAGGAAGTGTTCTTGCGTTTTCCAGGCTCACTGGCTGCGATGCGCCGCCGAGGCCAGTCGGCGCTTCCTGCAAAGTAGGATCCTCTCCGGAGCCGATCCTGTTCTTTCCGTCAGGCATGGGTCTGATATACGCTGTAGTCAATTACGTATGGGAATTGGAACCGTAATGACTATTGAGTCTCCCTTTTTGCGAGCAACGTGGTAGATGGACTGAGGTTCCGGGTCGTGATCGGTCAACACCTCGTTATCGCCGGTGCCGGCTTTCTTTTCCAATCTGGTGATGCTTGTTCCCAGGGTCGCCATGTTCTCAAACTTCCAAATGCGCGCATGCCGATCGCTCAGTAGCCGCTCAAAGAGCGCAGGTTCCACTCTTCGCTTTTCCTCTTGTTCCGCCAGAGGTGGTAGCTCCTCGATCATAGATGGGCTGAGCAGAATCGCAAAAACTTCGGCGACCTTCTTGCGTCCCGATTCGGCGAGGCTCGCAATCTCAAAGCAGTCTTGCTGGTTGGGGAAGTAGACCAGTTTGCCGGAGCGCGCTTTGGCATTACGGGCGAGGTCCCCTTTAGTGGGGTACACCAGATACGGTTCGCTAAGACTGCCATCAATGTAACGCTCCTGATTCACTATGTAGATGAAGCATTCGAACGGTACCTCAATGCTCAATCGAAACTTTTCTCCATCAGCCCATGTTGCCTCCGAGTGCGCGCGTTCGGGGATCGCCTTCTCAAGCTCTACCGGTTTACCCTTAACGCGTTTCACGATTCTTGTGGGCTCAACGACGGCAGGATCGTCGATCTTTCTCACTTCGCGTAAGCGCCAGAACGTGACGCCAACGTCCACGCCTTCGGCAACTATGGAATTGTCGGTTGAAGCAGGAACGTAATTGATTCCCGCCATTTTTGTTGGTCGATTTGAACGAGGTCTACCGCCCGCGATCTTGTTATGCAATTGCTTGGCGTACTCCACGGGTTTCAGCCCGCGAGTATCATCAGTCTCTTGCGATATTCTTAGAGGTTGATTAGCGAGGCTCAGCGAGATAATAACCAAGCTCACAAGCATTAGTGAGGACATATGCTTTGAAGCCCTTCCCGTGGTGAAGAGAGTTCGGTACTCCCTTTTATTCGGTATTGCCTTTTATTTTACGGAGATGCGTCGCGAGGATAGCTCAGAATCAAGGTGCTTGCAAATGATGCTTTCGGTTGGTTGCAGCGATAACGCGCGATACTGTCTACCTGTCAGTTTACAAGAGAATGTCGACAGATTGGTTAACCGCAATTCTGGACCAGGTCTAAGACTGCCAGTACGACCGATTCTGAATGGTGCCCAGGATCTCACTACTCAATGAGGTTTGTGCAAGGACTTAGTAACCGCTGGAGGGACGGCGTTCGACGCCTCCTGGCTTATGAAGTGGGCGATTAAAGAAGGCAAATAGCTCATCTATTACAATGAAACTCTTACATAATGCGAAGACATTACATAATGCGACATTACATAATGCGAAGACTCGATTTATCAGCATTTGTCTGTTAGCATATTAACTTAGTTCAGCAGATTGAATGCTGCTGTCGATTGTTTTTTGGAGCCTACCGCCGCTGTCTGTTTGGAGAGTGTTTGACTCTGTTTTTTTCATCCTCTTTCCCGCAAAGCCTCGGAAGTTCCACATAACCAGTTTTTAGGAGAACTATGAGTAAGAGAATTTACGTCGGAAATCTGTCGTATAAAACGACGGAAGGCGATCTCACCAACTTATTTGAGCAGGTCGGTCAGGTCAATTCAGTCAATGTTGTTACGGACCGGGATACCGGCCGCTCCAAGGGCTTTGCTTTTGTCGAAATGGGAACCGAGGATGCCGATAACGCGATTACCCAATTCAATGGAACCGAGGTAAACGGACGCACGCTGACGGTCAACGAAGCGCGGCCGCGCCAGGAGCGCCCAGCAAGTCGCGGCGGATACGGAAACCGTTACTGAGTCCGATCAATCACAGAGTGGGGCCCACGGATGGGATCTGCAATGTCCCGTCCGTGTGCCGTTTAGTCATCAGCTGCTCGGAAACGATTGCACGGAAATAGCTGCGAAGAAGACTCCAGCCAATCTAAACCTTTCAGCACAATATTCCAGGAAACACTACGGCAATGAATACAAAAACAGTCGCCGGAGTGCACCAAAAGAGAGATTCATGAGTTTAAACAGATTTAGCAAGCTGGGCCTGTATGCGCCGCTTGCAGATGCGCTAGAGAAGCTAGGCATCACCACTCCAACGGAGATTCAAACGAAGGCGATACCGCACGCGCTTGCGGGACGAGACCTTATGGCGACCGCGGAGACGGGTTCGGGCAAGACGCTGGCCTTTCTCCTTCCAATGATTCAACGGCTCAGCCGTCCAGGCGCAACCCGTGCGCTTGTGTTGGCGCCGACGCGAGAGCTTGCTCTTCAGATCGAGGCGAACGCGAAAACCTATGGCGCTGCGGCCCGGCTCCGTACAGCTGCGGTAGTAGGCGGGCAGAGCCTCCAAAAGCAAACACGGGCGCTGCGCAGCGGCGTCGATATCCTCGTGGCGACGCCTGGCCGCTTGAACGATTTGATCGAGCGAGCCTCGGTCCAACTCAAGACGATTGACGTGCTGGTGCTTGACGAGGCGGATCGAATGCTCGATATGGGTTTTCTGCCGCAGGTCAGGCGCATCATCAAACATCTTCCGAAAGCTCGTCAGACAATGTTATTGACTGCGACGCTTTCCAGAGAAGTCGAACGCTTAGCCCAGGAGTTGTTAAGAAACTACGCGAGAGTTGAAGCATCGCGATCGGCTACGACTGTCGCTACTCTCACTCAAAAAGCCTTCGCGGTGCTCTCACACGCAAAGACGCCTATGCTGCTTGCGCTGCTCAGAGAGCACGTCGATGAGACGTTTTTGGTCTTCACCCAAACGAGACGCGGGGCCGACCACGTTTCACGGATCCTCGATGCAAATAAGCATCACGTGGTAACTTTGCACTCCGATCGCACCCAGGCGCAGCGGAACGCCGCGTTGGCCAGTTTTCGTACCGGGCGCGTTCGCGTGCTTGTAGCTACCGATGTTGCCGCTCGCGGCATTGATGTGGATGACATATCGTTTGTAGTTAATTACGAAGTGCCCGCGACCGCCGACGACTACATTCATCGCGTTGGACGAACTGCGAGAGCGGGCCGAGCCGGCGCGGCGCTGACGCTTGTAAGTCCGGAAGAGGAGTCTGCACTGGCGACCATCGAACGGCTTGCTGGAATTAGGCTCGAGCGGTCGACGTTGAATGGATTTACCGATGGCAGGTCGGAGGAGCAGGTCAGACTCACAAGCGAGATCGGCCGATTGCGTTCGTCGCCAACCCGTTCTTTCAGGGCGACTAGAGCATAGCCCCAGAGCTTTGCTTGGTTCGCAGTCTTTCAAGTCAATTCCGTTAGACTCTAAGCACGCGTTGCGCAAGGCAGCAGGTGCGATGCGTGGGAACGAGGTGACATCATTCCAAGAGAAGATATGATCCCGATCGATGGAACTGTAGTTGAATGTATGGGAAACACTACATTCAAGGTGAGGGTAGGTGAGGGTCACGAAGTGTTGGCCCATTTGTCTGGCAAAATGCGAAAGAATTACATCAAGGTTCTGACAGGTGACAGGGTGACTGTGGAATTGTCCCCGTACGACCTGACAAAGGGACGTGTGACCTTTCGCCATCGAAGCTAGACCGCGACAGGCATCACTCCTGGCTCTCACCTTGACCAAGGGGGTTGCGTGGTATAGGTTGTTGCATCTGCATAAATGTAGAGATTCAAGCGGTCTAAGTGGTAGCCGTCTTGACTCCACTAAAATACCACTTGGTGGAGTCGCCCGATGCCAACACGAGTCAATCCCCCCGCAGATACTCCGCGAAGTCCCAGGCGTAGACTCTGGTTTGGTCTTCGCTATGTTCAAAACGTCAAAACCAAGGTGCCGAGGCAAGACCAAGGCACCACGATGCAATAATACAGAGCCGGTACGGCTTACTAGTTCAATAGCACTTATCGAAGACAGGAGTAGACAGTGAGATCAACGAAGCTTGCCGATCAGCAGCCGTGGACGAGGCCCTGGTGGCAATACTCCGAGGGAAACGGACCGGTCCTTTTTTACATAGTTACCGTGCACTTGCTTGCGTTAATCGGATTGATTTTATTCCCGCTGCCGAATTGGCGCGTGCTTATAGCGGCTCTGAGCGTCGCATCGATCGGCGGCCTCGGAACTTCGGTCTGCTACCACAGATCGCTTTCGCACCGGTCGCTGCGTCTGAACCGCGTGGTAGAGAACATTCTGATATTCTTCACGATTTTCAACGCATCTGGTGAGCCGATGACGTGGGTAGCGAACCATCGGCATCACCACGCAAAAGCGGACACAGCGGAAGATGTGTCCAGCCCCCGCCACGGGGGCTTCTGGTGGGCACATATCAGGTGGGTATACCAATGGTCAGGCTCGGAGGTTCGACGCTGGTGCCCGGATTTGGACCGCCCTCGCTACAGAGTGTGGCGGCGCGCGCAGATTCCGATCATCGTTGTTTCAGTTGGCCTCTGGCTCGTTTTGGGCTGGGAGGCGTTTTTCTGGATTGGCGCGATCAGACTGGTATACTCGCTGCACTTTCAAATGTTCGTCAACAGCTTGCTTCATATGACTCCGGGACTCCCGGATGGTGCGGATTCTAGTCGTAACATCTGGTGGCTTGGCCCTCTACAACTGGGCGCGTGGGGCGAGAACTGGCACAAGAATCATCACGCGGATGCAAATGCTGCGCGGTTCGGACGCAGGTGGTGGCAGATAGACGTCGGCTGGTATGCGATCGCAGTGCTCAAAGCTTTAAGGCTTGCAAGCGACGTCCGCGTGCCTAGAGACAAGCTCAACTTTGACTCGCGTCGGGCTAAAGCGGCCTCCGCCGGTGTTTCGACGGTGAGCAATCGCTGAAAGCTATGGAAACAGCAATGAGTACCCTCGATCAAAAGTTAATTCAGACTATTCTGGGCGAGATCGACAGCCATCTGAGAAATGGGATTCTGCCTGTCCACAATGGTCATCTAAAGAAGCTTTCTGATGACACCGACGTGCTCGAACATCTGTTAATGCTGAAGGAGCAGGGACTCATTAGTGGCGACCTGGTAACCAGGGGCGCCAATAGTGCGCCCTACCGGATGACGAACATACGGCTGACATACCTGGGTATCAAAGTGCTCCGGTCGTAGCTTTGAGTATGTCAGTAAGATCGGGGTTTCGATGCTCCCGAGATGATGACCTCGCCGATTTTTACAAGGGAAACTTATCTGGTCGATCCAGAGTATCGCGACGGTAAAATTAGCAAGCTCGCACAAGAAATGGGCTTCGAGTTGCCCGGTACGACTCTACCACCAGAGGCGCAGTTCTATTACCTGATTTCCAAACCGAATGTGCTTGGTCCGCACATCGCCTCTTAGATCGGCAGTCCGTGTATCCGCATTGCAAACATAGGTGTGATAGTAGACTTCTCGCATCGGATGGTTCAGAATCGTAAACGGAAGATCAAAGACAGGTTCTTTCACATCATACGCGTATTGCTACGTACCACGATTTGAATATTCATATATTCCGCTGGAGTAGTAGCGGAATAGAACTCGATTCCGTGATGTGCTGCGTCTCAGAGGCAAGCATACTAGTAGGCCGGCAGCCTGAAAATCGCCTTGAAACTCTCAGCAGTGATGTTGTGCCTAACCTTAGATCCGATACACTTAGTAGGACCTCTCCCATTAACTCTTTTGCAATCGGAGTGAATTCTTCAAAACCTCACGCGCTTGGTTATTAGTGCTGAACTCCTTCAGCAGCCGACAAGAGGGGACGGAAAATGAAAATTCGGAAATACAAGCTTTTGATAGTTGGGACAGTGGGCCTATTAGTGGCAATTGTCACTGTCCTATTGGTACGCCCAAAGCACGCCTCCGGAGCGCCCGCAGCGGTCGATCCGACGGAGGTCGAAGTAGTTCAAGTCGAACAGAAAGACGTTCCAGTCTATGGTGAATGGATCGGCACACTCGACGGACTGGAAAACGCGGACGTCAGAGCTCAGGTCACCGGCTATTTGCTGGAGCAGGGATATAAGGAAGGCGCCTTCGTCAAGAAGGGCCAACTACTCTTTCAGATTGATCCCCGCCCGTTTCAGTCAGCTCTCGATCAAGCCGAGGGACAACTTGCACAGTCGCAAGCCTCG
>DATFWY010000285.1:0-18575 GCA_035258805.1 Blastocatellia bacterium | reverse complement strand
TACTTCCTCTCCTACCTTTACCTGTCCTCGCTCGATCCTTCCCGTTGCCACCGTTCCTCTTCCCGAGATCGAGAAGATATCCTCCACCGGCATCAGAAACGGCTTATCAACTTCACGCGCAGGCTGCGGGATGTAGCTGTCTACTGCTTCCATCAGCTCATCTATACCCTTTTCTCCTTCTGGCTTGCCCTCAAGCCCCTGCAGCGCGCTTCCTCTAACGATCGGGATCTCGTCTCCTGGGAATCCATAGCTCGTCAACAGCTCTCTTACCTCGAGTTCCACAAGGTCCAGCAGCTCTGGATCGTCTACCGCGTCTACCTTATTCATGAACACAACCATCGCCGGCACTCCCACCTGTCTCGCCAGCAAGATGTGCTCTCGCGTCTGCGGCATCGGCCCGTCAGTCGCCGCCACTACCAGTATCGCCCCGTCCATCTGCGCCGCACCGGTGATCATGTTCTTGATGTAGTCCGCGTGTCCCGGGCAATCAACGTGCGCGTAATGCCGGTTCTTCGTCTCGTATTCAACGTGCGCCGTCGCGATCGTGATTCCGCGTGCTTTCTCTTCCGGTGCGTTGTCTATCGAATCGAACGATCGAAACTGTATCTTCGGATTGTTCTTCGCTAGCACCTTCGTGATCGCCGCGGTCAGTGTCGTCTTCCCGTGGTCGATGTGTCCTATCGTCCCGACGTTCACGTGCGGCTTCGAACGATCAAATTTTTCCTTTGCCATAGTTGTCTAGCTCCTTTTTCCGCGAACGCCAGCCAACGCGCCCGCCTGAGATGGAAAAATAATTACCTCGCTGTGCCCTGCACCTTGGCTATGATTTCCTCGCGCACACTGCGTGGCGCTTCCTCATATCTGTGGAAGTGCATGGTGTAAGTCGCGCGGCCCTGCGTCATGGAACGCATATCCGTTGAATAGCCAAACATCTCCGAAAGCGGCACGAACGACGTGATCACTTGCGTGCCCGGACGTGCAGCCATGCTCTCAATGCGACCTCTGCGAGAGTTGATGTCGCCGGTAATCGCACCCATGTACTCTTCTGGTGCGACAACCTCTACTTTCATGATCGGCTCAAGCAGCACGGGGTCGGCTTTCTTGGCCGCATCCTTAAACGCCATCGATCCCGCGATCTTGAATGCCATCTCAGAAGAGTCGACCTCGTGGAAACTGCCGAATGTGAGAGTTGCTTTTATGTCAACCATCTCGTAGCCGGCGAGGATGCCACCTTCCATAGCTTCCTTGATACCTTCGTCTACCGGCTTGATGTACTCACGAGGGATAGCGCCGCCGACAATCGCATTTACAAACTCGTAACCGGCGCCGGGCTCCGCCGGCTCAATCGTGACTTCGGCGTGCCCGTACTGACCACGGCCGCCGGTTTGACGGACAAACTTGCCAACACCTTCTCCGGCCTTGCGAATCGTCTCTCGATATGCCACCTGGGGCCGTCCGACGTTCGCGTCGACTCCAAATTCTCTCTTAAGGCGATCGACAATGATTTCAAGGTGCAACTCACCCATCCCGCTAATGATCGTCTGGCCCGTTTCCTGGTCAGTAGAAACTTTGAAGCTGGGGTCCTCAGAAGCAAGCCGTTGGAGACCGATACCAAGCTTCTCCTGGTCCTGTCTGGTCTTGGGTTCGATTGCCTGGGAAATTACGGGTGCGGGGAATTCGAGCGCTTCGAGGACGATTGGATGTGACTCTGTGCAAATGGTATCGCCGGTGGTGACCTGCTTGAGTCCGGCGACCGCGACGATCTCACCTGCTGAAGCTTGTTCGACATCCTCGCGCTTGTTTGCGTGCATGCACATAATTCTACCGACGCGCTCTTTCGAACCCCTCGTAGAATTCAATGTGTAAGAACCGGATTTGAGTGTTCCTGAATAGATCCTGACGAACGAAAGTTGACCGACATGCTTGTCTGCCATGATTTTGAAGACGAGACCCGAGAACGGCGCTTTCGGATCGGGCGGCCGCTCCTCATCCGCTCCACTCTTCGGGTTTACGCCGACAACCGCGGGAACATCGAGCGGACTCGGAAGGTAATCGACCACCGCATCGAGAAGCGGCTGCACACCTTTATTCTTAAAGGCGGAGCCAGCGACAACGGGAACGAGCTTCAACGCGATCGTCTCGCGTCGCAGAGCGGCGCGAATCTCGGCATCCGAAACCTGTTCGCCGCCGAGGTATTTTTCGGCGATCTGATCGTCCGCGTCCGCAAGCGCTTCGATCATCTTCTCTCGCGCAGCAGCGGCCGCATCGCCGAGATCGTCAGGAATATCGACCAGGTCCGGCTCTGCGCCTTTGTCCTCGACGTTGTACAGGTAAGCGCGCATTGTGATCAGATCGATCACTCCGCGAAATTGATCTTCCGCCCCGATTGGAATTTGGATTGCGACAGGGTTGGCGCTTAGGCGGTCCCGCATCGTTTGGATCGCATGATCGAAATCAGCGCCTGGCCGATCCATCTTGTTCATGAACGCGATGCGCGGAACGTTGTACTTATCAGCCTGACGCCAGACGGTTTCAGATTGTGGTTGCACACCGGCTACTGCGTCGAATACCGCGACCGCTCCGTCGAGGACGCGCAGTGAGCGCTCGACTTCAATTGTGAAGTCCACGTGTCCCGGAGTATCGATGATATTGATTCGATAGTCTTCGCCATCCCGCGGCCAAAAGCATGTGGTGGCGGCAGAGGTAATTGTTATGCCTCGCTCCTGCTCCTGTTCCATCCAGTCCATTACCGCGGTGCCTTCGTGCACTTCACCGATCTTGTAGGACACGCCGGTGTAATAGAGCACGCGCTCCGTGGTGGTGGTTTTTCCCGCATCGATATGGGCCATGATCCCGATGTTGCGGAAACGTTGTAGTGGTGCTTGCCTCGACATAGCTCAGTTAGGACACAAGGTCCTGTTGGTTACCATCGATAGTGGGCGAAAGCCTTGTTCGCGTCAGCCATTCGATGGGTGTCATCCTTTTTCTTGACCGCATTGCCGCGATTGTTTGCGGCATCCATAATTTCGCCCGCCAGACGATCGGTCATCGTTTTTTCGCCGCGGCCTCGCGCGTAAGTGATAACCCACCTGATTGCCAGGCTGTTGCCCCTTGACTTCTGGTCGACTTCGATCGGCACCTGATATGTAGAGCCGCCGACTCTTCGGGATTTCACTTCAACTCGCGGTTTGACGTTATCAATGGCCTTCTTAAACGTCTTCAGCGGATCTTCCTGAGTCTTTTCCTGGATCTGACTCATTGCACCGTAGAAGATGCTTTCGGCCACCGACTTTCTGCCCTCCCACATCAACGAATTGATGAACCGTGTCACCATCGTCGAGTTATATAGCGGATCCGGCAGAACCTCGCGCTTAGCTGCGACTCTTCTTCTTGGCATAAAAACTCTCGGTTTCTGGCTTCTGGTATTTTATTTCTTCGCTGGAGCGGCTTCCTTGGGCCGCTTCGCGCCATACTTTGAGCGGCTCTGCTTGCGTCCCTGTACGCCGACTGCGTCCAACGTCCCGCGCACTACGTGATAACGAACGCCCGGCAGATCCTTTACGCGGCCACCGCGAATCAACACGATCGAGTGCTCCTGCAGGTTGTGTCCGATACCCGGAATGTAAGTCGTAACCTCTATGCCGTTCGTCAAACGAACGCGCGCTACCTTTCGGAGAGCTGAATTCGGCTTCTTCGGCGTCTGTGTGTACACGCGGGTACACACACCGCGCTTCTGCGGACTTGAATTCAAAGCAGGGCTCGAGGTCTTGTACTTGACGTTGACTCTTCCCTTGCGGACTAACTGATTAAGTGTCGGCACCGATGACTCCTCCGTTCGTGCCCGGGCTGAGAACGCCTCAGGCATCGCCACTGGTAAACGCATTTCCTCCCCTGGAACCGGGACGCAAGATGACCTTGGGGCTCCTGGCCATCCGCCCATCGGGCAGGTTTGTCTTCAGCTGTTTTGGGGATGTTCTGAAAAGTTGCTGCGGATCCGGCCTCCCCAGGCCAAACTTCTCTGTGGCGTGATCTCAGGACAACTTTCGTTTGAATTCGAGAACCCCGGCTAAATCCGAGTTCCTTTTACGCCACAATAACGTTTATTCCGCGTCCGGCTCAATCACGAGCGCCTCCGCATAGTCAGAACCAAAAAAGCGCCCGTGCCAAACGAGAAACTATAGCGGTGCATATATTTATTGTCAACCCCGCGCTCGAATATATGTTAAATCCATCCGGCGCGTGACTTTCAATCAAAGTGACGCTTTTTTTCACTGTTAACAAAATCTGTGACTGCTTTTGACCCCTTAGCTTCGAAAATCCCCAGCGCAACTGCTTACAACAGTTATATTTATCAGCTTCAAGCAGGCTGGCCTTTCGAATGCTTAACTGATGAGACCACTCTTTTAGGAGATTGTCATGGCGTTAAGTTGTCCACGTTGCGGTACCGACGTACCAAATGAAGCCCTGTACTGTCCTTACTGCAGCCTGCCAAAACCCAAACGCGGATTCGTCGAATTCCAAAACGAACCGCTGGCTGCGGCAGGGACGTCAGCCAATTCCTCCGAACACAAACAACCAGTTGCACACAAACCCAGGCGTTCGGTTCATCGCCCAAGCGCCAGAACCGAGCATCCAGCCAAAAGCGTTAAGCGGCCACAGTCTCTTTCAAAAAAACCGCCAAGGAATCTTCGCGTGTCCGTCGTAAGCGTCGCGGCTTCCGTGGCCCTTCTATGCGTCGGGCTCTACATCTTCGTAGTCCCGATGGTCTATTCCGAAACTGCCGAACCACGAGTAGTGCTCTCCGCACTCGAAAAGCTCCGGCATCTGCCCTCAAATGAACCGGAGGTCACCGTCGACGCCCGACTCTCCCGTGAGCTTGAGACCTCGCGCAGAGTCAAGAACCTGGTTTCTTATCAGGGTTGGACCGTACGCCCCGTCAAAGGCACAAAGAACAAAGTCGTCCTGGTCTTTTCGTTTGAGGAGGTCGGCGGGGTACGTCAAAGCGCGGAGTGGCTTGCAGATCTTAACAGCTACACATTTACACCTCAGACCGATCTTGCTGAAACTGTCAGCGCGAAGTGATCGACCTTATCAAGATCAATGCTCTTCTGAATTCTCGGTCTACAAAACAAAGGGGATGAATACAGATCGTATTCATCCCCTAAAACATTTGACTCAGGCCGTATTAATCGCCGACTTCTTTAGCCTCAGCCTTAATATCTTCGGCTGCCGGAATTTCAGTCGCCTCGAACTCTTCTTCTTCCTCAACTGTCTGATCCGGCTCCAGCTTGATGCTGCGATAGTACTCCATTCCGGTACCCGCCGGTATCAGCCGTCCCATAATCACGTTTTCCTTCAGACCACGCAGGTAGTCGACCTTGCCGCTGATCGCAGCCTCGGTCAGCACTCGAGTGGTCTCCTGGAATGAGGCTGCCGAAATGAACGATTCAGTTGAGAGCGATGCCTTTGTGATACCCAAAAGCAGCGGTTCCATCGATGCCGGAGTGCCGTCCTCCGCGATGACCCTGTCGTTCTCATCCTGGAATCGGAACCGGTCGACCATATCTTCCAGCAGGAACTCCGTGTCTCCAACATCCTTGACTCGAACCCACCGAAGCATCTGTCGCACGATTACCTCGATGTGCTTGTCATTGATGTTCACACCCTGTAGCCGGTAGACCTCCTGGATCTCGTTAACAAGATAACGTTGCAGTTCCTCGATCCCGCGTACAGCCAGAATATCGTGCGGATTCAAGGGACCATCCATCAACGGCTCACCAGCCCTGACCCAGTCATCCTCCTGTACGTTTATGTGTACGCCACGAGGAATCGAGTACTCACGTTTCTCACCATCAGGCGCTTCAACGATAACTCGCCGAAGTCCCTTGACGATTGGGCCGAACTTCACTACTCCGTCTATTTCGGTCATAACTGCGGTTTCACGAGGCTTGCGAGCTTCGAATAGCTCGACTACTCGGGGCAAACCGCCGGTGATGTCCTTGGTCTTGGTGGTCTCGCGGGGTATCTTGGCAATAATATCGCCGGGAGCCACCCGCAGGTGCTCCTTCTCTTCCTGGCTCTTTGAAGCCCCAGCACCTCGCTTTTTCTTCCACTCTTCGTAGTCCACAACAAGCAGGTTTGCCCGAACCGGCATTTGATAGGTTCTCAAAACCTTGTTCTTGTCGTCACGAATTTCAATTCGGGGCTGGCGTTTTTCATCCGGCGAATCGATTACCACCAGGTGTGACAGACCGGTAACTTCGTCGACCTCTTCACGGACGGTTACGCCTTCAATCAAATCTTTGAAGGTCACCGTGCCGGCTTCTTCGGTCAGGATTGCAAAGGTGAACGGATCCCACTCTGCGAGCTCCTGACCTTCCTCGACGCTCTGGCCATCCGCCACCTTAAGAGTTGCGCCGTAGTTTATTTGATACCGCTTGAGCTCGCGGCCGCGTTCATCGATCAGAGCGACGATGCCGTTTCTGTTCATCGCCACCAGATCCCCCTCACGGTTGCGAACCGTCTTCAAGTCTTCAAACTTCACCGTGCCCGACGCGATCGCTTCGTGCTTGGTGATTTCGCTGACACCACCGGCCACACCGCCGATGTGGAACGTTCTCATCGTCAGCTGCGTGCCCGGTTCGCCGATCGACTGTGCGGCGATTACGCCAACTGCTTCGCCGAGCTCGACCATTCGACCAGTCGCCAGGTTGCGGCCGTAGCACTTGATGCAAACACCGCGACGTGATTCGCAAGTCAACACCGAACGAATTCGCACCCGCTCAATTCCGCCAGCAGTTTGAATCAAGCCGGCAAGGTCCTCAGTGATCTCCTCGTTCGATTCAACGATGACATCACCGGTGATCGGGTCGCGCACGTCGTCGAGAACGACTCGACCGATGATTCTGTCTCGCAGTGACTCGATTTCCTCACCGCCTTCGATGATCGCCGTCGCCCAAATTCCCTTGATCGTTCCGCAATCGGCTTCGCTGACGATCACATCCTGGGCCACGTCGACTAATCGACGAGTCAGATAACCCGAGTCCGCAGTCTTGAGTGCGGTATCCGCCAGACCCTTGCGAGCGCCGTGCGTCGAGATGAAGTATTGAAGAACGTTCAATCCTTCGCGGAAATTCGCCCGGATAGGGGTCTCGATGATTTCGCCGGAAGGCTTTGCCATCAGACCGCGCATACCAGCGAGCTGCCGAATCTGCTGTTTGGAGCCTCTGGCGCCGGAATCAGCCATGATCAGAATCGGGTTCATCTCTCCTGATTCCTGCTCGCGCCGGTTCATCTCGCTAAACATTGCTTCGGCCACCTTCTCAGTCACTTCGGACCAGATTGCGATGACTTTGTTATAGCGTTCACCGTTGGTGATGATCCCTTCCTTGTACTGATTCTCAACGGAAACGACGTCACGGTTTGCCTGCTGAACGAGCTCGGCTTTCGCCGGCGGAGTTACCAGGTCGTCAACCCCGATTGAGATTCCTGCTTTAGTTGCGAACAGGAACCCGAGGTCTTTTACCTTGTCCAGCATCTTTACCGTTTCGCTGTGACCTAACCTCAAGTGACAATAATTCACCAGCGAGGTCAGTCCCTTTTTCTTCAAAGTTCCGTTCACATAAGGCATTCCGGAAGGCATATGTTCATTGAAGATCACTCGGCCCACGGTTGTGTCGATGACTCGATTCTTGAGCTGTCGTACCGTGGCGCGAATCACATCCTGGTCATCGCGCTCGTGCTCAAGGTCTATGATGTCACCGGAAAACAACAGCTTGATAGGCGTCTGAGTGTGCACCTCAGCAGCATCGAGAGCCAGCAAAACTTCGTCACTTGAGGCAAACTTCCGTCCCGCGTACTTATCGTCTTTCTTGTCCTTCGTCAGGTAGTAGCAGCCGAGAACGATGTCCTGGGTAGGCACGGCGATCGGCTGTCCATTAGCAGGCGAAAGAATGTTGTTCGACGCAAGCATCAACACGCTCGCCTCGACCTGTGCTTCCGGTGAAAGCGGAATGTGCACAGCCATCTGATCACCGTCAAAGTCGGCGTTGAAGGCGGTACATACGAGCGGGTGAATCTTAATCGCTTTACCTTCAACCAGCACCGGCTCGAAGGCCTGGATACCCAGACGGTGAAGCGTCGGCGCGCGGTTCAAAAGCACTGGGTGCTCGCGAATTACTTCTTCGAGGATGTCCCAAACCACAGGCTCCTGCCGCTCGACCATTTCCTTTGCCTGTTTGATCGTTGCTGCGTATTGCTTCTTTTCAAGCAGATTGTAAATAAATGGCTTGAACAGCTCGAGCGCCATCTTCTTCGGCAAGCCACACTGATGCAGCTTTAACTCGGGACCAACCACGATCACCGAACGACCGGAGTAATCCACGCGCTTGCCAAGAAGATTCTGCCGGAACCGGCCCTGTTTTCCTTTAAGCGTATCCGAAAGCGATTTGAGCGGCCTGTTATTAGCACCTCGCAGCACACGACCGCGACGTCCATTGTCGAACAGCGCGTCGACCGCTTCCTGAAGCATTCGCTTCTCGTTGCGCACGATCACTTCAGGAGCCTTCAATTCGATCAGCTTTGAAAGCCGGTTATTGCGATTGATTACCCGGCGATACAAATCGTTCAAATCGCTCGTAGCAAAGCGTCCGCCGTCCAATGGAACAAGCGGGCGAAGCTCAGGCGGAATCACCGGAATCACATCAAGAATCATCCAGTCCGGGTGATTACCGGATCTGCGAAATGCGTCAACGACCTTAAGCCGCTTGGAGTACTTGAGCTTCTTCTGCTGAGAAGTCTCTTCCTTCATCTTCTGACGCATCTCGACTGCCAGTTCTTCAACGTCGACCTTGTGCAGTAACTCCTTGATTGCTTCCGCACCCATTTTGGCAAGAAAGCGTCCAGGAAACTCCTGCATCAACTGTCGGTAACGATCATCCGGAAGCAGCTCGCGCTCCTTGAGCTCCGGCACCTCTCCCGGATCAATAACGATATAGGATTCGAAATAGAGGACCTTCTCCAGCTCGCGCAGCGGTATGTCCAGAAGATGTCCAATGCGCGAAGGAAGCCCTTTGAAAAACCAAACGTGTGAACAAGGACTTGCAAGTTTTATGTGACCGAGCCGCTCGCGACGTACCTTGGATTGTGTAACCTCAACCCCACACTTATCACACACCACGCCTCGGTGCTTCATTCTCTTGTACTTTCCGCACAAGCATTCCCAGTCGGTGACCGGTCCAAATATCTTTGCGCAGAACAGTCCATCGCGTTCGGGTTTAAACGTTCGATAGTTAATCGTCTCGGGTTTTGTAACCTCGCCGTGTGACCACCCAAGGATCTTCTCGGGTGAAGCGAGACTTATCCTTATAGCTTCAAAGTCAGGTGCCAGGCTCGTCTTTTCTTGGTGTGTCCTAAACATTTCTCTATTCCCCTCGATATCTGCGATTGACGACTTTCGATTTCCGATTTGCGATTTCCGACTGCCGATCTCTCGTTCCGTCTTGCTGATTGCCGAACTGCAAAACCAGATCGGCAATCGCAAACCGGCAATCGGCAATTAACCTATTCCGCTACCATTTCTGGCTCTTCCTCAGGACGCCGCATAAGTTCAACGTCGAGACAAAGCGATTGCAACTCGCGAATCAACACGTTGAACGACTCGGGCACGCCCGGATCAAAATCCGCTTCGCCTTTAACGATTGCTTCATAAATCTTCGAGCGACCGGCAACGTCGTCGGACTTCGCTGTCAGCAACTCCTGCAGGATGTGAGCGGCGCCGTAAGCTTCCAGAGCCCACACTTCCATCTCCCCAAATCGTTGGCCGCCGAATTGCGCTTTGCCACCCAACGGCTGCTGAGTAATCAACGAGTACGGCCCGATCGACCGCGCGTGAATCTTGTCGTCGACGAGATGCGACAGCTTCATCATATAGATGTAGCCGACGGTAACCTTCTGCTCGAACGGATCGCCACTCATTCCATCGTAGAGTATGGTCTTGCCGGAAGTCGGCAGCCCCGCGTACTCAAGCAACTTCTTGATTTCGGTTTCCCGTGCTCCGTCAAACACCGGCGATGCATACGGTATCCCTTCGACGATTGTCCGAGCGTGCTCAACCAGTTCCGAATCGCTCATCGCGGCAACCCGCTCCTGCCACTCAGGACTGGTGAAGACTTCGTGATAAACCTTTCGAATTGCATCGGCCTTATTCTCAGAGATCAGCTCACCTACAGTCTGACCGATCTGACGGGAAGCCCAACCGAGGTGCGTCTCCAAAATCTGACCGACGTTCATACGCGAAGGAACTCCAAGCGGATTCAGAACGATCTCGACCGGCGTTCCGTCGGGCAAGTAAGGCATTTCCTCTTCCGGAAGGATCCTGGCAATGACACCCTTGTTACCGTGGCGACCCGCCATCTTGTCGCCGACCGACAGCTTGCGTTTCATCGCGATGAAAACCTTCACCATCTTGATGACGCCCGGCGGCAGCTCATCACCTTTCTTTAGCTTATCGATGTTCTCGTGATGGAGCTGCTGCTGAACCTTGACTTGACGCTCAGTCCTGCGTTCGATGTCGGCAATTTCAGTCTGCACATCGAGACGCGAGCTGGTGATCTCGATCTTTCGCAGTGCGCCAAGTTCGAGTTGCTGCAGATCCTCGAGGGTAAGCTTTGCTCCCTTCGATAGCAGTTTCTTGTTCTTGTAGGTCAGGTCCTCGGCAAGGCGTTGACCTTCAAGCAACTCGAAGATTCTCTTGTTGCGTTCGTCTTCGAGAATTCGAACTTCGTCTCTGACATTCTTTTCGAGTTTCTCTTCTTCGGCACGTTCGATCGAAAGAGAGCGTTCGTCTTTTTCAGCGCCCTTTCGAGTAAACACCTTAACATCGACCACAGTGCCGTCGATGCCAGGAGGACAAGTAAGGCTCGCGTCGCGAACGTCACCTGCTTTTTCACCGAAGATCGCTCGAAGCAGTTTTTCTTCAGCGGTCAACTGAGTCTCGCCCTTCGGCGTGACCTTGCCGACCAGAATCGAACCGGGCTTAACCTGCGCGCCGATCCTGATGATTCCAGAATCATCCAGATCTCGCAGGGCGGATTCGGAGACGTTCGGAATGTCTCTTGTAATCTCCTCGGGGCCCAATTTGGTGTCGCGTGCCTCGACCTCGAGCTCCTCGATGTGTATCGAAGTGAACGAGTCCTCCTTTACAAGCTTCTCGGAAACAAGGATTGCGTCCTCAAAGTTGTATCCGCGCCACGGCATAAACGCGACCAGCACGTTACGCCCCAACGCGAGCTCGCCCATGTTTGTGCAGGGCCCGTCGGCTATTACGTCACCCTTCTTAACCTGCTGGCCTTCGCGGACAATCGGTTTTTGACTGATGCAGGTGTTCTGATTCGACCGTTTGAACTTCGTGAGCTGATAGATGTCAGCGTTTATCTCACGAGAGGTCGTACCGCCAGCAATTCCGTGCTCGGCTCTGATAATGATTCGCTCTGAGTCCACCGAGTCAACCACACCGTCGCGGCGCGCAATCACCACGGCGCCGGAATCCTGAGCGGTGACTTTTTCCATGCCGGTTCCGACCAGCGGAGCCTCTGCCCGCAGCAAGGGCACCGATTGACGTTGCATGTTGGAACCCATCAAAGCGCGGTTCGCGTCATCGTTTTCCAGGAATGGAATCAAAGACGCCGCAACCGACACCAGTTGCTTCGGGCTGACATCGATGAAATCGAGCTCAGCAGGTTCAGAGAACTTGAATTCGCCGGCCTTTCTTGACCAGGTACGTTCCTGCACCACGTGACCCTGTTTGTCGACTTCAACAGAGGCCTGGCCAATCGTGTAGCGATCCTCCTCCCATGCGGAAAGATAGAAGGGGTACGGCTCATACTCAGCCGCTTGCCCGCTCGATTTTTTGTTGCCTTTCTCCACCTGTTCGCGCGGGAGGTGGTCACCGGCGTTGAACTCCGTGTCACCCGCCGACGTGACTCGAACGTAGTCGATCACGCGCCCATTCTCCACCTTGCGATAAGGCGACTCTATGAACCCAAATTCATTGATCCGGGCGAAACACGACAGCGACGAGATCAACCCGATGTTAGGACCTTCCGGCGTTTCAATCGGACAGATCCGGCCGTAGTGAGTCGGATGGACGTCACGAACTTCGAACCCCGCCCGTTCGCGCGACAGGCCTCCCGGCCCAAGCGCGGACAGTCTGCGCTTGTGGGTGATTTCCGAAAGCGGATTTGTTTGGTCCATGAACTGAGACAGCTGTGACGAACCAAAGAACTCGCGAACCGCTGCGGTAACCGGTTTAGCGTTTATCAGATCGCGAGGCATCGCGGTCTGCATCTCCTGGTGGATCGACATCTTCTCTTTGATGGCTCGTTCCATTCGAACGAGGCCGATCCGGAACTGATTCTCGAGAAGCTCACCAACCGCCCGCACTCGTCTGTTTCCCAGATGATCGATGTCATCCGCTTCGCCGATGCCTTTGCGCATCTTGAGCACATAGCCGATCACATCGACGAAATCCCGGGTCGAAAGGGTCTGTTGATCCAGACGCTCGCGCTCGTTCCTCCCGAGTTTTATGTTGGCTTTCAAGCGTCCGACGCGCGAGAAATCGAACTTACGTTCATCAAAGAACATCCCGCGGAACAGGTTCCAGGCGGTGAGTATCGTCGGAGGATCCCCGGGTCTCATCTTGCGATAGATCTCGAGGATCGCATCGCGAGGCGTCTTGACGGAGTCCTTTTTGAGAGTCTGGCTGATGACCACGCCCACATCATCTCGCTCGGGGAAGATGATTTCGACCTCACTCACGCCGGATTCCGCGATCTGCTGCCACTCGCGAGACGTAAGCTCGGTGTTAGCTTCGGCAATCACCTCGCCGGTCTCGGTGTTGATGACATCCTCGTTGAGGAACGCGCCTTCAATCTCCTGAGGATCCACGGTAACTGACTTAATCTTTGCTTTGCGGAGCGCCTCGATATCGCGCCTGGTTAGTTTCTTAGCGTGCGACCCGCCGCGCACTACCGTTTCACCGGCCCGGTCTTCCACTGATTCAGCCAGGTGTAGCCCCACCAGCCCATCAGAAGGCTCAAAATGCAGATGGCCATCCTTTAACGTAGCTTTCTGAGCGGAGTAGAACATCCGCAGCACTTCGGCATCGGTAAAGCTCGCCCGTTTAATCTCATCTTCCAGATGCGAATCGGTTCCAACGCGATCGATATCGATTTTCTCCATCAGCCCGAGCGCCCGCAGGAAGACCGTGCCGAGGAACTTGCGTTTGCGGTCGATGCGCACGTAGAGCAGGTTCTTGGTGTCGTATTCGAATTCAACCCACGAACCTCGATATGGAATAACCTTCGCGAGATAATATGTGTTGTTGTTTTCCTTTTCGAAGAAGACCCCTGGAGACCGATGCAGCTGGCTTACTATAACCCGCTCGGTTCCGTTGATGATGAATGTCCCGTTGTCGGTCATCAGCGGAATCTCGCCAAAGAACACTTCTTCTTCTTTGATGTCGCGGATCGATTTCTGGCCGGTGTCCTCGTCGGTGTCCCATACAGTCAATCTGATTTTGACCTTAAGCGGGACCGCGAAGGTCATTGATTTTTCCTGGCACTCTTTTTCCGAATGCTTGTGTTGTAACGTGACCGGCTCGCCACAGTTATCGCAAAGCACCGGCGAGACGGTGTTGGTTGTTCCGCATTGAGAACAGGTTTGTTCTTCCGCAGCGTAAGGATTTACTCGCAGGATTGCGCCACAGGACCGGCAGTTTGTGCGCAGGTGATAGAGTCCTTCGAGCTGTCCGCACTTACACTGCCAGTTGCCAATTGAGTATTCGACAAACTCGAGCTGAGAGGTTTCGCGAAAATCGGTAATCGGAAATACAGATCTGAACACCGCTTGAAGTCCGGTATTTTCACGCTCCGCTGGGAGCAGATCCATTTGCAAAAAGCGGTTGTAGGACTGTCGCTGAACCTCTATCAGGTTTGGAATTCTTATCGCTGTTTTTATTCGGGAAAAATCATAACGCTCTCGGCCTACGCCGTTTCCGGTATTCGCTAGTGCTGACATATCTCTCCTCGATTAGAAGGCAGGAAAAAGCTTGCAGCGAGGCCGCACCAATCCCAGGGTGTCGCCAGAGGATTTGTTCCACGCAAAACGGGGTAGTTCACGCGAGGAAATCTCTCAGACCCGGTCTGATCGGAACCCGCTGCAAGCTCTAAATTCGCTAATACAAAGGCGAAGAACGGCCGGAGACACCTTCTCCAACCGCGATCTTCGCGTGTTTTTAAGCGCCAAATAAACTTTATTCTCGTCGCCGCCCCTATACGTTGCTATGACTGGATACTACACAACGATTCGCTCATCGGTCAAGCGCTGGGTCAAAATAGGACCTAAAATAATAGGACCTATAGGACCGGTAGGACCTATTCTACTTTAATTCAACAGTTGCGCCGGCGTCCGTTAACTTCTTCTTGAGCGCCTCAGCCTCATCCTTCGGAACGCCTTCCTTCACTGCCTTCGGCGCAGCCTCAACGAGGTCCTTGGCTTCCTTCAACCCAAGAGCGGTGATCTCGCGGACAACCTTAATGATGCCGATCTTCTTGCCGGGATCGGCCATACCCGTCAGCATCACGTCGAACTCGTCCTTCTCTTCAGCAGCCGGAGCCGCAGCCGCGCCGGCACCCGCTGCTGGTGCAGCAGCCACTGCTGCGGCCGCGGCCGAAACGCCGAACGTCTCTTCCATCATCTTGACCAACTGTGAGGCCTCCAACAATGTGAGGTCTTTCACCTGGTCTACTATTCCCTGAAGCTTCTCTGACATGAGTTTCGTCTCCTCTTAATCCTGGCGCGTGAAGCACGTGCTTCGTACTTCACTCTTCCGACCGCAACACCCGGCGCATCTCCGATCGTTGCGCGTCATACGAGCCGCCTCACTGACATTACAAAAGCGGCGTTAGTACTGCGACAACCGAACCCGAGCCTCCACAAGCTCGAACCCGACTGTGAATTACGCCCCGTCGGATCAGCGCTCCATCCGACTCGCTCGTAATTCGACTCTTACCCCTGCGATTCCTTCTGAGCGCGTATCTGATCCAAAACAACCACCAAATTCCGCGCGACTCCCGCAGTAACAACAGCAAGACGCTGTGCGCTGCTGTTCATCAGGAACATTACCTTCGAAATTAACTCTTCCTTTGACGGCAGGTTGGAAAGTGACTCAATGTTCTTTACGTCAATTGCTTTTCCTTCGACTACCGCCGCCTTGAAAGAAAACACCGGACTCTCTTTGGCCCACTTTGAGAGCAACTTCGCAAGCGTTACCGGATCATTCTTTGACAATGCCACCGCAGTAGCGCCTTCGAAATTGTCGGTCACCTGCTCGATCGCCGTGCCTTTGGCTGCTCGAATCGCCAGCGTGTTCTTCACTACGCGGTACGAAATGTTGGCCTGACGGAGCTCGCGGCGGAGGCGCTCATCGGCGGATACCGTGATTCCCTGAAATCCGACGAGCAAAGCGTTCGGTGATTCCTCGAACTCGCGATGAAGAAGTTCGATCTCTTTTTCTTTCTGAAGTTTTGTCTTCACGATTCAATCCTCTTTAATAGGCCCTATTGGTCATATAGGTCCTATAGGTTCCTATTAAAACTCTGCCGTGTTCAGCTTTATGCCCGGGCCCATTGTCGATGAAATCGTCGCGTTCTTAACGTACTTGCCCTTCGCCGCCGAAGGTTTCGCGCGCATTACTGCATCAATCAATGTCTTCGTATTCTCGGCGAGCCGTTCCTTCTCAAAACTCACTTTTCCTACCGGAGCGTGTATAACCCCGGTCTTATCGACCCGAAACTCGATCTTGCCCGCCTTTGTCTCGCGAACCGCGCGTTCTACATCGGCAGTAACGGTTCCAGTCTTCGGGTTAGGCATGAGGCCGCGTGGTCCGAGAATCTTTCCGAGTTGCCCAACTGATCGCATCATATCCGGCGTAGCGATCAACGCGTCGAAGTCAACCCATCCGCCCTTGATTCGATTTACGATGTCATCGCCACCGACCTCGTCAGCTCCCGAATCTCGAGCTTCCTGAACCTTCTCAGCCGAACAAATCACAACGACGCGTTTCGACTTGCCCAGGCCATGTGGAAGCACCACCGTTCCACGAACCAGCTGGTCCGCTTTGCGCGGGTCAACGCCAAGCGTCATTCCGAGTTCGACAGTTTCGTCGAACTTCGCAAACGCTACCTTCTTTGTAAGCTCGACAGCTTCGTCGATAGAATAAACGCGACTCTTATCGACTTGTGCTGCCGCTGCCTGATATTTCTTTCCTGACATGTTTATTCTCCCAGGTAAATAACGTGGCAGGTTTTGCCACTCCCTTGTTCCCGCTCAACCCCTCTGAACGACCGCAGAACTCCACTCTGTGTTACGACCTGAGCTACCAAAGCAAGAGGGGTCAAGCTGGATTGAATACGATTTAATCAACCACCTCGAGACCCATATTCCTCGCAGTGCCCTCGATCGTGCGCATTGCTGACTCGACCGAAGTCGTGTTCAGATCCGGTAGTTTTGTTTTAGCGATCTCCTCGATCTGCTTGCGGGTGATGCGTCCGATTTTGTCGCGGTTGGGCCGGGCCGATCCCTTGTCAATTCCCGCGGCCTTTTTCAGAAGATCAGCCGCCGGCGGCGTCTTGGTGATAAACGTGAACGAGCGATCTGCATAGACAGTTATAACCACCGGGATAGTCATATCTCCGACGTTCGATGTCTTTGCGTTGAACGCTTTGCAAAACTCCATTATGTTCACGCCATGCTGACCGAGTGCGGGACCAATTGGAGGTGCGGGATTAGCCTTGCCGGCTGGAACCTGGAGCTTAATGTACGCAGTTATTTTCTTTGCCATATTTGGGTCCTTTGCGAGCCCGCACCTTGCGATGCGCGCTCTCCCCGAAATCCGGTTTCTAATTCCTGGCTTCTAGTTTCTGTTTGGCTTCTCTCTCAAGAACAACCGACCTGATCGAGACCAGAAACCATAAACCAACAAACCAGAACCTGTTCTTACTCTTCTTCCGAGAAAGTCAATTTCTCGACGTCTAAGAAATTCAGTTCTACCGGAGTCGAGCGCCCGAAGATCGTAACCATGACCTTCAACACGCCCTTATCCGGATTGATCTCTTCAACCTGACCGGTAAATCCACTGAACGGGCCAGAGAGTATTCTTACGTGCTCATTGTGCTGGAATGTATGCTTCGGCTTCGGCTTTTCGGCAGCTTCGGTCACATGGTGCACGATCTGATCAACCTCGTCCGGGGTGAGCGGAGTCGGCTTCTGACCGCCGACGAAGCCGGTAACCTTCGGGGTAGATTTGATAATGTGCCAGACCTTTTCGCCTACTTCGCCCTTTTCATCGGTTTCAATCTCAACCAAAACGTAACCCGGGAAGAACATCCGTGATGTCTCGACTCGCTTTGAGCCTCGCATCTCTACAACGGTTTCGGTCGGCACCAGCACTTGCGAGATTTGATCCCCCATATCGTAGGCCTGGATCCTCGACTGCAGCGACTCCTTCACCTTCTTTTCGTAGCCCGAGTATGTATGGATGATGTACCAGTTCTTTGGCATAAGCATTCTTGCTTACCTGATCGCCTTCTCCAGCGCTTCGAATCCGACGGTTACGAGTCGATCAACGCCCCACAAATAAAATCCGAAGAATACAATCGCAATCAGCACCACGACAGTTGTGCTCCAGACTTCGCTGCGGGTCGGCCAGGTGGTCTTCGCCATCTCCAGCTTGATCGCATGATAGAACTCTCGAATTCGGCCACCGAACGAGAGTTGCGGCATTTTGAGGGCGGATTTACCCTCGCCACTAACTTCGCGATCTTCTCGTTCTTCTCGTTCTTCTCGTGGCTCTTCTTCGTCTGTAAACTCTGTTACTCGACTCATGACCCTACCTCGCGTCCCCTCCCGCAACCTCGAACAAATTGGCAGGGGTACCAGGATTCGAACCCGGCCTTACGGTTTTGGAGACCGCCGTGCTAGCCGCTAACACTATACCCCTGGTTGGACTTCCGATTGCCGAATTACGATTGCCGATTTAAACATGTTTTCAATCGAAAATCGGTGATCGACAATCGACAATCCAATCACTTTGTCTCCTTGTGTGCCGTGTGGCTCCTGCACTTTCTGCAAAACTTCTTGAACTCAAGGCGATCCGGTGTCTTTTTCTTATTCTTAGTCGTGACGTAATTCCGATTTTTGCATTCGGTGCACTGAAGCGTGATGTTATCTCTTGGCATAACTCCCCAACTATTGCCGATTTATGATTGCCGATTGTGATGTACCGAAGACTGTCCAGTCTGCGGATCATAGATTCCGATTTACAGAATCCGCAGACTGGTCAGTCTACGGTACATCGGCAATTCGTAGATTCCTATTCGATCACCTCGGAGACTGTCCCCGCTCCGACCGTTCTCCCGCCTTCCCTGATCGCGAACCTCAATCCCTTCTCCATCGCGATCGGCGCGATCAACTCGATCGTCAGCTGCGAGTTGTCTCCGGGCATCACCATCTCTATC
>DATFWY010000284.1:0-20307 GCA_035258805.1 Blastocatellia bacterium | reverse complement strand
GATCAAGCTTTGGGATGTATACGCGGGACATGAGGTTCTAACGCTCGAATCTCGAGACTGCGGTGAGATTCGCGCGGTCACCTACAGCCCGGATGGTTTGTGGCTCGCCTCGGGAAGCACCGACTCAATAGTCAGACTCTGGCGGGTGGTCACCGGTCAGGAAGTGCAACCGATGGAAGGCCACGAGGGGCCGGTTACGTCGATCGCATTCAGCCCGGATGGCCGTTACATCGTTTCAGGAAGCCTCGATCGCACGCTCAAACTTTGGGACTCGGAGACTGGCCATGCCTTGAAGACCTTTGAAGGCCACACCGCGGGAATCGATTCAGTGGCCTATAGCCCGGATGGAACGCGCCTGGTGTCGGGCGGTGAAGACAAGATGGTCAGGGTATGGGACATAGCCTCGACGCGTGAAATCCTGACACTCACCGGTCACATCAATGACGTAACTTCAGTGGCTTTCAGCCCGAATGGTGAGCTTGTAGCGGGTGGCAGTCTGGGTCAGACGATTAGAATATGGAACTTATCGACTGGGAAGCTAATAAAAACGCTTTGGTTCAGTGAAATCAGTTGGCATCCTGTCGCATTTAGCCCAAAGGGCCAATGGATGGCGCTCGCAAGCAGGGACGTGCAGCTCTGGTTGAAGGCCCTGTTGACTGAGGAGGAATACGCCGAAGTGAAAGCCGGCGAGGAGCGAGCAAAGCTAATGCAGCAGGAAGCCGACAGCCTTGCTCACGAGCTCGCGGAACTGAAACGCTACGAAAGAGAAGAGGCTGCGCAGGAAATTTTCAAAGCGCAGAGACGGGCAGCGGGGCAATGCGAAGTCTGTGGAGTAAGACTTAGTCTCTCCCGAAGACTGATGCGAGTTCCTCGCTGCAAGGCTCACAAGTGGTCCGAGGCATATATCGAAGGCGAGTCCGATCGAGGACAACTATTGTGAGTTGTCATCCCTCGTACGGAAACCGGTGAATCGCTCGCACGCATTCACTCAGAGCCTGCAATAGCGATTCGCCCCAACCGCTTGGTGTGAACGGTGCGCTTTTCTGGTTGGTCTGTTTGTCCGCCTGGGCAAAGAAACGCATGTGATATTGATTCCGATCAACATACTCTTTGACTGTTATAGTGAATTCGACGTCCCCTTCCGGCTGGGATTTCTTCATTGAAAAAAAGTGCAGTTGAGCGAGCTCATCCGAAGGGTCAGTCTGCGCAAAGGTCCATTCCGACATGCTAGATTCCTTTCTTGTTCTGACACGCAGTATTGCGATTAATATCTATGCTAAGTGCACTGTTCTTTCTCACGGTTTCCCGACAACCTTCGGAGGCGTGAACAACAGGTCCTGAAAGTCGAAGCTGAAATCGGTTAGCGGCGAGACGGCCGCCATCTTAAATTGTTCAATACTCCCGTCCGGCTTCAGCGCAAAATACACAAATGCGTCGGCATCCAGGCTGCGTTCTCGCCATCGAGCCACGAATGTGTCGTGCTGCCAGTGTTCGAGATCGCCAACAAGCAGGGGCGTGTGGCTGAAGCGCAGGACGAGCTTGCCGGATTCCATGGTGATTGTTACGTCGCCGTACCATGCATCGGTGTAGCGACCCGCATATTTGGAAAGCTCCAGCGATGGTTTCGAACCGGAAACCCGCATGGCTGCGAACTGCTTTTCAACCTCCGCAGCCCGTGCAAATCCCATCTCTTCTGATCTCTTAAACGCCGCTATCCAGTCGGTTGCCGGAGCGTTCATATAG
Source organism: Blastocatellia bacterium (assembly GCA_035258805.1). Taxonomy (GTDB): domain Bacteria; phylum Acidobacteriota; class Blastocatellia; order UBA7656; family UBA7656; genus Onstottus_A. The sequence continues at coordinate 18,564 of DATFWY010000284.1, read as the reverse complement.
TGATCAAGAATACGGTAGGTTAGAGATTGGAACGCGCCCCCTGATTGTTGGTTGGTCAGGATCACAACTCCGAGGTTCAAGTCCGGGACGAGCGTTACGCGCGACACGTAGCCCGGAAGGCCGCCTGTGTGGGAAACAGTTTTCATGCCTCGGTATTCTGTCAAGCCCCATCCAAGACCGTAGGCTGAAAAATTTGACCGCAGCGCGGCCAGGTGGGGCGGCGGATCAGCCAGCGGCGTTATGGTTTGCGCAGACCACATCTCGCGGTTCTGACGTTCGCTGAACAACCGGCGTCCTTCTTCAATCTGTCCGTGATTGAGCTGAACTATCAACCATTTTGACATCTCTGCAACGCTCGAGTTGATTGAACCGGCGGCGCCTACGTTGTCCAACGGCATAGGAGAGAGGGTCTTAAGCTTACCCTCAACTTTCGCGTGCGGAGCTGCTGAGTTGCGACTTGACGTCAACGCAGCGACGGAAGTGTTGCTGGTTGTCATTCCAAGCGGGCTAAAGATGCGATCTTTTATAAAATCATCCCACGACTTTCCGGCAACTGCGCCGAGCAGCTGACCTGCGATCATATAGAGGACATTGTCGTAGGCGTAACGGCTGCGGAAACTGGTTGCCGGTTTTACGTAACGGAACCTTCGTATTATTTCGTCTCGCGAGTAATCCGACGGAGGCCAAAACAACAAGTCGCCCGCTCCGAGTCCGAGCCCGCTTCGGTGAGTGAGTAAGTCTCGGATAGTCATCTCGCGGGTGACGTAGGGATCATATAGCTGAAATGACGGCAAGTGCCTGGTCACTGGATCATCCCAACTGATCTTTCCTTCATCGACCAGCATCGCGAGTGCGGCTGTTGTAAATGCCTTGGTGTTTGAAGCTATGCCGAAAAGGGTGTTCTCATCGACAGGAGTCGGGTCACCCAGTTTGCGTACGCCGTAGCCCTTCGCGAGCACCACCTTGCCGTCTTTGACAATTGCGACCGCGAGGCCCGGCACTTCAAACTCCTTCAACACGCGACCCGCGAATTCGTCGAGATCGTTAGGTACAGTGGTCTTCGTCGTCTGCGCAGGCGCTAGCAGGGCGCTAGAAAGAAGAATTATCGTGATCAATGCGACGCGATGGGTTCTGGGTTTGTTCATACGTTTCTCCAGTCGGGCCTGAATTGAAGGCGGTTACGGAACCATAAGGAAACCATGTATCGGGGCATTTGGGCAATGAGAGAGTCAGATACTTCGACCGTAATCCCGCCAACGTGCGTTGGTAGATTAGCTTCCGACCTGCAAACTTTGACAGGATTGTGGAAGCCAAGTTATATTTCGATTTCAGAATGAACTCTCGGGTGCTAGTTCTGAACGCCTCCTTTGAGCCGATCAATGTATGCACGGCGCGACGCGCAGTGGTGCTGATTCTTAAGGGTGTTGCGAATGCGGAGGAGAGTTCTGCCCAATGGTTGCACTCGGCTCGGTTCTCAATGCCTATGCCCTCGGTGATCCGGCTGATCGAATACATTCACATTCCGTTTGAACGAAAGAGCCTTTCGCGCAAGAACATCTTGCTCCGCGACCACAACACCTGCCAGTACTGCGGCCGTGTATTTCCTCCTCAGGACCTGACGCTCGATCATATCATTCCAAGTTCCCGTGGAGGTGATTCTGCGTGGGAGAATCTGGTGACCTGTTGCCGGTCTTGCAATAACCGGAAAGGAGACCGCTCTCCTGAAGCAGCCGGGATGAGGCTCCTCAAGCGTCCGCAAGCTTACAACCTGCACGTCAACCGTCAGATCATCCGTTACCTCGGTCGCACCGACGAGGCCTGGCGTAAGTATCTCTTTTATTGAATTTCGGGTCGTAGGCTTTTGCATTTTGGATTGGTGTCCAATGAAGGTTGCGGCTCGCGATTCGAACCCTTACTCGACTCTTGGCTACCGGGGTTTGTGTTTGCGATCAGCGTAACAGAGACCTAGAATTTGCTTGTCAAAATCAAAGAGCTACACGCCTGTTTTGACTGATGAATCCATTCTTTGAGGCCGTCCACGAGATCCAGGAAGCTACCCTGATGGCCGCGCGCGCTTTCCGGCGCGCGCTGTCGAGGCCTCACTACTTCCGCGAGATTATTACCCAGATGGACCTGATCGGCGTCGGGTCTATCCTCATAATCGTACTGACCGGCGCATTCACTGGCGGCATCCTGGCTCTTAACACTGCCCCGACACTAAAGACATTTGGCGCGACCGCAAAGACCGGACAGTTGGTGATGACTTCTCTGGTTCGTGAGATGGGTCCGGTGCTGGCGTCCTTGATGCTTGCGGGTCGAGTCGGCTCAGCAATCACTGCTGAGCTCGGATCGATGGTCGTTTCTGAGCAGGTCGACGCAATGCGCGCGCTCGGAACCGATCCAATCAAGAAGCTTGTTTGGCCGCGGTTGTTGGCGCTGATGATCATGTGCCCGGCCCTGACGGTGCTGGCGGATATGGTGGGATCAGTCGGTGGTTGGGCCGTCGCAAGCTCATTGATGGGAGTACCAAGCTCGGTTTACGTACGGTCCGCAAAGGATGCGCTAACCTATAACGACCTGATTGGCGGGCTGGTCAAACCTGTCATGTTCGGCTTCATCATAGCCACGGTCAGTTGTCGGGCGGGTCTGCGTACTCATGGAGGAACTGTTGGTGTAGGGCGTTCCACTACCCAATCCGTTGTGCTCTCAGATATTTTGATATTGGCATCTGATTTCTTCTTACAGAAACTAATTCAGGCTTTTAGCTAGTGCATAATGTCCGAACAACACAACCATAGCGCAATAGAATTTCGAGACGTCACCATGGGTTATGACGATCGAGTCATCCTGGATGAAGTCAGTTTCATGGTGAATCCCGGCGAAACAAAGATAGTTATGGGTGGGTCTGGCACCGGAAAGTCGACGATACTTAAACTGGTATTGGGACTCATCAAGCCACAGAACGGCCGAATCCTGATAGACGGCGATGATGTTGTGGCGATGAATGAGTCAGAGCTCAATGCCGTGCGGAAGAAAATCGGCATGGTCTTTCAGGATGGAGCTCTATTCGACTCGCTTTCAGTATATGAGAATGTCGGCTTTCGTTTATTCGAGCAAGGTTTGCCGGAGGATGAAATCGAGGAAGCCGTCCGCAGGATGCTGCGTTTCGTGAATCTTGAAGACACGATGTATATGCGCCCGTCAGAACTATCGGGCGGTATGAGGCGGCGAGTCGGGATAGCACGGGCCCTGGTGGGAAGCCCTAAGCTGATTCTTTTTGATGAGCCGACTGCCGGTCTGGATCCGCCGACGGCGAGAACGATCCTTGAGCTTGCGATGAAGCTGAGAGATCTCGAGGGAGTAAGCTCAATATTTGTCACCCATAGATTGGAGGACATAAAAATCCTGTCCTCTTCATTCGCGACAATCGGTGAAAACGGTGATGTTGAGTTTCGCACTGAACAGGGAAACTTGTGTTTGGTTAACACTCGCTTCATCATGCTCAAACAGGGGAAAATAGTGTTTAGCGGTACTGATGAGCAGCTTTGGTCAAGTGATGATCCATACATTCAGGACTTCTTTAAAGTAGGATAAGGGAGACCGGTGATGGGCGATCGGTCGGCGATCACCGGTGTCGGTCGTCGGTCACCCGTCTTCAGGAGGTTTTATGCCAAGACAGAAAACTACATTGTCGGAATTGCGGGTCGGGATTCTGGTAGTCGTAACTATTGCAATCCTTATCCTTTTTATTCTGAGCGTAAGCGGCGGAATACCGTTCTTTCAACGCAACGCGACCTATCGTACCAAGTTCAGCGCGGCCGATGGGTTGAAAAAAGGTGATGAGGTCAGGTTGGCCGGAAAGAACGTCGGGAAGGTCAACAGCGTTGAGTTTGGATCGGTCCCGACAAGCAAAGACGAAAAACCAATTGTGGTTACGATGGTCGTCGACGCCAGTGAAGTGGACAACCGGATCAGAAGGGACTCGCAGGCTGTCCTGGCACAACAGGGGTTTCTTGGCGATCGTGTAATCGATATTACCCCAGGGACGCAGGGCGCAGAGCCAATCGCTGATGGCGGCGAAATCCCGAGTGCTGACCAGCAAGGCTTAGCGCAAATATTCTCGGGCGCAAATGACATCCTGGTACAGTTCAACACCGTCGGCAAACAGCTTCAGGAACTGATGGACAACATCAATCAGGGGAAGGGCACAGTCGGCAAACTGCTGCACGACGATGCGTTTTACGTGAATTTGAACCGCGCGGTGCTGGAGTTTCAGGAAGTCGGCGCCAGGGTTTCAAAGGGCAACGGGACCTTCGCGCGCCTGGTCAATGATCCGAAACTCTACGACGATCTGAGGGCCGCAACCAACAATGTGCAATCGATGGTTGCTGACGTAAGAGCCGGAAAGGGAACATTGGGTAAGTTTGTAAACGATGAGCAATTTTACAAACAGGCTACGGACGTGCTGGCCAAGTTCAACAATACTACGGAGAAGCTTCAAAGGATCGCCGAAGACATCGAGGCTGGCCATGGCACTTTAGGCAAATTCATAAAGGATGAAAAGTTGCACGATGACCTTCAGGCTTCGATTGAATCGTTCAGAAACATCAGCGAACGGCTCGATAAGGGCGAAGGGTCGGCAGGAAAACTCCTTCACGATGACCGGCTCTATAACAATCTAAATCAGACTACAGCCGAAATGGTGAAACTTATGTACGATTTTCGGCAAAATCCGAGGAAGTATCTAAGCATCAAGCTGAGTCTCTTCTGAGATCTAACAGGCAGCAGCGAAACTTATTTGTTATGAAAGTAACAGAACGAAGATTTCGTTACTATCTGTGTCTTCCATCTGGCATCTCACACTGCGTTTTGCACTAACCCTATCGTGACGACCCCAGCTCCTTTTGCCAGATCAATCAAGTTTACTACCGGCCCGTAAGTAATCCCCGATGGCGCCTTGATGTAAAGAGTCCGTGTGTCAACCGGTCGTTGCTCCATAAGATCCTTCAGCAGCGGAAGGAGCTCGCTTAAGTCAACCGATTTCGAGTTCAGTTCGAGCTGCATAGTGTCCGAAAGGCTCAGCATTAATATTTCAGGAGAAGACGGTATGCCGGGTGGGGCTTCCGTGGGCGCCATTACGGGCAGTTTTGCTTCTTTCTGTGGCTGAATCACCATGAAAATGATGAGCAGCACCAGTAAGACGTCTATTAATGGGGTGACGTTGATTGTAGGCGTAGGTGACTGAAAACGACGGGTAGTGGACTTAGACAAGGTTCCCTCCTGCCATTGATGATGTGCGCCCTGGTATAGGTGTTGTCTGATTTGACACCAAAGAGGAAGGATGAGTTCCAGATGTGATTAGAAAACGAACAGATTAGTTACTAAGTGGGTTCTAATTCATTTCAAGCGTCCGTCAAATATGATGTCGTCGCCGAGTTTTCGTGTTTTTGCCGACGCGAACGTAACTGCTCTTTCAAGTTTCTTGATTCCGAGTTGGCCTATAGCCTCTGTCCCTTGGCCTATTATTTTGGGGGCTATTATCACAACCAATCGATCAACTGCTCGCGCATTGAACAATGACGTGATGATCGCTTTCCCTCCTTCAACGAGCACCGACTGAATACCGCGTCGTTGAAGCTCTTGCAGCAAACGAGAGATATCAATCCCTGGCCCGTTACGGGCTTTGGGTAGGCGCAGGACTTCAGCTCCTGCGTCTTGAATAGCTCGTGTTCGCTGGGAGTCGCTGGAGAGTGCCGTTGCCACAAGCGTTCCGTTCGCAGCTCCGTTAGCTAAAAGGCGAGAATTGAGCGGAATGCGCAGCTTGCTATCAACGACGATTCGCAACGGGTCGCGTCCTTTCAGCAACCTGACAGTCAGCTGAGGATCGTCGCTCAAAACTGTTCCTATGCCGACCAGAATTGCGTCGTGCTCGCGTCGAAGCTTATGACTTAGTCGCAGCGAAGACGGGCTGCTGATCCAACGCGAATCGCCTGTAGATGTAGCGATACGCCCGTCAAGGGACTGCGCGAATTTCACAGTGACGAAAGGACGTTTTGAATTGTCAGATCGTTTGCTCACAATGCGTAGGTCGTTAACCCATCCACGTAGTAACGATTTATTCGTTCGTTCCCCAGCCCGTGCGCGTGTGAATCAAAACGAATAAATTCGTTACCCCGTTTAAGAAATCGAGCAGTCTCAGTGTAACGCACCGATTAGACACCTGCTAGCAGTACTGTTTTCTGTGGGTGTTTGCCCATCGAACGGGCGCAAGGCTAAGATTGACTGCAAATGGTCGTAGACCTGGTCAAAGAATTCACTTTTGAAGCCGCTCATCGCCTTCCGCGCGTGCCCGAGAATCACAAGTGCGCTCGACTGCACGGTCACTCATTCAAATGCGAAGTTGCCGTCCGAGGAGAAGTAGACCCAAAGACCGGTTGGTTCATCGACTACGCTGAAATAACCGATGCATTCGAACCGCTTAGACAGCGGCTCGACCATTATTACTTAAATGACATCGACGGGCTGGAAAACGCTACAAGTGAAAACCTGGTTCGTTGGATATGGCAGCGGTTAGAAGGACGACTGCAAGGGCTTCATCGAGTCACCATTCGCGAAACCTGCACTGCCAGATGTGACTATTTCGGCGATTAATAGCGTCACTCCTCAAACTACGCGGTATTCGTCGGCCTTAACCGACTGCAGATCGCCTGAGACAGCCAGCATTGCCTTGCGCCGGAGCTTGTCGGTATACATCGCGCGGTCAGCGGCCAGGAGTAACTCATCAAATGTTTCGCCGTCTGCACCGAAGCAGGAGGAACCGATGCTTATACCGACTGAGGCGCTCGATCCGTTCGTTCCGAATCTGTACTTATCAACTGCCTGCTGAAGGCGCTGGATCAGGTCACGTCCTTCTACAGCTCCAATGTGAATCAGAGCAACAAACTCGTCGCCCGCGTATCGGCTCAAGAAATCCTCTGCCTGAAGCTGGCTCAAGAGCAAGAGAGCTACTTTTCGCAGCATTTCGTTGCCGGCGGTATGACCAAGCGTATCGTTCACTTTCTTCAAGCTATCTACGTCCATCATCAAGAGGGCAAGGTGCTCGCCGTATCTTCTCGCGTGGTCGGCATCCTCCTCGAAGCGAAGCCGCAGCGCGCGCGCGTTAGCGAGACCCGTGAGGGAGTCTGTCAACGCGCTCGCTTCTGTCTCCTCATGGTGCAGTGCATTGGCGATAGCATCGGCCGCAAGCTTGGCGACAGCTTCGACAAGGCGCAGGTGGTCCGGCTCATAGGCGCTCATCTCGGCGGAATAGAGAGTGAGTGCGCCCAGTACCTCGTCGCCCTTGAGCAAGGGGACGGCGATCACCGAAAGATACGAGGTCTCCAGGTCAACGCGTGCTGCCGCGAGATCGAGCTGCGGATCGCAGTTGTACATCGGCTGTCGGTTCGAGACCACCCAGCCGGTTACTCCAGAACCTAGTAGCATGCTTGCGCCCTTCAGGCGCTCCGCGTTTCGACCGCTAACGTGGATCGCCTCGATGTCAATTGAATGGGGCTTTTGGAGGTAGAGCACGCACGTGCTGTAACTCACGATGTCGCGAAGACGTGATGAGAACACAGCGAACATATCCCGGAGATCCAGACTGTTGCCGATTGTCTGCGCAATCTCATAAAGAGTGATTACTTCACGATGCGCATTGCGAATATGCTCAAAAGCGACTGAGTTTCCTTCCCTTTTGAACGTACCGTTAAAGGGTCTTCCGTCTAATTTTGGCCGCGCCGGTTTTGCTTCTTTCTTTTGCCGGGCGATTTCAGCTTCGAATTGCGGGAGGTATTCGAGGAACATCCGGACGACTTCAGGGTCGTACATTGTTCCGCTGCCGCCCTTAATCAACGCGACCGCCTGTTCGCGGGTCATTGCTTTGCGATATTGGCGATCCTCGCGAACCGCATCAAAGCAGTCGACGACCGACAGAATCCGAGCGGTCATCGGTATCTGATCACCGCGCAGCCCATCGGGATAGCCGCGGCCGTCCCATCTCTCGTGATGATGACGAACAATGGGGACCACCGGATATGGGAAGCCGACCCGCGTAAGAATCTCTGCGCCCACGATCGTATGGACCTTCATCTTTTCGAATTCCGCGCTCGTCAGCTTATCGGGTTTGTTAAGAATATAATCGGGCACCGCGAGCTTGCCGATGTCATGCAGGAGCGCCCCTGCTTTAAGTGCTTCGATTTCGGCTTCTCCCAGACCAAACAGTTGTGCCAGGCCGGTAGCATAGATCTGAACACGATGCACGTGGTCGTGAGTGACCTCATCCTTGGCGTCGATAGCGATGGCCAAAGCCTCGATAGTACGCAAATGCAAATCAGTCATTTCTTCCACGTGTCGTATGGAGGACTGAACTTTTTCAAGATAATTGCGATAGGTCAGGAACGTTATTGCGAGCACCGGCACTGCGGCGATGAATGCATAAAACGAAATAACGGTAATAAGCTTTACAATCAGACAGGCTGCAACAGCGCCGGAGAAGTACGACATCCATGTCCACAAAAAGGACTCTCGCCAGTTGGCGATGAGACTCCGGCCATTTCGCAGAGCGCCAACGGTGCTGACCAGACTTGAGCTCAACAGATATTGCACCAGCGCAAGTGATTCGGCGGCCAGTATCAAACGGCTCGAGTCTACGGCGAGATCATGGGGCTCACCAAATACGAATGTGATAACCGAACTCGAAATGAAGATTGAAAGGCTCATGGCTCCGGCGTTGAACGGAGCGACTTTTCTGCGGTTCGGAGATCGAAGCGAGCACAGTATTGCGTTGACGCCCGCGAGTACCACTGAGGGCCACACGCCATACAGCAGAACGCAGATATAGATGAACGTGTCGTCGAGCGTTACAGTACTCTCAGTTTTCGGTATTCGTATTGTGGTGCGACCTACTACCAGGGTCGTAACCAATCCGAGCAGAATCCAATCGAGTGTGGGTTCCCCGCTGGCAACTACATAGACGGCGTAGAAGAAAACGGACAGGCCGGCCGCCGAGACCAGGTCCATGAAGCGGCTTGAGGTCTCGCTCTCAAATCTCGCCCGTTTCTCTTGTATGACTGCGGCCATTTTCTCAGCGACACTCCTGGCGCATCGGCAATCCGAATCGCGTTTCCTATTCAATGTTCGTGCCGCAATTACAGTAACATAGCCGGATTTCGACGTAGATACCTTTCGACCAATTTGCCTGCATACAGCGCATTCCGCGGATGCATGTAAGCGCTGAAAGTAAAAGGGTTACCGCCTAGTCTCTAAAGTGCAGGGAGGAAGCGGAATGAATGAAGCGGCTCAGGCTTCCGTCATGGTGAAATTCCCGGATGGGTAATCGAAGGGTCAAAATGCGAGAATCGGTCACAATCAATGTCACCGTTCAATTCAATTTGCTCGGGTCTGCGGCGATGTTTGCGAGAGTGTCAGAGGTCGACAAAACCTGATTACCGCCCGACGACAAGTCGCCAAGGTCACTTCGTAAGCGACGCCCAGACGGGCTAGAATGTTCCGTGAAAAGGTCCGAATGCGAATCACTGAAATCTATCAAAGCATTCAAGGTGAATCGAGTTATGCCGGTTTGCCGTGCGTGTTCGTCCGCACGACCGGGTGCGACCTAAGATGCAGTTGGTGCGACTCAGAGTTTACGTTCACTGGCGGGACCAGGATGTCAATCGATGAGATTCTATCGGAGGTCGAGAAGTACCCTTGTGAGCTCGTGGAGCTCACGGGCGGCGAGCCACTGCTGCAACCGGAAATCTACGAGCTCGCAACACGACTGGCTGATGCCGGCTACACTGTTTTGATCGAAACCGGAGGCCATCGCGACATATCGAAGCTTGATCCCAGAGTCATTCGCATAATGGATCTGAAATGTCCCGCGTCTGGTGAAAGCGAAAAGAATCTTTGGTCCAATATCGAGCACCTTCGGCCAATTGACGAGGTAAAGTTTGTGATCGCCGATCGCGGCGACTACGAATTCAGTTTAAGTACAATCCGCGAGTATCGCCTCGAAGACAAAGTAAATATTTTGATATCGACTGCTTTCGGGATGATTGAACCAGCACAGGTGGTTAATTGGATGCTCGAGGATAAGCTGCGCGCGAGATTTCAGTTACAGCTACATAAATATATTTGGGCTCCGGAAGAGCGACGACGATAGTCTACATTCCCATATAGTCTACATTCCCATAATGTTGTAGCCGCAATCTACGTGTAGGACTTCTCCTGTGACACCGCGAGACATATTCGACAGCAGGAACATTGCCGCGTCCGCCACTTCAGACTGATCGATGTTGCGACGAAGCGGGGCGTGGTTGCGCATGTGTTCGAGGATCTTGGAAAACCCTCCAATCCCTGCGGACGCCAATGTCTTCACCGGTCCTGCGGAAATTGCATTGATCCTGATGCCACGAGCGCCGAGATTGACGGCCAGGTATCTCATGCTCATATCGAGCGCGGCTTTCGCTATTCCCATTACGTTGTAGCCGGGAATAACTCGCTCGCCGCCGAGATAAGTCAACGTCAAAATGCTCCCGCTGCGGCCTTCCATCAGCGGCGCGGCTTCTCTCGCGATTGCGGTAAGCGAATAAACACTCACGTCCTGGGCGATTCGATAACCCTCGCGTGAGGTGGTGATGTATTCGCCCTCCAGTTCTTCACGTAAGGCATAGGCGATTCCGTGCACTACGAAATCGAGAGAACCAAATTCGTCCTTAACTTTTGAAAAAACCGCGGTTATGTCTTCATCGCGAGTCACGTCGCAGGACAAAACCAGAGGATCTTTCAGAGACGCGGCGAGGTCTCGCGCATTTTCTTCGAGGCGCTCGCCTTGATATGTCAGAGCGATTCGAGCGCCTTCTTCCGCAGCGCGACTAGCTATTGCCCACGCGAGGCTCCGCTTGTTCGCGACCCCAAATACGATGCCGGTTTTTCCGTCTAAGAGCATGTCTTCCTCGCTGGGATCAGAGTTTGAACGTTCAGCGTTTGATGTTCAGCGTTCAGCTTTCGGTTGTCGCCGTTTGGGATTCAGCATCCAAGGTTCAGCGTCCGTGAGCTATGAGCGTGCTACTAGCTTAAAGAGTCGGAGTTCTTGAAACGACCCACGAAGTTCAAGGTGGAACCCTGAACGACAAACGTTAAACCCTGAACGACGAACGTTGAACGTTTAACGCGTAGCGTTTTTTCACTGTCGCTTTTCCGGCGTGATCTTTAAGGTCATCTCTTTTCCGTCCCGGCGAATGACAGCTTCGACTTCCTCTCCGCCGCGCATCTCACCTAGGGCGTAGGTGTAGTCGTAAACATTCTTGATCGGCATCTTGCCAAGCTTTATGACGATATCACCCGCGCGCAACCCGGCTTTCTCAGCCGGGGAGCCCGGTCGAACGCCATCCAGTTTCAAGCCATCATTTTGATCAGAATAGTTCGGCACCGTCCCAAGATAGACTCGAAATCCACGGCCCGTAGGTCGTTGTTCCACCTTCACCTTGGTGAAAGCGATTCGCTGCGGTTCGTTTGCTACTGACACCGCAATCTCTCGAACGAACTCAGCGACGTTTTTCAATCCCTCGACGTTGATTTTGTCGGCTGTGTCCGAAGGCCTGTGATAATCATCGTGAGTGCCGGTGAAGAAGAACAACACCGGAATATCGCGAACGTAAAAAGACTGGTGATCGCTGGGACCAAAGCCATCCTCGCCGAAGCTCAGTTTCTGAAACCGGCTCCCTGAGCCGTTTCCAGCAGCGCTGGCGGTCGGGCTCATCGTTCCGTTTAGCTTCTCGAGCAGCGGTTTCCAGGCTGGCGACGTTCCGACCCCACCCACAAACAGTGAGCCATTCTGGAGCCTGCCAATCATATCCATGTTTAGCATAGCGACTGTAGTGGAGAGCGGAATTGACGGGTTTTTCGTGTACGCTCCCGATCCCAGCAACCCCAGTTCTTCACCGCTGAACGCGATGAACATGATGCTACGCTTTACCTTTGAGCGCTCCGCTGCGAGCACGCGCGCGATTTCCAACAGGCCGGTTGTCCCGGAAGCATTGTCATCGGCCCCGTGATGAATTTCGCCTTCAGGTTTGGCAGCCAATGACTCCGGCCCTCCGAGCCCGAGATGATCGTAGTGAGCACCAAGTACTACGTATTCAGATGAGAGCTGTGGATCGCTTCCTGGCAGCACCCCAACCACATTAGCGCTGTTCCCGTTGATTTTGACGACGTCTGTTTTGAACTTGATGGTGAGGTCCTTGAGATTGAAAGCTGAATTGGCTTCTTTCGCTTTTGCCTCAGCAGCTGAGAGCGATGCGCCACCTGCAGTCAGGATTGAAGCGGCCGCATCACGGTTCACGACCACCGTCGGAATTCCGGAATCCAGGAAATTCAGATCGTGGCGAAGTCTCGAAAGCCGATCTTCATGGAAGCTTTTTTCTGCGCTGACAAATACGACTCCCGCCGCTCCTTTTTCGCGCGCCTTCAATGTCTTGTTTTGAATCTCCAGGCCAGGTTGAGTGAATTCCGCGAATTTGCCGTGCGGATTGTCGCCGTCGGGGCTGCCTCGGAGAATGATAACGATTTTCCCCTTTGAATCTATGCCGGAGTAGCTGTCCAGCCCGAGCTCTGGAGCGCTGATGCCGTATCCCACGAATACCGCCTCGCCCGAAACGGGTTGCGACGGTGAAAATGCCAGAGGCATAAAAGCTTCACCCGTCTTTAGCTTTTGGGAACCACTCGGGGACTTAAACTCAAAGGAGTTTTGATCACCTGGTTTTACGGACGAAACAAAGTTGAAAGGTTGAAGAAAGCCGGATGGCGAGGCGGGTTTTAAGCCGTAACTTCTGAACTCGGATTCGATGTACTTCGCGGCCTGGTCGGCGAAGGGCGTTCCGGCGCGCCGTCCCTGGAGTTTGTCTGAGGCGAGGAATTGAATATGCTTCGCAATGCGCTCGGTGGAGAGCTGATTTTCTGCGCCGCGTGAAGTGGCGTGTCTCGTGAGTGAAAGCTCGACCGCGGGAGTTGAGGTCAAGAATAAGAGTGCGATTGTTAAGACCAACGCGGCTTTTCGGATCAACATAAAGACTCCATTGGGGTGGATGGGCGCGCGAAATCGAGGAGTGTCGCGACGGCCAAAGCTCCGGTAATTCGTGACTTTTAATGATATAGACCGCTACTAATGAGTGTCAATGGGACGTAATTATGAGAGGCTGAAACGGGTTCTATGTATCTAGCCCTTCAATACGAGGCCGAAAGATTCGCGGTGTACCCGCAAGGAGGCCGAGCAACAAAAAAGCAAGCACAATCGAAGGCGCTCCAGTTCCAGTAATCGTAGCTATCGTCACAGCGCGCGCGAGAGACAAAATTTGCGACAGGCCAAGGGATATCAGCAGGAACCACCAGGCCCACTTCTCGCCGCGACGATAAGGTAGCAGTACAACTCCGATCGCCAGGAGCCCGTAGGCCATCGCCCAGGTTGCGGCAGTCACTCGACGACCTCGGAACGCCTTTACCGCTTCTTCTCCTCCATGTTCCTGGATCTGCGTGAGCGCATACTCTGGCGTAAGCCCATCACGTTGACCGCTGTACGCTACCCAGAGCGATTGAGCAGAAATCAGAAGAATGGCAATCGAGACAACCAGCAGAATTATCCAGCTTGCCAGAAACAGAACACTTTGACCTCTCATGTTTTCCTCCAATTTGTCGCGACCGTCGGTCACGGCCGTCCGTGAACTGCGGGCTGTCTGACGATTGCATTCGCTACTTCTCTGACAGTGCTACCTCGAGCAGGATCAGCTTCTTGATCCCGCGGTATAAGGGTTCAATTTGACACCATTCTCCCATCGAGTGATCTCCGCCACACGGTGCGCAGCCGGTAGAGATCGCAGGCAATCCTGCCAACAAAGCGATGTTCGCGTTGTTTGACGCGCTATTGCCAACCGGCACGTTTTCAAATCCAATCGCGCGGTGCACAGCTTCAGCCATGCGGACGGTGAACGACTCGCGACTGCCGGGACTCTGAGCTGCAGGGACCTTCTCTTCCGGCAATTCTGTCTTGACCGTCATTCCTACTCGCTCCGCCTCTTCACGAAGTATCAGGGCTATCTGCTGTTCGAAGCGATCGATCTGTTTTTGATCTGTGGATCTGAGGTCGATCGTGAACCATGCGTCGGAAGCCTTGGCATTCACAACATCGGCGCCGCCGAGCATTCCGATGTTCAAATGCACCACCGGATCCTTTGGCAGCTCTAGAGAATAGATTCTGGTAATCGCGCGCGCCAGCGGTATGGTCGCCGAGTATGGCGGAGTTTTTGAAGTAGTATGACCGCCTGGTCCGATGAAATGATGCTTATACCAGTTGATGCCGATACCGCCATAATTGAGGCCTTCGTATCCCCCGTCGAGAGCAACGTATTGCCCAATCCGGTCTTTGTTCTCGGCGATGAAATGCTTTACTCCACCAAAGGACGTTTCCTCCTCTACGGTGAACACGAAGATCAGATCCGCCTTGGTTTTGATGCCGGCTTCATCGAGAGCGCGGATTGAAGCGATGAGCGCCTCTACGTTACGCGTATCGTCGCCGACTCCCGGCGCGTAAACTTTCCCATCCCGGACCTGCGCTTTGATCTTCAGTCCTTCCTGAAAAACCGTGTCAAGATGCGCATCAAAGACGACCGGCTTTGCGCCGCCGGTACCTTTCCTGATTGCGATGAGATTGCCCTTGCTGTCGTAATAAATCTTGTCGAGTTTGTGTGATTCGAGCGCCTTGCGAACCGCCTCGGCGCGCGTCCGTTCCTTCCCGGATGGCGCGTTTATTTCGGTGAGCGCGATCCACTCTGCGAGTATCGAATCTTTATTCGCATCCACATATTCAAAGGCACGTTTCAATTCCGGTCGTTCCATCTTTTTTTTGGCTTCTGAGACCAGATCTTGTGCGTTAGTAGAAGGGGTCGCAAGCAGCGCCACGCAAGCGAGCGCGGCGAGGTTAATCTTCATCCATGTTCTCCGATTTGAGTTGAAATCAGCGACGAAGTTTATCTTAGGGATATGAAAAGAGGGAAGGCAATGTAGTCAGGGGTTAGGGGTTAGGGGTCAGTGGTCCGTAGTCAGTGGTCAGTAGTCAGTCGTCTGTCACGTCGCGATAGATTACGAGACCTCGGACCACATACGAACGACGGACTACTTACTACTGACTACTGACTACTGACCGCTCGCTTATGGATTTGACGCTCGCCGTGGTCGAACTCTTTGCATCACATCATCACTTGCCCGCGGGCGCCCTGATATGCGCCATTCGATTCGTTTGATCGCGAGTGTCGCCGTGTCGGCGGTCGAAGAACTCGAAGTAAGTACCAGTGGCTCAAGCTCCCTGATCGTCTCTTGATCTCCGGTACGTCCAAGTATCTCGATGACTTTGCGTCGCACCTCTTTGCTGCTCGATTTGATGTGCGGATACAGGTCCGCCGGATTGGATTCCAACAAGTAAGCTCGCGCTTGATCAGTCTGATCGGTCTCCAGCTTGCGCACAATATACTGGATGTTTGGAGTGCTCCCCATCTTGTACAGCGCCCAATACTCGGCGAGCTTTACATCTCCATTCCTCTCAGTCAGTACCATACGCGAGATCTGCTCGAGGTAACGCGTATCGGCAATGCGCGCCAGTCCTTCAATCGCATATTGGCGACGATCGGCATCATTGTCTGTCATGTTCTCTACAAACGTCTGCTCCGCCTTTTCATCGCCTATCAAAGAAAGCGCCCACAGAGCCGCTTCGTCGCGCGTCGGCAAATAGGTCAATCGCCCTTTGACTCTGTCTTCAACCGACTTGAATGTCCCTTTCTTCTCACGGCCCAGGCCGTATACCGAGAGCAACGGTTCGACAGCAGGTTTGTATTTCAGCAGCCCGGCAGCAACCATCGCCTGGGTCCGTATTTTGTGATCGGAGTCGCGGAAGAAAGGTATGAGATTCGGGCCGGCGCTTTGGTCTCCGATTTTGATAAAAGCTCGCAACACTTCAATGCGTACGTCTTGATCGGCATTTAGCGCGTCAGCGAGATGTGGAACCGCCAGTGACCCTCGCAAGACCCCAAGTGCGCGGATTGCCGATATGCGCACATTTCGGTCGCGGTCGCCTCTCGCTGATTCTCCTATGGCAGTCACTATCGAAGGATCAACTTTGATGTAAGGTTCTACAATCTCGTGATCGCTGGTATCCAGAAAGGGATTGAAGAGATTCCAGCCCGCGCGACGATTGGTGATGAACTCGATATCGTGCTCAGTATATAAAGCCACCAGTGATCTGATTGCTATGCCTCGAACGTCCGGTTTTGGATCTTTTAGAGCATCGATCATCTCGGGCATCGCAGCGAAATCCTTGATCATGCCCAGTGACTGGAGCGCCTCCTCGCGCACGTCGGCATCCTCGTCTTTGCGGGCGGCGACTGAGAGGGCTTCCACAGCGAGCTGGTCCCGGACTCTGCGTTCGCCAAGTTTGTGGGCGGCGTCGCGTCGCGTGCTCGCGTTTGGACTCTTCATATACGCAAGCAATGTTTCGAGCGACTGGGTTTCGGCGCGAAGGACAGAAACGGACGTCAACAAGACACCAAGAAGCGCGACTACCTGCACGGTAATCTTCCTGTTTGAAGGCATAACAAACTCCTGAGAGAAGAGCTGCTTTCCTGCGGAAACTTGAATGGGGGTTAAGTTGGGAACCTGTCCTTCCGCAGACATTGTTGTACGGGTGCGGAGTTTAGTCAAGTAACGCTGAACGTTAAACGTTCAGCGTTCAGAGTTAAGGGCATTTCTTGACTCTGTTCCAGTTACTAGCAGGCGGGTGAAATTAGCAGGTGCCCTGAACGCTAAACGCTGAACGTTTAACGTTCAGCGCTGAACCGTTAGGTTCATTTCGGCGCCCAGTAGCCCTTGCGAGTGCGAACGGTCAAGCCAGGGCGCGAAGTGTTTACATTGAGCTTGCGCCAGCGGCCGTCTCGCTTCTGATTGGCTGGATAGTAGGTGACGGTGTACTGATTTCTCAGTTCATCAACGATACCCGTGAAGGCCTCTTCTAATTTGTCCCCTTGTGGAGAGTGAACATAGCGGCCGCCGGTTTGACTTGCGAACTCTTTCATCTCTGTTTGTCCGCGTCGCAGTCCAAGCACGTTACTGCTGCTCCCCATCCTGGCACTGTCTTCAACCAGGTCAATTGAATAGATCGTTATGCCAAGAGCGAGCGCCTTCTTCATTACTGAATCGAATGTCGCACTGCGACTGGTGGTGTCCCAACCGTCGGAGATTACCAAAATTGCCTTACGCTTTTCTGACCGTTTCTCCAGCGCGATGATCGCCTCATCGGCGCAGTCGTACAGACGCGTGTTGTTTTCTGCTTTGGCATCCCAGACGTACTCGGAAATGTCATGCAGATCAGAAAAATCCTGGAACACTTTTATTTTGTCATTGAATCCGTAAACGGCTACTTGATCATCTTCCCGGATATGATCAATGAATGACGCGGCCGCTGCTCGAACCAGGCCAAATTTGTAATCCATGCTCGCGCTGGTATCGATGAGTATCGCTGCCGCGAAAGGAGTTTCTTCGGTGAGTAATTTGTCAATGGTCTGGGCGGCGTCGTTCTCGAAGACCGTGAAGTCTTTGGCAGTCAATCCGCGTGCGTACTGACCCTTGGCGTCGGTGACTATCAAATTAACGACGACCAGGTCTGAGTGAAGTTGTACGACATCGTCGTCGCGCTGTTGTTGGGGTGGTTTCTTCTTGTCCTGTGACAGAGCGGATGCAGATGCAACCAGTATCAAGCCGAATACGAGATAGCCTATCAACCAACTGCGCCGACGAAACCTCGCGCCAAATGCATGACTTGCTATCTTGCTCCGCATCAATTTGTTTTCTTGGAACGTCGAATCAGGCGAGACAGGCTGATGACCTCGTTTGAATTGGCAATGACGGTTGCTGAAACTACAAAGCGAGTCTCAGCGGTCATTTCCTTTTTTATGTTAGCCACCGATGTTCCAAGCATATCGATCGCATCAGCCAGCGGTAATTGTTCATTCACGCCGTTTTTCGCATCGACTTCCGCGCCGCCGGCGTGAGTCAATATCCGTTTGGCAAGCTTTTCGATTGTGCCGAGTTTCTTGACGTCGTCACCAGACAGCTGTTTGGTATCACCGTAATCCTTAACAACTTCGTCAGAGAGATCGCTCAATTTTTCGACGTCTTCGAGGATTTTTTTGTGATCTTCTTCGGCGCGGGCTATCGCCATCTTTATCCTCATCTCCTCAGGCATATGAGTCATTTCCTGGTTGTTGTTGTCAGGCAACTTTTGAGTAGCTGGAGGAGGTGGAGGCGGTAAGGTTTTGGTCTGTGCCGGTGGTCTGGCGGCTTGGCCGATTGCGACAGCGGAGAACACAAGGCTGAAGATTGCAAGCAAACAGAATCTTCTCACCATGCTACTTTCCCCCGCGGATGATTTCTTGTTGTACTCAGGTTTTAACACATTCCAGATAACAAACTCAAATTGGGGGTTAGGAA
>DATFWY010000283.1:0-52943 GCA_035258805.1 Blastocatellia bacterium | reverse complement strand
GACAGGCTCGAAAGGCTGAAAAGCGAAAACCGCCACAATAGAGTCGGTCCACAGTAGCCGTTTTAGGTTTAAGCCTCAGGTCAGCGATTCACAGCAGCAGGCCTGAGGCTTGAACATTTAAGACCTGGAGATTACGCATTGCGCGCTTTTGCGGCGAGCGTTTCGTAGTGCGACTCATCCACGCAGCTGGTACAGGTGGGTAAGTTCAACATGCTCCAACCGGGCTCTGTAACCCTCCCGGCATTATCCACAGCTCCGACAAAGCCGCCTCGAACGTTAGCTACATTCTTATATCCCATCTGACTCATCAGATCGCATGCGCGCGCGGATCGACCACCAGATTTGCACCCGACAACAAGCTTTGCATCTTTCGGCAGGGTAGCTTCAACCACTGCGGCGAAATCGGGATTCGGTGTCATTCCCGCCCCCGATACAAAATTCAGCAAAGGGATATTTATGGCTCGCGTTGCATGTCCGGCCTCGAATTCTGGTACGGAGCGCACGTCAAGGTAAATGTATTCAGGATCAGATTGCATCATATCGTATGCCTCTTGTGGGCTTACTTCTTTCATTTCGAGTCTCCTCTCCTAGACGGTGTTGGACAATAACAGATTATAACGGTTGGTCTTTTATGTTCCCAGCCATGCTGCTGGTCATCAATCTAAAGAGATTCCCCCTGCAACGCAACGACGGATTGTTCCTTAGTTCATTGCAAGAACAAGTAAATTAGTTCTTTATTTCATCTGTCAGCATACCTTTCTGACTTTATCTCTCTAATAATTTTCTTATCGTAATCTTCTGCGTAATTTGCTGTGGATTCGGAAAACTGAGCTCGATTACCCATCAATCTTACTTCTTGATCGCAACAAATTTACAAGAACTTAAAACAGCGCTTTTCGTTGACTTTGACTTCTATTCCCAAATACAATGCCCATCCCTGCAGTATCCCTCGAAAGTTTAAGACGCTTTAAGTACGAACAACCGGGTCAGGTGAACAGTGTCTAGGCTGTTCTTGAAAGGAAAAGTTTTGACATTTTTGACCAAAGCGGGAGCCGGCCGGCTTACACTCGCAATTTTCTTAGCATCGTTCAACATAGGGACCGCATTTGCCCAGTCCCAGACCGTCCAAAGCACCTCAAAAGAGTCAGCACGACAACAAAGCACCAATCAGATTGTGGGCGCGACTGACCAGAAGGCTCCTGAACCAACAACATCGAAAGTCTCTGAACCTGCTGTTGCAAAACAACAAGAGCCACAGATCGAATCCTTTGTGGATGGCGCAGTCGTCCCCCCCGCTCCGGTGATCATCAAGAAGACTACCAATGCCATTGTGATCCCTGCGTTAGGAACTGTTTCAAAGACAGAATCCACTTACGAAACGCGTCCGTCGTCCAAGTCCAATGTCAGCGTAGGCAGTATCTTCGGTTATCGTCGCGACCCGTTCACCCGGAGAGCTAAGTTTCACGCGGGCGTTGATATCAAGGCACGATGGGGTGATCCAGTCGGCGCCAGCCAGAGCGGCATCGTAACGTTCGCTGGTTGGTATCACGGCTACGGTAACATGATAGTCGTTTCGCACGGCGGCGGCGTAACGACACACTATGCGCATCTTTCCAGTTTTGATGTTGAGATTGGCTCGAGAGTCCAGCGCGGAACGATAATCGGACGAGCGGGAAGCACTGGACGTGCTACTTCACCGCATCTACATTATGAGCTTCGCATGGATGGGAATGCGTTGAATCCATTTCAGCCACTTACCCTGGAGGCGTCTTCCGACTACTTCAAGCAGCAGCAGCGACCTACGGTGGACGCCGGTCGCTCTGATTCTACGTCGCTAGTCGCTCAACCATCGAACAAGTAGATACCTGAAAAGTTCACGGATTCACCCATCGAGGCTCGTATTTCTGTGAGCCTCGATTTTTTGTGCATTCCTGAGGAGCCCTCCATCTAGCCAAAGCACCATTAATCAGGCATCATCAACTCATTGGATCGCATCACACTCTTTGAATAAATAGCCTGGCAGGAGCAGTTGGGTGTTAAGAATCCTGATTATTGTTTTCTCGATAGCCTTTAACGTTCCGACATCGCTGTCTCAAAGCCATCGCGTGACGCCCGCGCGCACTTCATCCGCGTCCTCAACAGCGTCTTCGAGAAATCCTTTTAGCCCTGGCGAGCGTTTGAGCTACGACGTTTCGTGGGCCGATTTTATCATAGCTGCTGAACTCAATATCGATACTGACGACCGCACCAGCTTCGACGGCATCGAGGGGTATCACGTAACCGCTCAGGCGCGCACCGTAGGGTTGGTCAGCGGTCTTGCTCTAAAGGTCAACGATGTTTACGAATCATTTATCAATGTAGACACTCTAAAACCATTCCGAGCCGAAAAGCGTACGCGTCATGGTAAGAAAGAAACCCAGTCGTCCATCACAATCGAGAAGAACACCGGTAAGCTGGGGGCTGGCCGCACAATCGAACTACCAGATGAAACCTACGACCTTGCTGGAATGCTTTTCGCTATCCGTGGAATGGACCTCACAATCGGCAAGACCCGTACGCTTACTCTGATCGAAGACGATAAGCTTTATACAATCAAGGTTCAGCCGGAAGGTCACGAGAAGATTACAACCCGCGCCGGTACTTACGACACGGTTAGGGTGGCGACAAGCATGGTCAAGGGCCGCGAAAACGACAAGCTTTACAATTTGCGAATCTTCATTACAACCGATGCGCGGCGAATACCGGTATTGATAACAGCGGAGCCCTCATGGGGTTCAGTGCGGGTGGAGTTGACATCCGTAACTGGCGGGATTAAGTCGAATAGAACAAATCTTTCACCAACGACGGATCGCGAGTAAGAGATAGAGCTAATGCGGCTGCGGAACGACTTCAGGCGGCCGACCTCTTTTTTGTTTTGTAACGCACCGCAGCCGCCGACCGGGGACTTTCAACGGTTCGGATTCCGCGACCAATTCCCCGGAGTTCACGCTTTTATCCTAACGTCTGTTTTCGGACTCGGGACCACACCTTCGAGCACTTCTTACAAGTGTCACAATGACGATGAGCATGACCGCTGCGCCGTAAAGAAATGCGATCGCGAATGCCAGCCATTCTGATGTTGCTTCGTTGATGAATATAGAGATCAAGTGCGCCTTCACTGTAACTTTCAATCCGCTCTTAGCGACGCGGTGACGAACGAGACTTTGGCCTCGCTCCAGACTACCGCGCCGCTTTAAGAACGGTGCGCGTGTTAGACCGAAACGACTCTCATCGTTCTTGGTTTCAAGCCGAGCATGACCTCAACGGTCGCGCGCGGCTCGGCGTCAGGAAGGGCAATGCGCGTTCCAGTAGCGTTTTATCGCTTTTTCAATAAATTGCAGTCGTCATCGGTGGAGGCAGCCGCAACATTCAGATGGCGGTTGTCGGAATAGTCCTGCACTTAATTAAAGTTGCCGAAATGAATCTTCGGACTCTGGAAACACTGAACCTGACTGTCGGCGTATATAAGTCCAGGAGCGGCGACTTGCCTGGTCGTGCTGACGGCTCGCTATGAATCATCCAAACCGCGTCGAAGGGAGAATGTCATGAGCCTGACTCAGCTGTTGATACTGTTGTTGGTCTCAGGAATTTGCGGGTCAATCGGGAGAGCTATTGCGGGCTATAGCCACGGAGGATGCCTCGTTTCAATAGCACTGGGATTCATCGGCGCGATTATAGGAGTCTGGCTTGCCGACGCACTGCACCTTCCCCATCTCTTCTTCGTTAGAGTCGGCGACGAGAGCTTTCCAATCATCTGGTCGATAATCGGCTCTGCCCTGTTTGTGGCGGTGATAAGCTTTCTGACCCGGCGCAGATGATCAGGATCAAGCGATCAGTTCGTTCAGAAGCCTTGCGAGCACGTTTGAAGTGACTGTGCGCCGGTAGTGCTCGGTTGAGCGAAGATCGGTGATGGGCGATATCTCCAGCGCGATCATCTGGCGTGCCTCCTCAATTACTTTAGGAGAAACCGTTGACCCATTGAGCAGCCGCTCGGTTTGAGTCACGCGCACGACCGTCGGAGCCACACTGCCCACTCCAATGCTGATCTTTTCAAGCACCTTTCCGGTCATCCGCACTCTTGTTGCTAAGACCGTCTTGGAGATCGCTTGAGCACGACGGGTTCCCACCTTGCAAAAGAAATCGCGTTCGTCTTCTCTCAGTTTGGGTATTCGCACGCTAATCAACAATTCATCCGGCTCCAGGACGGTTGCGCGGTAACCGGTGTAGAACTCATTAAACCGCACGGTGCGAATTCCGCGTGCGCTTCCGACCTCAAGTTCGGCATCATATGCCGCAAGCACCGGTAGAGTATCACCTGCTGGAGACGCGTTGACTATGTTCCCGCCTAGAGTACCTCGATTCTGAATCTGGACTGCGCCAATTGTTCGCGATGAGGAAACAAGCGAAGGAACAAAACGCTGAACGGCCTTCGACCGAATCAACTGGGTATAAGTGGTCAGCGCGCCGATACGCAGTGCGTTCTCTTCTTCGGTTACGCCACGAAGTTCATCAACTTTCCATATGTCCAGGAACTCAGGAGCTTCGAGTTGATGCGCATTCATTAGCACCATCAAATCTGTTCCGCCGGCAATGATCTTGATCGGACCTTTTCGTTCCGAGAGGATCTCAAAGGCATCGTTCAGGGTGGTCGGCGATTGGACAAGTGAAGCAAAGCTCATAGTTGATCGTTCACAACCTGGGTCGGATTCGTTACCGTGCTTCGAGGGACATCTCTCTCAAACTAACTTCTCAAGCTCCGACAGGGGGTTTCAGTCCAAGCTTGCTAATCAACCCTCAACATCAGTGAAAAGGTCGACGGTCAGCCGGACATCACCGCACGAAGTACACGCCAAAACCTGAAGGAAGCGCTCTTCTTTGTTGTCCTGAAAAAGAACCGTCAGTTCTTTGTCGGCGAACAATAACCCGGCACGCATTTTTCCGCCGCAGTTGCCGCAGTAAACATTGCTTTGACTGAGTCCCGGACGTACGTCAACCTCGCCATCCTCCTCTTCTTCCTCAACGAGCTCCGGGCTTTCGAATGGAACGTTGCGCTTTGTAAGTTCTTGCTCGGCAAACTCGATCGCCTCGTGTCGATAGTCGCCGTACTCTTCCTCAACTATTTTCAACAACTCCCGATCCGACATTTGAGACAATCGTTCTTTTAGCGCATTGAGTTCTTCGTCAGGGATCATCGGTACCTTTCTATTGTTGATGTTGCGCCGCCGCCTGCTCAATAGCCTCGATTATTCTTGTGTAGCCCGTGCAGCGGCAAAGATTACCTGCTATTGCCTCTTTTATCTCATCTTTTGTCGGGCGGGCATTGCCATCCAGGAGCGCTCTCGCTGCGATCAACATCCCGGGAGTACAGATTCCGCACTGTGATCCACCACATTCAAGAAATGCATGCTGTAAGGGGTCGAGCCGGCCGTCTCGTGCTAAGCCTTCAACAGTGATGATTGATGCGCCCTGCACCTGGCAAACTGGAACCAGACATGAGTTGATGACTTCACCGTCAACAATCACTGAGCAAGCTCCGCATTCGCCCTCGCCACAACCTTCCTTGGTTCCGGTTAACCGCAGATCCTCGCGCAGTACGTCCAGCAGCCGCCTCATAGGGTGAGCGTCGACTTCTCTGTTGACTCCGTTTATTGTGAAACGCAGTGACATAACCCTTCGCGCGGGCGACGGTTCAGGTCAGCGGCCTCCTGAACTAGTGGAGTGTAACGGATAATACGCTAAGTCCTGTACGGGCGGTCCTCCGTGGCCGCCCCTTTTTCGCGGAGAATACGGAGAGGGGCGGCCACGGAGGACGCCCGTACAGGACTTACTTCATTTCTGATTATGCTCCAAATCTCTTTGCAACCGCTCAGGTGTAATCGGTATCTCCGAGATGAAGGCACCAGTGGCATTGAACACCGCTGCGGCGATCGCCGGAGCACCTCCGTCCATCGGCAACTCTCCAAGACCTTTCGCTCCGAATGGCCCGTGAGGATATGGATTCTCAATTATTATCGTTTCCATTTCTGGGGCATCCAGCGCGGTTGGAATGATGTAGTTGGTTAAGCGATTGTTGACGATTCGTCCTTTATCCCATACCAGCTCTTCCAATAGACCGTAGCCGACGGCCTGAAGTGTGCCACCCTCGATTTGTCCCCCGGCAAGCGTGGGATGAATCGCGCGGCCGACGTCCTGTGCCGTAGTTATCTTTATGCAATTAACTTCGTAAGTATCCTGATCGACTTCCACCTCGGCGACTTCTGCTCCCCACGAGAAACAAGGATATGCATCACCCGAGTACGTATCATCGTCCCATTCGATTTCCGGCGGAGACGCGTATCTAGAAAATGCACGCAACTCACCGTGCTGTGAGATGTACTCGTCCGAAATTTCCTGTAAGCTCGCAAGCGTTTTGTCACCGGCAACGAATCGGCGGTCTGTCAAAGTTACTTCAGGCTCACCGAATCGTTCCGCGGCAAACCTTGTCAGCCTGTCTTTGATCTCTCGAGCCGCGAGCTGAACAACTCTACCTACAATCATCGTCGTGCGTGATGCGACGGTCGGTCCGCTATCGGGAACGCGCGAAGTATCAGGATCCTCGATATCCACTTCCTCGATCGCCAGGCCCAATTCCTCCGCGGCTATCTGGCAGAGTATCGTCTGTGCGCCTTGCCCGATCTCTGTTGCACCGGATAAGACACGGGCGCGTCCATTGACGGTTATCTCAACTCCCGCTTCCGCTTTCATTTTGGCTTCGCCGCTGCCGGTAAAGCCCGCGCCGTGAAAAAAGAATGAGAGACCAATGCCGTGCCGCTTTCGATCATTCACATTATGTGAATTGGATGACTCAATCTCCCGCCTTCGTTCGAGATATCGTGACCGTTCGACCGCCGTGTTCAAGACTTGCTCCGATGAAACG
Organism: Blastocatellia bacterium; assembly: GCA_035258805.1. Lineage (GTDB taxonomy): Bacteria > Acidobacteriota > Blastocatellia > UBA7656 > UBA7656 > Onstottus_A. The sequence continues at coordinate 45,988 of DATFWY010000283.1, read as the reverse complement.
CTCCACATCAATTTCTGGCCCGTCGCCGTGACGTCTCCCTCGCGCAGAAGGTTGATACGCCGCAACTCAAGAGGATCAATGCCCAGCGTTGCCGCGATCTTTTCCATATGCATTTCGTAAGCGAACGCAACCTGCGGCGCGCCGAACCCGCGAAAGGCGCCGTTTGGCGGCGTGTTTGTGGCTACTGCTCGCGCAGCGATTCTCACATTATCGCAGCGATACGGCCCCAGGGCGTGAATCGCTCCTCTGGAAAGGACAACAGGAGTTAGCGTTACATAAGCTCCACCATCGAGGGTGATTTCGATCTCGGATGCGGTCAACCGGCCGTCGCTAGTTACTCCAGTCCGATGGGTGATGATGCCGGGGTGTCGCTTAGTGGTAGCACCTATGTCTTCGGCGCGATCGTAGATTATCTTCACCGGACGCTGCGCCTTCTTTGCAAGCAGTGCAGCGTGCGCAGCAATCACCGATGGATATTCCTCCTTGCCTCCAAAACCACCACCGGTGGTGGTCTGAATAACAACTGCCTGCTTATCGGTGAGATTGAAGAGTTGCTTTATAGCTTTATGAATGTAATAGGGGCACTGCATTGAGCCCATCACGGTCATCGTACTGTCACCGGGGATGGCGATCATCCCCTGAGGTTCGATATAGAGCTGCTCCTGATGCGGTACGCGGTACTCCCCCTCAATAATTTTGTCGGCGGCTGCGAAACCCTCATCAATATCACCGCGTCCGATCAGGAAGCGCTTGAATATGTTGTCTCTGCCATAAATCAGAGTGTTGCAGGCAATCGACTCTTCAATAGTCAAAACCGGCGTTCGCGCATCATATTCGAAGTGTATATTTCGCGCGGCAATTTCGAGCTCATGCCTGCTCGCACCGGCTATCAACAAGATCGGTTCATCGTAGTGCCGAACTTGAGATTCGACGAGCAAAGGCTGGTCTTGTTCGATCAACGCGACGTAGTTCTCGCCCGGGATGTCCCGATAGTCTGCGACAATTATTTGGGACCAGTCATATGAGGGATCAAAATTGATCGATTTGATGCGGCCGCTTGCGATGGTGCTGCGAATAGTCTTGCCGAACAACATCCCATCAAACGTAAGATCGTCAATGTAACGAGCGTCACCGGTGAGCTTCTCGTAACCCTCTTTACGTAAGACATTCTGGCCTACGGCCATGCGAGCTCCCTTTCAGATTTCGCCTAGTTTAATTGTCGTTATCCCGGCTTACAAGAGCACGTCTGGCGGTTATAATTACGCACGTGGATACTCCCGGCTACCTTCGTCGGATGCGGTACAACGGCCCTTTGGATGTTTTCCCGGAGACGCTGCGCCAGCTGCACAAAGCCCATCTGCTCGCGATACCGTTTGAGAACCTCGACAATCACGTCGGCAGACGGATCGTCCTTGACCAGGAAAAAGTGATCCAAAAACTGGTCGAAGAACGGCGCGGCGGAATCTGTTACGAGTTGAATGGCGCATTTTGTGCTTTGCTTCGAGAAATCGGCTTTGATGTTTCGATGCTGGCGGCTGGGGTGGCTCGCGATGAGGGGGGCTTCGATCCACCTTTCGACCATCTGACGCTTATGGTCAACCTTGAGCAGCGTTGGTTGGCGGACGTCGGTTTTGGCGACTCCTTTCGTGAACCGTTGCTCCTCGATGAACGAGGGGTACAGGTGCAGGGCGACGACGCCTTTCAGTTGACAGAAGCAGACGGGTATTTGGTTCTGCTTCGGCGAGAGAATGCCGTCTGGAAGCCACAATACCGGTTTACTCTCGAGCCGCACACATATTCGGATTTCTCGGAAATGTGCGTGTATCATCAAACCTCGCCCGATTCGATCTTCACGCAACGTCGGGCGTGCTCTCTCGCAACAACCGAAGGAAGAGTAACAGTAACTGACAAACGCGTGATCATCACCGAGCGCGGTGAAAAGCGGGAGCATGAACTGGCAAGTCGTGCCGAATGGAGAGCTGCGCTCCTGGAACATTTTGGAATCGATCTCGACAGGATTTCGGGCTAAAAGATGCCAGCGGGATATTCAGGAACTCCTTTAGTGAAGAAGCTCGGCATAAAAAAAGGGTTCCGCGCCGCGCTGGTAGGAGAACCGCGCGGCTTCCGGAATGAGCTCGAAGGACTTCCGGATGATGTATCATTCGTTACCAGTGTCCAGCGAGATCTTGATTTTGTCTTATTCTTCGCGCGGACACAGGCTGAGTTGCTCCGAAATTTTTCGAGGCTTGCAGTCAAGCTCGTTCCCACAGGAATGCTGTGGATTGCCTGGCCCAAGAAAGCTTCAGGGGTTCCCACCGATTTATCCGACGGCGTGGTGCGGCAAATAGGTCTCGATGCCGGTCTCGTCGACGTGAAGGTTTGCGCAGTCAACGAAGTGTGGTCCGGGCTGAAGTTTGTGATCCGAGTGAAAGATCGCCCCAGGATTTCGTCGTGACGTAGCGTGGACTGTCCAGTCAGCCCAATTCCCAGGATTCGAACAATCCTAAAATCTTTGCGCAGACCAGACAGTCTACGCTACTGGCCTTCCGCAGAGTGCATGAAGAAGCAGCAAGAAAAAGCCGCGCACAAAAATGTGCGCGGCTGACGAGCTTTCTGACTTATCTGCGTAGTCTGTATATCACTTTGCGACCGCGGCGGTGCTCTCCCGCGGCCCCGCGTTCTTCACGTATTTGTCCATCCAATTGATCATTTCCGCAATCGTGTGAAGCGTTGATTCGCGCCCGATATACCCGTGTGGCTCGAACGGCAGCGTCACGTAGCGCACCGTAGAACCGTGGCCCTTTAACGCCATGTAAAAACGCTCGGACTGTATTGGAAACGTTCCCGAGTTATCATCCGCCTCGCCATGCATCAACAAGATCGGCTCGTTGATCTTGTTCGCATAATAGAATGGAGACATCTTCCCGTAGATCTCAGGTACCTCCCAGAATGTCCGTCGTTCGCTTTGAAAACCAAATGGAGTCAATGTCCGATTGTAAGCGCCGCTGCGCGCAATCCCTGCTCGAAACAGATCAGAATGCGCCAGCAAATTGGCGGTCATGAAAGCTCCGTAGCTGTGACCTCCAACTCCTATTCGATCTCGGTCTGCAACCCCCATTTCGACAACTTTGTTGACAGCAGCTTCTGCGCTTGCAACAAGTTGCTCCACGTATGTGTCATTTGCCGTTTCGCCTGGTCCGACGATCGGCATCGTGGGGTTGTCAAGAATCGCGTAACCTTGAGTCAGCAAAAACAGATGCGATATCCCGGTGACCCGCGTAAACCGATAGGGAGAACCTGATATCTGACCGGCGATGTCGGTATCAGTGAACTCGCGCGGGTAAGCCCACATCAGCATCGGCAGCCGCTCACCTTTTTTGTAGCCGGGCGGTAAATAAAGCGTCGCCGATAGCTTTACTCCATCCTTGCGAGTGTAGGTGATGAACTGCTTCTCGACTCCAGCAAGTTGCGGCGCAGGATCCTTAAATTGCGTGATAGCACGCCTCGATCCGGCTGCGAGATCTCGCACGAAGTAGTTAGGCGGTTCTGTTGACGTCTCATACTCCGTCAGAATCGTTTTCGCTTCGCTATCGAGCGGGGCGATGATGTTTTCGTATGTCTTCTCTGCGCATCGGAACAGCCGCTCGGTTTTGAGCGTCTTCAGGTTTAATCGATCGATAAATGGCCGGTCGCCATCCGGTGACGATCCTGACCCGATCAACAAAATGCTGTCACCGTTTTGCAGAATCAAACCGCCACCGCCTCCAAACTGCCCCCCAAAGCCACCGCCTCGGCCGCCGCCACCGCCGCCGTCTCTTTTTGCGACCGGAGTACCTGGATTGGTGTAGGCGTCCTGTTGTCGGCGCTCCCAGAGCTTGCGTGGTTCGGCGCCCGTCTCAAGAATCCAGGTCCGGATCCGGCGAGTCGCGCGATCCGATTCGCTCAGCAGGCCGATGCCTTTTTCGGTGTAAGAAATACCACCGAATCGCCATTCGGTCTTTGTCAGCTCTACAGGAGCTCCGTTAAAAGGCGCGGTTAGCGTGAGAACCTTGTCACGAAACTCAACCTTGTTCTTCAGGTCGCCGCCATCGAGCGCTTCAGCCCACACGAGAGTGGCCGGTTGATCCGGTCGCCAACGAACGCTGCGCGGACCGGTCTCGACACCGTTGATCGGCGTGCCTTCACTGGACGGAAGGTCTGCAATCTTTTTTGCAACCTCGCCCCGTCGGCTCCAGATTTCGACTTCTTTCGGAAATCCGTTCATCGGAACCAGGTGCGAGAACGGTCGCTTGATTCGAGAGACGAGGACATATTCGCCGTTCGGCGAAGGTGTCACGTTCTCGATTATCCCGGGCTTACCAATAAGAGTCTTACGCCCGGTTGCAGCATCGATGGTCGCAAGTTGACTGGTGAAATAGTACTCGAATAGATCCTCGTCGTGGTTGGTCTTGATCATGTCTTCGAAGGTAGGCGTTGGAGCCGCCTTGCCATGATTCTCCTGGATGTTCGGGCCCGTTGGCACCAGGGGCTCGGCAGGAGCAGGACCACGCCCAGCGGGAACAAGCTGGACCAGCAAGGTAGACCCATCCTTCAACCAATCAACGGGATCGCTAGCGGCGCCATTGAGCCGGTTGGTGCCGCTCATCAGCCTTGCCTGACCGGTCGTGGTATCGGCGACCCATAACTCGATTCCATTCTCTTTTGTGTTGGTAAAGGAGAGTCGTTTGGCATCGCCTGAAAAGCTCACATCGCCGAGGTTGGCGTTGGGCGGAACTGCGACCTTTATTTCGTTTCCATCGGCGATAGATCGCAATGTGATGGCAATGACACTGCCGCCTCGTTGCTGCCGGCCGTTTGTCTTGGGATTAATGCGAGCTCCAGCAATTCGGTGAATCGGCTGCGCGAGCTCGGCAATCGTCGGCATGCTGCGCCGATTAAGCAGCGCTATCGTGCGATGGTCTGGCGACACGATCACCGTCGGCGTTGGCGGCGCATCCAGGATGTCTACAACAACCTTGGGCGGCGTGAGATAACCTGATTTGGTGTTGGTCGTTCGGGTTTGTGCGTAGGTAAGGGCTGCGCAGGCAATAACGAGCGCAGCGGCGAATCCGAGTCTCCGCATTCTCATGTGAATCCTCCTCGTTATGTCCACTGTACTCGATTTTTGGGAACGCTTATTCTATCACCTGAGAGTCCCAGGGACTACAAGACGCGCGTACCGCAGACTGTCCGGTCTGCGGCACTCTACGGTACTTTGCAGAATTCTAGACAAATGCAAAATCACGGTGATAAGCTGCGCAACCGCTCTTTTGTAGCAGCCTGCTAAAATTTGCCAGCAATCAACCGTAACAGCTGAATGAAATAGCGTTGGATTAAGAATATGATTCTCGAACTGCTTGAAAAGGGTACTCCATCACAAGCCGCCATCATCGTGTCCGGAGGTGGACCGGTAGTTTCTTACGACCGGCTTCAACAACAAGTCGCCTCCGTCTCTGCATCACTAAGGCAATTCGGACTAGGCCGCGGCGATCGCATCGCAATGGCCCTGCCGAACGGACTCGAAACTATCGTGTGCTTTCTCGCTGCGTCGACAGTCGGCACTGCCGCGCCGCTCAACCCGGCGTACACCGCGGACGAGTTTAAGTTTTATCTCGAAGATACCGGCGCCAGAGCGCTGATCGTGCCGCCCTCCCACAACGAAGAAGCCAGGGCCGCCGCCGGCAACCAGGTTCCGATCATCGAAGCCACCATCAAAGGAGAAGGTCGGATGCAGCTTTCGTCTGCGCAACCGGTGGGGCCTCCTCGCAATCCTGAGTATCCAAAGCCAGAAGACACGGCGCTAATCTTACATACCAGCGGTACAACCAGCCGGCCGAAGCGCGTCCCCTTGTCACACGCGAACCTGATGACCTCAGCGCGCAATGTTGCGGAGACTTATCAGTTATCACCGGAAGACGTCTCTCTGTGCGTGATGCCGCTTTTTCACGTGCACGGACTGGTCGCCTCGACATTCGGTACGCTGTTCACTGGTGGAACCGTCGTTGTGCCTACTCGTTTCAACCCGCTTTCATTTTGGACCGATGTTCGAGAGCATCGTGTCACCTGGTACTCGGCAGTCCCGACGATTCATCAAGTTCTTATTGCCAGGATCAAAGCGGGCGCGCGACCTGCTGGAGCTGAGCATCTTCGTTTTATTCGTTCCTGTAGCGCTGCCTTACCACCAAAAATGATGGCCGAAGGCGAGGAGAAGTTTGGCGTGCCGATGCTCGAGGCCTACGGGATGACCGAAGCCGCTCACCAGATGGCATCGAATCCGTTACCGCCAGGAGTTCGGAAGCCGGGATCGGTTGGCTGCGGAACAGCTGTGAGTATTGCAATTCTGAACAAGGCCGGTGATCTGCTGCCGGTCGGTGCAACGGGAGAAGTATCGATCAAAGGACAGAACGTCTTTGGGGGCTACGAGGGCAATCCTGAAGCGAACGCGTCCTCATTCTCGAATGGCTGGTTCCGAACTGGTGATCAGGGTTACCTGGACTCAGAAGGGTATCTGACGCTAGTCGGTCGAATCAAAGAACTCATTAACCGCGGTGGCGAAAAAATATCCCCACGCGAGATCGACGAAGTTCTACTCGCGCATCCGGCTGTCGCCGAAGCGGTATGTTTCGGAATAGAGGATCGAGTATACGGTGAAGAGGTCGCGGCAGCCGTAGTATTGAGCGCCTCGGCGACCGAAGCAGAGTTGATCAGTCACTGTCGTTCCTCACTCGCCGATTTCAAGTGTCCCAAAGTCATCCACATACTCGAGGCAATTCCTCGTACGGCGACAGGAAAGATTCAGCGCCGAAACGTTGCTGCGGAGATTGCTCGGATTGGCAAGAGCTAGGCAACTATTGGTTCTATAGGTCGGTGAAGTAATGAGATTCGCGATTGTCGGTGCGGGCGCGATAGGAGCTTTCGTTGGAGCGATGCTCGCAAGGTCCGGCGAGGATGTCACGCTGATCGCTCGTGGCCCGCATCTGAAAGCGATGCAGAACCAGGGCGTGCGCGTGCGCGGCTCGCTCGGAGAATTTCAGGCGAAGCCTGCCGCCACTGATGATCCATCCGCCGTCGGGCCGGTTGATGTAGTACTGCTTACTCTCAAAGCTCATAGCTTGACTGGTATGGCTCCGCGACTGTCTCCGCTCATTGGCGCTGAGACCACCGTCGTGAGCGCCCAAAACGGTATTCCCTGGTGGTACTTTTTCCGGCACGGCGGTGAGTGGGAAGGCACGCAGTTAAATTCGGTCGATCCGGGTGGCGTCATCAGCAGAAGCATCGACCTCACGCGAGTTATCGGATGTATAGTCTATCCTTCAACAATCATAGTGGAGCCAGGGGTTGTCGAGCACATCGAAGGGACACGCTTCGCAATCGGCGAGCCTGACGGCTCGAAGAGTGATCGTTGCCGGCTCATTGCCGATGCTTTTATTAAATCGGGTTTGAGATGTCCCATCCGGACTGATATTCGTCACGATATGTGGGTCAAGTTGATGGGCAGTGTTGCCTTCAATCCAATCAGCGCGTTGACCCGCGCTACTCTGGCGGAGATAGTGAGGAATCCGGAAACGCGAGAACTAGCCTCGATGATAATGTCAGAGGCAGATGCTGTTGCACGAGGATTGGGTGTTGATATCGGAATCTCGATTGAACAGCGGCTCGACGGAGCAGAAAAGGTAGGTCATCACAAGACCTCTATGCTTCAGGATATTGAGTCGGGACGGCCGCCAGAGTTGGAGGCCATTGTAGGCTCGGTAGTAGAGCTCGGAACAAAGATGGGTCTTGATTTGCCAGCTACAAAAGCTGTTTACGCTTGTGTGAAGTTGCTTACAAAATAAAGGGACCAGGGGGGCGGATGCCGGCAACGCTAAAATCCGACTCGACCACTTCAAGATGGCCGATCCTAATAGCCTGCGCAGTGGCGATGCTTGCTATCGCCAATCTGCAATATGCGTGGACCTTATTTACAACCGATCTGACCAAAAGCTTGAATGCACCGCTTGATGCCGTGCAGTGGGCGTTAACATTCTTTGTTATTGCTCAAACGGGATTGTTTCCGATAAGTGCTTATTTGGTTGACCGTCTTGGTGCGCGAATTGTTGTCGCAGTAGCAAGCCTTCTAGTCGGAACGGGGTGGGTCGGCGCGGGCCTGGCAAACTCGCTTTGGGTGCTCTACGTTTTCTACGCGATCGGGGGCCTGGGCGCCGGGGCGGTATACAGCGCGTGTGTTGGCGTGGCGATGAAGTGGTTCCCGGATCGGCGAGGGTTGTGTGTTGGTCTGGTTGCCGGGTCTTATGGTTTCGGTACGGCGCTCACAGCATTACCGATAGACCATATGATCAAGACGACAGGCTATAGATCGGCTTTCATCACCTGGGGAATTATTCAGGGATTGGTGGTGTTAATCGCATCACAGTTTTTGCGGATGCCGCCGATAGGCTGGCTCCCGGCAGGTTGGGAAAACATCAAGGCAAAGGTTCAGCGAAAGGTTCAACAGTCATCAAAGGACTACCGTCCACAGGAGATGTTGAAGAGCGGGTCGTTTTACCTGCTCTATTTGATGATGACGCTTGTCACCGCCAGCGGGCTGATGATGACCGCTCAACTAAAACCGATCGCCGTAGACTATGGTTATGATAAGTACATACTGATCGGAGGGTTTACAATCCTGGCGTTGACGTTGCTGCTCAATCAAGTGCTAAACGGCGCAGCAAGGCCCTTTTTTGGATGGGTATCCGATAATCTCGGCCGCTACGATACGATGGCTATGGTGTTTGTATTGGAAGCCGTAGCGATTACTGCGTTGACATTATTGGTTGCTCATCCGATCTGGTTCTTCGCACTTTCCGGCCTTATGTTTTTTGCCTGGGGTGATATTTATTCGCTGTTCCCGGCGGCAATTGCCGATATTTTTGGCAGCAAACACTCGACCACGAATTACGGAATCCAATACACAGCGAAGGGACTTGGCTCGATTCTCGGCAGTCCGGGCGCAGCCTGGCTGATGAAAGAAACCGGCTCGTGGTTGCCGGCTTTCTGGACGGCGGTTGTATTCAATGTTACCGCCGCGGCACTGGCAGTGTTCTGGCTAAAGCCTCGAGTGACGCGGCTGGTCAGAGAAGAGACGAGTTCTGCACCGGTTCCAAGGGTCGACGAAACTGCGGCTATTATTCACAGCGAAGAAGCAAAGGCCGTTTCAACCGAATAGCGCACACACCGCCTGAAGGGACAGATCCCACTCACCGCAGCGACTGTGTGAAAATCCTGAACCCACGGTAAAGACCGTGGATAATTCCACTACAATCTTATTTCTTCGTACGTAATCTGCGTTGAGTCCATTCAGTTCAAGTACGAACTATCTCATCCGCAGATTGCGCAGATGATAAGCCGGTGGAGGCTACTCAAAGCTAGCTCACCGCTTTTTTAAGCACTGCACCTTGCTCGTTCACATCCCGAATAACAGCTTGTTCGTCCAGTGTGGTTAGCTCGCCTTCGCGCATTACGATCCTTCCATCGATGATAACTGTCTCCACATCGCTTGTGTCAGCAGCATAGATAATTGAAGAGATCGGATCGGGATGTGGAGTGGTGTGAAGGGCATCCAGATTCAGTAGCGTCAGATCAGCACGCTTGCCTACCTCAATGCTGCCGATCTGTTCCGCCAATCCAAGCGCGCGCGCCCCATCTATTGTCGCCATCCTTAATACCCTGACAGCCGGCAAAACCTCCGGCCCGTGAATCGCCTTCTGGATGAGCGCGGCCGAGCGCATTTCTGTAAACATATCAAGCCTGTTGTTACACGGCGCACCATCAGCACCAAGCGAAACCCCAATACCTCGGTCAAGCATCTCGACCAACGGCGCAATTCCGGATCCAAGCTTCAGGTTAGACGATGGACAATGGGCGACATGTGTGCCGGTCTTCTGCAAAATCCCCAGGTCTTCCTTGCTAAGATGAACGCAATGAGCGAGCACCACGTTTTCAGCCGCCAGGCCGACATCGTTCAGATATTGAATGTTGCTGCGTCCGGTATCTTGTCTGACCAATTCAATCTCATCTTTGTTTTCCGATGCGTGAGTATGAACAAGTACTCCGCGCTCGCGCGACAATTTGGCGACTCGATTCAGTAACTCTCGGGTACAACTTACGGCGAACCGAGGTGCGAAACAGTACCGAACCCGGTCCTCGGCGTAACCATGCCAGCGCTCCAACAACGCAACCGACTCCGCGATCGAGTCCTCCGTCTGCTCTTGTAGCGCCTCGGGCACGTGATCACCCTTGTCCATCATGCATTTCCCGACCGTCGCACGGAATCCTGTTTCCTCGACTGCGGTAAATATCTCATTAGTGTGACGCACGGTCTCCATAGTCAACGCGCAGGTGGTTCCTCCCCGAATCAATTCCCCGATTCCCAATCGGGCCGATGCATATATTGACTCCGGCGTGTGCGCAGCTTCCAGGGGCCAAATTCGCTTCCTGAGCCAGTCGATTAGCGAAAGATCATCCGCAGCGCCACGGAATATCGTCTGACAGAGATGAATGTGAGTCTGTACAAAGCCGGGAATGAGGATGCGATCCGTTGCTTCGATGAGGTCAGCAGCTTTGTACTCCCGCGCCGTGAGCGACCCGCCAAGTGCAGAAATGCGCCCCCCGTCGACAAACACGTCGCCGGTAAAGATGCTGTTCTCAGCATCCATTGTTACAATCGCAGCGCCTCTGATAAGCAGCGGTTTGTTCATTGATAGTCAGATAGATCCGATGATTAGTCTGTCTCTGGAGTTATCAGCCGTGACTGGGACGCCTCCGAGTAATCCGTAACACAGAACTCTTCCATCAGCGGGAAGGGTTATTGTGCGATGGGGCAGGCCTGAATCGCGACGAGTTGCCAGCGTTGCTCACGTTCGGCAAAAACCTGAATGGCTTTGTAATATCCTTCGATGACATGACCCTTATATAGCCACTTCACTGTATCCAGACCCGTGAGCACCGCGGTATGTCCGAACACGCGCACCTCTACATTGTCTCGACTGAACGCTTCAACGATCAGGTCCCCCGAGCTGACGTCCGCCAGAAACTGCTCCGTCCCGTCACCCTCCAATGGATACGTGAACGTGCAATCAGGAGCCATTATTCGAGCAATTACTTCAGTGTTGCGCTGCTTTAGCGCAGTCACCCACTCGTTGCTCATTCGTCGTAGCTCGTGTTCCACCTCACTGTCGCCAGCTGACATCTCCGAGCTCCTTTTGTCGCTGCATTCTAATCAGGCAATCATCGCCTGGTCGGAGGGATTCTACTTATGGCGGGCAGAGATTAAAAGGTAAATGAGAATCGAGAATATCGATTTTAACAATGCTCGGGGACGGCAGGTATAAAGACTAAATCAGGGAGTAGCTAAGAAAGGATAGAACCGAATACCTGAATAAGCTTTTGAGTTACACCGGCCATTTATTGTCAGTAAACTGCAGACAGAGGCGTTCAGATCCATCCGTGCCGCTCCAGTGATTTCGAAGGATCGCCATGCCATGAAAGCTCCGACCAGGACAGGTAACGCGCACATAATCAAACTCAGGCGGAGCCGCTTTCACGCATATTCTGACGCCGCCTGGGCTTACGTCTTCGGTCATTCCGGGCTCGCAACCAATGACTTGCATTGCCTCATCGAAGTATTCAACCGATACCGGTTCTGAGAGTGTCTCACGCTTCTCTCGACGCCGCTCGGGTCCGTTCCATTTCTGAGTTCGGAACGTCGCCCAGGGTTTGTGCAAATAATCGCCGGGAGGGTTTGCGCCGATGAACTCGAGGCCTACGACTCGCGTGCCATCGGACAATGGTTCGATGCGCCTGACGATGGCGTACATATTGTAGCCGGCTTCAGAAAAACCGTGGCTGCGCAGCTTTGTCGGCAAGGGCAATGTGACGTGTACCACCAGGCCGTGCTTAACGCGTCTTCGCATGCGAAGCGCAACGCCCATTCGGCTGACATCGATTGTCTTGGTCACTTCCTGCCACTTCCCGTCTGAGGATTCGTAACCCGCAATCAATGCAGGTACCGTTAGTTTGAATCGCTCGCAACGGCGTCGTTCGACGACTTCTTTCTCAGCTGAGGCTTTATCTTTAGTGAAGACTGGGCGTAACTGAGGCGAGACTTTTATGTGAAGCGCATCTTCGACGACGCCTTTATTGTTGTCTACCTCTTCCTTAGCCGGCTCCGTGGGTCGATCGTTGGGTCGTACGGTCGGAGGTAGCTCCAGCGGAACAGTGCTGTAGGACTTCGGCATTCGGCTTTCTACATCGTACTGACGTCGATGTTTGCTGTTGGTTAACACCGAAAAAGCCTGGGACACCTTATTGAACGCACTATCGATCCGCACGAGCATATCGTCCGGGACCGCGGCTCTGACCTTGTGGTAGCTTGGATGAAGTACGCTAACTGATTTCTGATATGCCTGAATGACCTCTTCGCTGGTGGCGGAACGCTCAACTCCAAGGGTCTGGTAATGGCTGGATGCGCCTTCGATGCGCTCGAGGAGATATTCAGCCTCAAGGTAGTAGGCATTAATCAGCTTGCCGGTGTTCAACGGCGCCGAACTCTTAATTAGTCCGGAGTTGTTCATCCCCCGCGCCTCGAAATTGAAAGCGATTTTCTTCTCCGGGGGTAGAAGCCAAGCTTACCTTGGAGATGCAACCATTATGAACGCGGAATTGATTCAGTCAACTGTTTTGTTTTTGGCCAGTTAACGGCGTATTACCTGGATGGGTAATTCCAATTGGGATCGAGAGTCTAACGTCGAGGCTCGGAAGAGACTCATATCTGAAGTCAAGGTTCTCGAAGAAGCGCTAAGACGCAAAAATCGCAAGAACCTAAACTGCTTACCTGGTTCCGCCGCGGATGGACCGGGCCGCAGGCGAGTCTTTCATTGGAAGTGTAAACCGGCGAATGCCGTCGAACTTGTAAAGCGCATTTGCCACTGCCGGTGCGGTGGGCACCAGACCTATTTCGCCGACGCCCTTTGCGCCATAAGGTCCCTGTGGGTGTTCATCCTCGATCAGTATCAGTTCTACTTCTGGCATATGCCGCGCTCGCAGCAATCCTTGCGAATTTACGGTGAGGGTTTGCGGGAAACCGTCCTCAACTCTGAACTCTTCAGTCAGCGCATACCCAAGACCCATATGAATTGAGCCTTCAAGTTGTCCTTCCAGCAGGACCGGGTTCATTACTTTTCCGACATCGTGAGCCGCCACCACTTTTTTTATTCGGCCGTCATCATCAAGAATCACGACCTGAGTTGCAAAACCATACGCAAAATGAGTCTTGGGTTTTTCTACTTTTGCCTCGAGGGAAACGGTATCGTCGATCAAGACTTCGCCGTAATATGTTTTGCCTGCCAGATCCGTCAACGTCTTATTCGCATCGAGATCCGCCTTTAGCTTTCTTGCAGCTTCCTGGACACCACGACAACCAAGAAACGTGCCGCGTGACCCGGTGGTCTGGCCACAATCCAAGGCATATTTCGTATCAGCTGTAACGTAGTTGAAGACGCCTGGCGGTAGCCCGGTTTCTTCGCAGGCAGTCTGCTGTAGCACCGTAAACAGCCCCTGACCCATTTCTGTATAGCCGGTGTATATTCCCACGGTTCCGTCATCCCGGACTTCCAGCATTGCACGACCGTATTCCGGCATACCATTGCCGATCCCTACGTTCTTGATGCCGCAAGCTATGCCCGCATACCTTGCGCTCTTGTAAATGTCCTTGACCGCTTCCAGAGTCTTCTTAAGACCGACGCTCGATTCAAACTCCTGGCCGGTGCAGAACGTGCCTCCGACATCCAGAGCGTTCAAATAGCGAATTTCCCATCCATCGATCCCAACCTTCTCGGCGAGGATATCGATCATCGAATCGATCGCAAAAGCTGCCTGATTCGCGCCGAACCCGCGCATCGCTCCGCACGGCGGATTGTTGGTGTAGGCTGCAAGTGAGATCACATGCACGTTAGGGACGTCGTACGGGCCTGTGCAGTGCCCAGCCGCTCGCTCCAGGACCTTCGATCCAACCGAGGCATACGCTCCCTTGTCGCCGATCATATTGGCTTTCACAGCGGTCAGGTGTCCAGAAGCATCGCAGCCGACTGTGTACGTCATTTTTATGGGGTGGCGTTTTGGATGCAGTCGAAGGCTTTCTTCGCGACTAAGCGTGAGTTTCACCGGGCTGCCGGTCACCTTCGCAAGAAGCGCGGTCTGAGCTTGAATGCTCATGTCTTCCTTGCCGCCAAATGCTCCACCGTTGGACACCAGGGTGACGAAGACGTCGCTTTCGGGCATTCCCATGAACGACGCGATTTGACGCCGGTCGTCAAAAACTCCCTGGCCTTGCGTGTATACTCGAAGCCCATGGCCTTCCGGCATTGCAATGCAGGCTTCAGGCTCGAGGAACATGTGTTCGATGAATTGAGTCTGGAAGGTATGCGTTACTACGTGGGTCGAGTTTTTCAGGGCGTTTTCAACGTCTCCCCGTTTAATCTCAGAGCTGCTGAGCAGGTTTCCCTTTTTATGCAGCTTCGGGGCTTCTGGCTTCAGAGCTTCTTCGGGATCGGTGATCGGCTGTAGAACTTCATAATCTACGTCGATCGCCTTCGCTGCGTTTCTGGCGGTTCGTCTGTCAATGGCCGCGACCGCAGCGATTACATCACCTACACAGCGAGTTTCTTCTCCTTCGGCCACGAACATAGGCCAGTCCTTGTAGATGAGCCCCTGATATCTATGCCCCGGAGTGTCGGCAGCAGTAACAATGGCCACGACACCCGGCATCTCCCTGGCGTTGCTGGTATCAATGCGTCGGACGAGCGCGCGTGGATAATCGGATAAGAGCACGGCGCCGTACAGCATGCCGGGAAAGCTCATATCATCAATGTAAGGTTTGTCACCCAGCGTAAACTCGCGGGCTTCGTATCGTGCCGTGCCAGTACCGATTCGTCCCGCCTTGCCATCGGATTCGATCACACCTTCGCCCCGCATAGCCCTGGCTGCGAGTTTGATCGAGTCAACTATCTTTACGTACCCGGTGCACCGGCAGTGATGCATGCTGAGGATTCGATTGATTTGATCATCGCTGGGATCCGGGCTCTTATCGATAAGGTTCTTAGCGCGAACAACAATTCCTGGTGTGCAGAAGCCGCACTGCAATCCGCCGGCTGCAACAAAGCTATCTGCGAAGGTTTCACGCTCGAACTCGCTGAAACCTTCAAGCGTGAGGACCGTTTTCCCCGCCACGCTCCTGGCAGGAACGGCGCAGGAGACAACAGCCCGACCGTCCACAATCACTGTGCAGCAGCCACACTGACCCTGCGGACTACAGCCGTCTTTCGGTGAGATTAAGCCAAAGGATTCACGCAAGACTTCGAGCAGAGACATTTCGTCGTCGATGACGATTTCTCGGTCAGTCCCGTTCAGGTTGAACTCAATACGATTACTCATTTGGATCCCAGGCGCAATTAACGAGTGATTGGAAATGCCTTTGCGCGCCCGTACGCAAGGCCATTTTAACACGTTCCAGATAATATTGAGTCCCTGCTACTTTGAGGCGAGGCCAGACCCTTCGGGCAAATCCCCCAATGCACGAGGCTGTGTGAAAAGTTCGTAGTTCGGCCTTTAGGCGGAAGCTTGTACCCTGAAATTCGTCAAATTACCAACTTCCGCCTAAAGGCCGAACTACGAACATCGCTTTTCACACAATCTCCCACGTTGGTGGCTCCAACAACTGCGTTGGTGGGATTTTCGGAAGAGGTGGCTTCGTCTTTCGAGCGGGCTGTAAGCGCCGGATAAACACACGACGCCCTTCGACTAGCAGTCGAAAGAAACAGGGCGTCGTTGCAAAGGGAAAAGTGCGTATCGGGGGAGAGTATCGAGGTCTATTCTCGGTTGCTTGTATACTCCCATTGCTCGGGGAGAGCCTGGGGTCCAGGTCGAATGCCCGCTATATCCGGGTCTTCGCCTTCTATTCGAGGTGGTAAGGTAGCTCGGCGCTCTTTTGACTCGAGCCTCCGCTGTTCTTTCTCCTTCTGTTTCTGCTGACGCGCTTTTTCTTTTTCGCGCTTTTGAAATGTTGGACGTGATTTCTTCGCCATTGAGTCTCCTTATTATCGTAGGATAATGAAAGCTAAAAATGCGCTTACTCGTTTTCAGATTCTGAAACGCGGCTCGCGAAATTTTCGCCGCCCAGATCATCATCGGATGCATCGTCTCCATCGTCCCCAAAAAAACGTCCCCCCACTCGCTCGCGAATTGGTTGTTTAGGTCCTCGTTCCCCGCGGTTTGCGCGTCCGCCAGATTTTTTGAATGCTCGACGAGGTGCGGCGTCCGGACCGAAGTTTCGGGCTGGGCGCTCAAGTGCCCCTGGGTCGGGAACGTCACGATTCGCGACAGGGGGACGCGACACTGGAGAGGATGATCGATCCTCACGATCGCGGGCCTCGTTGATAGCCAAAGGTCTACCCATAAAAGGTTGATTATTGAACCTGCGAATCGCTTCTTCTGCCTGGGCACGCTCGCTGAACTCGACGAACGCAAAACCCCGCGGCTTTCCCGACTCCCGATCGACGGGAAGATAGATGTATGAAAGCGGACCGACTGCTGAAAAATGTTCTCGAAGAGCGGTCTCGGTCGCGCTGTACGGAAGATTACCTACAAAAAGACGGACAGACATCGAACCCCCTGAGTCACCGGCACGCTTTGACGCATAAACAGCCGCGCCGGAGCCTCACCGTTGAGGCAAAAATTAATTTCCAACCAACTCAAAAATACTATTTAAGTCTTCCGCTCCGGGTACTTCCGGAGCGGTTTATCGGAGCTATCTAGTAGCGATTGCCGTACCCACCGCGGCCACCGCCTCGGCCACCACCGCCGCCTCGGCCGCCGCCGTATCCGCCACGACCGCCCGAGCGCTCCTCTCGCGGACGCGCCTCGTTTACGGTCAAGGCACGGCCATTAAGCTCGGTACCATTGAACTGAGCGATTGCTTTTTCTGCGTCGTCGTTGCTCATCTCCACAAAGCCGAAACCCTTCGAACGGCCGGTGTCTCGATCGGTGATTATATTTACTGATTCGACGGGTCCAACCTGTTCGAAAAGACTAGACAGATCTGTTTCTGTCGTCTGGTACGACAGATTTCCTACGTACAATCGTTTGCCCATATTTCTCCTGAAATTGGCTAAGAGGAACTTCCAAGACCTTGCGGGAAGAGGGTGAAAAGCAGGATCAAACGCTCTCCGAGCTAAGACAGGCGCTCCCGGCAAACAAACCAAATAGCAACGCTCGTGGTTGCTACAGAACAATTTGAGTCTAGCAGGTGAGAGACAACCAAGTCCAGGGATGCTCAGTGCAGTGATGTACCGTAGAATTTCTAGTCTGCGGCTGCTCAATAACCGTAGACTACCTAATCTGCGTTAACTTTTGCAGCCGCAGACTCGACGGTCTACGGTACATCTGAAACCTTTACAAATCCTCAATCCGTGGCATGACCTGGGCGTTCTTCCAGGCGGCTTCGAATTCCATCTGGATGTTAGATGACGCTTCTTTCTTGCCTTGCGCTTTGAGGCTTTCCATAAGGCCAAACAGCGCACGGCCGTTGCGCGGATGCTTCGCAAGTTCGGCCCGGAAAACCTTCTCTGCCTCTGCAAAATCACCGTTTTGGATCAATGCGCTTCCCAACGATTCCCGAACCGGGATATACCAGTCTTCAGGCTCGGAGTAGTTCAGTTTGTCTTCGGCCGCGACCGCCTTTTTAAGCGACTCAATAGCTCCGCGCTTGTCATTCTTAGCCGCAGCAATTTTGGCGCCAAGCACGTCCTGAACAATGCTGAAAACAGTAGCAACTGGATTCAGACCATATGGACGATCCGCCGGAATTGCCTTAACAGCACTAACGAGATCTGCTCGTTCTTTTTCAGCGCTGTCCAGCTTGCCGGTTGACGCAAAAGCCATCGCGCGGCCGAATCGCCAAAGCGCATTACTAACCACCAGCCTTTGATCCGGGGCCTGGGCTTTCAGAAGATCATCCCACCGCTTGAAGCGAACCATGATGAGGGTTGGAGTCGGCGTGAAGGAATCTATCATCGGCAACATCGCATCAATCATCGGACCCGTTGCTTGAATATACGCAGTGAGATGGGCATAGAGCTGGTCGGCCGCCTTTTTTGAATCCTCGTACCGTCCCTGCATGCTATGCGCGACAGCAAGAAAATGCAGATTGTGGCTGTAATACATCATCGGGTACATGCCCTGCTGTCCCGCGGCTTTGAATAACTCTCGGTCAGCTTCCGCCGCATAAGCGTTGCTTCGCGCAGCAGCTTCATAATTTCCCGATCTGATATCGATATGAGCTGGCATATGAACAAGGTGTCCCGCCGCTGGCGCAAGTACTTTTAGCTTTTGGGCGCTCGGCAATGCCCACTCGGGATGTAGCGACGCCTCGACCGCGTGAATGTAGTAATGGTTTGCGCCAATGTGATCCGGGTTTCGTCTCAGCACCGATTCAAGAACGGAGACGATTTCTTCGGTGCCAGCGCCGGCTTTCCCTTCCTTGCTCCAGTAATGCCACGGATTCAAATCCATAATGGATTCCGAGTACAGAGTGGCAGCGTCCAGATCGTCGGGATATCGGCGCACCAGCTCGGCCATGGCGTTTCGGTACTCAACATCCAGTTTCTTTAAATCAGCTTTCGGATCGTTCGAATATCTCTTTGATAGCGCTTCAATGTAAGCCCGCTCAGACTCAGAGGCTTTCGCAGCAAGTGTGCGTGCCTTCTGAATAGCCTCATATGCCGCTTTCTCGCGGCCGGCATCCACCGGGCTGTTGATGTTTGGCCCAAGCGCGAGCGCAACGCCCCAATGCGCCATCGCAAGCTGAGGGTCGAGCTCGGCGGCACGCTTAAACGATTTAACAGCCTCTTCATGGATGAACCCGTAAACCATCGCCAGTCCCTGATTGAAGAACCGTTGAGCTTCAGCATTGCTGGTTGACACCGAATGACGAACGTCTCCCATGCCTGGGATCAGTTCTGCGGGCTTAGCACCGTCCGTTGAAGGATGCTCGTGTTGTGCATAAGCGCCGGCAACAAGCGTAAGGACGACAGCTGCAATCAGAATTCGTTTCATATGACCTCCACCTGGGGCTTGGGGGTTAGGGGTTGGGGGTTAGAAGCCGGGGAGGGGTGGAGTGACAGTTCCAAGCAGCCGACCCCAAATCCCAACCCTAATCCCCAACCACTAAAAAATGACGTCGAAATCAAGCCGAAATCGCGGCTTGTGGCTTCCAAAAAATACGCCGTAATTCGGATCGGCGATATTGGAATGAACCTGCAGAGGGTTGAAATGGTTGGTAAGATTGAAACCACTCACCGAGAACCTCAACATATACTTATCGCTCACCTTGATGTCCTTTGAAACACGCGCGTCAAGCGAGAAGAAGTTTCGGAATCGGGTCTGATTGGGCGCACCGACATAATCCTGCGCGGCATCAACCGGCGCATAAGGAAATCCGTTGCGCCACTCAACTATTGGGGCTATCCGCATCATCCACGGCAACCTTACCGCTCCCCACCCGAGAAATCGATTCGGTAAATCGCCCGATAGATTGGTAAACGTGTTCGGTCTGACAACCGGGAAGGGGAAATTGCCCAGGTAGCTATTGAATTCGTTAAGATCGCCGCGCGCCTGGCTGTGCACGTACGAAAAAAAGAAATGCTCGCCATCTTTGAGAGTAAGGCGCGCAGTCAACTCAAGTTGGCGGTAACGGGATCTGCCATCGCCGCCCAACACCAGCGCATCCTGTCCCTGGATTACTTTGGGAGTAAAAATCACGTTACCGAATGAATTACTCTGCAGATAGTTGGCGCGTACACGCAAAATCCTATTGACCGGGTGTTCAATCTCAACATTCCACGTCGCGCTGTAAGGCGCGAAATTTCCAACCACGTTCTTGCTAAAGAGGAAAGGAAACTTCTCCTCAGCACGGTCGGTAATATTGATGTAATGACGAGGCCCGTCAATGATTTCACCATTAGGACCAAAGGTAGTTATGACCTGCTCCGGATAGCCGTCGAACGCAAAAACGCTGAGCGGAACACGATCGTAGAATAGACCGAAGCCTCCGCGGATCGTGGTCTGTTGATTTGCAAAAGGCGTCCAGGCTAAGCCAATTCGCGGTGCCACACGCACTGTTTCAGTAATGCCCTGCCTTTCGAACCTGGTTCCGAGGTCCAACGCGAGCTTCGGAGTAATTATCCAGTGGTCCTGACCGAAGAACCCGATCTCTATATCGGTGCGATCGAACGCATGCCCGCCGACCCAGTCTATTCGCTTCAGTAACCGGCCATCGTTGTCCTGGATCTCGATTGGTCTCGCAATGAAATCACCACGATTTCCTGTGTGCGCGACCGTCGAACCAAACTTCAGATTGTGGGAGCCGTAAGCTTGGATTGGGGCCAGCGAGTAAGTCTCGAGCCATTCAAGGCGCGATGCACTGCGATTCTGCTGGCTGAAGTAGTTGCCCTCGTTACCGGTAGGCGTGAGGATCATATCCTCGGTACCCTGACCCCAGACATTCCCGGTGAAGCGCTTGGCCGCTAGTGTGCTTTCCAGCAGGTTGTTGCCGATCGTCCAGCGATGAATCAGGGTGCCGGTGTAATCGTGCGCACTGAAGGTGGGCGTCACCGGCTGAGGATTGAAGAAGTTCAGATTAACAAATTCCATCTGTCGCGGCGCGACGTGGAATGTGCCAGTCAGTGTGCTGACCGGCGACAGAATATAATCGAACTGCGTGAACGAATTAATCGAAGACTGTATGGTCTCATTAAACGGAAACGGAAGCGTTTTATCGGCGCGTTTCTGAAGGTCGTATTCGAGCCCCTCGGAAAAATAAAGCTTGCCGGGGATTAATGGGCCGTTAAAAATTAGCCTGGGGGAAGCTTCTTTGGTACCTCTTAGATGACCACTTCGAATACGCCACTCAGGCAGCGGATCATTGAGCTCCCAATTCCACTTCTCACCTCCGCGACGCGTTTCAACCGAAACCACACCCGCAGTAAATCGCCCGAACTGAGCCAGGTATGGGGTTTTGAACACCTCGATGTTTTCAACACTGTCGACTGGAACGGTAACACCAAACTGTCCGGTCGCAGGATCGGTGACGTCTGCAGAGTTGACTACCAGCGCGCTTCGATGCTCCCCACTTCCCGAGATCTTGATCTCACCTTCAGTAGAGCGAACGATACCCGGGATCAGCGGTAAAGTATCCGCAACCGTTGCAGGCTTCGAGGGAATATTCTTGACCTCAGCCCTGCCGAGCGTGGATGCCGGCGAGGAACCCTTTTCAACTGAAGTTTCCGACCCGGCCTGAACGTTTACTACCTGATCCTTGAGCTGGACCTTCGGAATCATCGTAAACTTGACTTCGATCGGAGCTCCAATAGTGAGCACAACATCGTCCTGATTCAATGTTTCAAAGGTATCTTTTGATACGATGACTTCATAGGTTCCTGGCAGAAGTTTTGCGAATTCAGCTTCCCCCTTTTCATCAGTGGCCGCGGTTGATACAAGTTTGCCCTTGAGCTTCAGTTCCACCGCAACGCCTGCGACTGGTTTCTCCGATTCATCCGTCGCGGTTACTCGAATAACGTTACTCTGCTGCTGTGCCCATCCGTTAATGGTAAAAATAAGCGAGGAGCTTATTGCGAATATCAATAGAATGGCCTTAATTCGGAGGGCCCCACTGATTTGCTGCATGATTCGTTTCTTATCCTTAAATTGTTGCTTTGAATCCAAAAAAATCATACCTTATTCGACTCATTTTGACTACGCTTTAGATGCCCATCAAACCAAGCCGATAAACTTACCTGTACGTGATTTCTTGACATTCGGTTTGCAGCTAAAAGACACAATTATCGTGCCGAACCGCTCGTGTGCGTAAGACAATTACATCTTTCTGTTTTCAGTTTCTGCGCGTTTCGATTGTGACGTCAGCGGTTTATTTTGACCGCTAAGGGGTATAGGACCTCGATGACCCTTTTATTCCACATACCTGCGAAATGAATTGGAGTTAACAGAAAGTTCTTTGTTATAACAAGTTGGTTCATGGGTAATCGAAATCAAGTGCTCGCGCTTGTGGCTCTTTGGGGAATTATTTATCTGGCGAGTTGTGGTCGTCCCCCCGCATTGTTGGACGACGCCGATACCGTACACGCCGAAGCCGCCAGAGAAATGGCAGAGTCCGGAAACTGGATAACTCTCTACGCAAACGGAACTCGCTATCTCGAAAAGGCTCCCCTGATGTACTGGTCTATTGCACTCTCGTACAAACTTTTTGGTATAAGCGAGTTTTCATCGAGACTTCCGATTGCCATCGCTACGTTGGGGCTGATGTTTGCCACAATGCTTATCGGCAATTTCTTTTTCGGAGGCAGAGCCGGCTTTTACTCCGCGCTGTCGATTGGATCGTGCATCGGCATTTTCCTTTTTACTCGAGTGCTTTGGCCCGATGTCATCCTGACTCTCTTTGTGACATTGGTTTTCTACTGCTTTCTCAGGGCAATCGAAGAACCGAGTCGAGCGCTTTATATTTATGGCATTTACGCTTTCGGCGCTCTTGCTGTGCTCACCAAGGGACTCATCGGCGGCGCGCTCCCCGGGATAATAATTCTGGTCTACCTTCTGATAACCGGACAGATCCGTAAAATTCTCCAATTCAGATTATTCACGGGAACATTGCTGTTTCTCGCAATCGCGGCTCCGTGGCATATCGCAGCGGGACTCGCAAATCCCGGGAGACTGATGGCAGGTACACCAAATCCCGGCCAGGGTCGCGGGTTCTTTTGGTTTTATTTCATGAATGAGCATCTCCTTCGTTACATTGGGAAGCGCTATCCCGCGGATTACGACACAGTGCCTCTACCGTTATTTCTGGGGCTACACGTTGTTTGGCTTTTTCCCTGGAGCTTTTTTCTACCAATCGCAGTAAAAGAGCTGCCGTTCCGCATACAAGATTCGAATCGTGATGACCGAGTAACTTTATTTCTGGTTGTATGGGCTTTGCTGGTAATCCTTTTCTTCTGTTTCTCGACAACCCAGGAATACTACACAATGCCTGCTTATCCGGCGTTCGCGTTGCTGGTCGGCTGCGCGCTTTGGAAGGCAGAGCGATCGCTTGGCGGAAGAAGGGCGCATTCGGGGTTGAACGCTACACAGATTGCGCTGCTTTGCGTTGGAATAATCATTTTTGTCGGGGGCGCCGCGGCATTCCTGCTGACTCGCAATATGGCAGCAGAAGGCGACATTTCGGCAACACTCACCCGAAACCCTGAGGCGTATGCTTTATCACTCGGACACGTGCTGGATTTGACACCGCGATCCCTGGCTGAACTGCGCGTTCCGGTCGTGGGTACGGCGATCACGTTCGCTGTCGGAACAATTCTGGCACTAACACTCAGACGGAGCCAGAAGCATTTAGCATCGAACGTAGCCCTTGCGTTGATGATGGCTGCATTCTTCTTCTTCGCTCGGGTTAGTCTCGGCGTCTTCGAACCCTATCTCTCATCGCGCTCGCTTGCAGAGGCCATCGATCGCGAATACCGGCCCGGTGATTTGATCGTCATCAACGGTGAATATGAGGGCGGTTCTTCGATAAACTTTTATACTCGCAAGACGGTTCATATTCTAAACGGACGTTCGGCGAACCTTGCATACGGATCTTATTTCAACGGAGCGCCGCAAATATTCATCAATGGCGAAGATCTGGCGATGATGTGGGCGGGCTCGGAGCGTGTATTTCTCTTTACGGATTCATCGAAGCTTGATGAGTTGACAACCACAGTGCGTGGAGCGGTGTATACGCTGGCCGAACGCGGCGGTAAACTTATACTGACAAATCAAGAATCAAAACGAGTATGACACATTTCATAATGACACTGGTGTTTATGCTCGCACCGGCTTTCGTCGAGAGCACCTTGAGCGCACAGGATTCGAACACCCGAGCTGACGAGCTTTATGCCGGGCGAGACACCGCCGACAATTTAAAGCAGCTCGTTCTACTGATGGAGCAATCAACGGTTCGAGATCCCCAAAACTACGAAGCCTGGTGGAGGCTGGCGAGGGCTCGGTACTATGCCGGCGATCGCGAGAAAGATCAGCAAAAGAAGTCAAAGCTGTTTCTGTCGGGAGTGGATGCGGCAAAGAAAGCAATCGAATTGGATGACAAACGCGTCGAAGGGCACTTCTGGTATGCCGCCAACGAAGGCGAATACGCCGATCTGAAGGGCGCTCTGCAGAGCCTTGGATTGGTGAAAACCATTCGCAAGGAGTTTGAGTCCGCTCTGGCTATCAACCCGGCGTATGAAAATGGCACAATCTTTTCGGCACTGGGTCAGATAGATCTGAACCTTCCGCGGATTCTAGGCGGGAATGAGAAGCGCGGCATCGAGAGGCTTGAAGCAGGTCTGAAGGTTGGTCCCGACAATGCAGAGCTCAAGGTCACGCTTGCTGAGGTGTACATTAAAAAAGGAAGAAAAGATGAAGCAAAGCCGCTTCTCGAAAGTGTTATCAAGAATAGCGATCCTGCACGAAGCCCGGTTGAAATGGATGAGCTCAGAACAAAAGCGCGTGCGTTGTTAGAGAAAACAAAATAGGTCCAATACGTCCTGTTATTCCCGAATCATCACATAAATCAATTCATCAATCGTTTCGCCGTCCTTTGTAACGCTTTTCTTCATTCGGCACTCAAACTCGTAGCCAGCCTTTTCAAGCACCTTCATTGAGCCTGGATTCCACTCGAACACTCCGGCGTATACCCTACAAATATCAAAAGTACTGAACGCATACTCGGTCACCGCTCGCACTGCTTCGGTTACGATTCCGCGTCCCCAGTATTCCTCTCCAAGCCAATAGCCTATTTCAGCCGAGCGACGAAATACATCATCCTTCAAAACCAGACCGATCCCTCCGACGGCATCACCGCTCACAACGATAGCAAAGTTGCACGGCGAATTGTTTGGATTGGCGATCTCGATCCAGTGCTTTGCGTCAGCCAGAGTGTAAGGGTGTGGGAACGCGTCTCTCAGATTACGCCAGATCGCTCTGTTATTTGCATTCCTAACAAGCGATTCCTCGTCACCTGCCTTCCAGGGCCGAATGACAGACTTGCTCAGCACGAATTCCATGTTGTCCCCACGACGTAAAAGAACGTTTCTTGAGCGCAGGTTCATTTGCGATCTTAGCCGTTCTTAGCGTCGTTGCGCACACCTGAATATTTGGGCGCCAAAATTTTGGTTCGCACACACCAAGTACTGCAAAGCTCGCATAGGATTATACGACTTAATCAAGCCCAAACTAACAATCGATGGAAGAAAGATAAAACGACAATCGTCTAACCAGTGATTTGGCAATTTAGTTTGAAATTGGATGCACAACCACCAGTAATACTGGCAAAAGGAAGGAGTGTGGTATGTTGAGAACATCGTTCACGAAGCATCGTTCATCGATCCAAACAACGCTGGCATTAGTGTTGCTCGCCGGCTTCGTGCTGTTAGCCGGCGCGTCGACTGCAACGGCCGGCGGCTTTTATCTATCGGTGGAGACTCCCGGGAGCCCCATCGAACCTCAGCTCAAAGACGTCGTTCTGATCGCTCGCGTCTCCGGATGCCATCAGCCAGCTGATGCCAAGCTGTCTGCCACCGCAGAAGGACTTGTTAACGGCGCCCGCAAGTCAGTTCCGCTCGAGTTACGATCGATTGGGTCAGGAGTTTACGGCATCAAGCAGCAATGGCCGTCGGAAGGAACGTGGGTGCTTGCGCTCACCGGAGCTTACAACGGCATGACCACCAGCGCGCTGGTTGAGCTGGGACCAAATGGTAAGGTGCTTCCAGGAACACGCCTCGAGGAGGGAAGCATGAAAGGAGTGCACGCAAAGGGAGCTCGAAGAGCATGGATCGCTGCCGACATCGACGCCGCTCTAAAGTCTCCCAGCGCCGCAAACAGCGAGGCGTCCAACCAACCTGATCAGCATAGCGCCTCGCCGCTGGGTTCAATCTCTTTGATGATCGCTGGTGTTAGCGCGTCCGTGTTTGCGATCGGATTCATCAGGCGGTCGCGACGGGCTCATACGAACGAAAAGATCGATGGTTAAGAACATGACAACGCCGCCAGGCATCAGCCACTTATGTCCTGATGCCTGGCCCGAGATGCGTAACCAGTTACCGCTTCCAATAGCATGTAAATGTCGACCGGTTTGCTCAGCACCTCGTCAGCTCCGGCGTCCAATGCCTCAGGCTCAACTCCCGGCCTTCCAGTCACCATAACAACGGGCGTGTCCTTGCGGTGATCGAGGGAGCGAATGAGCTTCGTGAGCTCCACGCCACTCATTCCGCGAATCTTGTAACTCACCACCACGACGTCAAACGTTTCATTTCCGCGCAGGACCTCTGCAGCTTTGGCAGCGTCGTCAAGCGAGCGAACAATCCAATCGTTTCTGCTGAAGACGGTGGCGAAGAGTCGTGCCACATGGTCGTCTCCCTCACTTATCAAAATAGATTTCATAGAATTCGATAAAGGAAGAAGCAAAAAAAGAGGGAACGCCCGCCGGTCAGTTATCCCTGGGTGGTTTAACCATCCTGCAAGCGCACCCTCGCTTAGCCGCTAAAGGAGAATTCAATCAAGAGGGCAAAATAATTGCTTATCGGCTGTCCCGGGGAGATTAGCATCGCCAGATCAGCCTTCCAGTAACCGCATCAAGTTCTGATCGATCAACGAGGCAGCCCTATCAATGACTGGATGGCTAAATAGAATAGAAGCGATCGCCGCAGCCGCTGATACCCTAGTGCATCTAAAACCGCTGTGTCAAATAATATTTTGACGGGGAACCGTCAAAATATTGTGAAGCGTCCGCAGTAATAGAGCGAGGGACCCACGGCGGACTCTGCAGGCGCGAAGTCCCGCGTAGTGGAAGCGCGGTGCTCGCTTTTTGGAGAAGTAAGCGGCGTGGCAGGATCTAAGCCCTTGATTATGAATTCGCGTGGTAACAGTCCTGGAATACCCCGCATCGCCGCTACGGATACCGACCGCTCGGTCGGTTTGCAACCAGCGATTGGATGAGATAAACTCCGATGAAAGTCGAAAATCATCCACAGTGGAAATGTCATTCTTAAATCGAAGGGCGTGTTGTCATCACGCTGACGAACACCGTGGTTGCAGAATCAAAGTTCACAGCTGCTGAACGACCGGGGGAACTCATGAGACGAAACCGCTTGTTCCGGTACGGCGCATTCGCGTTCATCATTTGCTCGTTCTTCGCCATGGGCGTCTTCGCGAGCGGGCCCGCCGATACCAAAGTTACCTTCACTAAGGATGTTGCCCCAATCTTCTACAATCGGTGCGTCGAATGCCATCGGGCTGGCGAAGTCGCTCCGATGGCGTTGATTAGTTACAACGATGCTCGGCCGTGGGCCAAAGCCATACGCCAAAAGGTTGTGGATCGATCGATGCCGCCCTGGCTGGCCTCGCCTGAGAATGCACATTTCAAAAACGAACGACGACTCTCTCAAAGGGAGATCGATACAATAACGGCCTGGGTCGACGCCGGTGCTCCAAAAGGGAGCGATGCGGATTTACCGGCTCCGCCAAAATTCGAGCAGGGTTGGGCAATCGGGAAACCCGACGCGGTGATCTCTCTTGATGAGAAAGTCGCAGTACCCGCTGAGGGTGTGATCCCCTACAAATATCTTACGGTGCAGACCAATTTCAACGAAGACAAGTGGGTGCAAGCGGCGGAGCTCCGCGCCGGCAACAGAAAGGTCGTTCATCATATAATCGTCTTTGTTCAAGAGCCCGGCGCCAAGACCGAGTTATCAGGCGAGAGCCGCGGCGGTCGGGGCTACAAGCTTTGTGGTTTTGCACCCGGCGAGCAACCGAAGGTCTTCCCAACCGGAACCGCGAGACTGATAAAGAAGGGATCGAAGCTAACGTTTCAAATGCACTACACTCCGAACGGCGAGGCGACGACGGATCGGTCCTATCTCGGTTTAATCTTCGCCAGGACACCGGTACAGAAGATTGCGTTGACCGGCACTGCGACGAATGCCCGGTTTGTCATCCCACCAGGCGACTCGAACTACGAAGTGCGGTCAAGCTGGACGGCCCCGGAAGACGTTCGAATCATTGATTTGATGCCGCACATGCATGTCCGCGGCAAAGATTTTACTTACACCGCGGTTTATCCGGATGGCAAGACCGCGGTGGTATTACAAGTTCCGAAGTATGATTTCAACTGGCAGCTACTTTATCAGTTCAAAGAACCTTTCTTCTTGCCGAAAGGGGGAAGGCTGGATTGTGTAGCACACTTCGACAACTCCGCGAAGAATAAGTACAATCCTGATCCCGCTAAAGAAGTTCGCTGGGGTGATCAAACCTGGGAAGAAATGATGATCGGCTGGTTCGATTACGTTCTCGACAAAGAGAATTTAGTTGAACGGGCTGCTACAAAATAACGACAGCTCAGACTGTCTAGTCCGTGTTCTGCTGGGACCCCGAGGCCGGACGCGGTCGACAATGAACAATACATTTATCTTTGAAAGGAAAGGAACGCTATGTGGATTCCAAAAGGGCTAAGAGATTACAAGAAGGGAGTGGACTCGCCGATGCCGACGCAGGTCGTGTCGAATGAGGAGTTCATTCCCAGGCGACAATCGCCAAAGCAAAAACAAGTAGAACATCTGATCGGCGAGTTGGGTGACGAGCGGGCCAGGAAGCTGGGCATGTCGCGCCGTACATTCATGGCCAGTTCGATGGGACTGGCGACGTGCTTTCTCGCATCCAATAAGGTCTACGGCAAAGTCTGGGAGGTTGACGAGGCTGAAACGTGGGAACCGGCTGCGTACGACGAAAAGTGGCCAAAGGATGAGTACTTCATCATCGACGTGCAATCGCATTTCACTAACGGCGCGGCGATTGGCGGATTTCGGACGATGGAGTTCGTGAAGAACATGGGCTTTAACTTGAAGACCGACTCTGAAGCTTACGGCTTCAAGAACTTCGTCAAGGAGATGTTTTTCGACAGCGAGACGAAAATGGTCGTTATTTCCGGCGTGCCAACCAAGGAGAATCTACGCGGGCCGGACGGGAAAGTGCTGGAAGGAGCTGCTCGCACACCGGGCCTGGGCGGAAAGGTGCTGCCAAGCTGGGTGATGTGGGAGGGGCGCAAGACTATCAACGAGCTCGCCGGTTGCCAACGGGCGCTCAACCAGGGAAATCTTGCTCCCAACCATTATTGGGACAAAGCCGCGAACAAGGCTGACAAGGCGGCGTGTATTGAGCAGATGGAGCGCGAGATTCAGCTCTATGGCATAAGCTCCTGGAAATGGTACTGCCATACCGATCCCGGTCAATCGGGCAACGGTTTCCAGCTTGACGACGACAACGCGCAATGGTTTATCGAGGAGTCCCGCAAGCGGGGCATCAAGCTGATCAGCACGCACAAAGGCTACTCCTACCAGTCGCGCACTCTGGGTCACCTGGCGAATCCGAAGGACGTAGAGAAAGCAGCCCTGCGTAATCCCGACTTTAACTTTGTCGTGTATCATTCGGCGATCAAACACGGCAAGCAGGAGCAGGGTATGTCCGAAAATGACAACTGGCTCGATAAAGATCACAACAATTACGACCCGACGACCGGAGACTTTGAGTGGCACCGGATACTAATGGACATCAAGAAGCGTAATCCGCAGATGAACAACGTCTACTGCGAGATTGGCAGCTTCTTCAACACCCTGGCGGTATGGGATCCGGTTCTGTGTCAGCACGGCCTGGGCAAGAACATCAAGTACTACGGCTCAGATCACGTCGTCTGGGGAACGGATTGTCTGTGGTGGGGATCGCCGCAGTGGGGGATTGATGCCCTCAAACGCTTCCAGATTAGTGATCAGATGTGCGAGAAGTTCGGATACAAAAAGATCACCAAGGAAGATAAGGCAAAGATCTTCGGTCTGAATGCCGCTAAGCTCTACAACGTTGATGTGAAAGCCAAACGCAACGCAATAACTGCTGATGCGCTCGAGAAGATGAAAATCGCTTACGTTGAGCGCGGCGGCCAGCGCAGCAATATGGCGTACGGGTGGGTTCGATCCGACGACTAAAGTAGATTGATCGTGACCTTTCAAAGATAACTCAAGGTGACCCGTCGATTGGCCCAATTGACGGGTCGCCCATTTTCCCGGCGCAGCAGTTAATTCAACCGCTGTTCCAATAATCAAAAAATCCCATGACAAATACGACATCCAGAATAAATAAAGGGCGCAGGATTCTGGCAGTGGCGCTTGTTTGCACAGCGGTGCTTCTTTGCGGAGTCAGTCAAAATGTGGGGGCGATCGAGCAGGATAAGCCTCAGCAGATTGCTCCTCCGGCAGCGATTGCGCATTTTCATCACCTGCACCTGAATGCAACCGATCCTGCGGCGGCGATCAACTTCTACACTACAAAGTTTGATTCTGAGAAAGGACGGTTTGCGGGACTGTTGGACGGGGTTTGGGCGCAAAAGTCATGGATGCTCTTCAACAAAGTCAGCTCGCCGCCGCCATGGGAGTTGACGTCCGCTATTTGGCATTTTGGGTGGGGAGCTGAAGACATGAAGGCCACGTATCAGAAACAGCTCGACAGCGGAACGAAGTTTTTTACTCCGTTGACGGATATCAGTGACATTAGTGGCCGTAATCCTGGTGCGACGGGTCTGTTCTATTACGCCTACGTCGAGGGCCCCGATCACGCGCTTATCGAGTTGAATACGGCACAGCATCACCGCTTCGGTCACATCCACATGTTTAGTGAAAATCCGGTTGCAGCTGGTGAATGGTACACAAAGTATTTCGGTGCGGTCCGTCGAGGCGGCTCTAGCGAAACGCGTATTTATCGAGACGTCCCAATCGGTCCCAGCGCGTCGCTGGTTATTGACAATGTAAACATGATCATTTATCCCATTGCCTATTCGCGAAAGGCCTATCCGGAACATTGGAAAAACCAAAAGGAAATGACCTCGACCAAAGGACGCGTGGTCGATCATATTGGATTCAGCGTCGATAATCTCGCCGAGACAATCGAAAAGATGCGCAAGGACAGTATTAAAATAACCGACGAGATCAAGAGCGCGGCTGGCGGCAAGATCAAGTACGCATTCATCGAAGGGCCCGACAAGATCAGGATTGAGATAGTGGAGGGTCACGCCACAAAGGAATAGCTGCAGAACCCGCTCGAAGCCAGCGTCATATCATCACGACATAGCTTGTCGTGAATACATTTGATCCTCATACTGCTATTAACGCGCCTGCGAAACCACGCGCGTAACATCCAAACGGAGTATTCATATATGCAACAACCAATCTGGAATTTTGAACAGGATCCTTCCGAAAAGCCAATGGACGAAACGAGCGTGAATTTGCGTGCTTATTTCGACCGGATGGCCGATGACAAGATGCAACAGTATTCGCCGACAATGACCGACGAACAGCTTATGGAGTGGGATGGAAACTTCAAGAACGATGGGGACTTTATGACGTTCTGTTCAGAACGCGATGTCGACGTTAATGAATACAGAGAAGTTCTCGAGGAATGTATTCGCTATCGGAATCGGGTACGCCCGCAGCTCCTAAAACAGGCTTGAGGCAGAGCATAATGAAACATGCCGGTCAAAAGACGCTTGATGCTTTAGAAAGTCTGTTAATTCAAATCCGTCGTTACAAAAGCCTAAAAGAGAAAAAGCGAGGAAAATTCTATCGGAAATCCTCTGCTTTCCTTCATTTTCATGAAGATCCAGAGGGATTGTTCGCAGATTTGCGCGTAGGTGATGGCTGGAAACGACTCCCAGTGACGACTAAAGCTGATTGTAAAGTTCTGCTCGCCGAATTGAACAAAAGCTTATAATTCGGAGGCCCGAGCTCGAAGGTCCCGAGCACGAGGAACAGCCCACGGGTTCAACCTCCAACCCCTAACTCCCAATCCCCAGTCCTTATTTTCAATACTCACACAAAGCACTGATAACTTTATAAGCCTTACCGCCCTTTATCGGGCCTTCAGCATTATGGCAATCGTTGCAGATGGCAGTCCTTGGCGCGCGTCGATGTTTGTCGCTGTTGCTTTTGTGAATATCGTGACAGCTGATGCAGGTCGGAAAGTCAGAGCCGTTTAGTGCGACTTCGCGTACGTTCTTTAGGATATGCCTGTCACCAGGGTTCAGGCTCTCGTCATCTGCTTTCGAAAAGTCTACCTGATAGTCCTGAAACAAATTGTCACCCTGAACAAAGTTATTCGGATACGGTAACCCGGTGGAGCGTGATTTACCCATCCGCAAATGACACTGCGCACAGGTCGAGGTTATGAGCTTCGCGTCACTCCTCTGTTTTTTGGACAGAAACACCAGGGAGATATCGTTCGGATGCTCGAGGTTGACCACGCCGTGGCAGGTGTAACAATCAAGTCCGAAGCCGGTGAAGGCCTTGGTCGCCGGATCTACCGCAGTGCTATGACAACCCGCGCATCGATTGGCGAATTTTTCCTTATCCCAAGCCGGATTCTGAGCATCGATCCACTTTTGAACCTGCCTGCCGGGCCCCAGTTCGCCCTGCGTGTTAAGTATCCAAAACTTTCCGTAGCCTTCTTTTTTTAAGAAACGTAGACGATGCCGGCTACCCATAAAGTAGTCGACTTGAGGCGCTACCGAGGCGAGTGATGCCTGGCCTTTGAACACATCTTTCCATTCGGGCGCATCTTCATGCTGGCGAACAGTGAGGCCGTGAGCATTTTTCTGCCAGCCGGGTCCGATATCATTGCGATGACAAAAGAGACATTCATCTCCGTGAACAAAATCCGGAACAGGTTTGCCAACGTGATTGCTTCCCCAAGCGGCTGGATCGGTGGGTTTTTGTCCCGGCTGAGGGCTGGCTGTACGAAGAAATCCGGTATGCTGTAAATATTTACGGGCACTGAGACCGTCGATTTCAATCCATGCGAATAACACGAAGGAAGCTGAGATTAATGCGCCAATCTTAAGCCTTCTCATCCAAACCTCAATTTCAGCAATGGAATCATTCTGATTTGCGTCTACTTGCAATGGCGGCCTCTTGGCGTGAAGTAATTTCTCACGCGAGAGGGGGGTTCGCAGTTGCAATGCTTTGGAGGCTATCATTTTGAGTCGATCCAAATCAAAGATAAATTCAAGTGAACTCCGGACTTCCGTGTACAGTTGCGCTGTCGCGCTCGACTGGCGCACGAGTCGCCCTTGCGTCTCAGTTCGTAACAAAAAGTTTTGATTGACATTTTGTAAGAATAGTTATAGTGTCGCACCCCTAATTTGAATGTAGTTTTGCTCTCCGATCTGAAGATGGTCCCCCCTGGAGGATAACCGTGAGAGCAAGGTCGCTATTGGCCGCAACAGAAGAAGCAAACGTCTCGAAGGAACCCAGGTAACCAGAGGCCCGAAGTCTGGTTGGATGTTTTCGAGATGTCCGCCTAACAACTAATTCCGGTTTTTGTGCCCTGCTACGCAGAGGGCAGTCCGTTCGTAATCCAATCGAGTCGGGAACCTCGGGTTCGAAGTGAAGTTCAGGGGCTCGGACAGAAGACTCCTCAAGGAAAGCGCAAGGAGGAACTATCAATGAAGCACCTCGATAATTCGAATGGTATCCATCTTCTTCACAACATGAGGATGACACCACCCCTCGGATCCAGAAACACTTTGAGGGTTATCTTCAGCAGTCTTAGAAAGTTTCGGAGGTACTCATCAATACCGGCTGTCGCTGCGCTTTTCGTAGTATGCGTTCTTATATTATCAGTTTTTAAGATCGGGGGATCAGTTGCTGCTTTGGGAGAGAGCATCGGAACTTTCCAATCAAACGACTGCTCTACGCCAAAGAACGAATGGAACCTGGGACAGACAGCGTGTGCAGTAGTGACCGGAGCGGGTGGAGTCCGGCGAATCGTGTGGGTCGCTCCTGATGGTAATGTTGCCGACGTAAGCCCAAACTTCAACGATAATGGTTCAGATACTTACACCCTGTTAACAACTGGCCCCTTCGCTCAGTACGGCACCTGGACGGTTGTGAGCATTGACAATAGAGGGATTGGTTACGCTTCTGCCAGGTTTCTCGTTCATCCCACCACCGCAAGCGTCGACCTGCAAGTTCTCAAGTTTGGCCCGGATGAGGCCTTCGCCGGAAGCACTATTTCGTATACGGTTCAGGTTACCAACAACGGGCCGGATACAGCATCGAACGTTGTGCTTTCCGAACCGGTGCCCGTAAATACCACCTTCTTATCCGAAGCGCAAAATTCCGGACCGAGCGCAAATTGCACGAACCCGAACGTGGGGAACACAGGCACCTCAACTTGCGCTATCTCCAGCATGGCAGCAGGAACGACGGCTATTTTTACATTTGCCTATACGGTGAATTCCACTGCTCCAGTTGGGACATTGATCTCAAATGCGGCGACGGTTTCCAGCTCTACAGCCGAGTTGTTCCAGAACGATAATACTGGACGATATCAAACGGCCGTGGGGCCCAATCCGCCGTCTAGTCCGTGCACGCTCACTTGTCCGGGCGATGTTAGCGCGTCAACAACTGCGTGCAATGTTGCCGTCAGCTACTCTACGCCGACAACTTCGGGTAATTGTGACCAGGTGGCTTGCAGTCCACCATCTGGATCAGCATTCCCGATCGGTCAAACCCTTGTGACTTGTAGCACGCAGAGCGGTGGCGAGTGCAGCTTCAACGTGACTGTAACCGGCAACGACACTACACCGCCGACAATAACATGCCCAAGCGATATAACTACTCCGGAGGATCCGCCTTCTTCTGGAGCGGCCCAGGTAGGCTATGTTACTCCGACGGCAAGCGACAACTGCACACAGGATGTACAGGTCACCTGCAGTCCGCCATCCGGGACCAGTTTTCCATTGGGTAGTACGACAGTCACCTGTACCGCGACAGACGCTTCAAACAATACTGGATCATGCAGCTTTAATGTGACAGTATCGACGGCCGCTTGTGCGCTCACGTGTCCGGACAGCATCAATGACACTGCGACAAATGGATGCACCAAGATCGTCAACTACACGTCCCCAACTCAAGTGGGAAGTTGTGGTTTCGTCAGTTGTGAACCGGTTTCTGGATCGGCGTTCCCGGTCGGCACCACTACGGTTACTTGTACAGCTACCGACACGTCAGGAAACACGATAACTACATGCAGATTCGTCGTGAACATAACGGGTGGGACGCTTGTTTGCCCGGCTAACATCTCCACCACGGAAAATCCGCCAGACTCTGGCTTCGCTACTGTCTTCTACACCGAGCCGTCTCCGTGTTCGGGTTCGCCGGTTACCTGCACTCCTCCTTCTGGTTCGACATTCCCAGTTGGCACTACCACGGTGACCTGCACAAACACGGAAAGTTGTACCTTTACCGTTACAGTTAGCGCATCGTCGTGTGCGATCAACTGTGCCCCGAACAAGACTGTGAATAACGATCCTAATCAGTGTGGGGCCGTTGTTACCTATGCTGCTCCGAGTCTCGTCGGCAACTGCGGATCAGATCCGCCGACCTGCGAGCCACCATCAGGTGCTTTCTTCCCGATTGGTTCTACAACAGTCATCTGCAGCTCCGCGAGAGTCGGGGTTCAGTGCTCGTTCTCGGTGACGGTGGTCGACATTACCCTGCCGACAGCGGTGTGCAAAAACATCACCGTCAACCTCAGTGCGGCCGGCGCGGTAACAGTCAGTGGCGCCGATATCGACAACGGCTCGAGTGATAATTGTGGCATAGCGCAATTGTTGATTGATGGTGCGGCAACCAAGACCTTCAGCTGTGCCAACAAGGGAGCCAACTCCGTGACTCTCACTGCGAAGGATGCGAGCAATAACACGGCTACTTGCACCGCTACCGTTACAGTTGTCGACAACCTTCCGCCCACAATCACTTGCCCGGCAAATATCGAGAAGGAGCCCACCTGTCCAACAGGAGCGAAGGCGTTCTTTGCACCGACAGCCAGCGATAACTGTGCGGGAGTGACGACCAGCTGTAATCCGGCTTCGGGTTCTGTTTTCCCGATCGGTACGACTACGGTGACCTGCACTGCCACGGACACCTCGAACCTGACGGTTACTTGCACCTTCACGGTCAGAGTAAAGACTGCGGCGGAAACAGTTCAGGACATGATAAATAGGGTGATTGCCTTGCAGCCGCCCCTGAACGGACAACAAGCGCAGGGCCTGATTTCTAAACTTCAGGCCGCGTTGGATGCGATCAACGACAATAAGACAAATGTAGCTTGTAACAAGCTCGCAGACTTCATTAATCAAGTTACGGGCTTCATTAACAACGGAACGCTGACTTCAGCTCAAGGGCAGCCATTAATCGATTCGGCTGCGCGGGTCCGCAATACGCTTGGCTGTACCACGCTCGGCTGTTCCTGAAGTAACGGTAGTTTGCGCTTACTGAGACGATCAGTGAGATCGTTCGGCCTAAAGTTAAGAATAGGTAAGACGGATGCGGTTATTCGGACGAGACAACTTGCCGGGCGTGATTTTTCTTAACGAGGTCACACGCCCGAACGTCGTGACCGCGATTAGCGCGGCTGTGAGAGCCGGACCTTGATCCTGTCATCGCCCGTCTCATAGGAGAGTCAAAGGATTTCAAAATCTTATGGATCGATAGGAATCACGCTTAACTAAAAGGAGATTGCATCATGAGAAAGTTTTGCTTCGTCCTCAACATTCTGGCGGTTGCCGGTTTGGGTCTTACAATTTCATCGGTCGCACAAGCTCAAGCGCTTCGAACCTGGGTCTCGGGTGTGGGTGACGATGCGAATCCTTGCAGCCGCACCGCGCCGTGCAAGACCTTCGCAGGAGCAATCTCGAAAACCGCCGCAGGCGGTGAGATTGATGCGCTTGACCCAGCCGGCTACGGAGCAGTGACCATCATTAAGGCAGTGACAATCGATGGTGGGACCGGCTCCGGATGGGCTTCGATTCTTGCCGCAGGCGTCAACGGTATCATTGTCAATGCGGGCGCAAATGACAGAGTGATCCTGCGACATATCTCAATTAACGGGACCAATCAAAGCGCGACCCCAGGAATCAACGGAATCAGATACCTGGGTGGGAAACAACTGAACGTGGAGCAATGCGTTATCTTTGGCTTTAACACGAATGGCATTGATTTTTCGGCCGGCACCGGCCGCAATCTCTATGTCAAAGACACTGATTTCACCAATATAACCGGCTCGGCCATCGGCATTACGTCACCCGCTTCGGGATTCCATGTCGCGAACATCGATCGTTCACGAATGGAGGGGAATGGGAACGGAGTAGTCATTGCTTCCAACTGCTTCGTAACGGTTAGTAACTCCTCTATTTTCCAGAACACCACAAATGGACTCTCAGCGGCGGCGGGAGCGACAATAAACCTTGAGACCGTCGTCCTCGCGCACAATGGCACCGGCGTAAATTCGGCTGCGGGCTCGGCATTCCGCCTGTCAAACACGGCGATCTACAATAATGGAACCGGAATCAATGCGGGAGGTAGTGTTCGCGGCTTCTTTAACAATAGGGTGTTTGGTAATGGCGTCGATGGGGCAGTCAACGCCCAAACTGCCCAGCAGTAACGTCGTAACCTCTCCCCCTCCCGTCGCTTGCATGATGGGAGGGGTGAGCTTCGGATCTCATATCTCTTACTTCGATAGCCGGTCGAGGACTCTGGGTAACAACGTTCAGGTCGTACGACAACACAAACAAGAATAAGTCTCCGCGTTTAAAGCCTCGGTTTTTTCCTGCCGACAAGTCTTTTGCCCGATCTCGGTCTTGTTAATCATGCGAATGAGGTTTAGGCATTGCCTTGGCGTAAATTCCCCTCCTCGCTTTGAGCATCGATGACTCCACAGTCTTGCAGGAGACCAGTAATTCAGTTGAGCAACCGCGATAGCCAATGCATAGTGTTTAGCGCCAGTTGCCGATTATCAGTACCCCCAAAATTCATGCCAAATCGAATGCCTCCTGGTGTCACTTGTGCCGTAAGCATAGCGGCTTCGGTGAATACCACAATGCGGCCCTTGCCAAACCCAAACGCGACACCGATAGCGCGACCAGCAGCAGTTACCGGCCTATGGTCGGAAGACGCTTCACCGGTTACTGTAGCCTTCCTCTCGGGCGGGAGCACATCCATCGCCGTACTCGCTAGCTTGAGAAACGATACACTTCCTTCGGGTCCCTTTAGTGACGTGCCCGTGAAGCAGATAACTCGGTTGATGCGCTCGTTGGGATCGCGCCCATTAGTAATTGCGTGGTCACCCACAAGACCTTCTTCTCTGGTAAAAACGATTTCGGTTTGATCACTGGACTCTTTGTTGAAGTGTACCGGCTCGACTGTATAGCCCTTCGTCAGATCGACAGCAAATCGCTTTGCTAGCTCCGCGACCGCCGTGCTGTACGGGGCCTGGTCGGTAATAAGCAACAATGAGCCACCGTCATTGACCCATTTGCTAGCGACATCGCACTCTTCTTCTGTGAACGCCGATGCATCCCTGGACGCGGACGGCCCTGAAGCATTCACTATGACCAGGATCTGATAGTCTTTCAAAGTTCTGCTGGAAAATCGCGTACTGTTTGTCGTTACCCGGTAACCATCGCTGGTGATCAGATCCGTGAAAGGCTTATAGCGACCAGAGGAAGTGTCATTATTATGCGCTTCGTCGAAGAGAACCCTCGGGTGCTTATTGTTGTAAGAAGGAAGAGCAACGCGCGCGTTAAATTCCGGGTCGCTACGTTGTTCTGAAGAGGAATAGATATATTCGACCGATGACTCCGCGCTGGCTGTCACCGGCTTCGTTATTTGTCTTGTTCCTGGCACAGTGAATTGAACTGCCATCGCGGTGATGGCGCACACTACTGTCAGGTAAAGTACCACTAATAAACGAGCGCACATTCTGCTGAACCTTAAATTAATTCAATGTAGTAGTGTTGCGAGACGACTCACTAAGCACGCCCTGCTCAAAATCGGTAATCATAATAACGATCTCCGGGTCAGCGAGCAATAAGGTAAGAAAACTAAACCACAAGGTTATAGTCACCGCTTCAGTACGCCTCAACGAGACTCGAGTCTCCAGGTGTGCGCAAAGCTTATAAGGAACCGAACCGCCTTTGGCCGGGATCCAAAACTTTTGCTATCATTTCGTCCGTTCTTTTATCGAAGATTTATCAGGAGGCGGCTTCTATCTGATGTACGCCAATCAAGAATCATTCATGCAACCTGCCGAACTCGGCTCAAGGTTCCCGAGCTATTATCGGACTTTCGAGTTCCCAGGTGAGTTTATCAATGAGTCTCATAAGTACTTTTCTATTTGCCCGATCAGAGATGGAATACTTATAGACCTTAGAGATCGTCCAACGGATGGCGCGCGTATTGAAGGATGGCTACAGCGCGAAGATGCCCTGAAGCTCTACGAAATCGCTTATTTTGTTACTGGCGACATTCTTGAACTGGGTTCATATCATGGACTCAGTACATCCATTCTTGCCAGGGCCGTCCAAGACTCGCCGCATAAGAAGAATATTTTTTCCGTAGATCTGGATATGGATCACGTAAGGATTGCGAGCCAACATCTCCGCGAAATGGGACTGAAGAGTTATGTAATCACAATGTGCGGTGAAGCCGTGTCGACGATGAAAGGGCTTGTATCGGCTGGGACAAAGTTCGACTTTGTTTTTATAGATCACTCTCATGCGTATGATCCGGTTTATAACGTTTGTCGTGAGTTAGGAGACGTCTTACGTCCGGGAGGTTTCTGCCTCTTTCATGATTTCAATGATTCAAGAAACCGCGATGCTGACCAGGATGACTACGGCGTTTATCAGGCGGTTATGAGCGGATTAGATCCTAAGCGGTTCGATTTCTATGGAATATACGGCTGCGCAGCCCTATATCGCTTCAAATAAAACCCAGAGATCAATACTCGGTTTGGCTTCGCGACCCGAGTATGAATCCTTACTTCACGATTCACGCGCTATAGGGCGTGTACCGCTTGTGTCCAGGTGTTTTCCGCCGTAGAGGTTATACTCAATTTAATATCGACTGGCTTACCTCTTAAAATCCGTTAGAGTGAATGAAAGGAGATGGAAATGAGGGTTTTTCCCAAGCGCCTCTTATTCGTCTTGGTTTTGACAGCAGTTAACCTGCTCATCGCTTGCACGAAATCCAGCCCGCAATCAGGAAACCAGAACACGCAACAGCCGGTTCCGATAAAAACAACCGATAACAAAGGACATACCATTGGTAATTATCAGCCGAGCGACGGCAAATTTTTATTGCGTCTCAGCAATTCAACTGGTGAAGCGGATTTAGTATTCTCGTTCGGTCCAACGGGCCGGGATCTCAGGCCGATCGCCGGAGATTGGGACGGCGACTCTATTGATACTGTTGGACTCTATGATCCTAAGCAGAGCGCCTGGTACCTTAAGAACTCTAACACTGACGGTGTCGCTGATATTACCTTTTCATTCGGTGCGCCGGGCCAGAAACTTTTACCCATAACTGGTGACTGGAACGGTGATGGCAAAGATACAGTGGGGCTTTATGATCCAGCTAAAGGCAACTGGTTCTTGAAGGCCTCGAATTCAGACGGTGTCGCCGATATTGTCTTTTCCTTTGGGCCGGTTGGACAGAATCTGATGCCGATCGCCGGCGATTGGGATGGGGATGGCAAAGACAGTGTTGGGTTGTATGATTCAAAGACGGGTAATTGGTTCTTAAAGAACTCCAATTCAGATGGCGTTGCTGACACTGTGTTCTCCTTCGGGCCCACTGGTCAGAATTTCTATCCTATCGCTGGCAATTGGAGTGATAACACCAAATATAGTGTTGGTTTGTACGACCCAGCGAAAGGTAGTTGGTTTATCAAGAATGCTAATTCTGGCGGCATGGCCGATACCACTTTTGCGTTTGGCGTGATTGGAGCAAAAGCTATCGTTGGACATTGGAAGTGAACAAAAGTTTTCACAGCTACGGCAAAGAAAGTGATGGCTGGTTGGGCCGACCACAATAAGTTTCGAATTAGCACGCCGTCCCGATTACAAAAAAATCAGCTTCTGATTCACAATGTGGGGAGGAGACGAGGATTTTGTTGAACCCCTTTGATCATCCGATCTGTTTTGCAGTGCCGGAACGTCTCGTTGAATCAGCCTGGCATGAACACGTTCCATTTGCGATGTTCCTGGTTGATATCCTGAGGCCAAAGACGATTGTCGAGCTTGGAACGCATTATGGTGAATCGTATTGCGCTTTTTGTCAGGCGGTAAAGCAACTGAATCTGGATACTCGCTGTTTTGCGATCGATACCTGGCGAGGAGATCCGCATGCCAGCTTTTACGGACCTGAAGTCCTGGCCGACCTGCGTGCCCACCACGATCCTAAATATGGGAGTTTTTCATCTCTCATCCAGGGGACATTCGACGAAGCATTGCCTCATTTTGAGGATGGTTCGATCAACCTGCTTCACATCGATGCGTATCACGTGTACGAAGCGGTTAAGCGAGACTTCGAAACGTGGCTTCCAAAAATGAGCAGCGATGGTGTCATCCTATTTCACGACACAAATGTTCGGGAGCGGGACTTTGGCGTCAGCCTGTTTTGGGATGAAATAAAACGACACTATCGGCACTTCGAATTCTTACATGGCCATGGTCTGGGAGTACTGGCTCTGGGTAAGGTTCGATCCCGGGAGCTGCAAGACTTGATGAATGCTACCGGCGAGCAGGCCGCAATGATCAGAGAGTTCTTTTTTCAACTTGGGAACCGCCTGGTTTTAAGGTTCCAAAATGAGTGCAAAGACCGAAGAATCGGCGAGCTCAATGCTGAGGCACTCAACGCCGTTGAAGCCGAGCGGGATCGGGAGAATCAAAGAACCCAGGCTTTCGAGGAAACCGTTAGGTCGCTCTCTGCTGATTTGGCATCACGGCAGGAGGAGATTGTAACTCTCCAACATCGGCTTGAAGCGCGGGAACAAGCAATCGAAGCGCTGTCAACGCAACTGGATGAAAAACATCGAATGATCAGTGCGTTGAATGAACAATCAGTCGAAGGT
Source organism: Blastocatellia bacterium (assembly GCA_035258805.1). GTDB lineage: Bacteria > Acidobacteriota > Blastocatellia > UBA7656 > UBA7656 > Onstottus_A. The sequence goes on along the minus strand of DATFWY010000283.1, from coordinate 3,805 downwards.
GAAAAACATACACAGATTTGGAAGGCTCGCGTCACCGAGGTTGAAGATACCGTAACCGCCCTTTCAGCGGAAGTAGCAGCCAAAAATCAGTCCATTGAGGCACTAGTTTCTAAGACTAAAGAAGAAGAACAGAGAATCCAGACACTCGCCGATCGAGTAGCTGATCAGAGAGCCCAACTCGTGAGGATTAATAATACACTTGGCTGGCGATTGTTAAGTATTTACGGAAGCCGGGTAAAGTATCCCTATCTTTTGCCCCTTTATCGATTCTATGGACGCATCAAATACGCCTACTTGCTGCCAATCTATAAGAGATTGGGACTCATGCCGAGCACGAACAGTCAAGGGACCTTGGATGTGCCGGCATCAGAAATTGTCAGCACTGCAAAGCCATTACTCAGGTCTTACCAGTTTAGAGTAGTCGACCGGGTCAGGCCGATTTCTGCTCTGCAACCCCATTCGCTTAAAGCCGATGTGATTATATGTGTTCATAACGCATTGGAAGATGTCAAAAGATGCCTTGAGTCCGTGGTTCGCCATACAACGATGCCTTATTCGCTAATTCTGGTCGACGACGGCAGTGATCAGGAGACGAAGAATTATCTTTCTAGTTTTGCGACGTCACAAGGAGCCGCGCTGATCAGAAACGAGAATGCGAGAGGCTACACGTTCGCGGCAAACCAGGGCATGCAGCAGTCTGCGAGCGATTATCTGGTGCTGCTGAACAGCGATACAGTCGTTACTAAAGATTGGCTGGATCGACTGATTGCCTGCGGCGAATCTGACCCAAAGATTGGCCTCGTAGGCCCATTGTCAAATTCAGCGACCTGGCAATCAATACCAGAGATCATCATCGATGGCTCGTTCGCAGAGAATGAGCTACCTACTGGCAAGACCGTTGCGGATTTGGGCGATCTGGTAACCCAGAACTCGGCTCGACTGTATCCGCGCCTGCCATTCCTCAACGGCTTCTGTCTGATGATCAAACGCCAACTTATCGATGAGATTGGATATTTCGACGAAGAAGCATTTGGAAGAGGATACGGCGAAGAAAATGATTATTGCTTGAGGGCCAGAATAGCTGGCTGGAAGGCAGCCGTCGCTGATGACGCCTACGTTCATCATCTACAATCTCGTAGCTATTCACACGAGCGCAGGAAAGAATTGTGGGTTCATGCCGGCAAAGCACTCGCAGAAAAACACGGAGAACGAGTAATAGAAGACGGCGTAGCCTCATGTCGTTACGATCGCGTCCTCGAGGGCGTAAGAGCCCGCAGCCGCGTTATGGTTGAGCGGCAGCGGCTGATAGAAGCGGGTAGCGGCCAATGGAAAGACAAACGCGTTCTGTTCGTCCTTCCAGTCTCGATGCCGGGAGGCGGCAGCAATGTTGTTTTAGATGAAGCGGAAGCAATGCGTAAGATGGGAGTAGACGCCACTATCCTCAACTTTAGTAAATACAAGAAAGGATTCGAACAAAGCTATCCAGATGTTGTCCTGCCTGTGCGATACGTTGCCGGCGAAACTGAGCTAACAAAGATCCTCTGTGACTATGATGCGGTAATTGCTACGTGGTGCGCTTCGGTTGAGTGGCTGGTCTCGAATAACTCAGGCAGTAATTCTCCGCTCAGGGGCTACTATATCCAGGACTTTGAGCCGTACTTCTTCACCGAGGGATCTCCGGAATTTAAAATTGCTTGGAATTCGTATACTCGATTCGCTGATCTCATACGCGTAACCAAGACCGAATGGAATCGAGCAACAGTGTGGTCGGAGATCGGCGTAGAAAGTATCGTCATTGGGCCGAGTGTCAACATAGACCTGTACCGCCCACGCAACCAACGACCTGTCAGCGGCCAACGACCATTGAAGATTGCCGCAATGATTCGGCCCAGCTCCCCCCGGCGGGCCCCCCGAGAAACGTTGGAGATTTTGAAGGAACTCCAATCCCTCTATCGCGATGCTGTTGAAGTAAATCTATTCGGCTGTGACCCGGATGATCTGAGAGGCTTCCGGGAGACAAGCAACTTTTCTTTTAACCTTGGCGGTGTCCTCACTCGTCCGCAAATTGCGAATCTTCTTGATGAGACGGACATCTTCGTCGATTTCTCGACTTATCAAGCGATGGGATTGACAGCTATGGAAGCGATGGCTTGCGGGGCGGCGGTTATCGTGCCTAAACGTGGTGGATCGTCTAGTTTTGTAAAGCACGAAGAGAACGCTGTCGTTGTCGACACAAACTCAGCGAAGGCCTGCTTCTCAGCGCTGCAGCGAGTAGTTGAGGATGAGGAGTTTAGGATCCGGCTTCAGCGCAAGGCCCTGGTAGATATCTGTCAATTCTTTCCTGAGAGGTCGGCTTATAACATTCTGGAAGCATTCTTTAATGAAGCCGGAAATGAGAAGCCGCTAGTAGACTCAATCTAAGAGTTATTCAACCGCGAATAAGCGAGAGCGCGTGTCAAGCCAAACCGCACAATCAGCTGGATACAATGAGTTCATTGAGGAGCATGAACGCGAGGCTGCGTGTAGAGCACTGCTGACAACGTATCTAGCTAGCATTGGGCAAGAGCCAGTCGACAGAAACGCTGAAGAACTATTCTCTTTGAATAGTGGAGTATGCGATCGCTTCAATTACTTCGTGCCGCGCATGCCGGAAAGCGCACGTCGTCGTCTTCTCGTTTCAGGTTGTGCAGCGGGTTCAGAAATGATCATTGCGCGCCGTTTCGGTTTCCAGGAAATCCTCGGCACAGAGGTCGTTCAGGATTATGTTCAGATTACAAACCAGCGCGTAGTTGGACAGCTCGGATTTTGTGCTCTCCTGTATGATGGGCGCAATCTTCCCTTTGCCGATAACACGTTCACATCCATCGTGTCGGGTCACATTATCGAACACACTCCATCACCGTACAGGTATCTGAGGGAACACATACGGGTGCTGGCCCCAGGGGGCTTCATGTTCCTGGAATTCCCCGATCGTTATAACCGCATCGAGCTGCACACCGGACTTCCCTCTCTTGAATACCTGCCGGAGCCATTTCGATCCCTGGGGTTGCGATGGCGTGCGTCGAGATTTTCGTCCCTTCCGCCAGACCGGCGACGGGGCTATGATGCCATTCGCCGGACCCTTAAGCCCGTAAGCGTGTGGCAGATCAGTTCATATCTTTTGAGAACGCCCTTCAGAAATCCACGAATCGTTCATCATTATTCGCCGATCCCGGGCTATACGCGAATGCTTATCACAAAATGATCCTGGTTTGATCGCGACTGTATCGAGCTTTCCCGCACTTCTCGGCCCAAAGTATATAACAAAGACTTAGCAGAAAAGCCCGACTTTAAGCCTTCAGTTTATAGTCCATCCCAATCCCCAATGATTGGTTTGAATCCCAGACCGGCAGGACCAAATGCAAAGGTTATGTCGGCAATTCCTCCAGTATTTGAGTTCTTTAAGAACCATCCTCCTGCCGCCGGGTTGTATAACCCTACCGTGTCTATGCCGTTCCCGTCCCAGTCACCCACAAGTGGTATGAAGCCGGCACCCGCGGGTCCAAACGCGAATGCTATATCCGCTATCCCCGTTGTGTTCGAGTTCCTCAAAAAGAAGGCCCCTCCGGCCGGATCGTACAAACCAATTGTGTCTATTCCGTCCCCGTTCCAGTCACCAACTATTGGTATAAATCCAGCGCCCGCCGGTCCGAACGCAAATGATATGTCTGCTACTCCTCCGCTGTTGGAGTTCCTCAAGAAGAACGCACCGGCCGCTGGATTGTACAATCCTATTGTGTCTATACCGTCCCCGTTCCAATCGCCT
>DATFWY010000282.1:0-3424 GCA_035258805.1 Blastocatellia bacterium | reverse complement strand
CCGCGTTTCGTTAGCGACTGTGACCCTTGTTGCCCGACTTCTCAAGCGGTCACGCATTTACTGGTCGATTCGCATTCTCGCGATATAGGCGTTTTCCAATTTTAGCGGGGAAAGGAGCGTAGTGTTCAGAAACTCGGATATCGTGCGGGCTTGCGTTTCGTTCAGTCGGCCCGCAAGCAGGAGATAATAGTACTGTTTTTTAGCGGGCTTGTTTTCCAGTCTTTCAATACGTTTGATCTCCGATCGGAACTCGAAAGGCGAGTAGATGTCATTCAAAACGGTGTCATCGATACCACACGACTTCGCGCCATGCTTTATCATAGTGGGAAATTCACCTGCTTGCGTAGTTACGATCGCCGATAACTTGCGACGGGTTTTGTCATCGAAGGTCCGATGGACCATTGCTTCCAATTGTTGCAGTTTGGTTGGATCATCCGCGGTGCCGACTACTACATAGTAATCATTGAACCTCAGATCGCTTACGGCCCTGATGAATTTCTGAATGCCCTGTCCCGCAATGTCGATATGCGCGCACGCGGCCAATGCCAGTTGGGCCGGATTGTAATAGCGCTTTAGAAGGCCGGGATCGTTAATTTCGATTTTGCGTCCGCCGTCAGCGCCCAAGTCCGGCTGCACCCTCATTTCGTATGGAAGACTGAACACTCTATAGATGTAGACATGGCCTGGTTCTCGAGTCTCAAGTCCGAATTGTCTATTGTTCAACACGAGGTCACGCAAATTGCTGACCATGTCGGACTTCTCTCCGAGCGCGAAGAGGAGGCTGGCACGCCAGAAGAGATGAGTGTTGATCTGTGAGTTCCGCTGTCGAATACTGAGGTGCGGGTATGCCTGCGGCCGGGTGTAGCGGTCCATCAACTCGTCGAGGACCAGTATTGCACTGCGCAATCTGCCGTTATCTGTCCCCTTGGAGACTCGCTCCAGAAAGTAATCCTCTTCGAGCGCAGTTGCTAGCAAGGAGCGACGAACCATCTCGAACGGACCGCGATCATAAAACCTGGCTCTGTCCGAAGCGAGAAACGCCAGCTTTTGCTTTACGAAGTCAGGATGGATGTTGGTGCCAGGGCTGGCCTGTGCCGCTATTGCTTGGGTAGATATTGCAGCACGTATCTCGTCTGCGTGAGAGGCAATCGCATTGTCCAAAACTGTAATCGCATCACGATTCGACACTGGATCGCGTTTGAGCTCGAGCGACCTACGCTTGAATTCGTCGAGGTCGGCAGCTGCGCCGCGATAGGGTTGTGCCTTCGCTACTTGTTCGAGAAGGCCGCGGAGGGGTTGAGCAAGAACAGCCTGGTCGATCGGTATGTCCTTCTCCAAGTGCTCCATGATGGCTCGGACGCAACGGATAAAACTCTCAGACACCGGAGCATGCTCGGTGCAACCGATACTGATTTCCTGGGCCGCTGATATGGGTGGTGCCGCCGCCCATCCCGCAAGGACGACCAACAGACCAAGCGTCAGACGTTCGATGACATGAGGTAGCGCGAGCCGCACCCGGTGCATGGTAGTCAAAACGCCCCTGGAGGTTAAAGTCCGATGTGCCAACAGCTGTGACCGGTGAAGATCTTGAGGTCCAAGTTGGTCACTTGTGTCAAATCACGCGGCCTGTTGGGGCCAATGTTGAGCTGAAATAGTGGAAGTATCTCTACGCGCGGACTCTCTGCGCGCGAAACATCAACGGATGCGTCTAGGCTCGCAAGTTCCGGTCTTGTGTCTGTCGGAAACCGTTCACGGAAGGCCACGAAAAGACGCGTCTTGAGGGTTCCATCGAAAACAGCAGGAATCGCAATTGGTGTGGTCTCCACTGGATCCTTCACTCGTACCCCATATCCGATCCAGTTGCTTGGGGTTTCCAGATCCTCTTTCAGCGATTCCGAGCCTTTCTCCTGCGAACGACGCGCAAATTGCTTCAGAGTTTTTTCATCCTCTGAGCCTGGCTTGATCAACTCGAAGTCGCGGCTCGTGGCTTTCGAAATCAGGTCTTTATTGACGAGAAATTCCTCAATTGTTTTGATGTATTTCTTTTCCGGAGAATAAATAACAGCCAACAATTTGCTAGCCTCCGGGGTTGACTTCCTTTCTCGGCTTTCTCGGGCGACGCAGGTAACCCCGACATTTGCGAGCATGAACTTGAGCCTCAATTCCGGGTCGCTGGGGATGATTTTTTCGCCAAGCCCACTGAAGCTCGCCAAGATCGTGATGAGGACTGCAACAATAGTCATGATTGGCGTTATGCCAATCCGCTTCACCCACACGTTGTCGGTCTTTGACGCATCGACCCTCTCGCCGAGACCAACGATCAAAATAATTCCGATCGACAAAGTAAAAGAGAGAAACAATACGAATGCTGGGAATGAAGAGCCGCTTGGAATAATGGGCGGATCGCCGTACCTGGCGAGCAGGAAGATGAGTTCGTAGAGAACGAGATTGAATAAGACAACTAACGCGAGCAGCACGATCGCTTGCCTGGCGCGCTTCACAGTATTCTGAGGTAGATTACTTAGCGACATGTATCTTACTCCGGTCCGGCGGATTGCCGGCTGCCCACTCACCCGAACGAAGTTCTACTCGGTCGGCCAAACTCCGCGCGCCGGTCTCAAGCGGCGCTAAGGGCTCCCCCCGGCTTGTGCGGTCTGCGAAGTGGCCACGAGTGCTGCTGTGACACCTGCACTTAGCCCGATTGCAACGAACGCTATGAGGAGGGTCACCACCACGATATTCCGGTGCATTTTTACCTCCCGCAGAAAGTTGGCGGGTCCTAGTACCAACTGTCGGATTTTTGAGGGGTAATCGGGGGAGATACGTGAGCCACTTCACACTTCGATAAAGATCATTTTGATGGAAACAATAAAGGACCTTTATATCAGTGCTCACCGGGAGAGCGGGACCCAGTCTCAGATTCCGGTCCCATATTGAGGAGGCAATCGCGACTCTCGACCGCCGCCCCCTTCCCGCCAACGGGGGGTGCCGTACGGAGCGGATCCAGTTTCAAAAACAAAAACAAAAGGATAAAGAGAAAAAGATATATCTTTCTCTCTTTCTTTCTCGCTCTCTCTTCGTGGATTGATGTGTGGATACAACTCAGCACAGCACAAATAGCTGAGCAATATCAATGCACAATGGCGGACATGTCCGCCTCAACCTACAAACCAGAGCGCCAGCGCCAGCAGTAAAGCCGCGACCAGCAAGGCCAGAACAGCGAAAACTATGACTTGGACCGGATACATTGCGATGCGCGATGCGAGACAAGATGATGCAGTCAGCAATCACTGTCTCTATCCACTCCACCCGGATCCATGAACTGCACCGCCAGCGCCAGCACCAAAGCACTGAAAAGCAAGCCCAAACCGACATAAATCACGATGTAGGGCGCGATCTCCATGGCAAAGCTCGATGCGATGCG
>DATFWY010000281.1:0-14816 GCA_035258805.1 Blastocatellia bacterium | reverse complement strand
AATGCTGTCACATAAACCGGGATTCGCTGTGATCGCCGTCATCACCCTCGCCCTCGGAATCGGCGCCAACACCGCTATCTTCAGCGTCGTCAATGCCGTGCTGTTGAAACCGTTGCCCTATCGCGACCCCTCAAAGCTAGTCCGTGTCTATACCGAGTTTCCAACTATGGACCTCAAGAAATTCTGGATGTCCCCACCAGAATTCCTGGACATTCAAAACGAGGCCGACTCCTGGGAGAGCATCGGCGCCTGGACGACCACCGGGCGGAATGTCGCCACAAGCACCGACGAACCCATAAGAGTTACTTCTGCCATTATCACTCGCGGACTGATTGATACCCTGGGCGTACAGCCGGCGATGGGCCGCAATTTTACGCCTGAAGAAGATCGCAATGGCGGGCCGGCGACCGCTCTCATCTCCGATGGTTTGTGGCGACGCGCGTTCGGGAAAGCACCGGACATCATAGGAAAACAGATACAAATCAACTCGCAGCCAACTACCGTTGTTGGGGTCATGCCGTCGGGTTTTGTCTTCCCGCCCGGCTCTAATGACCCTGCCGAGATTTGGCAGCCTTTGCAATTCGATCCGGCAAATCCCGGAGGCCGCGGTTCACACTTTCTTTATGTGATCGGGAGACTCAAACCCAACCTTGGTGTCGCGCAAGCCCGCGCGGAGATGGATTCATTAGCCGCCGGATGGAAGAGTCAGAATCGATCCATGCATCTGCCAGGATCCGAGAATCACCCAGTATTGATGGTGCCACTCCACGAAGACGTCGTTGGCGCGGCGCGTCCGGCGGTGCTGATGCTTCTCGGCGCTGTGGGATTCGTGCTTCTGATCGCGTGTGTGAACGTTGCAAATCTCCTGCTGGCTCGTGCGGAAGCCAGACGCAGAGAGTTTTCTATTCGGCTCGCGCTTGGAGCTGGCAGGAACAGGCTGCTGAGGCAGTTCCTGGCGGAAGGCATGATTCTCGTCGTACTTGGATCGGCAACAGGCATCGGTTTGGCCGTGCTTGGGCTTCGGCTTGTTTTGGCTGCAGCGCCTGACAGCATTCCCAGAACGGCGGAAATCGGCATTGATCCGCGGGTGCTGGCGTTCACGCTCGGAGTCTCAATTATTTCAATCATCGTGTTCGCGATGGCTCCGATGGTGCAGATGAGGCATGGGGATCTTGCAACAGCACTGAGGGGATCGGGGCAGCGGACGTCAGGTGGTGGAGGGAGTAACCGGTTACGGAAAACGCTGGTGGTCGCTGAAATCGCGCTTGCGGTGATTCCAGTGGTTGGATCCGGATTGATGATTCGAGCCTTCTGGAAGCTTCGTCACGTGGATTTAGGATTCGATCCGCGGTCGGTCACCGCCTTCAGTCTCCAGCTGCCGGGTTCTCGCTATCAGAGTCCGGACCGCTTGAGGTTCGCTACACAACTTGAGGAGCGATTGTCCTCACTGCCGGGTGTTAAATCCGCTTCGTTCGTTTCTGGTCTCCCACCGCTTCGACCGATAAATGCAAACGACACCGACATCGAAGACTATCAGGCGACCGCCGATGGCCCGGCCGAGAACATCGATTACTGGAACACGGTGAACGAAAACTACTTCAAGACGATGGGCATCCGCACGATCGAGGGCCGAACGTTTGAAGCATCCGATAGAAATGAGAGCGCTCAAAAGGTCATGGTGATCAATCAGGCGATGGCCCGGCGATTCTGGCAAGGGAGTCCCATTGGACGACGGGTACGCGCGGGTTTCGGAAATAACCCGCCCTGGTTAACTGTGATTGGCGTAGTCGAGGACACAAAAAATCTGGGTGTCGACAAACCCGGCGGCACAGAGCTCTATTTTCTCCTGCCTCAAACTCTATCCACCGGAATAACCAACCGAATGAGTTTTGTTGTGCGCACCGACAGTGGTTCGGCTGCGTCGATCGCGTCGGCGATACGCTCGGCGGTTCGAGAACTGGATGGGAGCGTCCCGATATTTCAACTACAAACTATGAGCGATGCTGTCGCGGATTCGCTGGTGCGGCCGCGATTCCTCTCGCTCTTGCTCGGCTCGTTTTCGGCTATCGCTCTTTCGCTTGCGGCGATTGGGATTTATGGGGTGATGGCGTACTCGGTGACGCAACGGACGCAGGAGATTGGGGTTCGGGTTGCGCTGGGTGCAACAACTCGAACGGTGCTCGCAATGGTCGTTGGCGAGGGGTTGAAGATGACTCTGGTTGGATTGACTGTTGGCCTGGGCGGAGCGCTGGTGTTGACTCGTTTAATGGCGACTCTTTTGTTCGAAGTGAGCGCGACAGACCCGACGACCTTCGTACTGGTCGGCATATGTTTGACTGTTGTGGGATTGCTGGCTTGCTTTGTGCCGGCGCGCCGGGCGGCGAAAGTGGACCCGATGGTGGCGCTGCGGTACGAGTGAGGGTTTCTGGTTTATGGTTTTTGGTTTGTACTTTTGTTTTGTAGTTTCTGGTTTGTGGTTTTTTTGGTTTTGAAATCTGAAATCTGAAATCTGCTTTTCTCTGCGTAACCGGCGGATGCGCCGAGCTCTTGAAAGGGTTCAAACCTGATCGCTTTGACTCATCCACAGATTACGCAGATGAGAAAACAGATTTCAGATTTTAATTTCAGATTTCAAATTTCAGATTCAAATTTCAAATTTCGAAGCGACGAAATGAGCACTCTCATTCAGGATCTACGGTACGGAATTCGGATGCTGCTGAATAAACCCGGGTTCAGCGCGGTAGCCCTGATCACTCTCGCGCTCGGGATCGGCGCAAACACGATCATCTTCAGCGTTGTAAACGGGGTATTACTGAACCCGCTTCCCTTCCCGGATTCCGACCGGCTGGTGAGACTCGGCGAGAGCCACCCAAAATGGAAAGGTAATTTCACTTACGCCAGCTTTCTCGACCTGGGCAACGAAACGGAGTCGGTCGAAAACATCGCCGGCGCTCGATTCTGGTCCGACAACCTCATAGGCAACGGCGGCGAGCCCGAGCAGGTCTCGATCATGCTGGTTTCCGCGAATTTCTTTGGCGCGCTTGGCGTTCCACCGCTGCTCGGACGCACATTCACCCGTGAGGAGGACACCGCGGGCAACAGCAACGTTGTTGTACTGAGCAACGCACTGTGGCAACGACGTTATGGCGGCGATCCGAACATCATCGGCAAGCCCATCAAGTTCGCCAACCACGAATCGACCGTCATCGGAGTGATGCCGCCCGGCTTTCAATCGGACATTCTTTTCCCAGGTCAGTATGACGTCTGGTCGCCGCTTGTCGCCGGCGATAAGCTTCGAGACAATCGCCGGGCCCACCTGCTGGCGGTAGTCGCGCGACTAAAGCCACGCGCGACTATGCAACAAGCGGAAGCCGAGTTAAATGCGATAGCCGCCGGAATCAATAAACGAAATCCTGGTGTGGATGATCCCGAACTCAGTGTAACCATCATCGGCCTACAGGAGCGGATCGTGGCCGGGATGCGGCCCGCGCTTCTTGTGCTTCTATGCGCCGTCGGTTGTGTACTGCTAATCGCATGCGCGAATGTTGCCAACCTGCTGTTAGCGCGCTCCGCCGCGAGGGAAAAAGAAATCGCCATACGACTCGCGCTGGGCGCGAGTCGATGGCGGATCGCTCGCCAGTTGCTGACGGAGAGCACGTTGCTTGGCCTTGCCGGCGGATCCGCCGGGTTGTTGGTTGCGTTTTGGGGAGTCGACTCGATCGTTGCGCTTGCACCAGGAAACCTGCCTCGCATGGATCAAGTCCATCTCGATGGGCGCGTCCTTGTCTTTACCTCACTGGTCTCTCTTGTAACGGGAATTCTTTTCGGAATGGCTCCTGCTTTACAGCTCCCGAAGATGTCGATTCACGAGGTTGTTAAGGACAGTGGGCGTGGCTCTACAGGCTCGCGGCGACGCTGGTTGCGTCAATCCCTGGTAGTTACTGAGGTAGCGGTTGCGCTGGTGCTGCTGATCGGCGCGGGGCTGTTGATAAACAGTTTCTGGCGCCTCCTAAGGACAGATCGCGGTTTCGATGAGCGAAACGTATTGACCGTCAACCTGATGCTGTCCAGGTACTCGACTCCCGAGCAACAAATCACCTTTCTGCGAACCGTGCTTGAGCGTGTAGCCCAGGCACCCGGCGCTCGAGCAGTCGGACTCACTTCAGCGCTGCCGCTGCGCGGCGGAGCCGCCACGGATTTTGTGGTCGAAGGTCGATCTTATGAATTGGGAGACGAACCGACCGCAGACATCAGAACCATCGATTCGAACTATTTCCGAACGATGGGAATTCCGCTGCGCGCCGGTCGAACCTTTGCTGACTCTGATTCGCCTGACTCTCCGAAGGTGATGGTAATAAATGAAACCATGGCCCGCCGATTCTGGCCGAATGAGGATCCCATCGGTAAGAGAGTAACGATGAAAGACTGGGGTCCTCCGCTTACCGGTGAGATAGTAGGAATTGCTGGAGACGTCAAGCAGGCTACTCTGGATGCCGACCCGATACCAACTATCTACTGGCCCTACACGCAGTTTCCGATAATCTTCAACACACTCGTGATTCGGAGCGATGGGAATCCACTGAATCTTGTCGGCGCGGTCAAGAGTCAGGTCTGGTCCGTTGACTCAATTCAGCCGATATCAAACGTAGAGACGATGGAGCAGATCCTTGCCAGCTCGGTCGCCACGCGCCGGTTCAATATGATCCTCATCAGCTTGTTTGCGGCTACCGCGCTTGCACTGGCGTCGGTTGGCATTTACGGAGTGATCTCATACACGGTTTCCCAGCGTACGCACGAAATCGGAATCCGCATGGCTCTGGGCGCGAAGGGTTCAGATGTAGTGAAGCTGGTCGTCGCGCAGGGCGTAGCTCTCACTATTTCGGGTGTAGTGGTCGGTGTTGCTGCGTCGCTTGGCTTAACGCGCTTGATGTCGACGTTGTTGTTCGGCGTTGGTCCTACGGATGTAGCGACGTTTGCTTCTGTCGCTTTGTTGTTAACGGTTGTTGCATTGACAGCGTGCGTCATTCCGGCGCGCCGCGCAACGAAGGTCGATCCAATGTTCGCCCTTCGATGCGAATGAAACATTGGTCTTTGATTTATGTGTTTCGGGCTTCTTTCTGCGCAATCTGCGGATCTGCGCAATCTGAAAATCTGTGGATAAGAGCGTTAAGAAACGTGACCTGACTCAATAGGTGAGCGCGATTCATCCACAGGGAGAACGGAAGATTGCAGAACAGGAGATTGCAGATTTCAAATTTCAAATTTCAAATTTCAAATTTCAAACCCGGACGCCCGAAACCAATAACCAGAAGCCAGAAACTAGAAACCACAAACCAGAAACTAGAAACCGATCTTAAGGAGCCTATATGAAAGCGAATCTAAAGCTGCTGGCGTTGATCGCTTTGGTCTCGATCCTCTCATTAATCGCTTACTCTCAATCGCGCAACAGCTCGAGGGCCACGAAAACGACTACCGTTACGCGTGAATCAAAGCACTCGTATGTCGACCACGGCAGTTTGCGGACCACCGCGGATGACAAAAAGGCCGAGACCCGGGACGGCGCATATTGGTTCAATCGCGGGTACGCATTGCATCAATCGGACAAATACATCGAAGCAATCGAAGCGTTCACTCACTCGATCGCACTCAACTATCGCCAGGCAACTTCGATGTACAACATAGCCTGCGGGTACTCGCTGTTGAACGACAAAGAGAATGCGCTCTTCTGGCTCGATCGATCCCTGGGCGTCGGGTTTGATAGAGCGGATCTCCTGAAGCAAGACTCCGACCTTGACCCGTTGCGCTCCGATCCGCGTTTTAACGAGATTCTCAAAAAGGCCTCGTTTCTGAAGAAAAATGACAAGCCTGACAAAGATAAAACTGTTTCGCGTCTCGAAGACGCAATCAATAGCTTTGAGCAACTCAAGCGTGACGCGTCTCAGGATGGAGATGACTGGTACAAGGTCGGCTCGCGGCTCGTCCGACTGCGAGATTTTGATCGCGCCGTGAGCGCGCTGAATCAGGCGGTCGACTTGCTTGGATACCGCGGCTCAAGTGCTATGTACAACCTGGCGTGCGCTTATGCGCTCAAGGGCGATCGCAGCCTTGGAATTGAGTGGCTCGAGAAAGCAGTCAATGCCGGGTTCGACGACGGCGGAAGACTCAGAGACGATCCGGACATAGCAAGCTTACGAGGCGAACCCCGCTTCAAAAATATTCAGGAGCTCAGCCGGGTGTTGTCGCTGTCGCAATTCAACCAGCATTCTGACGGCTCACAATACTCGAAGGAACGATGGGCGCCGGCTATAAAAACCTACGAAACCTTCCTCAAAGAAAACCCGACTAGCGGCCGCGGCTGGTTCAACCTGGGCTATGCGCTTCATTACTCCCGCGAACATACCAAGGCCATTTCGGCCTTCGAGCAGGCGTTTCAGTTTGGATATAAGAAACCGACATCGCTTTACAACATCGCCTGCGGCCACGCGATGATGAACAATCGAGACGCGGCGTTTGAATTTCTCGAGAAGTCGGTGAACGCCGGTTTCGATGTTGGGGACTACGTACACGGCGATGAGGATCTTGATAATCTGCGGTCTGATCCGCGATTCAAACGATACGAGCAGATGGCGGAGAAGAAGCACAAGGATCATTGAAGATGGAGATTGGTGATTTTTGATTGACGATTAACGAAGGCGATTGCAGATTCAGATTGCAGATTCAGATTGCAGATTCAGATTGCAGATTCAGATTGCAGATTCACATTCAGATTGCCGATTCAGATTCAGATTGCGGAAGGTCGATTTGCGGCTGCCAATTTCCGCTTGGCCTTTGCGAGTTGTAATCAGCCATCGGAAATCGCAAATCGGCAATCCGCAATGATTCAATGACTCAATGATTCAATGACTCAATGATTCAATGATTCAATGATTCAATGACTCAATTCCCCATGGACTCTCTGTTTCAAGACATTAAATACGGCGTTCGAAAGCTGTTAAAAGACCGGAGCTTCACCGCGGTAGCAGTGTTTGCTTTATCGTTGGGAATTGGAGCAAACAGCGCAATCTTCAGCGTTGTCAATTCGGTTGTCCTTCGTCCACTGCCCTACAAAGACTCCGATCGACTGGTCACTATCTACAGTAGCCTACGGCAGACCGGTCTCGAAAAGATCGTCGTCTCCGCTCCGGAATTGGCTGACTTCAGAGAACAAAACAATTGTTTTGATCAGGTCGCCGCATACGACTTCCAGGGAGTAAATGTCACCGGGGGTGATGAGCCCGAGCGCATCCGCGCGTCTCTTCTTTCGCCGAATCTTCTACCAGTCCTCGGCATCAACCCCATAATAGGACGCGGCTTCGCACCGGATGAGGATCAGCCGGGGCAATCGCAAGTGACCGTTCTTAGCTATTCCATTTGGCAACGTCGCTTCGCTGGTGAACCAAATGTGATCGGCAAGACTCTCGACATCGACGGCAAGAGCATTGAAGTCATCGGAGTCATGCCTTTCGACTTCCGTTTCCCAGATCCCGATACGGAACTCTATCTGCCTCTGACCATTGATCCCGAGTTACTCACCGAGAATAATCGCGGCTCCCACTTCCTGAACGTCGTTGCGCGATTAAAGCCGGGAGTCTCGATCGATCGTGCCCAGGCCGATATGAACACGATCGCGCAACGAATGAGCATCGAGCACTCAAGCACCTATCGAACAGGTTACGGCGCATCAGTCATCGCGATGCGGGACGACATCGTGGGCGAAGTCCGACCGACACTGCTTATTCTCCTCGGCGCCGTGGGGTTCGTTCTGTTGATCGCCTGCGCGAACGTAGCCAACCTGTTGCTTGCGCGGGGCGTCGCGCGTCAAAAAGAAGTTGCGGTTCGAACCGCACTTGGAGCGACTCGCGTGCGCCTGATTCGTCAGCTTCTTACTGAGAGTACGATACTCGCGATTATCGCCGGCGGACTCGGATTACTCCTGGCGCTCTGGGGTGTGGAGTTTCTGGTATCGCTGAGTCCGGCCAGCATTCCGCGGCTCAATGAGATTTCGCTTGATGCTCGAGTAGTTGCGGTGACGATGAGTGTTTCCCTTCTGACCGGCCTTCTTTTCGGGCTTGCTCCTGCGATGCAATTCTCAAAGCCCGACCTCAACGAAACACTGAAGGATGTGGGTCGCAATTCAACGGACGGTCGCCAGAGACAGCGATTGCGCGGACTCTTGGTCATCTCGGAGCTGGCTCTATCTGTTGTGTTGCTGATAGGCGCCGGGTTGATGATAAGGAGTTTCATCCGGGTGCAAGTCGCCGATCCTGGGTTCAATGCGGAAAACCTCTTAACTATGCGGCTCTCATTGCCACGTTCGAAGTATCCGGATTTCAACCGACAGACCCGATTTTTCCAGGACTTAATCGAACGGATACAAGCGCAACCCGGAGTCCAATCGACCGCGACAATCAACGTGCTGCCGCTAAGCGGGTCAACCGCCGATCGAAGCTTTAAAATCGAGGGCCGCAATGTTATTCAAGGCGAGCCGGGCCCGGATGAAGAGTTGCGCTTTATCAGTTCCGGATATTTTTCCACGATGGGGATTCCCCTCCTTCGCGGCCGAGCTTTTACTCAACGAGACAATTCAGAATCGCCGCGAGTAGCAATAGTCAATCAGGCATTAGCCGATCGCTATTGGTCACGAGATGCCATCGGGAAAAGAATCGCATACAGCGGGCTTGGTGAAGGAAAGCCGAACTGGTGTGAGATCATCGGTGTGGCAGGAAACGTCAAGCACCTCGGCCCGGATATTCCCGCAAAGCCGGAAGTTTATCTGCCCTTTCTGCAACCACTGTTTTCTACTGCCACTTCGACGATTGGTCCTATGTATCTCGTTACTCGCACTGCAACTCAACCTGAAGCTCTCACTGGCGCAGTTCGAGGAGCGATTGAATCGGTCGACAGTAACCAGCCCGTTTCCAATGTAAGGACGATGGCTCAGCGCATCAGCACGGCGCTTGCTCAAAGACGTTTCAATATGCTGCTGCTGGGTATATTCGCAGGTGTAGCGTTGTTGTTGGCGTCGATTGGTATTTACGGTGTGATGAGTTTCGCCGTAACGCAGCGGACTCGGGAGCTCGGGATTCGAATGGCGCTCGGCGCAAGCGCTTCGGACGTATTGCGGTTGGTGTTGGGTCAGGGATTGGCATTGACGCTTATTGGAGTGGCAGGCGGGCTCGCAGCCTCATTCGTTTTGACGAGTTTAATCAACAGCCTGCTCTATGAAGTGAGCGCTACTGATTCGCTGACGTTTGCAGCGGTGTCGGTAATTTTGATCATTGTTTCGACGGGGGCATGTTTTGTTCCGGCAGTTCGAGCGATGAAAGTGGATCCGATGGTGGCGTTGAAGCATGAATGACGTTCAACGCTCCGCGTTGAACGTTTAGCGTTCGGCGTTTAGCGTTCAGAGTTTAGTGTTCAGAGTTGAAGCATATGTTTTCCTTATCTGCAGTTAGGAATACCGGTTCACGATTCGGACAGAGTACTTAACGCTGAACGATAAACGCTAAACGTTGAACGTTGACCATTCAACGCCGAACAAAAACGTCTATGGAAATTTTTTTACAAGACATTCGCTACGCTTTCCGCGTCTTGCGTGCGAGCCCCGGGTTCGCTGCAGTAGCGGTGCTCTCACTAGCGCTGGGAATCGGCGCCAACACCTCGATCTTCAGTGTGGTGAACGCAGCCCTGCTCAGACCGCTGCCGGTCACTGAACCTAACCAGCTCGTCTTCGTCTTCAGCGGCAACCGTACCAGTCCCTGGAGCGTCGCGTCCTATCCGGATTTCGTCGACTTTCGAAATAAGAACGAGGTTTTCGCCGATCTCCTGACCTACTCGGGCATCACTGTAAGCGCAAGGAGCGATGATCAAAGCGATTTGATATCCGGCTCAATCGTATCGGGTAACTTCTTTGACGTTCTTGGGCTTCGTGCCGAGATCGGTCGCACGTTCCTGCCCGAGGAGGACAAAACACCAAACACGCACCGAGTTGTGATAATCAGTCACGGGCTTTGGGAACGCCGCTTCGGCAGCAGTCCGAACATTATTGGCCAGCAACTAAATCTGAACGGCCATGCCTTTTCGATCATCGGCGTTACACCCGCGGGCTTCTACGGGCCGGAGGTTCTCGAGAATAATGACATTTACGTTCCGATGATGATGCAGGCCGTCGTGCGTCCACCGCGCGCCGGGTTTTCTGGAGAATTGAATCCGGACCTTTTGTCCAGACGCGGCTCACACTGGCTGAAAATGATCGGCCGATTGAAGCCGGGGATTTCATTCGAGCAAGCTCAAGCAGCGGTAACCGCGATCGCCGCGGGTCTGGAAGAAGCATATCCGGACTCAAATCAAAATCGTACTGCCACTCTCTTTCCTGTCAGTAAAATCGACCCTGATGGCTACTCGCAATTGGTTTCGGTAGCCGGGTTGCTGCTCGCGGTCGTAGCCATGGTTCTGCTGATTGCGTGCGCCAACGTTGCGAACCTGCTTTTGGCGCGTGCTTCGGCACGACGCAAAGAAATTGCAGTTCGCCTCGCTCTGGGTGCGAGCCGGTTCCGTCTGGTGCGTCAACTGCTCACGGAAAGCGTGATGATCTCGCTCACTGGCGGGCTGGTAGGTCTGTTCATCGCTTCGTGGACGATTGACCTCTTGAAGACCACAACGCCGCCCGAAGGAATGTTTGCATTCACTCTCGACTATCATCTTGATTGGCGGGTGCTCGCGTTCACATTTGCATTGTCGATAGCGACCGGGATCTTCTTCGGCCTGGCACCCGCGGTACAGGCGTCGAAACCAGACCTAGTGCCGTCTCTCAAGGATGAAGTATCAGCGGTCACGTCAGGCCGTCGTCGCTTCACACTCCGCAATATGCTGGTGGTTGCTCAGGTAGCCCTGTCGTTGGTGTTGCTTATTGGAGCAGGACTGTTCCTGCGAAGCTTGAACAACGCACAGCGCATTAATCCGGGATTCGACGCAGACAAAATCCTCGACGCTCAATTGAACATCAATCTGTTGCGGTACACAAAAACTCAAGGCCGAGAGTTTTATGAGCGAGTGGTTGAGCGCATCGAAGCGTTGCCAGGTGTTGAATCGGCGACTGTCGCTCGCGTGGTGCCTCTCAGCGGTACCGGTCGCACCAGCAGCTTCCTCATACTTGGGAAAGAAGGACCCAACAATGTCAGCCGGTCAGAAGGCAGCGGCGACGATCCTCAAACCGCGAACAGTGTGAGCATGAATGTTGTCGGTCTGAAGTACTTCCAGACTCTGGGGATTCCACTTCGCAGCGGTCGTGACTTCGGCGCACAAGATAATGACAAGGCGCCGCTGGTGATTGTTGTGAACGAATCTTTTGTTCGTCGATTCCTGGGCGACCAATCTGCGCTCGGGCAGCGAGTGAGTTTTCGCGGCGATCAAGGTCCCTGGACAGAAATCATCGGCGTCGTCGGGGATAGCAAGTACCGAACGCTCGGTGAGGCTTTGCGGCCAGTGGTCTACACGCCACTCGCTCAGAATCACGAAACCGGAATGACGCTGCACGTGAGAACTTCAGGCGATCCAAGAATGATAGCGACGACAGTGCGTCGAGAGATTCAGTCGCTGGATCCTAACCTGGCCGTGAACCTTCAGTCGTTAAACGAAGTCCTTGTTGCGTCGCTATTCGCTGCGCGGATGGGCGCGGTCTTGTTGGCGATATTTGGAGCGTTAGCACTACTGCTCGCGGGAATCGGGCTGTATGGAGTGATGTCCTATGCAGTGTCGCGACGAACTCGAGAGATCGGAATAAGGATGGCATTGGGTGCGCAAACCGGGAACGTCCTGCGACTGGTTTTGAAGGAAGGATTGATGCTTGTTGGCGGAGGGGTGTCGGCAGGATTGCTGGCGGCGTTTGCGCTCACGCGGCTTGTGGTGAGTTTTCTCTATGGGGTGAGCGCGCTCGATTGGGTGACGTTTGTTGCAATTCCGGTTGTGCTCGGGCTCGTAGCTTTGTTAGCGAGTTATCTACCGGCGCGTCGAGCGGCAAAAGTTGATCCGATCATCGCGTTGAGATGCGAATGAAGGGAATTGCCGATGTGCGATTGCCGAGGTTTTTGCGATTGCCGATGTGCGATTGCCGATTTGTCCATTTGAAAACAATGAAGCATCGATTGACTATTTATTAAAAAGCAATGGGCTATCGCAAATCGGCAATTGGCAATCGCTAATTGTGCTATTGCCAATCGGCAATCCGCACCTGAAAGCCAGAGGTAAATAAATGGAAGGACTATCGCAGGACTTACGATACGGCATCAGGATGATGCTCAGGCATCGATCGTTTACTGCTGTAGCTATACTCACTCTAGGGCTCGGAATCGGTGCGAACACCGCGATTTTTAGCGTAGTCAACGCCTTGGTCCTGCGACCGCTGCCGTTTGATCAACCGGAACGCATCATCCGCATGTATGGAAAATTTAGCGGAGGCAAACAGGCCTCCACCTCGCCGCCGGATTTCCTGGATTACCGATCTCAGAATTCAACATTCGAGCAATTCGCGGCATTTAGATCGAGTTCCTACAACCTTACTGGGAGCGGCGACCCTGAACGCATCCTTGCCGCAGACGTTACCACCAATTTCTTTCAGACCCTTGGTATCACAATCGTGCAGGGTCGCGACTTTTCACCTGAAGAAGAGCAGGCTGGGCGCGGGCAGGTAGCTATTATCAGCGAATCGTTTTGGCAGCACCGTTTTGGCGGAACGCTGCCTGTCATTGGTAATACGCTGACGCTTGATGGAAAAAACCATACTATTATCGGAATCGCATCCAACGCGGGCCGATTCTACGAGGACACTGACGTATGGGTCCCGCTGTCATTTGAGAGCGATCAAATGAAGGTGCGACGCTTCCATTTTTTGCGCGCCATCGGCCGGTTGAAGCCCGGAATCACACTCCCCCAAGCTCAGGCTGATCTGGATGCTATTTCAATAGCCCTGGAGAGACAGTATCCGGACTCCAATAACACCTGGCGACTGCGGTTGGTACCGATCACTGAAGATCTGTTGGGAGACATTCGAACCGGACTCTATGTTTTGTTGGGGGCGGTAGCCTTCGTTCTGTTGATCGCATGCGCCAATGTCGCAAACCTCTTGCTCGCGCGCGCCTCGGGCCGTCAGAAGGAGATTGCAATTCGCTGCGCATTGGGCGCCCGGCCACGAAGATTGATCCGTCAGCTGCTAACCGAAAGTATGGTGCTGTCATTTGCCGGCGGCCTATTTGGATTTTTTCTTGCCGTGTGGGGGACCGATTTGCTCGTGAAGATGGCACCGGAAACAATGATCAGAACCAGGACGATCGGAGTAGACAGTCGAGCCCTGACTTTCACGCTCCTGCTGTCATTTATAAGCGGCGTCGTATTCGGGCTCGTCCCGGCGCTTCAGTCATCGAAGCCAGATCTAAACGAATCTCTCAAGGAGGGTGGCAAAGGCTCTCCGGGAATGCGAAGTAATCGAACTCACAGCTTCCTCGTGATTTCGGAGATGGCGCTAGCATTGATACTGCTCATCGGAGCAGGGTTATTGGTTCAAAGCTTCCGACTACTGCAGGACGTGAATCCCGGGTTTGATCCACACAATACGCTCACAATGCGACTGCCGTTGCCTGAATCAAAGTACGACGGACCGGGTCGGGTCGCTGCTTTTACGGGACAGTTGTTGGAGAGAGTATCTGCTTTGCCTGGCGTAAAAGCAGTTGGAACTACAACCCAACTGCCGATGCGTGGTGCCAATGACACCTACTTTAAGATTGAAGGCCGGCCTTTCTCGGACCCGAATCTGCAGGTCACCGCGCTTGATCCCGTAGTTAGCCAAAACTACCTCAATGCGATGGGAATACAGCTGTTAAAAGGCCGCCAGTTTACCGAACAGGAAACAAGGGACCCGGCGAAAACCGTTATCATCAATGAAACTTTTGCGAGGACTTACTTCCCGGACGAAGACCCGTTAGGCAAAAGACTGATCATTGATTTGGGCGAGCCAACAACATGCGAGATCGTTGGGGTTACCGGAGATATAAAACAGTTCTCTTTACAATTTGACCCGAGTCCAACGATGTATTTGCCCTCTATCAATGTGGGCTTTCTGAATCTGGTGGTTCGTACTGAGGGCAATCCGCTTGCAATGACGGCCGGCGTTCGCGAGGCGGTTCAATCGATCGACAAAGATCTACCACTGGCCAATGTTCGATCGATGGAAGAGATCCTTGCAGGTTCAATCGCCGAACCGCGCTTTCGGACGATGCTACTGAGTGTGTTTGCGACGCTCGCGTTGGCGCTGGCCGGGGTTGGCATCTACGGCGTGATGTCCTACTCGGTGTCGCGCCGCACGCACGAAATTGGGATCAGGATGGCGCTCGGAGCGCGGCCGAGTGACACAATCAGATTAGTGGTCGGACAGGGCCTGACGCTGGCGGCGATCGGTGTCGGAATTGGGCTTTGCGGAGCATTTGCGTTAACACGTTTACTGGAGACGCTGTTGTTTGGCATAAGCGCGACGGACCCGATTACATTCGGCGGAATTGCTGTGTTGCTCACGGGTGTTGCGGCAGTGGCGTGTTACATTCCGGCGCGACGGGCGACGAGAGTGGATCCGATGCAGGCGTTGAGGTGTGAATGAAGGGGTTGGGGGTTAGGGATTGGGAGTTTGGGGTTGGGGTTGCGGTTGACCGGGTTCGGTGTTCAGAGTTCAGCCTTCAACGTTCAGGGTCCCGCGTAATCTGCGGATGGATTATCACGATCAAGGATCTTAA
>DATFWY010000280.1:0-18326 GCA_035258805.1 Blastocatellia bacterium | reverse complement strand
AATCAGGACAGGTTTCTCTCGATTCCAGAACGTGGTCTTTTTGCCGTGTTTGATGGTGTCGGAGGCCAGCGAGCCGGGGAGGTCGCAAGCCAGACCGCTGCCGAAACGATAGAGGAAGCTCTCACTCACAACTCCTCTCCGCCTTCTCTTGACCTCGTCAAGCGAGCGATCCTGTTTGCCAATCGCGACGTTTTCGAGCTTGCCGAAAGCGATCCGGCCTACAAAACAATGGCCACCACGGTTGCGCTTATTCACATAGATGGCTACCGGGTGACTGTCGCTCACGTCGGAGACAGTCGCGTGTACCGGCTCGAAAACGGCCACTTCTCTCGTGAGACAGTCGATCATACGGATCTCAATGACGCTATCAGAGCCGGCCGGATCGGCCCCGATGATCAGGTTGCCGGGCTGCCAGACGGCAATGTCATTAACCGCGCCTTGGGCGTCGATAACGTTGTTGATGTCGAGATCAAGACAGTCCAGGTGCACGACGGCGCAAGATTCTTGTTATGCAGCGACGGTATCTATCGCCATATGTCGGACGACGAGATCGCCCGCGTGCTGGCGGAATACAAGGATCCTCAGCAAGCCGTGGACGAACTCAAACGCATAGTTCATCAGCGCGGGGCGGACGATAATCTAACCGCGGTAGTCGTACAGTTGGGAAGAGCCAGGCAAACCCCGATTCTCTCGATCGATGACGGGCTCCCAAAAGCCCGCGGCAAAGAAAATACGGGCGTTCAAACCGCACAGGCTGGTCTATCAAAAACGAAGGCTCGCGGCGGACGCATTCATGTTGAATTCAACCACAACAGCAACGCTTCTGATGAACCGGTACGCCGGCTCGAAAGAGCCTCCGCGCTTCAATCGGAAGAAACCCATACTGAATCAAGTGGGCGCAGTGGATCGCGAACTCTGATGTACACATTGCTTGTGCTTGTCCTGATCGCCGGCGCCTTCTATGGAGGATTGCGTGCTTCCGATGTAATCAAGACGCGCGGATCGGTAACGAACGCGAACCGGGAAGCGGACCTGCTTAAAACCGGACGCGAGGCTTTTGAGCGCGGCGATTATAAAATCGCAACAGCAGAATTCGAAACGGTCTTGAAGCGAGATCCGTCAAACGGCAGGGCGTATTACTGGATGGGCCGTGCTCAGTTGGAACAGAGAGAATATGAAAGCGCGGTAAAAAGCTTCGAAGAAGCAATCGTTCGGCAACCGGCTCTTTTCGATGCTTATGTTCAGCAAGCTGCGGCGTATGAGGCGCTGGGTGAGAAACCAAAGGCTGCGGCCGCGCTTTCTCGTTACGCCGATGAACGTCGGAAGCAACCGGCTTCCGCGCCCCAGTAAAAGAGAACTAGAGTGCCTGAGCTTAGACTAGAAAACAGCGTAGTCGACGAGCATTACCTTGTAGAGCGGTGCCTGGGCCGCGGCAGCTATGCCGAGATCTTTCTGGCCTGCGATCAGCGTCTCGATGACCGCATCGTTATCATCAAAGCCCTAAATACATCACTCCAGGGTACGCCCGATCCGGACCTGGAGCAGACGCTGGTCGAGAACTTTCAAAACGAAGCCATTGCTTTGGATCGCGTTCGACATCCGCATATCATTCAACGGCTTGGACACGGTACCGCCGCCGATCTTGAGGGTGTCGCATTTCATTATTTGGTCCTCGAGTACATGCCGGGCGGAGACTTGTGGGCACTATGTCGCATGCGGCCCATCGGTTTTGAGGATGCCCTCTTTTACTTTCAACAAATTGCTGAAGCGTTGGCCTATGCTCACAAGGCCCGTGTCATTCACCGCGACATAAAGCCGAATAACATCCTGCTGTCCGCGGATCGCCGGGTATTAAAGATCGCCGACTTCGGAGTGGCTAAGATGACTCACGACGAAGCGAGCGAGATCACACGAGTCGGGACAAACATCTACGCACCACCCGAACATCATCCGGATGTGAGAGTCGACGAGCAGAATGAAAAGCTAACGCCCTCGGCGGATGTTTATTCGTTGGCGAAGACGATCTACACCGCGATGACTGGCCGAGCTCCGCGCCAGTTTTCGCGCGAGCCGATCCAGAATCTTCCGGCGGAAATGTCATCTGAATCCTGGTCGGGAGCCCTTCTGGACGTTTTGCGTAAGGCAACTGCTTCGCGGGTAGCGGATCGTTACCAAACCGTAGAGGAGTTTTGGTCCAGTATTGTACAGGTGCGGTTCGGTGGAAACGCCCAGGAGTTCGATGATGAAGCCACGATAGTGAGGTCTCGACTGAGCACCACCAGCTCGGTCGAACAGGTTGCGGCGCTGCCAAACTTTCAAACGTTGACTCACAGTCCGCGCCTGATTAGCAGATCGCAAAAGGTTCGTATAGTCGTCGAGCTGCCGGGCCACCCAGATGTTGAGAGTATAAAAGACGAGGGCACACAAGCGGGAACCGACTTGGCAGACTCAAGGGAAATCGAGCGAGAGAATAGCGAAAGAGGCGGAGCCATAACTCAGCAATTCGGTTCGGTTGCGCCAAATGGAGCGCAGGTCCGTGCGCAGGACTATCTCGAAGGGGTGACCATTGCGGCAGGAGACAGGGCGGAGGTATTGAACGCTCGCAAGCGCACAGCAAAGGTGCTTCGCAAAGAGCGCGGTCCGCTGGGCAAGATGCGGTCGGTGATTACCTCGGAGTGGTTGAGAAGGGTGTTCATCATATTTCTCGCCGCGGCGCTGATCGGTTTGGCTGTATCAACCTACTATCATTTTGCAGACCCAAAGGCGGGATTCACATTTTTTGGCGCGACGAAGGACGGGCGGATCGCTAATGCTCCTAACGTCAATTTGCGAAGCGAGCCTTTTGGATCGGTGCTAATTGCTCTGCCGGAGAAAACTCGGGTTAGGGTCACAGAGGAGCGCAATGGATGGTTGAGAGTCAGAATTCTGGAGTGGGTGGGCGGTGTTCCGGAAAATCCTCCGGAGACGGGATGGGTAGACGGCCGCTTCGTAAAGCTGGATTAACGGAATTCGCAGGAGGTTGGTATGCGTGCCTGGATAGAGAATCTACGAAAATGGATCGATGGTGAGGAAAGCCTCGACGAAAAAGGCGAACCGCAGCCGCGATCAAAGTGGGACGACTTTCTGGTAGCTGTTGCTCGTGAGATCGAAGCATCAATGAAGCGTGAGATGTTTACGCCACCGGGTGGACCGACCTACGTCCCGCGAGAGTACATAGTGTTCCTCAGCCCCGCAGATGATGCTGAGTGGCAGGGTGAGAAGCGCGAGGGACTGGAGAGGGGGCTCCATCACGTGCTTTCCGAGCGTGCCAAAGAGCTTGCGGGCGATAACCAATTTCAAACGCGCACGCTGATCGTTGAGCTACGCGTCGATGCCGGTCTCGATCCTGGCAGATTTCGTGTTCAACACGTTTGGGATACTGAAGCGCAAAAGACTATGGTCAAACCGCGCAAGCGCGCCGAACCGGCGCCGGCAGAAACGGTTGCGGCAACAGCGAAGCTCGACGACGAAGCCACCATCGTCCGCCCAAGAAAGCCTTCTGAACCTGTCGTACCCACCTTCTCGGTCCAGGTTCAAAAGAAAGTGGAGGGACCAGATCCGGCCACGCCGGATCTGCGCGAGTTTTTCAAAGAGGAAATCACCGTCGGCAGAGGATCTCGTCACAGCGCCGTTGATTTGAAATTGGAGGGAGACCTGGAGGTGAGCCGGCTTCACGCTACGTTAGCGAAGAGCGGAGACGAATATAAGGTAACCTGCAAGGGCGCCAATCCGATTGTAATTAATGATGACCGTGAAGTAGCTGCCGGCGAGAGCGTTAGCGTTAAGGCAGGAGACAAGATCCTGGTCTGCAGTTACGAACTTTGTATTCAGTAACGGTCATCCCTTGAACTCTGCGGATCTGACGAAATCGTGGAACGATTGATCCCAGCGAGCGACTGTCTTTTCCGGTCCAACAAGCTTTATGAAGTAGGCGCCCTTTGGCGTATCGATGACACCCGCACGCATTCGGTAGTTCGGTTTGCTTTGCGATGTTCCACCGCCACCCATATCGCTGCCTGTGTAAGTTCCGGAAACGTCCAATAGCGTGACCTTTAGACCGTTAACCGTCGTATTCTCGGTCTTGGCGCTATCATTCGTAGGCTTGCCGTCAGGTGTTTGCATCTGCCCAATCCAACGCTGCAGGTTCGCTTCGACCGAGCCTCCCTGTCCCTGGCCGAAGTTATAGACCACCAGCGAAGCGCTCTCGGCGTCGCCCTCGGCAGCAGGGAGCTGGTACTGCGAAACGCGCATGCTTGATGTCGGCCGTTCATTGATCCAGCCGTTTGGGGCGTTGAATTGAAGTTCCCCGCGGGCGCTCGAAGGGGTAGCCTGTGGCCCGCTATTCGAGACAACGGTTGGCGGCGTTCCGCAACTCCAGCAAATAATTGCGGTGAAGAGTGCGGCAGTAGTTTTGGTAATAAGACAGAGCATCCAGTTCCTTATTGCACACGCGGACTTGAGTGCCGCGTGCGGTTAAGCGGTTTGCGTCAGTTCTCTTCCAGGGGTCGCAAAAATACGATCGATCATTGGTTCAAAATGAGACAAAGGGAGCGTATCGTATTCTGGATCAAAAGAAGTCTGATCCCATCCATCGGTGAATACACAGGCCATCTCGTACCAGGGTTCACCCGAATACTGACTGCGCGAGTTAGGGTCCTTTCCCATTAGGGCGTAATAGTGTAACCCCTGAAAATCCTGATGGGTTCGAATGATTTCATACGTATCGTGTGAGACATAAGGCTTGAGGATCTCAGCGGCGATTGCCGGATGATTTTCGACCGAAATGACTTTTCCGATATCGTGACATAGTGCTGCAACGATCAATTCTTCGGATGCGCCGGCTCGAAGCGCGCGGGTAGCGGTCTGCAGGGCGTGCTGGAGTTGATTAATGGCGAAGCCGTCGACTTGCGGTTCAAGCTGCACGAGCAGCGATTTTATGGTTGCGGGCATCGACGATTGCCGCTGCATCACGGCTTGGCCGATTTTCATCCAGTCTTCGATTTTTCCCTGGTCCATTCTTGTGAAGCTCATTTGAGTTTATCTCCGATCAAAGTCTTGCAGAGCAATATAAGTGTTTTCTGTGCGAATAACAAAAAACCTTAACGATCAGCGTAGTGCTATCCGTGTGTTCGCTCGAATTCATTCATGAACGATACAAGTGCCTCTACGCCTTCTTTAGGAAATGCGTTGTAGATCGACGCCCGAATTCCCCCAACCGAACGATGTCCCTTCAGCCCATCCAGCCCGGCTTTTGTGGCTTCGCTTACAAACTGCTTTTCCAGATCGTCATTTGGCAGCCTGAAAGTAACATTCATCAACGAACGACAATCTGGATGCGCGTGACCACGATAGAAGCCGCTTGCATCAATCACGGCGTAGATCAATGAAGCCTTTTCGGTGTTGCGCTTTTCAGCGGCTTCCAGCCCACCCTGCGCCAACAACCATTTCATCACCAGGCCCATCACATAGATCGTGAATACCGGCGGCGTGTTATAAAGCGATTTATCTTTGGCGTGGGTGTTGTAGTTGAGCATTGTATGCATGCCCTGTGGGCTGCGGGAAAGCAAGTCATCTCGAATGAATACAAGAGCGACCCCGGCCGGCGCTAGGTTCTTCTGTGCACCGGCGTAGATCAAACCGTATTTATTAACGTCAATCGGGCGCCCAAAAATGTCAGATGAGGCATCGGCGACCACCGGCACATCTCCGGTTTCCGGATCGTACTTCCACTCGACACCGTGAATGGTCTCATTTGTGGTGATGTGAACGTAGGACGCTCCCGGATCGAGCTTGAGTTCAGCTTGACTTGGAACCCGAGTGAAGTTTTCCGATTCCGTGGATGCGGCGACACTTACCTGACCGACCTTCTGGGCCTCCTTAATCGCTTTCTTGGACCAGGAGCCAGTGATCACATAGTCGGCTTTTCCGCCTTCAGGCATGAGGTTCATCGGCACCATTGAAAACTGCAGTGAGGCGCCACCCTGAAGAAACAGGATGTGATAATTATCGGAGATGCTGGCGAGCTTACGAATATTGGCTTCGCAGCCCTGGATGATTTCATCGAAAGGCTTCGAGCGATGGCTGATCTCCAGTACGGACATGCCGACTCCCGGCAGGGCAACGAGATCACGTTGCGCCTCCTCGAGTACCGCAAGCGGCAGGACCGCGGGTCCGGCAGAAAAATTGTAGATTCGTTGTGTCATAAGTTCCTCATTTTTATTGCTCTACCCTCGAGCTTAGGTTCTAGAGCTTCAACAGACTCAGCTCGATAATATCGTTTGAGTTCGATTTGATCGAATTCAATACCTGATCAGAAGGTGCTGAATCGAGATGGATTCGGGCGATGGCGGCTACAGCGCCTTCGAAAACTATATTCTCGGTCTCTTCGACATTGATTCCCGCTTTCTTAAGCGGATCAAACACACTGGCAAGTACACCAACGCGGTCAAAGTGCCGCACCACAAGCAGGTGCGTCGCTGGAGTCTTCCTGGCAAGATTCACCACATTTGGAGCTCTGCCGGCATCCTTGTATTCACGAATGATTCGAACAGTTTCCTCTGCAATCGCCTGCTGGGCCTGATCTGTTGAAGCGCCAATGTGATGCGTGCCAATCACTCCTTCAAGCTTGAAAATGTCATCCTCGACTCCGCTCACTCCGGCGGTGGGTTCCCCAGCAAACACATCCAATCCCGCACGCAACCCACGATCTTTTATCGCGCTCACCAGCGCCGCCTGGTTGACCACCTCGGCTCGCGAAGTGTTTATGAAGTACGAACCTGGCTTCATTGCCGCGAAGAACTTTTCGTCGATCAGATTTCGAGTGTCATTGTTGAGAGCGACGTGAATGCTGACCACTTCGGATGCGGATGCGACCTCGAGGGGGCTCTGCTTCATTTCGATTCCCAATCGTTCGGCACGTTCGAGAGTCAAAGATCGGCTCCAGGCGACGACTGGCATTCCGAATGCTTTTGCCCGCGAAATCATCTCCTGTCCTATTCGACCGACTCCGACCAATCCCAAGGTGCGACCAAAGAGTCCTCGCGCCTTGCTGTATTCTTTTTTATTCCAGCGTCCTTGTCGCAGATCGCTAACGTTGTCCGGTATTCGTCTGTCGAGAGACAAAATTAGTCCGAATGCGAGCTCTGCCACTGCAATCGAGTTCTTTCCGGGGCAATTCGTTACATAGATTCCACGAGAGGATGCCGTCTTTACATCGATTGTGTTGTAACCGGCTCCGGCGCGAACGACGAGACTTAAACGCCCTGCTTCCATCATTTCGCCGGAAACCTTTGTGCCTCGCACAACCAGTATATCTGCCCCGCTCGTAGCAATCGCCGCCCTAAGGGCATCGTCCTTTAGGTCTGGATCATAAACAACTTCAAAACCGGACTGAATAAGCTCGGTGCGGCCGCCATCCGGAAACTTGTCTGCGATGAGTATTTTCATTGCTGTAACCACGGATTTTTCGTTAGTGGGATAGATCGGTTGCGAAAGAGAACATTCTCATCAGAACTCCAACGCTCAAAGTCGACCGTTGCAGCTGGATGAAATCTTAGTCTCTCTCGTTAAGCCTCACAAGACGCCAAGCCCTGGTAACAAATAGCATCAGAACGATTGCTGGCAACATCGATCAGTATCGTTGCGGCGCGCCGCGCACCGATCGAACAGTGTCACGCGCGATCAACAACTCCTCGTCGGTTGGAATAGTGTAAGCAGCCAGTCGCGAGTCATCGGTGCTTATCAGGCCCTCGCAACCGCTCTTGCATCGATCATTGCGCTCCGGATCGAGTTTCAACCCCAACCAATGAAGGCCGTCGCAGATCATCGCCCGAACCTCAGGAGAGTTCTCTCCGATTCCTCCAGTGAATACGATCGCATCAGCGCCACCCATCGCTGACAAGTATGCGCCGATATATTTTCGTGTTCGATAACAAAAAATCTCGATTGCCAACCGTGAACGACGGTCATTGTTTTCGTGCGATTCTTCGAGCAGCTCGCGCATGTCATTCGTCAAACCCGAAATACCAAGTAGTCCGGATTGCTTGTTCAGCAGGCTCTCGACCTGTTGCACTGACAAGCCTTCTTTGATAGCAACATAATCCACTATTGCCGGATCCAGGTCGCCGGAACGGGTGCCCATAACCAGTCCTTCCAGAGGCGTCATGCCCATCGACGTATCTATTGAATCACCTGCACGAATTGCCGCTGCTGAACAACCGTTCCCGAGGTGAAGGGTGATGATGTTGGTCTCCTCGCGCGAGATGTTCCGGATCTGGCGATATCGATACGCAACATAGCGGTGAGAAGTGCCGTGAAAACCGTAGCGGCGCACCTTGTAGCGGCGATAGAACTGGTAGGGAATTGCGTAAAGATAAGCCCTTTCTGGAAGAGTCTGATGAAACGCAGTGTCAAACACGGCGACCTGCGGCAGGCCCGGACCGAAAATCTCGCGAGCGGCTTGAATCCCTTTTATGTTTGCCGGATTGTGCAATGGTGCGAGCTCGATGCAATCTTCGATGCCGCGTAGCACCTCCTCGGTTATAAGGACGGATTGTGTGAATCGTTCACCGCCATGAACCACTCGATGCCCGACCGCATGGATGTCGGCGACGCTGTGAATTTCGTTAACCGCGTTTGCTGATGTTGCCCAGCGAAGGATGAAATCGACAGCGCTGCGCAGGTCTCGGAGCGTTTCTGTCAGACGTTGTTGCACCCGGCCTTCGGGTTTGAGAGTGATGATCGCCTCTCCCCCGACCCGCTCGATGACGCCTCGTGCGAGGCGACGATCTTCGTTGCGGGCGATCGCATCGATGTCGGTGGCGATCAGTTGAAACTTGACTGACGAACTTCCGCAATTGAGGACCAGGACGTTCATAGATGACGCGTTCTCCGGATCTCGGATTTCCCGATGATTGAGACTCCCTCAGTGCGGTTGAATGATAACTCCGCAACGGCCCACGGTGTAAACGGTTGTTCGAGGTCTACGCGTTGCTCTCGTCGATTGCGTCTCTGCCGCTTGGCGTTTAAAGGCGCACTCGAATTCATAGAATTGTGAGTCAGCTTTAAAACGCAAAGTCGCCAAGCCGCAAAGACGCAAAGCAACCTGGTCTGCTAGAGTAGTCTTCCTCTGATGTCGGAGCTCATCGTTAACAACATAAGCCAGCTCGTGACTGTTGCCGGTCTACCTGGACCACGCGCCGGTGCACAAATGCGCGAACTGGGAATCATCGTCGATGCCGCCATCCGTATTCGCGATGGGCTGATTGAGGCTGTGGGAGCCGCTTCTGAGGTTGCTTCAAGTGCCACAGCCAGGACTCTAGATGCAGGGGGCGGTGTCGTAATGCCCGGCTTCGTGGATGCTCACACCCATCCGGTGTTTGCTGGGACTCGCGAGAACGAATATGAAATGCGCGCAGCCGGTTTAACGTATCAGGAGATTGCCGCGCGAGGCGGCGGAATTAGATCGACAGTTCGAAAGACCCGAGCGGCTTCTGAAGATGAATTATTCCGGATGTCACAGCGTCGCGTGCTGAGTCTGCTCGAACACGGAACAACAACCGCGGAAGCCAAGAGCGGTTACGGCCTCTCACTGGACGATGAGCTGAAAATCCTGCGCGTAATTCAGCGATTGAATGCGGAGACCCCGCTTGAGCTGATTCCCACATTTCTTGGCGCGCACGAGATTCCGGATGAATATCGAGCGGACCGCGAAGGCTACATTAAATTGGTGACGGACGAAATGCTTCCGCGCGTAGCCGGTGAAAAGCTTGCTCGTTATTGTGATGTCTTTTGCGAATCACATGTCTTTACCGTGGAGGAGTCGAGACGAGTTCTCTCGCGAGCGAGAGAACTCGGGCTTGGAATCCGCATCCACGCCGATCAATTAAGCAACTCCGGTGGCGCGGAACTGGCGGCAGAGTTCCGAGCAGTGTCTGCGGATCATTTGGAATGGATTGATGTCCACGGAATGAACCTGTTGCGGAAAGCCGGTGTGATCGCGGTACTGTTGCCTGGTGCGGTGTTTAACCTCGGGCTCTCTCGTTATGCGCCGGCAAGAGAAATGATTGACGCTGGGCTTGCGATTGCGCTGGCTACGGACTTCAATCCGGGCAGCTCACCGACACCTTCGATGCAAATGATACTGTCGATTGCATGCACTCAAATGCGAATGACTCCCGCGGAATCAATCTGTGCGGCAACGATCAACGCTGCGTATTCTCTCGGGTGTGGGGATCGCATTGGATCATTGGAGGTTGGTAAACAGGCGGATCTGGTTGTCTTTGACTGTACAGACTATCGACAGATCCCATATTTGTTTGGTGTCAATCATGCGATGTTAGTAATAAAGTCAGGAGATATCGTCTTTGATCGCCGAAGTTGACACTAGTTGTTCCGGTGATATAATCGCCGGGCTTTCGGCGCAACTCAGGCTTTAAGGTACCGTAGACTGTCTAGTCTCCGGTTATTTGCGGCTCAGTAGGCTAGATTCTTTTCCGCAGACCAGACAGTCTACGGTACGTCGCGTGTACAGGAGGAATGGTATGTCATACGGAAGTTATCAGCCTCAGCAACCGCCGCCGGGATATGGAACACTGATAGCAGCCCAGTACGCGAGCATCGGGAAACGGATCGTTGCGCACATTCTTGATGTGCTCATCATAAGCCTCGGTGCTATACCAGGACTTTTATTGATGATTGTAGGTTTTACACTCGCGGCTTCAACCGCGGGCCCTAGCGGCCAGATGAACGACCAGGCGGCTGCGGGAGCCGTAGGAATAATGTTCCTCTCATACGGGCTTATGTTTATTGGTGCGACCGCACTCTGGCTTTACAACTGCTATTTGCTGGGGAGGGATGGGGCCACTTTGGGAAAGAAAGCAATGAAGATCAAAGTTTTGGACCCGCAGGCTCAACCGCTAGGTTTTGGCAAAGCGTTCTTACGTGAGATTATCAAACACGTGCTGGGTAACGCGTGTTTTATACTTCTGCTGTGGCCGCTCTGGGATGATCAAAAGCAGGGATTGCAGGACAAGATATTCAGCACGCACGTTTACGAAGCATAACCCAACCACACGACAAAACTCCGCTGTCATTGGTCCTATAGGTCATATAGGTCCTATCCTTTTCTTCTTTTTGGAACTTTCCAACAGGTTCGCGTGAATCAATAATGTAAGCAGGCGAGCGGGCGTTCAGCAGAAATTACGATGACTCTGCAGACCTTCAGTGATGTTGATCTGCTTCGGCGCATGATCGCCGGAGAGGGAGAAGCTTTTGCAGAGCTCTATAAACGCCGGCAGGCTGGCGTGTACAGGTTTGCGCTTCAGATGAGCGGATCCCCCGAAACCGCGGAAGATGTTACACAAGAGGTTTTTATGGTGCTGATGCGAACTGCCGATCGTTTTGATCCGGAACGAGGTTCGCTGGCGGCATACCTGTATGGAGTAGCACGTAATTACGTTCTTCGAAGGCTGGAACAGGATAGAGCTTTTATTCCAATTATGGATTCGACCGAGGAGGGAATCGCTCCTGCGATGATTGCGGAAGGCGATCCGCTTGACGACCTTACCCGCAGTGAGACGATTCAGTCCCTCCGCGATTCGATTCTCGCGCTGCCTCCGCATTACCGAGAAGTTATCGTGCTTTGCGAACTGCATGAGATGAGCTATATCGAAGCGGCAAGCATCGTAGGATGCGCTGTAGGCACGGTGCGGTCGAGGCTTCATCGAGCGCGTGGGTTATTGCTCGAGCGACTGCGGGCGGCGCGGGAGCGAAGTTCCGTTCGACAAGAGGTGAAACCGTTGAGGTGTTTCGCATGAACTGCAATGACTTTGAAGTTATCGCGGGCGATCTGTCAAAAGATGTTCTGATGGACGCGAACCTGCGCGAGAAAGGTTTGGAGCATTCCGCTTCTTGTGCTGATTGCGCTGCGCGGCTCGAGGAAGAGCGAGTTCTGACGGGGGGCCTTCGGTTATTGGCGAAAGCCTCGACGGAAGAGGCACCAGCGAATGTCGAAGCCGCGGTTCTTGCTGCTTTCCGGCAAAACCAAATCGTACCTTCGACCCGAACCTCATATCGCCGATGGATATA
Source organism: Blastocatellia bacterium (assembly GCA_035258805.1). Classification (GTDB taxonomy): domain Bacteria; phylum Acidobacteriota; class Blastocatellia; order UBA7656; family UBA7656; genus Onstottus_A. The sequence goes on along the minus strand of DATFWY010000280.1, from coordinate 6,200 downwards.
TGTTGCGGCAAGCGCTGCTGCGCTGGTGCTGATTGCTACATTGATTGCGTTGAATGCGTCCAGAACGCAGAAGCCAGAATTGCCCTCGTCGCAAGCCACAACAGAAGAAAAAACGCCTGGCGGGACTGTGGCTCAAAGTGCTGTGCCCGTCCCACGCCAAAGCGAACGAAACACTGTGGCGGCGAAATCAACAATGCACCGAACAGAGCACGGAGGTGCTATCAGTCAGAAGCCTATGCAAGTAGAAACGGACAGCAACGCAATAACTGAGATAGCGACTGATTTCATACCCTTGACGAATCGAGAAGCGTTGGCTCAGATGGATGGCGGCCAGGTGATGCGAGTCGAGTTACCGCGTTCTGCGTTGATGTCATTCGGATTGCCAATGGATATGGAACGCGCGACTGAACGCATAAAGGCCGATGTGGTGGTCGGCAATGACGGTTTGGCGCGCGCAATCAGGTTTGTCCGATAAAAAGTTATGAGTCGGATAGGTCCTATAGGTCCTATAAACTTTGAAAGAGAGGATCGCGATATGGCAACTAAAAGAAGAACCTTCATCACAATCATCGCCGCGCTGGCCATCCTGGCAAACGTAATCGGCGTCGGCGCGCAAGAGAAGAAACCCAGAAGCGACGTTGTCACGAACCACGTGTTTGTCGGCGGGCCAGGCCAGATCGCATTTGCCGAGGGTCAAGGCGACAACACTTTCCTGTTCGTTTCCACTGAAATGAGCATAGACGGCAAACTCGTCAAAGGCGCGCCTTACTCGGCTCAAGCCATCAACGAGAGCGTACAAACGCTGGCCGGGGGCAATCGAATAGTTCGCCATAACACTTCGACTGTCTACAGAGATAGCGAAGGCCGTACACGGCGCGATCAAACGATCTCAGTTGTTGGGAACTTTGCCGCGGCGGGAGAACCGGCACAAACGACCTTCATCAACGATCCCGTCGCAGGCGTCAATTACATTCTGGATGCGAAGAATAAAACTGCGCGTAAGATCGACTTCGGAGCCAGAATGAATGCCGAGAAAAAGGCGATTGAGGCAAAGATCGATGCAATGAAGAAATCGGGGGACCCGCAAGCTGCCGCTGACGCAGCAAAGATGGAGGCTATGAAAGCCAAAATGGAGGCGCGGAAGGCTGAATCCGGGGACCCGCAATCAGCAGCAGTAGGTGAAAAGATCGCGATCGAGAAAGCTACAGTGGCTGCTGGCGCCAGGGATTTCACATTCGAGATGAAGGTGCCCGGTCCCGGGGGATTCGGTGTAATGAAGAAGGATCCCAAGAACACCAGAACCGATTCACTCGGAAAACAAACAATCGAGGGCGTCGAGTGCGAAGGCACTCGCGCAACTACTACCATTGCTGCCGGTGAAATCGGCAATGAATTGCCCATCGAAGTGGTGTTTGAACGGTGGTACTCCCCGGAACTGCAGACGGTAGTAATGACCAAACAAAGCGATCCGCGGTTCGGTGAGAACACCTATCGCCTGACCAATATCAATCGTTCGGAACCGCCTCACTCTCTGTTTGAGGTTCCTGCAGACTACACGATTCAAGAAGCTGGCCCTCCTCCTGAGATGCGCATGAAGCTTGAACGAGAGGCGCGCCGTCCAGGCAGCTTCTGACACAGATCAACCGCTGCAACTACTGAAGGAGTCAAAATTCAAGGCGGAAGCGATTATGTCGCTCCGCCTTTTTGTCCTCCCTGAACATTGCTACACTGACCATCGAGTGACGATTAACATCCGCTTAGAAGAAATTGAGGATCAAAGGGCCGTCCGCCGCGTCAATGAACTGGCCTTTGGTCAAACGATGGAAGCCGATCTTGTAGACGGGCTTCGAACGAACGCGCGTCCTCACATTTCATTGGTTGCGACCGTTGAAGAGCGCATTGTGGGACACATTTTTTTCAGTCCTGTATCGATCGAATCAGAAACCGGTAGCTCTATTGCGATGGGTCTTGCGCCCATGTCGGTTCTCCCGGAATTTCAAAATCAAGGGATAGGGAGTCGACTTGTCGATGAAGGTCTCAAGAAGTGCCGAGAGTTAGGCCATTCAATCGTAGTAGTTCTCGGACATCCAAACTATTATCCCCGCTTCGGATTCATCCCGGCGCATCTAAAGGGACTTCGATCCGAGTACGATGTGCCTGATGACACGTTCATGGTGCTGGAGTTGAGCGAGAATGCGTTAGCGGGACGACGTGGGTTGGTTCGATATCATCCGGAATTCAGTAGATTTTGAAGTCAAAGGTTCTATTCTGTTTTCGGAAGTTCCCGCATGAACTTCGTGCGCGTATAAACCACGCGAAATCCCTGTCGCTCGACGTTTCGCTGGGAACCGCTGCCGGGCGCCGTCGCTACCATCGCCAAGTCACATTTCTGCTCAGCCGCCATCGCAAGCCGCGCAAGAAGCAGCGCCTTTTGAACGCCTCGGTTTCGAAACTCCGTAAGAGTCCCCGCGCCGCCAAACGAAGCGACACCTTGATGAATCGACATCATCCCCCCGCCAGCCGTCACACCGTCGATCTCGGCCAGGAAGAAGGATGCCCCCACAGCATGGAAGCAGCTGGTAAACACATTTAAGAGTGAGGTCGGAAGCTCCGTATCTGGAAGAAAGCTCTTCATCACAACCAATGAGTAATTCTCTATCTCATCTTCCCTGGCGCTGCGCACACTGACTGCGCTTCCAGAATCTGGCCAGGATGTCTTGTCGGCATCAGTAAGCTCGCGTGCAAAAACATTCGAATACTCGATCGGTCGGTATCCACGCGCATTGAAAAGCGTAAGCAAAGACATGTCAGCAAGTGGACAGGACTCGATGTTCACAGGAGCCCCGTTACTGTTGTAGAACTCTTCTATTGCAGACATATCATCTTCGGTTACCGGGCCGGTCAAACCGAGTCCAAACGCTTGAGTCAAAGGCGACTCGACACCGCCAAAACCGCCGTACCCCCCCGCAACTGCGATGAATGAGTTACCGGTAAAGGAATTGAGCCGAGCCCAGGAACGAGCGAACTCGACTGCGGCCAGAGCGTCAGTCATCTCAAGGCGTCGCGCCAACTCCAAATCGGCGAAACGTATCCTCGAATTATGGTTCATATGCGCACCGTATACTTGAAAGGTGTAAAGAGGCCAGATGAAATATCCAGGTGTTTCTCGTCTCTTGGCCTGTTGAACCTCCAAGAGACAGGCTCATCGAATCCGATCAAGACCATGTGCTTCGTCCGCACCAACTGGTTCGTTGCTACTTGCCCGCTCGTGTTCGTCGGAAAGCAGCTTCATCATCTCATCACGCCGCGTGTAGAGGCGCTTGAGAGCACGCGGCTTGTGACGAGCAAGGGCATAAGATGTGATGATCGGAAGCGCAATCGTGGAATCGAGATAACAAACAACCGCGTCGGGCAAACGATCAGGATCGATCTTTCCCCAGCTAACCGCTTCGCTGGGAGTGGCGCCCGAAAGACCGCCGGTGTCGGGCCGGGCATCGGTTACCTGCAAGAAATAATCGTGACCCTTTTCTTCGATTTTTAAGACCTCCTGAATCTGTGGCTCAGTTTGAAGCAAAAAATTCTTTGGGCTTCCGCCGCCAAAAATCAGCACCCCAGATTTCCCGCCTGATCTCTTCGCGTTAAGAACGATTGCAGCAGTCTCATTTACGTCGGCATTTACGTCAAACCGAAGCTTGTTCCCGGTAAGCGCCTTTGCCGCAACGTTCATTCCTATCGAGCTGTCACCCGGAGAGGACGTGTAGACCGGCACACCTGCGTCGTGGGCAGCAGCAAGGAGACTTTTTCGGCCGATCCCCAGAACCCGCTCCCGTTCGGCGACGTACTTGCCGGCGAGATGATGAAACTGAGCCGTCGACATCTCCCGCTGAAACTCCGGGCCCTCAATCATTTTGCGGTAAAACTCGTCAGTCGATAGCAGGACATCATATTCAAAGAAAATATCGTAAATGCGAACGACGCCTTCCTCTCGCAGCACAACATCACTGATCTGCGGGTTTCCTCGATGCATCTTTAAACCGATTCCGAAATGAGTGTCGTGATATGCGTTGGCCCCGGTTGACACGATCCAGTCGACGAAACCGTTCTCGATGAGCGGAATGATCGACGACATCCCGAGCCCCGCTGGTGTCAGGGCGCCGGTCAAACTCATCCCGATGGTTACGTCGTCCTCGAGCATCTTTTCTACAAAAAGCTGGCAGGCTTCTCTAAGGCGCGCAGCGTTGTAGGCGAGGAAAGACGATTCTACAAGATCGGCAACGGTCATCGAGCCCGTCACTGGATGTGGGTCAATACGTGTGCCGCCAAGGAAATTATGTTTGTTGTGCATTTACGACCTCAGTATTAAAGATAAGCTCATCGAGAGCTATTAAAAATATGTGCTGCGGTGATATGAATGCAACTAAAAGAGACGGATCAAGGGCGGGAGTTCAATTCTGCAAGCCACCACGCAGCCAGCGGCCAGATCCAGGTCCGATCTTATTCTGCGTTAATCTGCGTAATCCGCGGATGAGTCTCTTCGGGCTGAACGACTACCTCATCCGCAGATTACGCAGATTACAGAGATGATGATCCAAGGTAAGGTTTCAGGGCCGCCACAATTTCCGCGGGAACCGGAACTGATTTGAAAGTAGATCTATTAACGCACGCAAGAACGACGTGACCATCAGCAACCAGGTCGGCCTCGCCTTTCTTGGTTACTTCGAACCGGAGTGTAAACGACTTTGTCCCAAAGCGGCCGACAAAAGCGGAGACTATGATGAGATCATCGAGCACCAGTGGTTTGCGAAAATCGAAGTGGATTTGAACGCGCGGCAGCCAAATGTCATAGCGATCGAACACTTCGGAATACGGAAGACCAACCGAACGAAAAAGCTCTGTTTCGGCAATTTCGAAAAATCTGAGGAACTGCCCGTAATAGATTATTCCGGCCCTGTCGGTATCCGACCACCGCACGTGCTCTTCAATACTGAATCGTTTTGTCATATGTTCTTTCGACCAATGTTGCATCAGCTGAATCGCGCTGCGCAATCAGACCTACTAATCAACGAATGGCCAGGGCACGTATGATTGCCCCGCGATATTCAGGATCCTTCTCGCTTATGCGAAGCTTGCGCGACTTAAGATCGATATTTGTAAAGAATTCGGCGTAGTCCTTGCCCGATCCCTCGAAGAACAGCTTAAGTTCAACTGGACCTTTCTCGAGGTCACGCGGATCTCCACTCATGCTCACCGCACGTAATTTCGCTTCGCGTTTCATTCCTTTCGGGTGCTGCTTTGTTTCATAAAGCTCGTCTAAAACATTCAGGAATGAATCGCTCTCGGAGCCCGCCGAGCGGTAACTAGCAGAGCCGGTATAAGTTGTGATCTCGGAGATCGATCCTTCTTGCCATTGTGGTCCCAACAAGAGTTCGAACCCAACATCGCTGCCTTCGTTAACCCCGCTTGCCAGAATCGCCTGAGATCCGTCCGGCATAATCTTGTGTTCGTGGATAAAGAAGACAAGATCATAGTAATCGAGGTCTGATTCTGCCTGAATTTCAGGCGGTCCAGTAAGCGGTCGCGGCCCTACTTCGAATGTCGCGGAAAGTGATTGGAAAGCGGGAAGCGCTTTTGAGAATGTTTCACTCAAGCACCATCCGCTCAGCATGTAGTAACTTTCGCCTGCCTTGCACGCAGTGGCGAACCCGCGAAACGACCTACCCTTGATGCTCCAGGATGTGTCCATCCGCCTGCCCTGTTGTCCGCCGAAATCGACATCGACCCGTCCCGTCTCTTTGATGTTGGGTGTTGTTTTCTGCCGGCTTTCCAACACAAGTGATAGATAACTATCCGCCGACACTATTCCAAGAACATCCGGCTCAACCACAAGAGCGGCAAAACAGCCGGAGTCGCTGTGAAAAGCGATCATTGCTGCGTCCGGCAGCGAAACGAGGGGGTTGTCTTTTTTTAATAGAACCCAACCCGTTGGGAGTTTTGTGCTTACCCCCAGTCCATCGTCCTCAAATGTAGTTGCTGCGATTGAATATTCCCGCAGCTTCGCCCGTTCATTGTAGTCCGCGACAAATCCAGACACCGCGGTCGTGGTAATGATGCCCGACCAGGCTATCAGTACCGAGGCGACTCCAATACCAACCCGCAATTTCGAAGGCCAATCTCCCCAAAGCAATGATGCGATTCCGACA
>DATFWY010000279.1:0-32036 GCA_035258805.1 Blastocatellia bacterium | reverse complement strand
AGGCCACAATTACAAAACCGCCGCCGCCGAACTTGGCGTAACAATTCACACCATTGATTTCCACCTTCGAAGCATCTACGGCAAACTGCAGGTCCACTCAAAGACCGAAGCAGTAGCGTTAGCACTCCGAAATAGAATCGTCTAAACGAGCTTTGCGGTTTCGCGCAAAGACGCCAAGTACCGCAAAGCCGCCAAGTCGCGTTAGAAACCCTAGTCAGTTCCTGGTCCCTTTTTACACACCTACGAACTTACGCGGTTACCTCGATTTTCCGTGAAGTATCTTCGCCGCGTCGTCGGCGAACTGAAGGCTGACACGCAACCAGACCACCAGGTCAAAAGTGAATGAGACAGTCGTGAATACGGAAACCGAAATCGCAACCGGAGTTGTGCTTAGCCGGCCCGAATAACCTACGAAGACACGTGGTGACGCGAAACGCTTACTGAAGTATCTTCGCCGCGTGGTCGATGAAAAGAAACTGACGCGACCAAAAGATTTGAGAATGAATTTGGAAGGAGAGAAAAATATATGAAAATCAATAACAGATTAGCAAAAATAACGACACTGGCACTGCTGGTGGCAACCCTGACTATCAAAACTACGAGCATAGCGGAGGCGGCCGTGAACGCTTCGTCACCCACTGCGGGACCGGCCGAGGTTACGACGCCGACGACCAATATCGACTTCGGGGGAATAAAGCTCGGACGAGGTCAGAACGCCCTGATCATTGTGGTATGCGCCGCTGACCAGACTGACCGCGATCAACGGCCCGTCGACGTCGAATTCATGTTCTACGATTGGGACGGCAACCTCGTAGCCGGCAAGACCGAAACCATTCTGCCCGGCCGCGCGTCATCTTTTGATATTCGCGCCGGTGAAGGAATCGCCGGGAAAACGGGCGAGATTCAACCGTGCATAAAGGTCCTCTGTGATCCGAGTGACCCGAGGGCGAAACGCGTCACCGCCACGCTTCAGATTTCGGACGACAGCGGCAAGGTGCAGTCTCTAACACTTCGTAAAGCTGGAGGAACGGTAATCGAGTATTGATTGACTTCGAGATCAATAATGCCGGGCGAAGCTTATTGCAGCGTCGTCCGGCTCTAGATCGACGGTTTTTCGGACGTGAAGAAGTTAAACGGAAACGACAACCAGGAAATAATTCTTAACCAATCACCTGGATCAAATCAGCACCTGTTCAGATTAACGGTAATTGCGAACGGAATCTTCCTTTCGCCACAGGATAACTGCGACTTCAAAAAGGAGGAAACGACAATGAGAGCCAACATAAGATTTACACTCACCGCCCTGTTGTGGGCAGTCGTACTGCTTGAAGCTTACGCGGTGATTGCGCGATCTCAGACCAGCGCAGGCAACAACCAACGAAGCGCCAGGAAGGGCAAAACGGCTCAACCGGCGGAAACTAACGTCGATCTCATTGGCAACGGCACAGCAGGACGGATATCGAAATGGACAGGCGCCGCAACTCTTGGCGATTCGGTGATTTCCGAAGACAAATTCGGCCGTATCGGCATGGGCACAACAACGCCTACATCGAAGCTCACGGTTCAGGGCATGATCGAGACGACTCTCGGGGGCATCAAGTTTCCGGATGGAACAGTTCAGACGACTGCCACTTTGTCGGGAGGTGTCACTGTTCCGTTTCTTCTGAACGGCGATGTCTTCGCGGCACCGGTGCTTAAAGTTACCAACCTGTCGGGCGTTGGAGCGGAAGTAACCGGCGGCTTGGGTGGCAAGACGGGACTGGTAGTTGTAGGTGGGCAGAACCTTGGGAACCCCGCGGGTACAGGTATATCAGCATCGGGCGGTGCAGGTCTGGGCCCCGGAGGTATTGGCGGCATCGGAATGTTCGTGTCTGGCGGCACGTCAGAACTAAACACTGGCGGCCTGGGCCTATTTGTTCTCCGTGGTACCAGGAAGGATCAAAATCCTGCGTTTGACGGATATGCAGGATACTTTTCAGGAAACGTTCAGATCACCGGCAATCTTGCTAAGGGTGGAGGCTCATTCAAGATTGATCACCCGCTCGACCCGGAAAACAAATTTCTATATCACTCGTTCATTGAGTCCCCGGACATGATGAACATCTACAATGGCAACATCACCACTGACGCCAGCGGCGAAGCAGTGGTCGAATTGCCTTCGTACTTCGAAGCGTTGAATCGCGACTTCCGTTATCAACTCAGCGTGATCGGCACATTCGCTCAGGCGATAGTCGCAGAAGAGATCTCAAACAATCGGTTTACCATCAAGACCAGTGCACCGGGAGTGAAGGTTTCCTGGCAGGTGACCGGCGTGCGCCGGGATGCTTATGCGAATAAGCATCGCATCCCCGTCGAGGAACTAAAAACCGAAAACGAGCGCGGCCATTATCTTTATCCCGAGCTCTTCAACCAGCCCGACGAGAAAAGCATCGAGTGGGCGCACCATCCCGAGTTGATGCAGCGGATGAAAGAGCAGCGGGAGCAGACCAAGCCAAAGCCACAAGGCGGCAACCAGTAGGTTCTGGTTGAACGGGAGAGTCACATGCAATCCAACAATAGACTCACATCAAAAAACGAGATCGAGGAAGTACCCTTCACATACAAAAAAAGGCAATGGCGTGTGGTGGAGTTTGAAAAACAGACACTTAATACAGAGGTAACCCACCAAATGAGTAAGAATACGTTCCAACAGACTCAAAATAACGCTTCGAAAGCGGTGCTTCAAATATCGCTGGACACACTAAACGTGACCGACTGCATATCAATCAAGACCGCCGACCACACCTATCTTTTCATAGTCACTGATCCGCAAGAGAGAAGAGGGGTACTGACGGGAGGGCCGCTGGGCTCCAGCTCAACCGTCTCCGTGTTACTCGGCGCTAAACTGCGAAGGAACGGCCAGGTTTGCGGACTCTTTTCGGATCTTTACGAGGGAGCTCGAGCGATTTTCTTCATCGAATCGCACGATGGTGTCAAGCAATTCATGACATCCGAAATAACCGGACTTGTCCACATCGAAGCGAACACCAGAGACCTGCCAGTTGTGTGAAGGGGACGAAACCCTGGAGAGAACTGGTAAGTAATTAATAACACCTGATCAAGAGAGAGCAACTCTTAACTTTAGACCTCTAAACTGTCTGTCATCTGCGACTTGATCACTTAGACGGTCCGAGGACAAACAACTAACTAACCGAATCCAATACTAACGCTGGAGGAAAGACAATGTTTGCATATTACACTCGTAGTCTATCTATTACTATCAGTCTGTTCTGCTGCCTGAATCTTCTGATCCGCGCTTCTGCACTCGGTTCAGTATTCAAGCTTCCAATCGCTTCAGCCACTATCAAAGCCGCTAGCGATTCACAATTTGATCTGGAACCGATGACCTCGCTGACAGGAGAAGAGGCAACCAGTTGGCTCAAACAGCAGGGCATCTATAACTCGTTGCAGTCCTCAATAGAAACAAGCCGCTACCAGATGCAATGGGCAGACGGAGAATATCAGGCAGTCAACCCTGCTCAGAATTTGAGCGCCAGATTCACTCGAACGCAACTGAGGCTAGCCGCATCCGACAACCAGGATAGCCAGATTGGGATGAAGCTGACTGGCTTCGGCTATAGTCAGAAGCTTCATCGTCTCGCTGAAGGGCAGATGACGAGTGAAGGTAACCGAATTGAGTACGCGAGGAGATCAGCCGATGGAAAGAGCAGCGGTCTCGTTGAGTGGTACATAAACAAGGCCGAGGGGCTGGAGCAGGGCTTTACCATTAACAAGCGCCCAGCAGAAAACCGTTCGGGGGACATGCTTACCGTGGTGCTCGAAACGACGGGAATTATGAAGCTGCAAGAGGACCGGCGCGGCGTCGTCTTTGAAGGTAAGGACGGAAAACCGCTACTGGCGTACAGCGGGCTGAACGCGTACGACGCCAGGGGGGAAGAGATGCCTTCGAAGGTGGTGCTGGCCGGTAAAGAATTGCGCCTGGAGGTGGATGATACCGCGGCAGTTTACCCGTTAACGATAGATCCGACTTTTTCGCAGGCGGCTAAGCTCACCGCAAACGATGGTGTCGCTGACGACAATTTCGGCTATTCGATATCAATCAGCGGCGATACGGTTGTCGTCGGCTCGCCTTTTCACAACATTGGAGCTAACGATGATCAGGGCTCAGCCTATGTGTTCAGGCAGAATCAGGGTGGAGCAAATCAGTGGGGACTGGTCAAACAGCTTACAGCCCCAGACGGCGCAGCGTTGGATACTTTCGGTTACTCGGTATCAATAAGCGGGGATACTCTCGTTGTTGGCGCAGTGGAGCACAAAATCGGGGCTAATTTCGGTCAAGGTTCGGCCTATGTATTTGAGCGCAATCAAGGAGGAGCGGACAACTGGGGGGAGGTAAAAGAGCTCACTGCTTCCGACGGGGCAACAAGTGATGGATTCGGCAGCTCAATAGCGATCAGTGGTGACACGATCGCCGTCGGCGCGTCCGGGAAAAATATGAATGGAGGCTCGGCGTATGTCTACGAACGCAATCAGGGAGGAGCAGAGCAATGGGGCGAAGTGAAAGAACTCAGCGCTTCGGACGGCGAAGCCAACGACCGTTTTGGCTTTTCAATAACTATCGACGTCGACACAATAATTGTTGGGGCAATTCTTCACAACGTAGGTGCGAACAAGCAACAAGGCTCAGCATATGTGTTTGGGCGCAACCAGGGAGGCGCAGAACAATGGGGCGAGCTTAAGGAACTGACCGCGTCAGACGGGGCCCAATTCGACCATTTCGGCTCTTCAGTATCAATCAGCGGCAATACGGCCGTGGTTGGCGCGGATCTTGACGTTGTGGGTGCTGTTAATAACCAAGGTTCGGCATATGTGTTCGAGCGTAATCAAGGCGGGGCAGATCAGTGGGGCGAAGTTAAACATCTGATTGCCTCGGACGGCGCCACAAATTTCTCCGCGTTCTTCGGCTTCTCAGTAAGCATCAGCGGCGACACACTTATCGTAGGAGCTCCCGGTAATGATGTTGGGACCCTCAATCAGGGAGCAGCATATGTGTTCCAGCGCGATGCAGGAGGAGCCGGCAATTGGGGCGAAGTCAAGGAACTCAACGCCGCCGATGGAACTGCTGATGACCAATTAGGCAACTCGGTATCAATCAGCGGTGATTCATTAGCTCTCGGAGCGCGTTCCGATGGCATCGGAGGTAACAATAGTCAGGGATCGGCATACATATTTGTCTGCGATTGTTCTAATCCGCAGAACAATCCTCCTCAGATCAGCCCGTCAACTCTTTCTCTCCAGCAGGACAGCTCGGCTACTTTGCAAATCGCAACGGTGAGCGATGATGCTACTCCGGCAGGGAGCATTGTTGTGACGGTCACTTCTGTTCCGCCGGGCATCTCCGTTTCCTCGATCACCAACATTAACGGCACAATCACTGCTTTCATCGCGGTGAGCTGCTCAGCAGGTTTGGGCGCGAATCTGGTTGGGCTGAAAGCCACGGACTCGGACAATTTTTTTGCGACGGCAAACCTCACGATCAACGTGACTGCTGAGACAACGCCGCCGACGATCACTTGTCCGGCGAATGTTACTGCGGTTGCGGCTCAGCCGGGCGACGTGACGGCAATTGTTACTTATCCGCCGCCGGTAGCTACAGACAATTGCTCAGTGCCAACGGTGGCTTGCATTCCTCCCTCGGGATCGGCATTTCCGCTTGGCACTACAACGGTGACCTGCACGGCTACGGATGCCGCTAACAATACCGCTGTCTGCAGCTTCCTGGTTACGGTGTTCGATGTCTGTTTGCAGGATGATTCCAATTCCAACCGGGTTCTGCTGTTCAATTCGTTGACCGGTGATTACAGGTTCTGTTGTGACGGGCTGACTTTCACCGGCAAAGGATCGGCGATTAGGAAGGGGAGCATCTGCACCCTGACCCAGTATGCGGTTGATCGCAGGGTACAAGCGACGGTTGATGGGGCGATGCACAAAGGGACAGCATCTTTGCAAGCGCCTCCAGGCAGCCTGTTGTGCTCGATCACAGACAGAGACACTCGCAATAACAGCTGCGCCTGTTCGATTCCTTGAGGAGGCGTGAAGAGTCCCCGAGCCCCGGGTATGCGGACGAGGGGCAGGATAACACCTGCACTCGTCCGGCCCGGACTCTCGGACGTCTCAGCGCCTGACCCACTCACTGAGGGAAACCCACCTGGCTAACAAACTCCTTAAATCGAGCGTTGTCTCGCAAAACGGTCAAGAAGCTGCTGGATTTTGATCAACATTATACTTGAGCGCCGCTCTTCAAGATTTTTTTGATTTTCAGCAAAAGCCCGCTCTTTCTCTACTAGTTCCACATACAAGCCGCAAGGAAACTCAGACCAAAGATTAAACGGACCTGACTCAGCTGTCGCCGCGCGGAGAGAACCCTTCCAGCCGCCAAAGCGACTAAGACTGGCTTCAACCGATCATATTAGTGTTGGGCACTCTAACAACTTCGTTTCCCAGAACACCCGGCTTGTCCTTCACATTCCTCCGTTGACTCACCAGGCATAACTGGATATGCTTCGCGCCATATTAGGCCGCATTCTAATTGACGATCATAGCGGCCCTGTGATCGCGCCTTCTCCCTCAACAGGCGTGATGGACTTATTGGCACATTGGAGCAAGGAACATCGGGAATCTCGCTGTCCTACTTCGATTGGTGGAGCACCGGCCAAAGCCTGGATCCACCGGGAATCCAATAACCGCTGATGGCTGAGAATGCTTCTCAACTCTCCCCATCATTTCCTCTGGGCTTTTCCCAATGGTTATGACACCGGAACGATGGAAAGTTGTAAAACGGATCTTTCAGTCCGCCGTCGAACTTTCGCCTTCGGAACGAGTTGCCTTCGTCTCAGAGGCTTGCGCCGAGGACCCGGAACTCCGCAGCGAAGTCGAATCCCTCATCTCGTCTCACAGTAGAGCAGACACGTCCGTCCTCACTGCGGTCGTCAATGACGCAGCGCACGAAATTCTTGACGATGAGGCGGAATCATTCCTCGGACAACAGGTCGGTCCGTTTAAGATAACCGCACGAATTGGAAGCGGTGGGATGGGCGAAGTCTTCCTCGCTCAGGACACGAGGCTCGGTCGCAAAGTCGCTCTCAAGCTGCTGAAAGGCGAGTACACCAAAGACGAAGATCGATTGCGGCGGTTCCAGCAAGAAGCGCGCGCGGTCTCAGCTCTAAACCACCCGAACATACTGACGCTCTATGATATCGGACAAGTTGACTCGCTGCACTTCATGGCCACTGAGTATGTCGAAGGAAATACTCTGCGCCAACACATGGCGCGCGAACGAATGTCCCTGGGCCACGTGTTGGATGTAGCAATCCAGGCAGCGGGGGCACTGACAGCGGCGCACAATGTAGGAATAACGCATCGGGACATCAAGCCTGAAAACATAATGCTGCGCACCGATGGCTATGTAAAAGTACTAGATTTTGGTCTGGCCAAGCTGATTGAGCCTGCACCTAACGACACAACCGCACCGACTCTCACCAGGTTAGATACGGAGTCGGGCGTGATAATGGGCACGGTCAGCTATATGTCGCCGGAGCAGGCGCGCGGGCTGCACGTGGATAGCCGGACCGACATCTGGAGTCTTGGAGTGGTGCTGTATGAGCTGGCAACAGGTTGCCACCCGTTCGGAGGCAAGTCGTTAGCGGAGATGATTGCGGCGATCCTTAACCAGGATCCACCGCCGCTGTCTCAGTCCATAACTGACGCTCCGGCGGAGCTGCAGCGGATTTTGAGCAAGAGCCTACAAAAAGACCGGGAGGCACGTTACCAGACATCGAACGATCTGCTGATCGATCTCAAGAAACTTAGACATGACCTCGAGTTGAAATCAGAACGCTCGACGGCCGAGACACAACAGCTCCAGGCTGGATCGCGCGCTGGGAACCTGATTACACAGGTCCAAAGACGCAAGATTGGCGCTTCGTTACTCTTAATGATTCTTATCATTACGGTAGTTGGGGCTTTTATTGTTTTTCGCCTTGCGAACAAATCCAAGCAAACACAGGCCAGCGCGACGCTCAGAGCTGTGGCTGTGCTGCCATTCAAGCAGCTCAGCTCAGGGAGTGCGGACGATTATCTGGGGGTCGGCCTGGCGGATGCGTTGATCACCAGGTTGAGCAATCTCAGCCAGATAATCGTGCGCCCCACGGACGCAGTGCTGAAATATGCGGAGCCCAATCAAGATCACGCGGCGGCAGGACGCGAGCTCGGCGCAGACTCAATGCTGGACGGACGCATTCAGCGGAGCGGTGACAGCCTTCGCTTGACTGTGCAATTGGTGAATGTGAAGGACGGCCGCCCTGTGTGGGCCGATCAGTACGATGAAAAGTTCACCGATCTATTCAAGGTTGAGGATTCTATCTCGCAGAGAGTGACGCAGGCCCTGGCGCTGAAGTTGAGCCGCAATGAACAGCAGCGGCTCGGCAAAAGCCCGACTGATAATCCCGAGGCTTATGAGGAATACCTCAAGGCCCGTTTCCAGATGCTCCAGTACACGTACGATGGATTCAAAAGCTCGCTCGCGCACCTCAATCGAGCCATTGCACTCGACCCGAACTACGCGATGGCATACGCCGGTCTGGCCGACGCTTACTGCATAGCCTCGAATGATTATCTTGCGCCGCGCGAAGTGATGCCCAAAGCGGAAGAAGCAGCCCTCAAGGCTGTGTCATTAGATGAAGAACTGGCCGAAGCTCACGCCGCTCTTGGGCACGCGAAGCTTCACCGATATGACTGGTCTTGTGAAAAGGATCTCCAACGCGCACTTGAGCTCAACCCGAACTCAGTGCCCGTGCTCCTGTGGTACGGAGAGTATTGGAATTACCGCGATCCGAGCAAAGGCATTCCAATTCTGCAGCATGCGCAACAACTCGATCCGCTGTCAGCGCCCGTCTACTTTTTTTTGGCAGGCGCTTATGGCAACTTGGGACAACGCGATGAGTCCATGAAGGAAACACAGAAGTTATTTGAGATAGCTCCGACCGACCCGTCGGCGCATGCAGCCGTCGCGATGGCAAATCTTATGCTGCGGAAATATCCAGAGGCCATCGCTGAATTCAACAAGTCGAAGCAATTAGGCGGACCTCCGTGGGTACTGTCACTTCTCGGCTATACCTATGCCGTAACCGGAAAGAAGGAAGAAGCACGACAGGTTCTAGTTCAGTTAACCAACATGGCCAAACAGCAGTTTATCGCGCCCGTTGCCTTCGCCAATGTCTATGTCGGTCTGGGCGAAAAAGATCAGGCCATAGCCTGGCTGGAAAAGGCTTATGAGGAGGGGGACGAGTTGCTTGGTGTCTCGAGATTCTTTTTCTGGATGGAACCATTGCATTCCGATCCTCGCTACTTGTCGCTGATGAAGCGGCTTGGGTTGGAGCCGGCGCCTGTTAGATAGAAACTTACACGATTCCTGACCGATCAAACTGGACAGAGGTTAATTGAAATGACTCCCGAACGCTGGCAACAGGTGAAACAAATCTTTCAATCCGCCATCGAGCTCCCGCCTTCAGACCGCGACAGCTTCATCTCTCGAGCTTGCGCCCACGATAATGAGCTCCGAAGCGAAGTCGAATCTCTGATCTCGTCTCACAATCAAGCCGGAGATTCTGTAGAGGCGCTGGCCACCCAAGTCGCCGCTCAGATTGTCACGGATGATCAAGACGGCTCATTTGTAGGACAAAGCTTGGGCCCGTACCAGGTGATAGGCAGTATCGGCAAAGGCGGCATGGGCGAAGTCTACCTCGCCCAGGATACACGCCTCGCTCGCCGTGTTGCCTTGAAGCTATTGCGAAGAGAGTTCACTAAAGATGAAGACCGGCTGAGACGCTTTAAGCAAGAGTCTCGTGCGGCGTCGGCATTAAATCATCCCAACATCGTAACCGTTTATGAAATAGGGCAAACAGACTCGCTGCACTACATGGCAACGGAGTACGTCGAGGGCGAGACGCTGCGCCGGCATATGACGGACAGCAAAATAAAGCTGCGCGAAGCTCTGGATATAGCCATCCAGATAGCGAGCGCGCTTGCGGCTGCGCACCATGAAGGGATCATCCATCGCGACATAAAGCCCGAAAATGTAATGCTGCGAAGCGATGGTTATGCGAAGGTACTTGACTTCGGACTGGCCAAACTATCTGAACAACAGCGCGCGCGCGACGAGCAAGCCATGACCGTTCCGTTAGTCGAGACAGAATCAGGTGTGGTGATGGGAACCACCAACTACATGTCTCCGGAACAGGCGGAAGCCCGCTCTGTAGATCACCGCACCGACATCTTCTCTCTAGGCGTCGTCCTTTACGAAATGTTTACGGGCAAGCAGCCGTTTTCGGGTAAGTCTCTTATTGATACTCTTCACTCCATCGTCAACGATGAGCCGCGCCCCGCCACCGAAGTCAATCCGCAACTGCCGCGCGAGACAATGGAGATCCTCGATAAGGCAATGGCTAAAGCTCCGAACGAGAGATACCAGCACGCTGGCGATTTCGAAATAGATTTGCGCAGGCTTAAACGTGCCGTTGAAACGAACTCTCTTTCAAGTCTTCAGACAAAAGTTGCCCTAACTGAGACCAAGTCGAAGTTGTGGCGAGCAACGTCAGTGAGGGCAGCTGCTGGGGCGCTAATTATTTTGGCCATAGCTGCCGCCTGGCTGCTCGGTCGTTCAGCAGCGAGTCGTACGGTCACCGCATCCTCCGGCGGGCCGCAGCCTGCTGCTACAGCGTCACTCGGAAACGTAAGATTGACTCCGCTCACCGTGGATCCCGGCTTCGAGGGAGAGCCAACCTTTTCTCCTGACGGACAGACTGTAGCTTACGTGTCGGACAGAACAGGAAACTTTGACATATTTCTTAGGCAGGTATCAGGCGGGCCAGACATCAACCTGACAAACAATCCAGCCGACGATATGCAACCTTCATTTTCGCCTGACGGCAAGCAAATAGCGTTTGTCTCGTCGCGCTCGGGTGAATATGACTGCTTATGTTTCTTCATCTATGGAACCGATCAGCCGCTGATGGGTGGCGCCATCTGGGTAATGCCTGCGCTCGGTGGCAGTCCCCGGCGCATTGTGGAATCCGGAACCTTCCCTTCATGGTCACCGGATGGGTCGGCAATAATATATTCGAGCGGTCCCTGGTACGGTCAGAAAGTCTACAGAGTTGCTTCGACTGGGGGCGATGCGAAAGAGATTCCGATCGAATTCAAAGGCGGCGCTCCGTACATGGCCTACCCCAGCTACTCACCGGATGAACATTGGATCGTGTTTGAAGCGAATGACAGCGTTTACATCGTTGGCGCACAAGGCGGCGAGCCTAAACCGATGGTAAAAGGCAAACACCCGGTCTGGGGCGCAGACGGTCGCAGAATCTTCTACACGAACGTAGAAGCGGGAAAAAATTATTCGCTATGGCAACTGCCTTTTTCGGGCGCGGAAGGTTCGGTCGCTGGAGATCCGTCTCCGCTGACGGTTGGGCGCGGACGAGACACTCAAGCGACCGTGTCACGAGACGGCAAACTGATCGCCTACGCGGCTCTTGACGTTTCATTTAACCTCGAGGCGGTGCCTTTCGATGCCGAAGCCGGACGGCCCACTGGGCCAATCCAATCGATCACCAGCGGCAGTGATCTGATCTATTTTCACAACGCGTTGCCCACAGACAGCTCCGAAGTATTTGAGTCTCATCGCGGAGCTAGTTCCTTTCTTTGGAAAGTATCTCGCGGCTCACCTCCGGTTCAGCTTACTTCAGATCCGAACTATGATGACGTTTTCCCAAGATGCTCGCCAGACGGCCGCACGATTGCCTTTGATAGAAAACAATCAAACGATCCTGATGCGGGTGATAGTTTATGGTTGATGGCGCAGGACGGTGCCAACCCGCGTCTGCTGGTTAAAGACGGTGGCCTCGCGGGATGGATGCATGACGGCAAGGCGCTTACTTACCTGTCGTTCGAGGATGGACAGATATACTTGTATGATTTAGTCGCAAAAAACGCGAAACGTATTACGAATGAAGAAGGGGTCTACGGCGTTGGGGTACCCAGTCCCGATGGAAAGTGGATAGCCTTTATGAGCATCGCCTCCGGCAATGTTGACGTCCGCGCCGTACCAATCGCAGGCGGAGAGTCTCAGATCATAGTAAGTACGCCTCGCCAGGATTTTCATCCGTTCTTTTCGACATCTGGGAAATGGCTATATTTTAGTATGGATCATAAGAACATCCATCGCGTACCCGGCCCTGCTCAGGGCTGGCGAAAAGCCGAGCCGCAGAAGGTTACCAACTTTCAGGAGTCAGGACTGTTTCTAGAAGATGCGCAGTTCACCGCCGATGGTCGTCAGCTAACCTATGCGCGACGCCGCACCACCGGTGATATCTGGATAATGACTCTGAACAAATGAGATCAGTCCAGCTCGCTTCGTACTTTTGTAGTATCCTGATGAACCTATGTGCCTGGCTTGACGCAAATCATCTACCCGATCATTTCTTCTGTTTGTCCTTAAACTCCGCGGCCCAGTTCTGGACGATGATGATATTGCCTTGCCGGCTGCTTTTCGAAAGCGGCCGGACAAAAACGAAGCGCTGCCCGTCCGCACTGACGTCCATGGCCTTAAAGTCGAAGATGGTTGCAGCGATCTTCTCCAGCGAGAATAGTTCCCTTGGTTGGCCCGTGGTGAGTTGGCCCTTAGTCTCAACCGGAATAACCATGAGTCGCGATTGGGGGCCGGAGTTGTCGAGGTAAAAAAGCTCGCCGCTACGCCGGTTCCACCGCGGGTTTGTGGCCTGGTTTGCTGACACTTCCCATTGGCCTTCACCCTCAGGGAACGGGCGGATATAAATTCCCGGACGACCGCCCTCCCACGATTCATAAGCAACATAACGACCATCAGGAGAAATCCGGGAACCGGTCAACGAGGTCGGTTTCTCGAGAAATTTTCGCGGTGGCCCGGGTGAGTCCAATGTAATGATCCTTAATCCTCGTCCCACCTCTCCTGACGATGTGTATATCAGTCGTCTTCCGTCGGGAGACATAGATCCTTCTTCAGCCTTCTCAGCCAGATTCCTGGTCTCGCCTGTTCCGTCTGATAATTTTTGACATACAACACCTCCAGATTTGGTCGCGGCGTCGAAGATTATCCATTTGCCGTCTGCAGACCAGCTTGGACTTCTATTGTCTTCAGCAGAGAATGTTAAACGCGTGTGTACTCCGGTCCGTGTGTCAGCCACAAAGATGGCGCTCTTGCCTTTTTCGTCGGCTGCATAGGCAATCCGGTAGCCATCCGGTGATAACGCCGGATCGGCCATATTGTCCTGCGGTTCCCCGATGATCCTTTCCACGGAACCTTCTCGATTAACGAAAGCCAACTGCCCTGGACCAGATTCGATGTCGTAGTCGTAGATCAGGGTTCCATCGTCGGCAATGGATGGATTGTTCCCGTTGGCAGCCACCAGGAAGGGCTCCCCTGTGAGTTCCAGTTGCGAAGCAGAAAACGATACTGCCCAGATGCCTGGGTTGCCCTGTTCCCTGCGGTATAACAGATGACCGGTCGGCGAGTATTGAGGGTCGTTAAGTACCTGCGGACCATTTCGAGCCTGTCCCTCGAGACGCAGGATTAGTTTTCTATGTCCATCGCGATAGGCTTCGAGCGTGTCAACACCCTCAGTTCGATGGAGCGAATAAACTATAGTTTGTCCATCGGGTAGAAACGACGGCTGATGGAAATCTACATCACCTTCATTTAGTTTGATGAAGATTTCGGGATCGCCACCACTCGCGGATACTTTGTACATTGGGCCACGGGTCGTGGAAAATAGGATGAAGTCCTGTGCTCCCCATACGCCTCCGCGGTAGACTCCAGGTAGCCGACAAACGATTGTAGCCTGCCCATCGGCAGCTGGAATACGGAATAAAGACCCATCGCGCACGAAAGCGATCGAATTGCCGTCAGGCGACCAGAAGGGACCGCCACTGCCTTCTGCGCCAACGACCAAGGTTCCCGCTCCTTCGATCACGCGGGGCTGCAACTGGGTAAGATCCCATACCTTAAGCTTTCCTTCCTCGATGAAGAGCACCTTGCTTCCATCGCGCGAGACGTCGAATGTTCTCGGGGAAGAACGGGGAACGTTGGTACTCAAGCGGAATCGCCGGAGAGGACTAATTGAAGTTCGTGGCCACGTCAGGAATCCGAACGCTCCTGCAAGAATCACGGCAACCACCAACCCAGCAGCGACTCCAAATAAGAACCTGCGTTGTACTCGAGGTTCGGCCGTAGCGATCGTCGTTAGCTCCGGCGGCTGTTCCGTCGGAGCTTCAAAAGCGATACGGGCTTCTCCAATGTCACGAAGTCGTTGTCTGGGGTCTTTGGTGAGGCACCTCACGAGTAGCTTACGAATCGGTGGGGCGGATTCGGCCGGAAGCGCATTCCAATTCGGCTCGCCGCGTACGACCGCCGCCAGGGTGTCTGTGAGGGTTTCACCGGTGAAGGTTTGCTTTCCGGTGAGCATCTCATAGAGCACGCAACCGAACGCCCAGATGTCCGCGCGCTTGTCGACCGCTTTCCCCTTCGCTTGCTCAGGGCTCATGTAAGCAGCCGTCCCGAGGATCACACCGGCCTGAGTGCCTTTAAGCAGTGTCGGGGAATGCGATAACTCGGGCTCACTTGTCTTTTCTTCAAAAACCTTCGCCAGGCCGAAGTCGAGTACCTTCACAGCCCCGTCGAAAGTGACTTTGATGTTCGCTGGTTTCAGATCTCGGTGAACGATGCCACGCTCGTGCGCAGCTTCGAGCGCCTCCGCAATCTGCTTCGCAATCGGGATCGCTTCATCTAAAGGAAGCGGGCCGGCTGCGATTCGATCGGCAAGCGTGGGTCCCTCAACCAATTCCATAACCAGAGCGCAAATGCGCTCGGACTCTTCATAGCCGTAGATCGAAGCGATGTTGGAGTGGTTTAGAGAGGCGAGCACTTGCGCTTCGCGTCTGAAGCGGGCTAGCCGCTCGGCGTCCTGAGCGAAGCTTTCAGGCAATACCTTGATTGCCACTTCGCGGTCGAGACGAGTATCGCGGGCGCGGTAGACCTCACCCATTCCACCTGCGCCGAGTTTACCAGTAATGTGATAGTGAGACAGGGCTTGGCCTATCATTATTTATTGTTCTCTTTTGTAGAAGCTGAGTAGGGGCCAAACATCGGCGAGGGCATTATACAGGTTTATTGGCGGAAAGGGTCAATGACTAAGTCTGCCGGCGAACTCAAACCTCCACCCCCCACTGGGCTGTGTCGCAACACACTCCATTTCAAAGAAACTGTGGAGGGCCGATTGTTGGTTTGTTGCGATTCACTGAGGGGAGTTCTTCGTTCTTAGGACTTCTCAGTCTCACCTGATCAACCTAATTCATTTTACCGGCGCAATGCGGCGCAGTTCTTCACCCCAGTTCAGCACAACTCGTAGCTGTGAAGGTGCCGTGCTCTCCTCCGCCGGCCGTATCATCAGGAATCGACCACCTTTCGGGTCGACATCGTAGGTCACACCGCTGTTTGACCGCAGGTTGTAGATCCCGCTGAAGAGGCGCTTGGGCGGACCAGCCTTGAAGCCTGCCTGAGTCTCGACTGCAACGCTCATAAAGAGGTCATTATTGCGGTAGTACAGTTCACGTCCATCGGCGGACCAGTGCGGCTCTTCACCACCATCAGTAGATATCTGCCAGCGCCCGCCTGACCCCGACAGATCTCGGACATAAATCTCTGGTCGCACGCCTTCATTGGATTGATATGCCAGCCATCGTCCGTCTACTGAGAGCGATGCAGCGTAATCGTTAAACTGAGTCTTGACCACGTCGCTAATCTGAGACTCTTGCCCCAAAGTCAGCCGGATGATGTTTGCCCGGTACGTGTTGATTTGGGAATCAAGTATCGCTGAGGTGCCGTCGCGCTCAATCTCCTTCACGTAAGCGGTATCTGGCAACGATGCCAACATTTCTGCATCACGACTTCCGTCTGCTGGTTTCCGCAGAACTGTTGTCTTGTTCCCAGAACTCTGGATCTCAGAGTATAAGACGCTCTTGCCATCGGCAGACCAGATCGGCGAGGCATTTACTGTATTAAAGGTCAAACGAGTGGGAGTCGCTCGTGCGAAGTCATAAACCCAGACATCACCGCTGCCACTTGAGCCGATGAGCATCGCCAGCCGTGTACCGTCTGGCGAGATGCGTATGTCATTGTATTGACCAGCAGGGAGACTGAGCGGCCGCAAATTTCCCCCGCGATCGGCCCATACGAGCCGCCGCTGATATGCGCCCGGACCACCTGGAATGTAGGCTAGCGTACCGTCGGCCGCTACCGAAAAGTGTACGGCTCCGGTCGTTTGGTCCCCGGCAACATTCTGTAAGATCGGCGCTGGAGTTCCGCGCGCGACCAGATTGCTTGCATCGAAGCTCACCGCGAACAGCGCGCCGCCACGTCCAAAGACGAGATGACCAGTCTGAGCGTAACGCGCCATATTTGCGCCTTGCAGAATGACGCGCCGCTCGCCGGTGGCGAGAATGACAGCTTCTATATTCGCGCGGTCATAATCGTCCGGACTATCGAGGGTACCGACCGTGAAGAGCACTGCTTTACCACCGGCCAAGACTTGCGGCCAACGGTGCGTTCGCTCGTTCTTACTATCATCGAGTTTTGAAATCTGCTTCGGTTCGCCACCGTTCGCAGAGACCTGGAAGAGGGGCGTACCGGCATCTTGCGAAAAAATCAAAGTATCTTCGTCGAGCCAACTCACGCCTCGCGCGTCGCTTACCTTCAAAACCGTAGTAACGGGTCCATCAACAGAGACCTTCTTGATAGTAAAGTCAGCAATGAAAGCTACCCACTTACCATCGGGCGAGAAGACCGGATCATATGCGCCTTCGGTTCCTGGAAGCGATCTGACCTCAGTATCGTCGCGCTTCCGCAGATACAGACGGTTGATTCCTTCGGCTGACGCAACGAAGACGAGTGTTGATCCGTCCGGCGATAATGCGATGGCCGGCCAACGGGTCAGACTCAGCGATGTCTTGTTCGGCGTCTGAATTTCGTAACGGACAAGTTGGGACGATGAAGGCTCTTTCGCGGCTGGGCGCCGAATGGCAAACGCCAGCACGATGACGAGCGCAAGTAGTAAGGTTGCCGCAACAATCCACGCCAGCCGCGAATTGGCGAGCACTCGGTGTCGGAATGTTGTAGCAGTATCTGCTGAGATCACCGCGGATGTGTCGACCCGGGGCCCTGATGGTGTTGATACGGCCTCAACGGCGAAACCGAGATCACTGGCCGATTGAAAGCGCCGTTCCGGCTTCTTCTCGAGACACCGCTGCACAATACGCTCGAGCTGCGGTGTGATTTTGTTATTGAGTTGCGTAACTTCGTCGGGCTCCTCCTTGAGAATTGCGGTCATTGTCTCCGCCATCGTCTCGCGCTGAAACGCTCGCATGCCTGTAAGCATCTCGTAAAAGATCGCGCCGAACGAGAATATGTCCGAGCGGTGATCGACTTCCTGCCCTCGCACCTGTTCAGGAGACATGTACCCGGCTGTACCCATCACCACGCCGGGGTCGGTGATAGCTTTCAATGTCGCGACTCCCGATCCTGCAGCCTGGATCGGTTGCGGCCGAAGCTTCGCTAGCCCGAAATCGAGTATCTTGACTCGCCCGTCGGTAGTGACGAACAGGTTTTCAGGTTTTAGGTCGCGATGGGTGATGCCCTTCTCGTGTGCGGCTGCGAGACCCGATGCGATTTGCTCCGCGAAATCGATGGCTTTTCGCTGCGACAGCGGACCATCGTTAAGCAACTGGCGGAGCTCTTCTCCCTCGAGAAGTTCGGCGACGATGAATGGCGAGCCTTGGTGAGAGCCGATGTCGTAGATGGTGAGGATATTTGGATGGTTGAGCGCGGACGTCGCGCGGGCCTCCTGCTCGAATCGTAGCAATCGATCGGCATCGTTGGCGAATGACGTGGGAAGCACTTTGATCGCCACTTCACGATCGAGCCGAGTATCGCGAGCTCGATAGACCTCACCCATCCCACCTGCGCCTAGTTTGGTGGTGATGAGGTAGTGTGAGAGAGCCTGGCCGATCATTTCGTTGAGTTACCTGAGGAGACGTACCAAATCAGCGGTGACATTATACGGGGTTATCAGCGAAACGGAAGACCAGCCGGTGAATACTTAGCGACTCAGCGGCTCTGCGCCTTTGCGTTTAAAGAAGCATTTGATTCCCGAACATTACAAGGCCGCCGCGAAGGCACTCGTAGTAAGAACACTTATCTATTCTGTAAGAATTAACAGGTTCCTTCGCTCCCTTCATCCTTTATTATTGTCAAGATCTCCCTCATTCGTTGGCAGTAAGCTGTATAGATCATCTTTGACTCATCGCCATTTCAGTGACGATAGACTAATAAGGTATTCACAAAGCAGAGGCAGCGGCTATGAACATTAGATTTTCGCCGAATCTTGCGGTAGTGATTTTATTGCTTTGTCCTGTTGTTGGCATCGGAACCGGACAAAAGAGTCATGACAAAGTCACGCCGGATTCCGCGCTGGCGGAATTAAAGGATGGAAACGCGCATCATGCCGCTCACCGGTATACGCATCCTCACGAGACTGCGACGCGGCTGCGGCAATTGGCTTCCGGCCAGCACCCTCATGCCGAGGTCTTGAGCTGCGCGGACTCCAGAGTACCGCCTGAGATTCTCTTCGACCAGGGGCTTGGTGACTTGTTTGTCGTGCGGGTAGCGGGAAACGTTGTGTCCGACACCGAACTTGGTAGCCTGGAGTATGGAGCTGAACACTTGCATGTGCCATTGCTCATCGTTCTCGGCCACCAGCGTTGCGGCGCGGTTACGGCAGCAGTCGAAGGGGGCGAGGCCCCTGGGCACATTGGTGCGCTAACAGAATTGCTACGTCCGGCAGTGGAGAAGACTCGCGGGATGCCGGGCGACCGAGTAGAGAATGCCGTGAGGGCCAACGTCGAGATGGTGGTGAAACAATTGCGCACCTCGGGCCCGTTGCTGGAAAAACTGGTATCGAAAGGCGAGCTGAAAGTGGTGGGCGCCGTGTATTCGCTCGACACGGGGAAGGTTACCTGGTTGCCGGACACTCCTTGAACATTTCGGCACCGGACCCAGCCTGTGTGCGCGAGACACGACTGAGAAACTAAGGACGTCGCGAGGCAGGGGACGCTCCACCCACGCTGTGAGACTGTGTGAAAAGTCCTAAATCCCACCCACGGCAGAGACTGTCCGAAAAGTCCAAATCCCACCCACGGTGGGTGGAGGCTTGTCGTCCCTCCTCGCAAAGCCTAATCATCTCCCGATCTCAAACCCACTGCATGAACTTTTCCAGATTGCCTGGCCCGCCAAAATTGAATACCGCACGTTTCATATCTTCGATTGACCAGGTTATCGTCGGAAAATCCGGATAGGTAACGTACCCGCCCGCGAAAGTTTCTATGCGATTGCCTGACAGGTCGCGGAAGTAGGTTGTACATCCACGCGTGATCCCGTGCTGGCTCGGCGGCACTTCTACGTCCTGATGACTTTGAGCCAGAAGCTGTGAGGCTCGCAGGACTTCATTCCAGTCATCGAGGTAGAATGCAAAATGGTGATACCTCCCATGGGGGCCACGCATTATAGCGAGGTCGTGAGGTTTGTTCGATCTGAAAAGAAAGCTGGCAACCGAGTGTCCTGCCGGATCCAGGATTTGCTCGCCGACGCGAAATCCCAGCACAGAAGTCATAAACTTAACGGCCTCGTCGGCGTCTTCCGCTGAGATCACCACGTGATCAAGATGAGGCGGGGAGATTCCAACGAGTCCCTTGGGAATTATCTCAGGCGGAACGACAGCTCTCCCGACCTGTTCTATCTCATGATAGAGAATCATTGGCTGACCTGAGGGAGCAGTAAAAGAAAGGCCTTCACCGACCGCAGTCACTTCTTTTTTGGAGATCCGATTAACTTTTATTCCAAATTCTTCGATCTTTTTCTCGAGCTCATCCAGATCTCGCTCACTTT
Source organism: Blastocatellia bacterium (assembly GCA_035258805.1). Lineage (GTDB taxonomy): Bacteria > Acidobacteriota > Blastocatellia > UBA7656 > UBA7656 > Onstottus_A. The sequence goes on along the minus strand of DATFWY010000279.1, from coordinate 11,950 downwards.
CAACCTTCCATCCAACCCTAACTAAACCTGGGCCTTTACCTTCTTTCAAAACCACACTGTGATGGTCATATTCATCCCAGCACTTGAAGAACAATGTACCATCGCCGTTACGTGTTTCCTGCAAACCTAGTATCTGCGAATAGAAGTTTCGTGCCTGGCTCAAATTGTTCACGAGAACTTCGACAAATCCGAGTCTCATTATCCCACTCATTTTTTCTCTCCCTTTTTAGAACGTACCGTAGACTGTTCAGTCTGCGGCGGTACATCACAACTGAGATTTGGCCGATCGAATCAAAGAATGCACGTCACACTCTAATTCGCCACGCGTTTTTGTTCAATTGTGACGGAGGGTATCTCTTAGCGTCTCTGCGGCTTTGCGACTCCGCGTTTAAACTACGGCATTGACACTCAAAGCACTGAAAGAACGCGACGGCTCACTGCAAAACCCTAACGTCCTCGAAACCCCCAAAACTTGACAATAAAAACGCCCCGCCGATATAGTCAATCCAGTTCGCTGGGAGGTCGTTCAACGGTAGGACAGCAGACTCTGACTCTGCTTATCGGGGTTCGAATCCCTGCCTCCCAGCCACTTCATATTCAAGAACTTAGAGTAGTAGATCAATTCTTGTTACTCCCCTTTTGTGTGACTCCTGTGTGACTTTCGGCGACCGCCGAACATTGCTGCGGCGATTTTGTTTGACGCGCTTTTCTGCATGTTCGGAAGAACGTGGCTGTACACATCGAGGGTCAATATCACGGAGCTATGGCCGAGTCGTTCGGCGACAACCTTGGGGTGCTCGCCCTTTTCGAGCAGTATCGTCGCGCAACTGTGACGTAAATCATACATTCGAATCTTTTTTGACAGGTTCGCTTTCTCAAGAATTGGTTTGAAGTGTCTAACGATCAGGTTGTGTTCACGGAGCGGTTGACCGTTGTCTCCAGCGAATAATAATCCTTGATCTTTGTATTCCTTGCCTGCTCTAAGTCGCGCGGCTCCTTGCTTTGCTAGATGATGCCTTAGCAGCTCGAGCAGCTGTGGCGAGAGTGGGATACTTCGTCGGCTCTGCTTCGTTTTGGTTGTGCCAAAATAGTAGCTCGCACCGTCTCTCTTCCAGATCAAAGTCCGCTGCACAGTTAGTGTTCCAGAGATATCTATATCAGAGCGGAGGAGTCCGAGACACTCACTCGGACGAAGACCTGTCTCGATGAGTAGGCAGAAAAGAATGAAATGCTTATTTTCGAAAGCAGCGTTCAAGAACCGCTTGACCTGATCACTAGTTATAGCGAGCATTTCTCGTCGCTGCTTCTTCGGCAGATCAACTTGAGTCGCCGGGTTCTCACTCAGAATCCTCCATTTGACAGCCTGCTTGAGCGACGAGGATAGAACTGCGTGGATATAGCGAATGGTTCTCGCCGAGATTCTGCTGGCGAGATCGTCGTAGAGTTCTTGGATAACCAAAGGTTTCAGGTCCCGTAACCGCACTGTACCCAGCGAGGGCTTTAAGTATCGGGAGCTAATCTCTGTGTACTGTTCTAAGGTGTTTGGCGCCAAGCTGCCCTGCCCTTTGTGAGCAAGCCATTTATCAAGGTAGTCTGTGAGTTTCGTCGTAGAAGAAGCGACCGTCTCTCCACGATCTCTCTTCACCTCAATCTCGCGCGCTCGATTCTCGGCCTTCTTTTTTGTTCCGTGGACGGTTTCATTGTGGAATTGCCTCTTCTTCGTGATCGGGTGCCGGCCGAGAAAGACGCGCACCAGCCAAGGTCCCTTACCTTTTCCTCGTCTGTCTATGATCTCAGCCATTTTGTCCGCCAATAATGGTTTAACCGCATCCAACACGCAAGTCGAGTTCAACATCCGACAGATCTATCGTCTGTAGAGAGTGCCGTCCGCTTTCGTCGAGCCATCGACGCACAGCAATAGGATCGAACCTAACTTGATGAGTTCCGAGGGCGATCGCTGGCAAGCCGTGCGTTCGCACAAGCTCGTAAACGCGGTCCGTTGAAACTTGGAAAATCTTAGCGAGCTCGGCGGCCTTGAGGAGTTTTATCTTCTCAAGCGCATGGAGGCCCCCAAAGGTCTCTCTCAGCTGGCTAAGCACATCGCGAAGCTCTGACTCACACTCAATCACTCGGCTAAGCAGATAGAGGTTCTCTTGTTTCAGTCGAGCCCGCTCTGCTTCTGTGGTGCTTATAGGCATTCGATCCTCACTCATATTTTTGATTCCGCCGACGTTGGACGGCTCACTTGCATGCGCCGTCGAATCGCCGGGAATTCGCCGCGGTTACAGGAGCGGCGGGGTTTGCCGGGCAGCCGTGCAGTCGAAATGTGAACAGATGCTGGCGCAAGGCCCGCTGCTCGTCCCAATCGCTGCTAGACAAGCTGACATACTAACCCTCCGCTTACGCAGGAGACTCCTCAATGTATTGACTCCGTAACGTCGCTATCGATCAAAACGCCCGGCTGGGGCGGAGGCGCTTCTCTATATCGCCCGGTCACCTTGTCGTAGTAGAGCTGTGCAAGTCCAATCTGCCCACACCAGCGAAACCGGACTTTCTGGATGTGAATATCGACTGGCTGTGAGTCATCCGTCTTGTTGCGCCAGATAGTGATCCCGAAATCGGCTTTGTTAAACCAGTGCGCCGAGCCCGCGATGTCGTACAGCGTTGGCACTGGGTAATTGCCGTCGTCCGACTTGTACAACTTGACGGGATGCGCAACTACCCACGTATGAACCTTGTGGATTCGGGAGAATTGTCTGATCTTGATAAGACTCTCGCCGATATATTGCGTCTCGCTTTGGCCAGCAGATTGTAGTTGCTCCAACTCATTCCACGGATCGATGATGAGCCCATTGATACCGCGGCGCAGCACGAACGATTTAGCGGTTTCCAGGATCGCGTCGAGGCCGCGTCCCCCTTCATCGGGATTCAGGAAGACGAAATGATCGTGCACCCAATCCAAACCTCTAAGCACTGTGTCGCGATCCATTCGCGGTGTCGGGCCCGGAGAGAACGGCTCGCCTGCCCAAAGCTCGATAAGGGTCGAGGCATTCTCTTCCGGCGGCAGCTCCTCTGCTGGAAAGACAACGAACTGCCAGTTGTGCTTCAGAGCCAGGTTTACCGCGAGAGCTTTAACGAAGGCCGACTTGCCGCTACCGGGAATGCCGGTCACGACTGACCACTCGCCCGGCCTGGGACGATAGAGCTTTGCCAAGTTGTCCCAGCCGGGATCAACACCATTCGGCCTGCCGGTCTCGTAGAGGCGCATCACGTCGATGGTCAGATCGTGTCCCTCGAACGCACCGTTAATCGGGACGGGGCTAGCATTCTCGATGCTCGCCCGAAGCTCTTCCGCACTGTACTTCACCAGGACATCGTTTGCGTCCTTGCAGCCCTCCGGCCACGTAACACGCCAGCATCGCTCAGGCCCGAGTCGTCGTATCAACTCAGCTTCGAGCATTCGGCCAGGCTCATCGCCGTCGCCGGCCAGGATTATCTTCGGCACCTCCCCGATCAATGACTCTGCACTCGCCAGGATGTCGAGGTTAGTTCGGTAGCCGTTCGGCACGCTCACACAGTTCCGATACCCTGCTGTTTCGTGCGCCAGCTTGTCGAGCTCGCCTTCGACGAATATCAAGGGCTGCCCTGGCTGAATATCGTCTTCGCCGTAGAGCAGCAACTCCGCGCCTTTCTCGAACTGAAACCCCTTCTCCGCGGTGCGGTACTTCACATTTACGACTTCTCTCTTACGGAAATACGGGAAGCAGATCACCCGCTCCTTCCGGCCCGTCGCGGACATCCACACTGTGCGAGCTTCGATTCCATTTCGCTTGACTACCTCCGCCGGGATTCCGCGCGCAGCGAACCACGCTAACAGTTTCTCGCTGGGCTCATCCGAGCTGCGCGGCTCGTATTTCGGCTTCGTGTATTGCTTCCGCTTTGTGTTTGGCCTGTACGGTTCTCTGTCCATTCGCCGCTCCTTGAGCGCACCTGACCAGCCGCAATGGTGACAGTTCCAGACGCCCTCTGATACATTCACGCTCAGGCATTTCTCGCGCGGTTTCTTGTGGCGGTTGTGGCTGCACCGAGGGCATAGCGTTCTCACCTCGCCGCTAGTCCTGCCCCTTACGTCGATCTCGAAATCGGACCAGTCCATTCGCTCGTCCTCGGCCTGCTGAGGTTCGTCACTGCTGCTTCGAGAAACGCGATCCGCATCCGATCGAGCGCCTCGTCTACTCGGGCGCGATCGCGAGAGAGACCGAGTCTCTTGCCGCGCAGAGTCACGTCCGCACACAACTTCGGCAGGACTTCCAGCGCGCATCTCTCGCACACTTTGATCGTCCCTGAGCCAACCCAATACGCAACTGCCTCACCGCCGCAGATCGTACAACTCCGCTCGATCAGCGCCTCAAATTCACTTGCATCGGGATCGCCGAAGACTGCCATCAGATCACAACCCTTCCTGTGCCGCCGCGATTGATCTCAGCCTGGGATAGACTGACGGGCTTGCGCGGCGCAGCTGCTTGATTTTGTTGCTGCCCACGTTGGAGGTTGGCCGGGATACTATTTAGATACCAGTCGAACAACCACGAGCTCATATTCCCGATGTTCGTACTGACTTTCGCCCATGCCGCCGCACATTCTTTCAATCGCGTAACGTTGGGATGTTCGCCGAGAATTGCGATGATGTCGTCCCAGACGAGCTTGCTGGGATAGCGGCCTATGATTTCTCGGACCGCTTGGATCGCCGGATGCTTTGCTCGAGGATCGGATTCTTTAGTCGGCGCGGAAGAAGCGCGCGCGCGCGCCGGTGAGCTTTTTCCGCGAGCAGTCTTATTGATGGTTCTATCACGGATCATGACGGATTGGGTGACGCTGGCGTCACCCCTTTTGACCCTGGATGTCACCCCTGGGGTGACACTGGCGTCACCACCTCGGATCCTGCACTCCGCTTCAGGGGTGACATTGGTGTCACTCCCTTCCTCACGCGGTAACAGCGCGACGCTGTATAGATTGGTTCCATGCGGTCCGCCTCCGATCTCGACTTCGATCTCGCCTGCGGCTTCGAGCTTCCGAAGTAGGCGTTTCGTGTGCCTCGGTGTCTCCCTGATTCGCCTCGCAAGCCAGCCTATCGATGGATATGCTCCTGCACCATCGTGGCGGCAACAGTCTGCGATCGCGAGAATCAAGGTGAGTAATGAGCCTTTCTGCTTGCTCTCTTTCCAGACTTTATCCATCACTCCGATGCTCATGCAGCCATCCTCCTCGAAGACACGTCGCATCCGTCGACGAACAGGCCGACATCGTTATGCACGTACTTGTGAACCCACGCCTGAGCGAGAGCATAGCCCTTTAACCATGCGCGCTCGGGTGAGATAGCTCTGGCAATTTGCAAGTCGGTCATCAACGTCGAGCCGTTCCGCCGAATCGAGATGCCGACAAGGTACTCTTGTCCCGTTGTTTGCGATGTCGTAATCGAGACAAAGACTGAGGATCGTCCGCGGCCTCGCTGCCGGCGGGTCTTGACTTGATGAACTGATTGAAGGTACTTTTTCATAGTTAGATTTTCCTTTTTTTGTGTTGAGGTTTACCGAGGGCGAGTGTAGCGGCTCGCCCCTTTCCTATGCCGTCGATAATCGGCCCGTCGAACTCTCCCGGCGTTCCTAATACAAGAAAAGAATGAATTGCTCAGACACCGACCGGGCGCGCTTCGCGCTTGATGAGCCTCAATGCTTTTCGTCTACTCCGGTCTAGCACTTTAAGGACTGGGTCCTCGACGTTTTCGAGAGGCTCGCTTAGCAGGCGAGCCGAGATTTCGGCGACTAATGCTTGGTCGGCAGAAACGGCAACAATCCGGGCATCAGCGACAGTATCCCCTCGATAGATTGCAATAAAGGTGCTCACTGTTTTCTCCTTCCATGGTGTAGGGGACGGGAGAGCGAAAACGTGAAAAGGAAATTGATTCGGATCTTTCGCGTGAACAGTCTGGGCGAGGCAATGAAGGTACCCACGTTTTCCCCTCCTTGGTGTAGGGGACGGGAGAGCGAAAACGTGAAAAGGGGTTTGTGCGAGAGGAAGGTTTATTAGCGGCAGGTAATCCTGCGCGGCTCCTTAATACGACCCTTCAGCTTTTTAATTGCGTTTGACTTTACCTTGCGCACGTGCTCCTCGCGAATATCAAGTTCTTTTGCAATTTCCGATGTATCTGCATTGGCAAGGCTGAGTCGAATGACGGCATCTTCTTGCGCCGACAAGTGAGTCTTTAGCCGTAAACTCTCTGCACTGAGTCGAGTGCTTCTTAGGTCAGAGCGACGAAGAGATTCGTTCACAAAGAAATCTTGAGCAAGCCGATCTGCTTCGTGAAGCTGTAGCTGGTCCGTGGCGGGAATACTTCCACCTGCTCTCTTGGCGTAACGCCGCTCATACTCGGAATGATGGTCGCCTAGCAATTCATCTTGATCTATGCCCTCTGAAACAATGGCGACGAATGAGCGTCGGCCCGTTGAGCTGTCTGCTCCAGGCGTGGTGTTGTTGCTCAGTTGCAGTTCGTGGCTTTCAGTTAACCTATAGTGCCAAGCGGCGTATACGCAGTTAATCAGCCTTCGGAATCTCTCCGTGACGCCCTGCTGCTTCCACTCTCTATCTCGCCGAAAAAACGCTTTGATCTTGGTTGATACTTTTACGGTTGCCAAAGTGGCAAATAGAAGCTGAATTGCGGGATCGACAGCCGAATTAATCGCCACCGAACCGCAAGCGTTAAAGAACGCCTCGTCGAACTCTCCGCATACTACAGCATACACCGCGTCGTTATCGGCCCGTGGAGTCGCTTGGATGAAGCTGCCAACCTTGTCAAGTACTTGTTGGAGCATCAAAAAATTTGCCATGCGTATCGCGAACTCTAACCGCCACTCGGGCGTTACCGCATTATTTGCATTTGGAGCATCCTCAAGTACTGCGAGACTCCCCTCAGGGCCTTTGCCGATGCCGAACTCCTCAAGAGCGGATCGCGCAGATTCATAGGACTGAATAAATTCTGCAATACACTCGTCGGAAGACATCTTTCTTTCCGATTTTTTATAATCGGTCTCCTGGTTTCGGAAGTATTCCATGAGATTCAACACAAGGGTACCAGCATCAATCCTTTTGGTCGGCCCCTGTTGTCTGCCCTTTGTCATCGTTCTTCTCTGTTAGCGTCTGAATTCGACCTCTACGTCTCCGACTAAGATGCAATGTTCTAAGTGACCAACGCGAGCTCGCTCATTGCTTGCAAGCTATTCCGGTTGAACTAGGTCCTTCAACCTGTGCCAAAGCGTAGCGCGCGGCGCGACCTTGTACTGGGCCCGCGATCCGAACCGTCCCCGCTGGTGAAACGCTAGTCCTGGTGAACTTCTAGCGTCGCTGCGATTCCGGTTGGCGCTGACGAACCGCTTGACTGTGAGTTTATAGCTCAAACCGCTCCCTTACTCCGATACGCAATCTGGTTTTATTCGTAGGTCGCTGCACGAGGCAAGGCGCCAAGAAGTCTCAGTTAACGTATCCTGTGATGCCCTGTGCCGCTTTGGCGGTCTTCGCTAATTCCAATTCCGCCAAGTCGTCAGTGAAATCGAAACAGGACTGAATCATCTCTCCGTCATTGTAATTCTGGTTATAGCTGTCGATGTCATTCTTGAGTTGGCGACAGTCTCCAACAATCTGCTGACGACGATTTTGAAACGAAATCTCCAATAGAGTCCGGGTTTCTGGTCGCTTGTCCCTTATGTCTATCCAGAGAACACCTTGGTCAACATGCGCTGCATGTTTGGCACGAACCCGCCGACTTTGCGGATCAGTGATGTACTCTTCACGCATCGCTTGTGCTAGTAACTCAGCAAGGTGTCTTCGTACTTCGACCAAGTGAGGCTTCCAGAGTTCGTGCTGAATTGCCCAATCAGCGATCTCGACCGCAGTTGCTGGTCGATTTTCATGGGCAGCGCGATATTGAGCTACGATGTCCTGCTTATGCTTTAGACTTTCTTGAGACAATCTCCGACGTGTCATCTTTCTTCGTTCTCCTTTTTCACAACATCGGTGTGTTTCCGTATCCATCCGTCAGAGCTGACGAAGTGATTATGGAGCGCACCTTCTCAAGCATTTCGCGATTATGCCTATATTCGATCTCTCCTCGGCGTTGCAACTGTCCGACAACTACACCAGGATGCACTTGCAACCGTTGCGAAAATAGTCGAATGCGTGTCTTAGAGTAGAGTGGCTTGATTCGCGCGATGAATTTGTCCATCTCTCCCCTTGGCACGAGGAAGTCTGATGCGAAGCGATCAGCACGTTTTTCATTTGCTGGTTTATCTTCCTCTTTGCTTGCAATATGTTCTCCCACAAGGTCATTATCAACAACCGGGAAATCTATGCCCTCTCGATTCTTAACGTGATCGACTTCATGCATTAGCGTAAACCAAAACCAATCAATGCGATCATATCGGAACGACAGTGCGACTACTGGTGATGATGCGTTAAGCCAAAGAGCCGCACCATCTATTCTCGTGTTAGCTATTGGTTCAATTATTAGTAGCCTAATTCCGGCCTTAGAAAGAATTCGCGGTACTTGCCTGACATCCTCGGGGTTCGGCAGCAAATTGCGCAACTCAGCTAAGGCACGACCGAGATTTGCATCGGAGAATTTCGCATTAACGTGCACGGCGGGCGCCAGATGTCTCGCCCGGCATAGCCATGCCGCCTGTGCCATATTCGTTTCGTCGTAACGACCCACGCTTGCCGCAGTCTTACGTGCAGCGTGGCAGATTTTCGGCGTTTCCTCGCATTCATTAATACCGAAGAAATCGCAGAAGCGCTTTTCAAGTACTTCTATGTTGTCTGAGTGTTCAACCCAATGGCGACGTATCAAATCCCTGACAGGAAACAGTTCGTATAACCTCGCCCGTCGTGCGATTGACTCATCGCTCGGTTTAGCCTTGGATAACTGATAGGCCGAATCTAGGTTCAACCAAAATTGAGCGCCTGTGCCAAAGGCGAGCCCAAGGCCATTTGCAATCTCTGGACTAATCGACCGCTTGCCAGTAATGATGTCATTCACCATCGAAGGATAGACATCAAGAATTTCGGATAAGTCCGCCTGAGTCCATCCCCTTTCCTCAAGTTCCTCTTTTATGAAAACTCCTGGCGGGAAAACCTCTGCCACAACCCTGTTGTCCATAGTTTCCCTCTCTCTACTCTCTCAAATCTACTCTCTCAGTGATAATCCTCAATGGCGATAATCCGTACCACCTTCCTTTCCGCCTCTTGCTGAAACTCGATTATCAATCGCCATTGGTCATTCAGTTTCATCGAATGCTGATGACTTCTAGCACCTTTCAATTTTTCAAAGTGCAGAGACTTCAACGCATAAAACACTCTCTCGTCCGGCGCAGTACGTATTACCTGCATTCGCTTCCGAAATGCTGTGACGACTGCCTGTGAGAAGCCAGCGTCAAACTTCGGGTCGATTTCTAGCCGGTCTAAGTCTTTGTCCCCGAAGCTAACGTCCATGTCTTTGTACTCTACAACACAACGCTGAGCTCTGTAAAGTCTTATTTTCCAGAATTCTGGAATTTGTGAATTCAATCTTGTAATCCTGGGGGTGACCTTCTAAACTCTAAATGGGTGACTAGGTTTGTGAAGGGGAGCAGAAGTGAGGATGAAATGAAAACAATTCAATCTGTTTTGAGCGCAAGCGAACCCGTTACAGAATGCACACTTTGTAACGAGTCGCTTCCACCGAGCCCGGCGAAACTTGCTCTCTGCAACGCGGGAGCAGCTACTGTCAAGAGCCGTAATGTAAAGAGTGCCGCGACGGAAGTAGTTGATGGCAGGAGGAAAGACTTCCTAACCGAAGCAGAGATGCGACGCTTCCTCGCCGCGGCCCGCTCCGGTCGTCACGGTACGCGCGATTACGCGATGATGATGATTGCATATCGACACGGACTGCGTGTTTCAGAACTTATCGACATACGAATCAGTGATCTCGACCTCGCTACAGCCCGTTTGTTTGTAAGAAGGAAGAAGGGCAGCTTGTCAACAAATCAGCCAATCGAGGGCGATGAGCTGCGGGCAATCCGCGCGTGGCTGCGGGAGCGTTCACTAGACACCGACGCTGCGTGCTCGCCGTACTTGTTTGTGAGCGAACGTGGTCCGATGACCCGGCAGGCGGTCAACTATCTAGTGGGAGAAACGGCACGGCGCGCAAAACTTCCCTTCGCCGTCCATCCGCATATGCTCAGACATAGCTGCGGCTTCGCGCTCGCCAACAAGGGACTCGATACGCGACTGATTCAGGATTTCTTGGGACACAGAAATATTCAGCATACGAGCAAATACACACGAACGGCAGCGTCGCGGTTCGAGGGATTGTGGCGGTGATTATGGAAGTAGCTGTGTCCGCACGCAAACAACGGCCCGACTTGATGAAAACCGTGCTCAAAGCGGCATCACAGGTACTCTCACTCGACAGCAACCAGTTATCTCTTGCTGAATCATCTGTGCTCAACGCCTCGCGGCATCACAGGTACTTTCACTCCGGAGGCCTGGATCCGGATCTGCGCGACGATCTGTGCTCAACGCCTCGCGGCATCACAGGTACTTTCACTTGATGCGGCGGTCGCGTTTGATGCTGCCTCAGATAGGTGCTCAACGCCTCGCGGCATCACAGGTACTTTCACCCAGGGCAGAGAGCCGAGGATAAGAAGGCAAAGGCCGAGTGCTCAACGCCTCGCGGCATCACAGGTACTTTCACTAGCGGGAGCAGTTGGAACTACGGCGTTCTTCTGGTAGTGCTCAACGCCTCGCGGCATCACAGGTACTTTCACACAACGGTATCCGGCACGACCGATCCTCTGATCTGCTAGTGCTCAACGCCTCGCGGCATCACAGGTACTTTCACTAGAATTTCTTTTGCGAGCTTCTCGAAAAGCCCGTGGTGCTCAACGCCTCGCGGCATCACAGGTACTTTCACCGACTCTCGGGCTCATAGGCAACCGCGCGGTCTGGTGCTCAACGCCTCGCGGCATCACAGGTACTTTCACTTATCCCTCGCCTCACCCGCCGACTTGTGCTTTTCGTGCTCAACGCCTCGCGGCATCACAGGTACTTTCACTCAATCCAATATCGCCCTGATAGCCGATGTCATCTTTGTGCTCAACGCCTCGCGGCATCACAGGTACTTTCACGTACGCATCGCCTAGGTACGCACCGCTCAGGTCCGGTGCTCAACGCCTCGCGGCATCACAGGTACTTTCACCCAAACGGATGCGCCGAGCCCGCGCCAGCCTGCGGGTGCTCAACGCCTCGCGGCATCACAGGTACTTTCACGCGAAGCTGCCGATCAGCATATCAACGGGAATCCAGACGTGCTCAACGCCTCGCGGCATCACAGGTACTTTCACTCCAAGGTGGGTGACCTCAGATGGCTGCAATATTAAGTGCTCAACGCCTCGCGGCATCACAGGTACTTTCACCTATCCATCGAGGGTGACGCTCCGGGTTCCGAACCAAGTGCTCAACGCCTCGCGGCATCACAGGTACTTTCACCCCCACTATGCGCGGAGTAGCGCCTCCTCACGTAATGTGCTCAACGCCTCGCGGCATCACAGGTACTTTCACGCGGCTTACGGAAGTAGAGAGCCTGGAGGGTTCGAGTGCTCAACGCCTCGCGGCATCACAGGTACTTTCACTACCGTGCCCTTTCCGTGCGGCATTCCGCATATTTTCGTGCTCAACGCCTCGCGGCATCACAGGTACTTTCACATGAGCGAGAGATTTACATTATCTTGGGACACGGGTATTTCGGCTCAGCTAGAGAAGTTCTAACAGATATGCACAACCTCATTCAGCACAACGACGAGCCAGCAAAGCGAATGGGCTTAAAAAAAACCCCACTCTCCAAACAGCAGTTCTACTGGAGAAT
>DATFWY010000278.1:0-7484 GCA_035258805.1 Blastocatellia bacterium | reverse complement strand
CCCTTTACCTGCCACATCAGCGACCGCGATTCCGACCTTGCCGTGGTCAAGTTCTATGAAGTCATAGTAGTCACCACCGACACCGCGGGCTGGGTAGCAAACACCTGATAGTTCCAGCGAGCTCATCTGCGGCGGGCACTCGGGGAATAATCGCTGTTGAACCGTCGTGGCGATCGCAAGCTCGTGTCTCAGACGCTCTTCGACTGCGATCTCCTGTACCAACTCGGCATTCTGAATAGCGAACGCCATTTGCAACGCAACCGCCATCAACAGATGTCGATCATCACGAGAGAAAGGAAGGTCGCCAAGCCGCGGACCCAGCGAGACGACCCCCAGCAACTGGTCCTTTGTTGCGACTGGAAGCAGCAGCGCCGACCGCAACCGACGAAGAGTCTCGTTCTCGCGACGGCGAAGATCATTCATTGCCAGCTCACTGGAAAGCAAGTTTTGCGTCCAGGGCTGATACTTGTCGAAATCCACCGGAAGAGGATGTGCAAACCTGCTCATTCGTTGAACGAGCGCTCCATCGGGTGACAGCGTTAGAGTGGGATCCCGATGCGTTGTGCTTATCCCGTCGATGCTTAATTGAGACGAGATCGCGCAGGTGTAGTCGCCGGTTTCCTGATCGCGCAAAAAGATCGTGACATTCTCTGCATGCAGAGCGTCCTGGATCTTCGCCACCGCACGCTCGAGTAGTTGATCGACCGTCGCGACGCGTCGCATCTCCATCCCGAGCTCTGAAAGTACTTGCTGCGCATCATAAGACTCGCGGAAAAACTTGCGGTCTATGATTGGCATCACCCGTTGATTCAGGAAGGTCAACGCCGCGATTGCCAGCGCAGTAGCTGCCATAGTGACAACGATGTCTGCGCGGTCCCCGAGTTTATCGATAGCAGCAAGGCGGCTTCCAGTTAGTAAAAAGCTCAGAACCGCAAACACCACCAGTGCCTGAACGATGATGAAGCCACGCGACACCAGGAGGTATCGTACGCTTCGACGCAGGATCAGCCGGACTGGGATTACCTGGTGTCGGATAATTGCGTATGCGAAAGACAGTGGAAAGAGCGGAAACGCAAAGAGAGCTGCAACCACCAGACCGCGCGCTAGTGACGGGCTGGTCCTTCGCAGATTGAAAAGAATAAACAGACTAATAGTTATAAAGATCGGCAAAAACCCCGCGATGCTTCCTGCCACCACAACCCGCATCTTTCGCCGTGAAGCTCGACCGGCCTGCCGATAATTGATCAGCAACGAGAACAAGCCGCCAGTGAGGTATGCGATGGCAACTACAGCTGTGATGAATGTCATCCCCGGAGAGGTGAATTCCGAAGGCGTGCCGCGCGAGAACGCCGTGGTGATATTGAGCAAACCCCAATACGGCAAAACCGTTAAGGCCTGCGGTAAATACAGGTATGCTTCAAGTCGCGGGTATTTCCTTATAATCGGTGAAGGCTCAGGAAAAATTTGGAAAAAGTGAAAGAATACTGGCCAAAGGAAGAGCGAGGCGAGATGAACGGCAAGCATTACCCCCACCATTGATGGTGACTCACCCGCGTACGAGGGCTGGATAGCGTAAATGGCGCCGGTAAACATCCCAAACATCAGCGCAAGCAACAGCGCCTGCTTGTCATCAGGCTTGAGTAGGAAAACTATAAGGCCTGTCAGAAGAAAAATGTTGGGGATGACCAGGCTCAATGCGCCGTTGATTATCCAGAAGACAAGCGGAATTGCCTGCGAGGAGAGCGTAACTTCGAAAGGAATACCGCTCCGTCTGGCAACCACTGTATAAGGTCTTCCTGGATCAACATTATGAAAGATTTTATAGACATCCAATGCCTGTCTGATTGGCTGCCCGTTGATCGCGACAATCTCGTCTCCGATGCGAAGCCAGGGCGCTATGTCAGTATTCAAATAGCGGTCGACCAGCACCTGATCCCCGACCTGACGCGCAACGAATCCGGGATCGCTCTCCATCCCTAACAGTGCGAACGACTTGAGCAGACGGGCGCCACCATACACCAGCAGCAGCGCGAAAAAAACCGCACCAAGACCAAATTGGAGCCGCCTCTTCATAAGAGTCAGTCCTCGAACGAGTCAATATACCAAACTCATTACACTCTCCACTACGCCCCATCGTTCGACAAAGATGCATGAACCGACGAGCCCGATTGGTTACTAGTTTCTGGTTTGTCGTCTCTGGTTTGGCTTTCCGCGTAGTCCCAAACGAGACTCAGGTTGAGCGGTGCCACGGCGAACTGTAGAATTGCAGTTCGCTGGTCATAAATTCAATCTATTCAACGGAGGGCGACTTTGATCGAATCAATCCAGCAAGCACTCAAAGATGCAAACCTCGATGGCTGGCTGTTTTACAGCTTTCGCGGAAGCGATCCTATCGCGGCAAATATCCTCGGAATGCCTACCGAAGGACACCTGGCCACGCGCCGATGGTTTTATTTCGTCCCGCAGTCGGGTGAACCAACCCGAATTTTGCATTCGATCGAGCGCGATGTGCTGGATCACCTCCCTGGAAAGAAACTCATATATCTTCCCTGGCAACAGCTTCACAGTCGCTTGAAAGACACGCTCACCCAATCGAATCCATCCCCGCGGATCGCGATGCAGTACTCGCCAGATGCGGCTATTCCGTATCTTTCGAGAGTGGATGGGGGGACGATCGAATTGATCCGATCATTTGGAGTTGAAATCGTTTCTTCCGCGGATCTCGTTCAGCGTTTCGAATCAGCATGGGGCGATGAGCAACTTGCGATGCACGATGAAGCAGCACGGGGACTCTATGAGAGCGTCAAAAAAGCGTTCGATGAAATAGGCCGGCGAATAAACGGCGGCACGCCGACTACCGAATATGACATTCAACAGTACATCTTGAATTGTTTTTCGGAGCGCGGAATGTTCAGCAAGGATCCGCCGATAGTTGCGGTCAATGCCAACAGCGCGATGCCTCACTATGGACCGACCGCGGACCATCACTCACCGATAAAAAAAGGCGACTTCGTTTTAATTGACCTCTGGGCGAAACTCGAACGTCCAAACGCCGTTTATGCCGACATCACCTGGACGTCTTTCGTTGGGGACAAGGTTCCCGGAGAGGTGACGAAGGTCTTCAATGTGGTGCGCGATGGACGTGACGCGGCGACAAATTATGTGAAAGACGCTTTTGCTGCGGGTCGGACGATCTACGGCTGGCAAGTCGATGACGTATGCCGCGATGTTATTCAAAAGGCAGGCTACGGGGAGTACTTCATTCACCGGACGGGACATAACATCCACACCGAGGTTCATGGCAACGGCGCGAACATAGACAATCTTGAAACAAAAGACTCGCGAGTCTTGATACCACGAACATGCTTCTCAATCGAACCGGGAATCTACCTGGAAGGCAAGTTTGGTGTTCGAAGCGAGATCGATGTGTACGTCGGGGAGCGTGAAGCTCGAGTGACTGGAGGAGAGCCGCAACGAGAGGTTGTTGCGATACTGGCCTGAGAATCAGTCAAAAGCGAAGCGCCTTTCGACGGCCGTTGCAGCGCGAATTCCTATTCTGCCTGTTTTTTGCCGGCCCGAAATTCAACTATTTCTGCCTTTTTCTCCTTTCCGAGCGCCACGAGTTCATCAAGCCACCGTTTCTGGAATGGCACCAAAGCATCTCTGATTGCTTCTGCGATAGCCAGATTTCTAAACCATTTCTTATCGCCCGGGACGATAAACCATGGCGCATGCTTTGATGAGCATTTGTTAAGAGCGTCCTGATATGCTTCAGTGAAATCATCCCAGTACTCGCGTTCCTTCCAGTCTCCAATAGAGAGTTTCCACGCTTTCGTCGAATCCTTCTCGCGTTCCAGCAGCCTCTGTTTCTGTTCTTCTTTGCTGATGTGTAGATAGAACTTGAGGATGATTGTGGATGAATCAGCCAGCGACCGCTCAAAGGCGTTGATGTGCTGGTAACGGGACCGCCAGATTGCTTTGGGCACAAGCTCGTGAACACGTACGACCAGGACGTCTTCATAATGAGAACGATTGAAGATCTTGATCTCTCCCGCGTGCGGCGTCTGTTTGTGGATTCGCCAGAGGAAATCGTGTGCGAGTTCTTCGTCAGTAGGAACTTTGAAAGAGGTAACAGAGCAGCTTTGCGAATTCAGGGGTCCAGCTACGTGGCGGATGACGCCGTCTTTGCCGCTAGTGTCACGACCTTGCAGGATTATAAGGAGGCTTTGCCGTCGAGCGGCGTAAAGAAGTTCTTGCAGCTCGATAAGTTCTTGAATCAGCTGATTTGTTTTTTCCTCAGCGTCGCCGCGTTTGAGTCCGCCGCCGTCAGCAGGATCGAAATCGGCGAGCTTGATTCGGCGGGTTCCGTCGAGACGGTGTGCGTAGCTCATTCTTTAAGTTAGAGGCGACTTTTCGTAGAGTCCAGTAAATGGGTCAGGAATCAATTGCTGTTTTGCCAGCGGCGTTCGTGGAATGTTAAGATGCGGTCAAGGTTTTCTTCAATCTCCGGCATCTCTAACGCTGTCGCGAACGCGTGAACCCAATGCCTGACCCGTTCCAGGTTCAAGTCGGTGTGCACTTCCAGAATTAGTTCGATGTCGGCGAGGTCCTTTGGCCTCGAGGCTACAGCTTTTGTGATCATCAAGTCCTCAGGCGTTGCTACCTGTGCGCGGAGAGAACCAATAACAACGGTCTGCGCTCGATCAATCATTTCACGTTCGAAAGGAAGCGCGCCAAAAGACAGGTCTATTTCTATCCCGGTCGGTTCATGGGTAAGTAACAAAACTCGAGCTTTTCTGGCGAACGCTAGAGGATCTTTGATGCGCGGCTTGAAGTGGTGCGAAACAGCGGAATTTAATAACGGCTCCCATTGACCGCTGTCCACCCATATAACTCCATCGATGTCTTTTGTGATTCGCGATCGGGCTGCTAAAGACACGCCCACTGCGCCAATAATTGCATTTGGGATCTCTTCCTCAGCAAGCCAGTCTGTAAGGGCCTGTAATGCGGCGATGATGACCGATGGTACGGATTCTTCAGACACCGACTTTCTCTTTCAACCGATTCCAACGCGCGCGGACCTCGGAGCAATCATCACGATTGGCCCAACCCAGCGCTTGACCAAAGTCGTATAAGACCTCCAACTCGTACAAACGTTCCGACACGGTTTTCCGCCGCGCTTCTTCGATTGTGATCGCATTGACCGCGCGCCAGCGTTCTTTGAATTGTCGTGCTTCCTCTTTGGTCATCATTCCCATGGCTTGTAATCAATTCTATCACGTCCAGCGACTAGATCGCGTATTTACTCCAGGAACTGTTCTGCGTACTCCTCAGTTCTCGGTACCAAATTGTTGCTCATTATGATTCTTGCGCAAGAGTTCCAACGAAGTATCGCATCATCATTTCCGGCTGGGCGAATCGACTCCGCTTTTTCAAACCATTCCATCGCTTCCCTAAACCAATCGTACGCGGCAAAGTGAGACCCAGGTGAGCCCTTTGCCAATCTCGCCTTGGCGCGTCTCTCCCAGACTAGACCGGTGTAATAGGTCCTCTGGTATTCATCTCTAAGACGTCCGAGCACCTCCTGGATCTGCGTATCACCGACGCTATAGCCTTTTGCAAGACGATCAGTCATCGCGAGCAGCAACGTGACCAATCCCCGCTGGTTATCGGGCTCAATTTTCAGGATATCGAGGCAGATGCTTTCAGCGGCTCCTGGCTCGTTAAGCAGCCGGTAGTGTGTAGCTTTTTCTAACGCCGCTGGAATTGCGTCCCTATTCAATGGTTTGAGTTCGAACATAGCTTAACTCCTAAGAAATCTATTTGTGACTTTGTGTGTTAGAGTCTGAGTTGCAAAAAATGCCGAAATTGTTTAGCCAGCACAAACAGATTAACTCTTCGCTCGAAACAGCTGCACGAATCGCGCTAACGGATCAAAGAACTCTCCAACCACTCGCTCCTTGAGCGGAATGATCGCATTGTCGGTGATCGTTATGCTTTCAGGACAGACTTTCGTACAACACTTTGTGATATTGCAAAGGCCGATGCCCATCGTCATCTTCAGGTCTTCTAGCCGATCCTCCACATCCAGCGGGTTCATCTCGAGCGCCGCAGCATATACCAGAAATCTGGGGCCGATGAACTGGCTGTGCATACTGTGATCCCTCAGGACATGGCACACATCCTGACAAAGATAACATTCAATACATTTGCGAAACTCTTGAACGCGGTCGATATCCGATTGCTGCATTCTCCACGTGCCATCAGGCGCGTCCGGCGGACGCGGCTTGAACTTCTTGATGCGCTTCTTTACTTCGTAATTCCATGACACATCGCTGATCAAGTCTTTGACGCGAGGGAACGCCTTTAGAGGCTCAATGGTGACTGGCTTGTCGAGTGGCAGCTGGCTGAGACGAGTCATGCACATCAGCTTCGGCAGCCCGTTCACTTCTGCTGAGCACGAGCCGCATTTGCCTGCCTTGCAGTTCCACCGCAGCGCAAGATCATTGGCCTGATCAGCCTGTATGCGTCGAACGGCATCAAGAACCACCATCCCCGGCGTAGTTTCGACGGTGTAATCGACGAACTTCCCACCGTTTGCGTCGCCCCGCCAAACGCTGAATGTGGCTGTGCTCATCTAACCCATCTCCTGTATGACCTGCTTGAGTTCTTCCGGCATTTCCGGAATCGGCATGCGGGTGACCTTCATAGTTCTGTCACCATCCTGCTTGACCAATATGTTGACCTTTCCAAACGTTGAGTCCTTGTCTGGATAGTCGTCACGAAACTGAGCGCCCCGACTCTCTTTACGCTCAATGGCCGAACGGGTGATTGCTTCTGAAACAGTCAGCAGATTTGGCAGATCCAGCGCAGTGTGCCATCCGGGGTTGTATTCACGATTACCGGTTACAACGACCTTGGACGCCCTTTCCCAAAGCCTCCCGATTCCCTCCAGAGCGCGTTGCATTTCATCTTCTCTGCGGACGATGCCGACCAATTCCTGCATCATCTCCTGCAGCTCGAGCTGAATCTTGTATGGTCCCTGCGCGACCGCGTCGGGGCTATCGGCCCGGTTAAACGGCTCGACGGCTTGACGAGCAGACTCATCGACCTGGTGGCTATCAATTTGACCTGGCGATTGTTCTCGTGCGAATTTTGCCGCAAACTCACCGGCGCGCTTTCCAAACACCAGCAGATCGGAGAGCGAGTTTCCCCCCAGCCGATTTGCGCCGTTGATTCCCGCCGCGCATTCGCCGGCAGCGAACAAACCAGGAACACACGACATCTGCGTGTCGGAATCAACGCGGATCCCTCCCATGATGTAATGGGTTGTCGGTCCAACTTCCATCGGTTGCTGTGTGATATCGATATCCGCCAGTTGCTTGAACTGGTGGTACATGCTGGGAAGCTTCCGTTTGATGTGTTCCTCGGCCTTTGGCAGCTTTTCCTTGATCCAGGAGATGTCAAGGAATACTCCTCCGTGC
>DATFWY010000277.1:0-10181 GCA_035258805.1 Blastocatellia bacterium | reverse complement strand
CCGCCTCGAAGCTCACCGCCGGAGACACCGCGCGTTGCACCGATTGCCATCAGCGAATAAAGAAGGCCAACGCCGGCGAGAATGAACTGACGATCGGAAAAGGACACTCAACTTGTTTTCAGTGTCACGGGATGAGGCCGGAAAGCGGCGCTCGAGAAAACTTCCCGTACATGAACGATTGTAAGCAATGTCACGCGATTGGCGGCGCAAAGGCGACGCACCTGGCGTTGCTCAAGGAGTTCAGCCACGCGGATCACGAGTGGGACATTCGCCCACGAAAGAAGGCCGATTATCAGATCAAGCGACCGGCCGATTTCCTGTGCGCTGAGTGTCACAAGTCGGTCGATCAGGCCACTCAACTCACTGAGATTCGAATGCCTGACGAGTCGAGCTGCGGCACCTGCCACAACGGGCGGATCGGGCAACCGGATGTGCTGGCTCGCGATCTGTTGGATAGGCTCAAATAGTGAAGCTCTTCAAAGGCGGCGAGATGAGAAACGACACAACAAGAACGCTAAAAACGATAATAATCCTCGCGTCGGCGATTGTTCTCATCAGCGGGTTAGCTTGCAAGAGCACCAAGCAGCCGACCGCCAACAAAGCCGCCGAGACGCAACCGCCGGCTCCGCAGCCGGCAGCCCCGCCGTCGCCGTTCGATGTCAAGGAATCGGCGGTCATCGAGCGCACATCTCCGTTCGATCACAGTCGACCAGAGCATCAAACGAAGACAAAGGATTGCGGTTTCTGTCATCAGCGTCCTGACAACAATGTGACCCCGGTATTTCCGGGTCACTCCGCGTGTATTGAATGTCACGCGAAAGATTTTACGAACACTGCCAGCCAGATGTGTGTCGTTTGTCACAAATCGCCGGTCGACGCTCAAGGCACTCGGATAAGTTTTCCGGCCAAGATGAACGAGTTTGGAGTAAAGGGTTTCTCGCACCGCCAGCACATGGATTCCAAGAAGATGGCCGCGGCCGGGGAGACCGAGAACCCGAAGTGCTCCACCTGTCACACATCGACTGAGGGTTCCTCGGCGAGTTTTCCGGATCATCAACAGTGTTATAGCTGTCACATTCATCAGGCGAATCAGAAGCTTGGCGAATGCGGCATTTGTCACGCCAACGCCAAGGTCGCGTTGAAGTTCACCCGGGGCACCGGATCGGCACTGAGCTTATATAATTTTCAGCACGGGCCTCATACGAAGAAGGCAAGTTGCGATAAATGCCACCGCCAGACCGAAACCGCGCCGCAACAAGTACGCGCTGATATTCAGACAATCAGTGTTAGTCGAGGACAGCGTCATACCTCCGCTTGCTGGAGCTGTCATGTTCAGGCGAAAGAGTCAGTTTGTACGAAGTGTCATCGCGGTTCCCTCCCGTTCTCCTTTTAGACTAACCTTGAGAGATCGGCCTTGTCTTAAGCGCCGGCGCGAGTTATCGTCGCGGCCAGTCCTTGTCGAGGCTATATGAAAAATCCGAAATACCACTTCTCCAGTCAGTGGTATTCTCGATTTTTTTCGCACGGTCTCTGCGTTCGGGGACTCGAAGTCCACTTTTACGACGGCTCAGTCCTCTTGATTCTTTGCGTTAAAACGAGCCTAAAGGTAAATTCTCTGTCGCTGAGTTAGCCAGTATGCCGAAAGAAGAAAAGAGCCGCCGTGAAGTGATAAATGCCGTCAAGAGCCTGCCGGCCATTTCTGCTCTGATGTCCGCTCACGGCGGCCACTTCGATTATGAGCTTGACCTTGAGGTTACAGTCTACGGACGCAATTACGGCGGCAAGAAAGTTGGACCTTATTTCCGGCTGCTTAACTATGAACCGGGCGAGACAATCATTACGCAGGGTGAATGGGGAGGTAACACTTTCTTCTTTGTGGTTGGCGGTCTTGCAGAAGTCTTTGTCAACGCACCCAACCAACAGCGGGTGAAGGTCGCTGAACTGACTCCTGGAACGCAATTCGGCGAGATGAGCATACTTGCCGGAGTTCCTCGAAATGCTACGGTGACGTCAAAGCGTGATAAGCCCGCCCAGATTCTCGAAGTCTTTCGTCCTGCCTTGCGACTCCTTCGCAAGCTGCCAAAGTTTGGAGAAAACCTCGACAACACCTACCGGACTCACGGCAGGGATGCTGCCCTGGAAAGTTTAAAACTCATGGGCGGGTTGAGTCCCGAAATGGTCAGTGAGTTGCGCAATTATTCAATGTTCCGGGTGTTCGCGAAGAATCACGTCTTATTTCGCCAGTCGGATCAAATCAATCGAATCTACATAATAAAAGAAGGATGGGCACGCCGAACCTATTCGTCCGGGGGCAAAGAAACTGAAGATTTTGTCGGTCATGGATTCTGCTTTGGAATGGAGGGTGTCGGTAAACCGGGAAACTGGCCTTACTCGGTCACCCTGATGGGCCGGACTGAAGTCCTCGAGATATCAGTATCTAAACTCGGTCAAAACTATGCGCTGCAGGATAGCGTTCTCAAATTGATCTCCCAGCATGGCCCTCCCCCGATTGGGTCCTTCGTAAACTATAAGCCAGCCGTACACGAGGGAATGTTAAATGCGCAAGGACGGCTGATCGAAACAGGGCTGGTCGATGGAACTAATCTTTTGGTTATGGATATGGATCTTTGCGTGCGGTGCGGGAACTGTTCGCTGGCGTGCCATAAGATCCATGGGCAGTCGCGGCTTATGCGGCGTGGTGTTCACGTTACTAGACTGGAAGCGCCGCGGGCTAGCGCCGTTCAAAGCGCGCTATCACCGGAAGTTTGCATGCATTGCGCTGATCCCGAGTGCCTGACCGGGTGTCCGACTGGTGCGATTGGACGTTTCACGCTTGGACAAGTGGATATCGATCCAAAGACCTGCATTGGATGTGGGGACTGCGCGACACAGTGTCCATACAACGCCATATCAATGATCCCGCGGAGACCGAAGGAAGCCGAAAAGAGTGGCGGCTTCAAATCCTTGCTCCAGGATTTTCTGAGGATCAAACCCGATCCGATACCTCCGCCTGTCGATGCCACGGAGGATCTGGTTGCGATCAAGTGCAACCTGTGCAGCGATCGTCCAAAAATGAATCCACCGGGGGCAAAGACTCGCGCTTACAGCTGCGAGGAGAATTGTCCAACTGGCGCGCTGGCCCGTATAAAACCAAGAGAGTACTTTGCTGAGATCGGGAAGATCGAAGGCCTGTTGCTGGTAGATAAGGCCCACGCCTACGGCCGAAATATTCACAAATCGGACGGCCCGAAGAGGTTGATTCATATCCTCGGAATACTGCTTACGGTGATCTTTACCGGTGCCACGATCTATGGGCTTCAAAAATATGGCTTGGGCGACCGAATCGTAAGCTTCCTGAATATGCGGTGGATAACCGGAATTGTAGGATTAGCCGGCATCGCCTTGGTTATGACTTATCCCGCAAGGCGACAGGTCTATACCAGGAGAGCAGGACCTTTACGCTACTGGTTGCTGGTTCATGCCTATGCCGGAATCATCGCGGGCATATTGATTCTGTTGCACGGCGGCATTCATTCCGGCGGCGCGCTGACGACCGCGCTGATGATCTCCTGGGATCTGGTCATATTCACAGGAATTCTGGGGATCCTCATTTATATTTTTGCGCCGAGAAAACTCACGAAGATAGAGGGCTCGCCGCTTTTGCTCGACGATTTGAGAGATCGACGCGAGGAGTTGCAGAAGGAGATTGCCGAGATCGCAGCTCAAAATCCCGGTCCGCTTCAATCCATTGTTAAGGAGAAGGTGGTGCCCAGGCTGATATCATTTGGTTATCTGCTGCGGCAATTTCTTAAGCGCGAAGAGCTGGAACGGATGGTTGAAACTGCCAAAATCGAATTCAATAAGGAACGAGCCACACTTGCGAGTGAGAGAGACCGTCGCAAGCTGGATCGCGCCATTGAGGCTGCGGCCACGCTGCGAAGGATCGACGCATTGATTTACCTTCACCGCTCGTTAAAGCTGTGGCTGCCGCCGCACGTGGCGAGCACGGCGATAATGCTGGCGTTGATGATCATTCATATCATTCAGGTTGTTTACTACGCCTCGCGTTAGACGACCGGCGATGGCCGAATGTTTTCGCGGTCATCGCTGCCGATGCTCCGGGCCTAATCAAGGTTTCTATCAATGGCGACAAAGAGTCGATTCATCATCAAGCGAAGGGACAAGTCGGTTGACGATATCGTCCTCGAGAGCGAAGGCCTGACTATTGGAAGGCTCACGGGTAATGACCTGGTGCTAAACAACCGGGCGGTTTCACGTACACACGCCGGTATCCGGGAGTTCAATGGTGAGTACTGGCTCTTTAATCTCTCCGACTCCAACGGCACGGTACTGAACGGCTGGCTGGTTGATAAGACACCGCTGCTCGACGGCGACGTTGTGCAAATTGGTCCGTACTCTCTCCTTGCGAATTATGTGCAGGGCGCGCTGGCGCTTGTCGTTCAGATGGACAACGAGCTTCACACGGCCGAGGGCGGCGGTACTCGGATGTTGTTTGAAGAGGACCTCGGCAAGACTGTGATTGTTCAGGTGCCGGCCGGCATCAAGAAGCAGGCAGTCGCGCCCGGAGGTACCAAGAGATTTCAGGTCGGCACCGGTTTGTTCAACGCCGTGCCCCCGGCGCTCGATGAGCAGGCGCTGAATGTTTTCTGGGACAAGCGCAAGAGAGAAGCGGGAAAGATCGCGCCGCAAACTTTGCTTCATCCCAGGTCCAATAAGAAGGTCGGCAAGGCCCAATTCAACTGGCGTCCCTCGCTGGATCTCCGCAGGATCTGGCGCAAGTCGTACTTTTATTGGGGCGTCGCTGTTGTGATGCCACTTTCGATTCTTGCGATAATCATTTACGAGAGCGCCTACTCACCCGGCCAGGTTTCGAACGCCCACACCTCGAATCAGATGTCTGCTCGCGCGATTGCGCTGAAACCGAATCAGAATTCCTGCTCTAATTGTCACGGCGTCACCCAGGGTATGCAGGACAAGTGCGTCACCTGTCATACAACACCAGGTACTCAAACTACTCAGGGCTTCTCCCCAGTCGTTTTTGACAAGCACGCGAGAGAAAATATCGGCTGCACCGGTTGCCACATCGAACATCAAGGATTGAGCTCTGCAGTCGGACTTCTGAGCAATCAGCTCTGCTCGAATTGTCACAACGGAAGTTACGTCATCAAGACCGGCGAAAAATCGGGTCAGGTGCTGCCGGTTGCGCATGGTGGCACGGTCGGTTATCCGGTTGTTAACGGGCAATGGGGTAAGATGCTGGACGCCGACCAGCTCAGGCTTCGAGGTCTCCCCGATACCTGGGCAGGGCCTACCTTTGATTCAAATCGACAATTTCATACGATCCATCAGTTCGGCCGAATGAACAACCGAATGAGTTGTAAGGACTGCCACACAGCGGGAGTTCGTGGAGAGGCGAGTTTTCGCGACTCTCCGCGAGCCGAGTGCGCAAAATGTCACGACCTGGTGGCAACCACCGCCGGACCGCAGCGTGTTCAATCGAATTGTTATACCTGTCATCGTCAGCACGGTCGAAGCGAAGATTTGCTCAAACTTGTAGCAGAAGGAAAGGATGAGCGCCGAATAAAGGAATACTTTGCCAGAATTGACAGCGGAGCTGATGACATCAATAAGCGAGTGGCGACTGCCAGCGAGAACTTATTCTCGGTCGGCACAGCGGATCAGATTAGGCAGAACAAAGATACGCTGAGTGCCAGCGTGCTTTCATCCTTTGGCGCTTTGCCGTGGTATGGCTGGGTCGGGTTGGTCGGAATTATCCCCGTGGCTGCGCTGGCGGTAATGGCGGTTGGTACGGTGAGACGCAAGAGCTCATTACGAAGCGTAAGCGTGGATGTCGCGCCAAACGAAGCCGAGGTTGCCAAAGCGCTAACGAATGTTCTTGATCTCGAGAAGCTAAAGGCCCAGGAGGCGCCCTATCCGCATCCGGTCATAAACCAGCAAACCTGTATTGGGTGTCACGCTTGTGTTGAGGCCTGTCCACACGATGTGCTCGCGATAGTAAATGGAGTCTCGACGCCGATCAATGCCGATCAGTGCATGGAAGACACAAGCTGTCAGGTCGAATGTCCGACCAATCCCAAATCCTGTGTAGTTATTAACACCAAGAAAAAGATTCCAGAGCGAAAGGTCCCCAAGCGCGACCAGCGATTCAAGACAAACGTCGATGGTATCTACCTCATCGGTGATGTGTCCGGCGTACCGCTGATCAAGAACGCCATAAATGAAGGGGCAACCGTCATTGATTGCATCGAGGACGACTTAAAAAAGGAGGGCTCGAATTCGAAGGCCGACTATGACGTCGCAGTAATAGGCATTGGGCCGGCCGGACTGTCAGCCGCAGTCATTGCCAAGCAGCGGGGCTTGAAGTATCTCGCTCTCGAGCAGGACAAGATAGTCGCCACGATTCAACAGGTCTATCCCGCCGGTAAATATGTCTTCTTCAAGCCGGATACTGTGGAGACGAAGGGCGGCATTCCTCTACCGGGACCCGGTGACTCAAAAGAGAACATGCTAAAGGGTTGGATCGATGCGATGGCATCGAATGGGGTGGTAGTCAACGAAGAGGAAAGCTGCAAGGATATCAAACAAGAGAACAGTGTTTTTACTGTCATAACCGAGAGAGGGAAAGCAAAGGAGAAAGCTACCTACACAGCACGGAAAATCATTATTGCCATCGGAAATCGCGGCACGCCAATGAAGCTGAGAGTTCCGGGTGAGGATCTGATGGTTACGATGACTCCTCCGCCGGTAAGTCCCAAGTTCTGTCCTAAATGTGGGTCGGCTCGGAAAGGCACACCGCAGTTTTGCGGTGTCTGTGGCACGCCTTATCCCTCTAAGCCACAACCGGCTTACGAAACAGGCAAGGTCCAATTCAAACTGTCGGACCCGGACGACTACGTAAACAAAAAATGCATAGTGGTGGGGGCAGGGAATTCATCTATCGAAGCCGCAGTCGATCTGGCTGGTCTGAAACGAGACGGCGAAAGGATCACTTTTACGCGGAATAATGATGTCACCCTCGTAGTGCGCAGCGATTTTAAGGGCGATTTGAAGCTCGGCAACAAGATGAACGTTTACGACTGTATAGATGCCGGGAAGATTAAGGTCTTTTTCAGAACGGAGATAAAGGAAATCACCACGAATGAGGTCGTGTTGATGGATGTGCGGAGCAAGGAAGAGAAGGCGAAACTTCAGAATGACTTTGTCTTTGCGTTAATCGGCGGCGAGAAGCCCACGAAGTTTCTGGAGGCAATTGGAATCAAGGTTGGTTAGAAGGTTGCTACATTTGTATCAGGTAATCAAGTTTTATCAAGATTAGTATCGGGGAACGGAGGCGACGCGATGAGGATTAGGCTTCTGCCGAGCAGCGCCGGGCGAGAGTCGCAACTCCAGTGTCTGACCTCCTTCCTTATCGATGATCTCATTGCAATCGACGGGGGAAGCATCGGATTTGCGCTGCAGCCAGGTGAGTTCGAAATTGTTCACAACATCATAGTCACTCACGGTCACGCCGATCACACCGCTTCTCTGCCAATTTACGTTGCAGAAGCGTTCAATCTGCTCGAGCAACCAATAACAATATTTGGCAGCGACGAAGTGATCTCGACGCTCAGGAAACACGTTTTTAACGATCATGTATGGCCAAATTTCGAACAGATTGAGCTAAACAACGGCAGCGGACCAACGATTGAATTTCACGAGCTGCACGCGAGGCAGACGATAAACATCAGCGGTATCGACGTAACCCCAATTCCAGTTAACCACCTGGTTCCAACCTTCGGGCTACTAGTCCGTAATAGCTCTGTGGCGGTTGCATTCACATCCGACACCTATACCACGGATGAGATATGGAAGGCGGCCAGAGAAATAGATGAGCTCAAAGCAGTTTTTGTTGACGTTTCGTTTCCGAATGAACTGGGCGAGCTTGCTGAAGCGTCTAAGCACTTAACGCCTGAGCTCCTCTGGAGTGAACTCGGTAAATTGGATCGGAAGGTTGATGTTTTTGCAGTGCACATAAAGCCTACAAACAGGGAAACGGTGATAGAACAGATTGAAGCGCTACCGGGAACGCCCGTGTCGATCGGTGAAATCGACCGTGTGTACGAATGGTAGCGATTTAATTGCATTCACTATGGCAGCCAAGCTAACCATAACCAACACTGACACTGGCCGCTCGTACGATTTCGAACTGGTCAGCGATGATACGCGATTGGGCCGCGCGGTGGACCAGAACGATATTGTGCTCGAGGATGCACAGGTGTCCAGGCAGCACGCCCGGATAAAACGTGACGGCCAGGCGCTGACTCTAATCGATCCAGGCAGTGCCAACGGCACTTTCATCAACGGCCAACGAGTCAAAGAGCATTTGCTGAAGGACGGAGATGAGTTCTCGATTGGAAAATACACGCTGAAATTCAATCACCAGACGGCGGCGGTCTCAATCAAGTATGATTCGCAACAAATCGGGAGTACGGTGTTGTTGCGAGCGCCTTCAGAACTGGGCGAGATTATCCCCAAGATTGACAGTTCTGCCGTTTCGACCGCAGATGCGGGATCGAAATCGCTTCTCGAGTATCTCGAAGTTCTCCGAAAAAAGGCCGAGACGCTCTCCCGGATATATGAGCTCAATCAAATGCTCGGTTCGGATTTCTCGCAGGAAGATATATTTAAGAAAGTCAGCGAAATGGTCTTTCGTTTGACTCCAGCGGATCGTTTTCTTGTACTGCTGCGGGATGACGGAAACGGCGAGCTTACGACCGTCGCAGCGGAGTTTCGCAATCCGGACAGCGCTCAGTCGACTGGCGAAATCACGATCAGCAAGACCGTTGTCGATCGTGTAATGGCCGAACGACTGTCGCTGCTCTCGTTCGACACGCAATCCGACGAACGGTTTTCAGCCGCGAAATCGATTGTTATGCAAAATATCTCGTCAGTCATGTGTGCACCGCTTCTCAGCAAGGACGGGGTGCTTGGAGTTATCTATGTTGATTGCAGAGAGAGACTGAAATTGCTGCGCGAAGACGATCTGGATCTATTGAACGCGGTAGCAGCCGAAGCTTCGATTGCGGTGGATAATGCTTTGACGCACAAGCGCCTCGTCAAGGAGGAGTTAGCCCGGGCAAGATATCGCCGCTTTATGCCTGCGCATGTTGTAGACGAGATTTTGGCGAACCCGGATAGTGTAATGCTGGGTGGTGCCAACTGCCGCGTTACGGTCTTGTTTTCCGATATTCGGGGCTTCACGTCGTTGTCCGAACAGCTCAATCCTGAAATTGTTGTACAGATTCTCAACGAGTATTTCGCCGACATGACCCCCATCGTATTTAACCACCAGGGTTTATTAGACAAGTTTATGGGTGACGGGATGATGGCGCTGTTCGGCGTGCCATACCCTTCGGATGATGCTGCCGCCAATGCAGTTTCCGCTGCAATTGCGATGCAGCGTGGAATCGCCGCCGTCAATCGGGATTTGAAAGAGATGGGATTGACTGAAGTCGCAATCGGAATCGGAATAAATACGGGTACGGTAACCGTCGGCTACATAGGCTCGAGGGAGCGCACTGACTACACGGCAATTGGAGACTCTGTGAACCTTGCGGCGCGACTAGAGAAACGCGCTGAACCGGGGCAGATTATCATCAGTCGCTCGACTCGGGATGCTCTTGGCAAATGGTTTCCGATCAGACAGTGCGACCAGATACTCGTAAAGGGCAAACAAGAACCAGTTGAGATCTATGAAGTGATCTGGCAGGATTCGGACGGTTTGACGGTTTAGTTTAGACTGAAGAAGCGCTTGATCCGTCGAAGTATGTTCTTCGCCTTTTCTTGTCTATCCTGCTCGGGCATCGTCTTCGAATATTCATCCAGCCGCATCTGGCGCTCGGCGATGATTCGGCTTAGTGCACCAGCCAGTTCCTCGTTATTGTCAAGAATTTCCTGGAGTACAGCCTTTCTGATTTCCAGTGTTTCCACTTCGCTCAGTGTCACTACATCGGCATTTCGCGGCTCGCCGGTCAGCAAAGCCATCTCTCCAAAAAAGCTGCCCGGTTTCAGCTCCGCGACCTGTTGGACATTCCCGTCACGGCTGGGCAATCGCACTTCGACGTTGCCGCGATAGAGGACGAACATTGAGTCTCCCGCTT
>DATFWY010000276.1:0-8050 GCA_035258805.1 Blastocatellia bacterium | reverse complement strand
CGCTCGCGACGCACAAGAAACTTGTCAGCCATTGCGATCGCCTCCTGCAATATGATCCGCATTAGTAAAGATGACTTAAATGAATTGTACCTATGAATCGGTTCGCCTGTGCGGCTCCACTGTGGCGGGCATAATCTATAGCAACGCGCTTGGATGCGCAAGGTAGCGATCGGCGGTAGCGATCGGCGGTGACAGGGCGCAATCTTCCGTCGTAGAATCAAAGACAGTTTCAAGACTGTGTGCCCCATAGCCCTTGAGTACGAGGCCTCCTGAATGAGGGTAAGAGACAATCAGATCGCGGCGCTGCGAAAGACCAGCATCCAGGTAATGATGCTTCTTACGTTACTCGTGTTCCTGAGCATACCCGACGGGTTTTCTGATTATACCTTCCAATCACTTTCACAGGTTCACGTAGCGCCCTCTAAAGGCATCAATCAGCAATCCTCCGACTCGCAGAGAGGCCGGACCCGCCTCGAGTCGATGATCGTCGCACGAGAAACAAGCGGCTCGCTGTTTGACAACGTCGCGTCAGTTCTTTTGAAGAAATACTATGACGAGCGGTTCCGCAGTAATGACCTGCCAAAGCTCATTTCGCAATTCGCCGAGCGGGCAAAACAAACCAAAGAATTGCGCGATCAGCGTGAACTGGTCGAAGAGTTTCTGAGCCACATTCCAGCTTCGCATCTTGGTTTGCTCTCCAGACAGACTCACCACTATATCGCGCTCGATCTTGAGGGCCAGCTTTACCCGACCTTCGGCTTCCAACTGATGAACATCAATGGAAAATTTTATGCCGCTTTTATCCTCGAAGGAGGGCCTGCGCAGCGCGCTGGTCTCTTGACCTGGGACCGGGTTGTGTCCATTGATGGCCAACCGGTCGAACGATCGCCACGCCTCGACTGGCGTTCAGATGATGCCTACATCAAGGACGACCGTGATCCGCCGGTTCACTATTTGTCGGCTGCCAAGGACGACTCAATCCAAATCAAGGTGGAACGGAGCAAAAATAAATTCGTCCAGCTGACTGTTCGTGCGGATGACTACTCGGCATTCGCAGCAGCAAAAGCGAGCGCTCAAATTTTCCAGCGTGGGGGACGTAATCTTGCCTACCTTCATATCTGGTACGTTCATCTCACCGGAGTGCCGGAGCTGCTCAAGCAGAAAATCGAAGGCGAATTTAAGGACTGCGACGCTTTGGTGCTCGACCTCCGCGGCCGCGGCGGAAACGGCGCAGCAATTTCCAAGATTGTCGATATCTTAAGAAAAGCCAACGAATCAAAGCATCTCCCAATCGTCGCTCTTTTTGACCGCCAGTCAAGGAGCGCAAAAGACGTACTCGCGTATGAATTCAAGAGAACCGGAATCGCACGGCTGGTCGGCGAACCCACCGCCGGCGCTGCGATCCCAGCATCATTCGCCGATGTCGGCTACGATACAATTCTTATGTTTCCCAGCTTCAAGCTTCCACGCTACACCGACCTTCTCGAGTTGAAACCCGTGCAGCCCGACGTCTACGTCGAAAGGCCTGGCCCGTTAAGTGGCGGCGCAGACACCATCCTTGAAGCCGGGCTCGCCGAAGCCCTCAGGATGGTTAAGGCTCAATCCAAATAGACGATTATTCCGCCTCGTCGAACCTTTGTAACACGAATACACGTAAATAGCTGACCTTTCCCTTAGCATTGAGCGCTGAGATGTTCTATCATTGCGCGTTCCGCAGGCTGTCAGAAAAGACTGTAACAGCACGCGATGACGGTCTTTTGGAGGCGCAATGAGAAAACTATTGAGTACAGTAGTAATCGGGCTCTTATTGCTGGTTGCGGGCTTCGCTGCAAGCCCGGTGAAACCGACCGCTGAGGACGATTTTCAATTAGTAAAGGTCGCAGACGGAGTATTCGCAGCCATAGCCAAGCCTGGAGGGCTGGCTTCGGGAAACGCAGGCTTTGTGGTTGGCGACGGAGGCGTGTTGATAGTCGATACCTTTTCCACTCCGATAGCACTTGAAGAACTCTTAACCGAGATCGGAAAGCAAACGCCCCAGCCGATCAGATATGCCGTGAACACGCACTATCATCTCGACCACAGCGGAGGCAATCAAGTTCTCGCCGCTCGCGGAGTCCCCATCATCGCTCACGATAATGTCGCTCGATGGCAGACTACAAAAAACCGAAGATTTCTCCCTTCTTCAGAAGACCTGGAAAAGCGACGCGCCGATGCCGCCAAGCAGCTTAGTGAGACTCCTGAAGACCAAAAGGACAAGCGCGCTCAACTTGACCGCCAAGTACGCAGGTTCGATGCGCTTATGCAGATCAAACTGACTAACCCGTCGATCACTTTCAGCTCAGGCACCACTCATCTTTACCTGGGTACTCGTGAAGTGATGTTGTTTAGTCTCCCTGGGCACACCGGGGGCGACGTACTTGTCTACGTTCCGGATGCTGACGTGATGTTTACTGGCGATATGGGATGGGCAAAGACTTTGCCGAATCTTGTAGATGCCACCGTGAATGACTGGATTCCATCATTGGACAAGATTCTAGCAAATCACTCGAGCGCCAAGTTTGTTCCGGGACACGGCAGTGTGGCGACAGCAGCTGAGATACGCGACTTCAGAGATTACCTCGATGACTTGAGGAATCGTGTGAAAAAGGGCATTGCCAATGGACTGACCATTGAGCAATCAAAAGATCAACTGAAGCTTCCGGACAAATACAAGAATTTCGCCTTCCAAAACTTTGCTCAGCCAAACGTGGAAGACATGTACAAGGAGCTCAAGGGTACAAAGCAGACAAATTAGCTGGTAACAATGATTCCAGGTCATAACGCAGCAGTCCCGTACGGGGCGGCCCTCCGTGGCCGCCCCTCGCACAAATACTGGACTCTTCAGAAAGGCGGCGGCCACGGAGGGCCGCCCGTTTACAAGAGCAGGATGTATGTCAGAGGAAGTAGATTCGCTCGCCAATACCTCTGGGTCATCAACCGGAAAAATCCACTCACTGCGGCAGTCTCTCGGGTTGGAACGAAACGTCGCAGCCGCATCCGCCGCGGTGTTTCTTCTCGGATTCGGAGAAGAGCTCTGGAAAAAGTTTCTTCCCAAATATCTTGAAGCGCTTGGTGCGGGCACTACAACTATTGGCCTGTTCGGCACGGTCAAAGATTTCTTCGATGCCATCTATCAGTATCCGGGAGGCTGGCTGGCGGATCGCGCAGGACGCCGTCGCGCGTTTCTGCTGTTCATAGGGCTCGCTTCATTCGGTTATCTCATCTACCTGTTTAGCCCGTCCTGGCCATTCGTATTTCTCGGATTGGCGTTCACGATGGCCTGGACGAGCATGGCATCGCCCGCTATCTTCGCAGTAATCGGCGATGCTCTGCCGAAAAACAAGCGCGCGATAGGATTCACTTTTCAATCCCTGGTGAAGCGTCTTCCAATGGCTGTAGCTCCTATGATCGGTGGGTCGATCATTGCAACATTAGGAATCCGGAACGGAATAAGAACCGGACTGGCCATAACACTCGTCCTGGCGGCGATAACAGTTTTTATCGTACTGATGATCAATATTCCGGTAATTCCCGGTGAGGCCTTAAACATTCGAGGCGTCTGGCGAAGTTTTCATAACGCGCTCAAGCGGCTGTTAATCTCCGATATCATCATTCGGATGTGCGAAGGCTTACCCGATGTGCTTATTGTGTTATATGTCACCAATGTAATCGGCGTAAGCATCGCACAATACGGAGTGCTTGTCGCAATTCAGCTGGTTACATCTATCGTGGTCTACATTCCTGCGGCGAAGCTGGCCGATCGTTTTGGTCGTAAGCCGTTTGTAGTCGCTACCTTCGTGTGCTTCGCGCTTTTCCCGGTTGCGATCGCCATGTCGTCGGGATTCGCATCACTCGTCGGCGCGTTTGTAATCGGAGGATTGCGTGAGATCGGGGAACCGTCTCGCAAGGCTATGATTGTTGATTTTGCGGTTCCGCAGTTGAGGGCACGTACGGTTGGTTTGTATTACCTCATCAGAAGTCTCTCGATATCGCCCGCTGCTGCAATTGGAGGTCTGCTTTGGAGAACTGCTCCTGAAACACCGTTTTTCGTCGCGGGAGTTGTCGGCTTGATTGGCGCTCTCGTATTTGCCGTTACGGTTGAAGAGCGATATGCGAGCTGAACGTAAAACGTTCAGCGTTTATCGTTCATGGTTCAGCGTTTCGAGTTTCTGCGGAATCTGCGTAATCTGCGGAAAGTTTTGATGTAAATCAATTCGGGATTGAAAACAAGGCCGGGTGATCCCCTGATAATAGATTACGGAGAAAAAACCATAAACTCTCAACGGTAAACGCCGAACATTAAACGTTTTGCTAATCCCATAATCAGCCGGGCATAATAATCGTTGTGAATCCGACGCCTGTTCAAACTGCATCAATTCCGCTGAATCCACCCGGACCTAAGAGAAAGCCGGTCATCGGCTATCTGCGTGAATTCCGACATGATCCACCTGCGTTCCTAACCAAACTGGCCCGAGAGCACGGGGATGTCGTTCATTTCAAGTTAGGCCCGCAGGATATGTACCTTCTCAACCATCCGGATTACATTCGTGATGTCCTTGTCACTAACAACCGCAATTTTGTCAAAAGCCGTGGCATGCAAATGGCAAAAAAGTTCCTCGGTGAGAGTCTGCTTACCAGCGAGGGAGAGTTTCATCGCCGCCAACGAAGGCTCGCGCAGCCGGCGTTTCACCGTCAGCGCATCAACTCTTACGCAGACGCGATGATCGATCATGCATTTCGGACAAGAGAGCGTTGGCAGGACGAAGAAACTCTCGACATGTGGCAGGAGATGATGCGTTTGACTCTGTCTATCGTCGGGAAGACGCTGTTCGACGCGGATGTTGAAGCAGAAGCGACCGAGATCAGGAAGGCTCTTACCGATGTTATGCAGCTTTTCGAGCGGATAACCAACCCCTTCTCCGTCTTGCTGGACAAGCTCCCGTTGCCGGCCAACCTTCGCTGGGTCAAAGCTAAAGCGAGGCTCGACGAAACAATTTATCGCATCATCAACGAACGCCGCGCCTCTGGACGTGACCAGGGAGATCTACTTTCTATGCTGCTGCTTGCACAGGATGAAGAAGGCGATGGCAGCAGCATGACGAACCAGCAGCTTCGCGACGAGGCGATGACACTATTTGTGGCGGGGCACGAAACCACTGCAAATGCGCTCACCTGGACCTGGTACTTGTTGTCACAAAATCCGGAAGTTGAGTCTAAGCTTCACAGCGAGATTGATGAGGTCCTGTGCGGTAGAAAGCCTGAGGCCCACGACTTCATGAATTTGCGGTACACCGAGATGGTTTTCGCGGAGTCGATGAGACTATATCCTCCGGCTTGGACGATGGGTCGGCGTGTTCTCAGCGACTATCGGGTCGACAGGTATGTCATTCCATCCGGATCAATTATTTTGATGAGCCCGTGGGTTATGCATCACGATCCACGATTCTACCCCGATCCCTATAAATTTGATCCCGAACGTTGGAGACCCGACGCACGAGATGCTCGGCCGAAGTTTTCGTATTTTCCTTTTGGCGGCGGTCCCAGAGTCTGCATTGGCGAGCAGTTTGCCTGGATGGAAGGCGTCTTGTTGATCGCGACCATCGCACAGAAGTGGAAGATGAGGCTTGCACCAGGGCATCTCGTCGAGCCTAAGGCAATGGTTACGCTGCGGCCGAAGTATGGAATGCGAATGGTGATCGAAGCGCGAGAACTTGCATTTTCTGAGAATAACTTTAGCATCGAGACAGCCAACCTTTCTTCTTAGTTGGCGAGCCCCTTCAGCTCTTACTTCCAAAAAACAGAAAGACTCAGGAAGTCTTCGATCGGAGACCTATGACTAGATACCTCAAGGCGCTTCTTGCTGTATTCGCGGCAGTGTGGGTGTGGGCAGCAATCAATCCAACGTATCGTCACGATTGGCTCCTGGAAAACTATCTTGTTTTTATCTTCGTTCCAATAATCGTGTTAACGGGCCGCTACTTCAGAT
This sequence comes from Blastocatellia bacterium, assembly GCA_035258805.1. Classification (GTDB taxonomy): domain Bacteria; phylum Acidobacteriota; class Blastocatellia; order UBA7656; family UBA7656; genus Onstottus_A. The sequence goes on along the minus strand of DATFWY010000276.1, from coordinate 2,025 downwards.
TGTCGGACACCTCTTACACTCTCATCACTTTGTTTATGATCTTGCACGTCATCGGATCGCACTATACTTATGCGGAGGTTCCTTTTGGATACGACCTGCAAAAATGGCTCGGCGCTAGCCGCAATATGTACGACCGGCTGGTTCACTTCTCGTTTGGATTTCTGCTGGCTTATCCAATCCGCGAAGTGTTCCTTCGGGTAACCAAGGTAAAAGGCTTTTGGGGATATTACCTTCCCTTCGACGTGACACTCGCTTTCTCCGCGGTGTACGAGATTATCGAATGGCTCGCTGCGGCAAACGTTGATCCCGCGGCAGGGCTTGCGTTCCTGGGTTCACAGGGAGATGTCTGGGATGCTCAGAAAGATATGACCATGGCAGGGTTCGGGGCGCTCCTGGCAATGGTGATTATTGCTTTGATCAACCTGCGCTATCAGGTCGGATTCTGGGAGGAGATGAAAGCCAGTTTCATGATCAACGTCGGTGATGCTCCTCTCGGCGAACAGCGATTGAGAGAGATGCGAAGCGCGCGAAAATAAAGGACCATCCAGTCCACGTAGTAACGAATTAATTCGTTCTGATTTAATAGCGCATATACGTAAACAAAACGAATAAATTCGTTACTACGTGAGCTTGATTCATTCGTTCTGATCCGATAGCGCATTTATGTAAACAAAACGAATAAATTCGCTACTACGTTGCTCCTTCCTACGGGTCGTAAGATCAATTAAACAAACCGTTAACGTAAGCCTCAGGGGAGAACTCGATCAAATCGTTCATCTGTTCACCCACACCCACGTACCTGATCGGGATTCCAAGCTCTTTTGCGATCGCAATCACTATTCCACCCTTCGCGGTACCATCGAGTTTTGTCAGCACCAAGCCGGTGACTGGAACTGCTTTTGTAAACTGCCGTGCCTGCTCCAAACCATTCTGCCCGGTCACTGCGTCCATTATCAGAAGCACCTCATGAGGCGCCCCGTCGACCTCCCGGCCGGCAATCCTCCGCATCTTTTCAAGTTCCTGCATCAAGTTCGTTTTGGTATGCAAGCGACCGGCGGTATCGATAATCAAAACGTCAGCGTTCCGCGCTCTTGCGGCTCGAATTGAATCAAACAAAACAGCTGAGGGATCGGTTCCCGGTTTCTGCTGGATCAGCGGAACTCCCGAGCGCTCGGCCCAGATCGCCAGTTGATCGTTGGCTGCAGCTCGAAATGTGTCTGCGGCACAAATCAAAACTTCGTTTCCCTCACTTTTGATGCGGTGGGCAAGCTTTCCGATTGTGGTAGTTTTTCCAACCCCGTTTACACCCACAATCATCACGATGTACGGCCTGATCTCGAGGGGCACCTCCGTTTCTGATGCAACTGTTCCGCGTTTCCGATTTCGCTCTGCTGTATCCAGAATCTCCCGGAGCTCGCTTTTAATAAGACGCTTCAGCTCGTCAACATCGCTGAGTTGCTTGCGACTGATCTGCTGGCGCGCCTTTTCAATGATCCCGAAGGAGGTTTGCGCGCCAATATCCGCGCCGATCAGCGCTTCCTCGAGTTCATCCAGAACATCGGCATCAATTTCACGGCGTCCACCGATTACCGAGTCAATTCGCTCAGCGATGCTTTCTCGAGTCGAAGCGACCGCATCGGCGAATTTCTCGTAGAACTCTGGGTCGGGGCCTTCGTCGCGGCGAGCGGCTATTGCCTCTTCCTCGGGTGTGGCGGCGCGATTGAGACCAAGGGAAATGAATTCAGGTTCTTTTTTACGCTTCCAAAAAGCCATAGTCGAATGATAGCTCCAATTTCTATTATGAGAATGATCGCGGGATAATCAAATGCGGCAAGAACGAAGGTTGCATAAAACGCTTGAGGGCAACCGCGCAGCCGTGAGACTTACTAACTTTGAACCTGTTTTAAAACAGGTGGGTGACCAAGTCATTGGCATTTGACATCCCCGATCAATGTGGGGCATCGCGCCTGCCAATTCATCCCGGCCCCCGTTGCGTTAGCGTTGGTAAAAAATTAGCAAGTCAAA
>DATFWY010000275.1:0-34429 GCA_035258805.1 Blastocatellia bacterium | reverse complement strand
TCGAGACCGGTCTATCGTCTCCGCGCGAGATGCTCGAGCTCTCTCAGAAAGCGACTGAAGCCCTCGAAGTATTGAGTGCGGCGAAACAGTCTATGACCGAAGCAAATCTTCGCCTGGTGATTTCGGTCGCTCGACAGTTCTCACGCAGGGGCTTGCCTTTCCTCGATCTGGTACAGGAAGGGAACGTAGGCCTTATGCGGGCCGTGGAGAAATTTGACTGGAGGCGAGGTTTCCGCTTTTCCACTTATGCAATGTGGTGGATTCGTCAATCGATGTCGCGCGCTCTTGATACCCAAAGCCGTATCGTGCGTCTTCCGGCTTCTGAGCTGGCGTTGATAAATAAGGCCTCTCGGGCGTCGCGTTCTATCCGCGAGGAGACCAGCTCGGAGGCAACCGGCGATCAGATCGCGGAACGACTTGAGGTAGAAGCAGATCGAATAAACGAAGCGCTCGGGTTCGCTCAGCATACCGTAACGCTCGACGTTCCTGCGAATGACAATGGCGAGACGGCGGTAAATTTTATCGACGACGGAGATTACGCGAACCCGTTCAAGGCGGCTGTCGAGTGGTCCCGGCGCAGCGCGATCAATCGGGCTCTTGCTGTACTGACTCCGCGAGAGGCGAAGATTCTAAAGCTGCACTACGGGCTGGAAGCGGGCACGATGCCGCGGACGCTGGAAGAGATCGGGCAGGATCTTTCGGTTACTCGTGAACGGGTTCGTCAGATTGAGGCAGGAGCACTTGCGAAGCTGCGCGAGAATGAGATGGGAAACACGCTGCGGGAGTTTCTCAGTTTTGCGTAGACCTTATAGGACAAATAGGACCTATAGGACCAATAGGCCTATTCCTATTTGTCCTATTTGTCCTATCTGTCCTATCTGTCCTATTTGTTCTATTTCTCCAAAATCACCTCGGCCATTGCCAGATCTCCCGAATGAGTCAAGGACACATGAGCCTTTGATGCGCCGAGCTCCCGCATATATTCAAGCGCCCTTCCCTGAAGCTCAAGTCTGGGTTTCCCGTTGTGTTCGCTAACAACTTCAATCTCTCTCCAGGCAATCGCTTCGGCCCAACCAGTGCCAAGTGCCTTCATCGCCGCTTCTTTTGCTGCGAACCTCGCTGCGTAACTCGCGAACTTAGATGCTCGTCCCTCGCAATAGCTGATCTCCCCGTCAGTGAACACGCGCCTGCGGAACCGATCGCCTCGACGCGCAAACACCTGCTCGATCCGACTTACTTCAACCAGGTCGATTCCTATCGCCACGATCATGCGTCAGACCTCGATTTCGATAAGATCTTCAGCCAGAGTTGTATCCGGAAAGATCTCGCGAGCTTCCCGGAGCAATGGAGCCGGGTCTGGGTACCTTGAGCTGAAATGAGTGATCAGCAATCGCCGCGCTCCAGCTTCGCGGGCGGTCCGTGCAGCTTGCGCCGCCGTGGAGTGGCCGTATTGCTGAGCCTCGACAGCAAACTCTTCGGTATAGGTTGCTTCGTGAATTAGCAGATCGACATCTCTCGCAAGGTCAATCGCAGCCGTGCACGGCCGCGTATCGAGGCAGTAGGCGACAGACTTTCCCGGCCGTGGCGGACCGAGCACATCTGAAGGCTGAACTCTATTACCGCTCGAGCTCATTACTTCTTCGCCGATCTGGAGGCGTCCCCAGAGCGGCCCCTCGGGCACTCCCAGCTCTAAAGCGCGCTGAACATTAAAGCGGCCAGGCTTTGCTTGTTCATCGACTCGATAACCGATGGCAAATAACCTGTGGTCCAGTTGTCTGGTAGTGACCGTATATTCGGAAGTCTCAAACGCGTTTACCGGACCATCAAATGCTTCCAATTCGTTCAGCTCGAGCGGGTAATTGATAAAGATGACCTTCAATCGCTCCAGAGTATCGAGATACTCACGAAGTCCTTTAGGCCCGGTAAGCCAGAGGGCGCGGGTTCGTCGATCAAGCCCCATCGTCGAGAGCAATCCAGCAACTCCGTTAAAGTGATCACCGTGCAGGTGAGTGATAAACATAGCCGTCAACCGGCTCTGGCTAAGCCCGACTTTTGCGACTTGCATCTGAGCGCCTTCGCCACAATCAAACAGGAGCCACTCGGCTTCGCGGACGACCGCCAGCGCGCTAACGTTGCGCTTGAGCGTTGGTTTACCGGAGCTTGTTCCGAGAGGAATGACTTTCATTGCGCTCTACAATAACACAGCGGAGCCGTCTGGGAACAAAAACGGTTAGAACGTTAGAACGTTGCGAATTAGAACTTTGCGAGCCCTGCGGTATTTGCGCCTTGCGCGAACCCAAAGTTGAAATCGGGTCTCTTGCAGATATGCAAAGGACGGCAAAGCTGCATTGAGGTACTCGTGCCTTATGATATAGATTTGATGCTCCCAAGACTGTATGCGAGACTCCCGATCACTTTTATTTGGTGAAGTACATCTTCAAACCGGCGTCCGGCTCAAGTACGCTCAACAAGGCGACGGTTCGGGTCACCCGATCATCTTCCTCCATGGTTTTACTGATTCATGGTTCTCTTTCAGTCCGGTGCTTCCCTTTTTCGCTGACGGCTACACCTGCTACGCCTTGGATCAGCGCGGGCACGGCGACTCGGATCGACCCGATACCGGTTATCGGATGGTCGAGTTTGCCGACGACGTTGTGGCCTTCATGGATGCGATGGATGTAACCCAGGCAACTTTGGCAGGACACTCCATGGGCAGTCTCGTCGCACAGCAGGTCTCACTAAGGTCGCCGGAGCGCGTGGAACGACTGGTTCTTATCGCCGCGGGAACCAACGCCAGGTCAGAGGGGGTGCGCCAATTGCAGGAAGCGGTTGAAATGCTGAGCGATCCGGTGCCGGAAGAGTTTGCACGCGCATTCCAAGTCAGTACAATTTATCATCCGGTGCCTGAGGACTTCCTGGACCAGGTAGTAGCCGAGAGTCTGAAGCTTACCGCTCGGGTGTGGCAAGAAGCTTTGTCGGGGATACTTGCTGTCGACTACAGCAATCAACTCGACAATATCAAATTTCAGACATTGGTTCTGCGGGGAGATCAGGACACAGTCTTTTCACAGGACGCACAGAAAGCGCTCGAGCTTGGGCTCGGGAATGCAGTCTTGAAAGTCTATCAAGAAACTGGACACGCGCTTCATTGGGAGAGACCGGAACCATTCGCTAATGATGTGAAAGAGTTTATTGTCAATTGCAAATGAAACAATACGACCCGGACAAACGAATCGACCCTGAGGACTGGATGGGCCTTGATGAAACCGAACGCGCCTCTCTGGTCGAGCAGTATCACACCAAGAAACACATCAAAATGCCGAATGTGAAGGTCCATGCGGCCTTTCATGTTATCGCTGAGAATCAAATTGCAATGGGTGACACTATTCCCGCGCAGAAGGCTCTTACTCGACTGATGCGGCAAGGACTTAGTCGACATAATGCCGTTCACGCCATTGCCTCTGTCGCGGCAACGCATTTTTTCAATGTTATGAAACAAGGGTCGGCAACCGCTCCAAACGAAGACTACAATCTCCAACTGGAAAAGTTGAATGCCGAAGATTGGCGGAACAGTTTGGATGAATCGGAGGACGACTAATCATCGACATAAAGTTTCGGCGCGGAGATCGCAGACATTAACAGCTTTTAGCAGACCGGCTCTCATAATTCTAAATTTCTCGGCGTAAGCTTCTGCCCTGGTGTAAGATTGCGCCGATGAAACCAAAAGAACTCACCATCCGAGGCCTAATTCTTGGCGCGCTCATCACAACAATCTTTACCGCTGCCAATGTCTACCTCGGCTTAAAGGTCGGGCTCACCTTCGCCTCGTCGATTCCAGCCGCGGTGATCTCGATGGCCATCCTCAGCGCGGTAAAGGACTCCTCGATTCTCGAAAACAACATCGTTCAGACCGTTGCGTCTGCAGCCGGCACACTCTCAGCGATCATCTTCGTGCTGCCCGGCCTGGTGGTCGTTGGCTGGTGGACTGGTTTTCCGTTTTGGCAATCCTTTCTGATCTGCCTCAGCGGCGGCGTGCTTGGTGTATTGTTCACCATCCCGTTGCGTCGAGCTCTCGTAACGACCTCGGATCTGCCTTATCCGGAAGGCGTCGCCGCGGCCGAAGTTTTAAAAGTAGGATCCGGTACGCGCGGAGAAACAAAGGACGAGACAGGCGAGGCCAGGGAAGGACTGATGGCAGTCATCCTCGGCTCCGTCGCTTCGGCTGGGCTTGCAATCGTGACCGCAACACGAATCGCTTCCGCTCAAGTGACCGGATTCTTTCGGATCGGTGCGATGGCGTCGAGCGGATACGACATCGCCTGGTCACTGGCGCTTCTAGGAGCAGGCCATCTCGTTGGGTTGTCGGTCGGCATGGCTATGCTAACCGGACTCGTGATTGCGTGGGGCATTGCCGTGCCGGTCTTGACATCCACGCAGCCCGCCGCGGAGGGCGTAACCCTTGCGGCGCATACGGTATCGATCTGGCGCACGCAGGTGAGGTTCATCGGCGCGGGGGCAATCGCGATCGCCGCGATCTACACATTGGCGAGGCTTGCAAAGCCGGTTGTCGGAGGACTCGTCAGCACGCTCGCAGGTTCTCGAGCCGCGGGAACGCGTGACGACAAAGACCGAGATCTTTCACCGCCGTGGATTCTTGGGCTCACTGCCTTCTGTCTTTTCATCGCTGCGTGGCTGGCATTCACGTTCGCCCGATCGACCGTTCTTGGTCCAAATGCCGTCAGGCTCACGTTAATCGCTGTGCCTTTCGTGCTGCTCGGCGGCTTTCTGATCGCCGCGATCTGCGGATATATGGCGGGACTGATCGGCGCCTCTAATAGCCCTATATCGGGCGTCGGAATCTTGTCCATAGTGCTATGCGCGTCGGCCTTGATCGTCGCTGTTTCGCCGACAGCCGATACGCGACCGGCGCTTGTCGCATTCGCGCTCTTTGTTACCGCGATTGTCTTCGCCTGCGCGACAATCTCGAACGATAATTTGCAGGACCTAAAGACGGGCCAGCTTGTCGGGGCCTCACCAATGCGCCAGCAGATCGCTCTTATCGTTGGAGTGATTGCCGGCGCATCAGTGATTCCTTCGGTGCTCAACCTGCTGGCCAATGCTTACGGTTTCGCCGGCGCCGCCAATATCGGCGTTGTCGCTCCGAATCCGTTGCCGGCTCCGCAAGCAACGTTGATCTCAGCCCTTGCACAGGGTGTGATCGGCGGTAGCCTCGATTGGAAAATGATCGGCATCGGCGCGCTTGTGGGAGTCGGTTTGATTCTGCTGGACTCCGCGCTCGACGCAATGAAGAAACTGCGAATTCCTCCGCTCGCAGTCGGCATCGGGATCTATTTGCCGATGTCGGCGACCTTCGCTGTAGTTATCGGTTCGGTGATCGGCCATTGGTATGACGGTCGAGCCCGAAAGGCTCCGAACCCTGAACGAGCAGAACGGCTAGGGACGCTGGTTGCGTCGGGTTTGATCGTTGGTGAAAGTCTGTGGGGCGTGATCAATGCGGGCCTGATTGTTGGTTTCTCAAAAGACGCACCGATCGGGTTGGTACCGGAGGATTTTGCACCAGGTCCCTGGCTTGGGCTAATAGGATTCGTGGGCGTGGTGGTCTTGCTGTATGGGTGGATGTTGCGAAGGTCCGCAGCTTCGAGATAACCAGCTTCACTCAGATTCTTGCAGGGTACGTTGATGTAATGCCACGACAGAACCGCGTCACACCATTTAGCGAGATTGTAGCAACAGAGGCGCGGGGCACGCTGATGGGCAATCGCGGCTGCCTGCACAACGACCGCGGAGAGATCCGTCGCCAATACCAGCTCAAGCGGTGGATCATTTGCTTACTGGATTTCAAGAACCGGCATCGTCCGATAATGACACCCGGTCACTACACCGAACTGTTCTTTCTGGATGAAGCAACCGCGTTAGCTGCTGGACATCGCCCCTGCGCTGAGTGTCAACGCGAACGCTTTAACCTGTTTCGAACGTCCTTCGCTCAAGCCAATCCGATTTTCTCCGGAGTCACGCGGCCGGCTGCACCATCGATAGATGAAGTGTTGCATCAGGAACGCATTACGACTGATCGAAAGCAGCGAACATACCGCAGCGCCATGGCGGGCTTACCGAACGGTACTATCGTTAGACTTGACGACTCGAACGCGTACCTTGTTCACGAAAGAAATCTCCTGCTGTGGAGCCCGTTCGGTTATGAAGAGATGATAAGACGTCTGGCTTCAAGCAATGTAACTGTGTTGACGCCACGTTCTATTGTGCGAACGCTAGCCGCAGGCTACGAGGTCGCAATTCATCGATCAGCGTTTAAGTAGTTTACCTCCCCCAAAGTAAATTTCAGGATGACTTCAGCAAAATAAGCGGTAGAATTAATGCCCTCTGAGTCGGTAACGCCGAACTTTTGCGGATCTGTGACCTGTATTTTCTGCGGAAGAGGTAGAACGATGAAAAAAGGGATTAGCTCGATAATCTGTCTGCTTGCGCTTGTATCAGCTAGCTTCCTGCCCACTAACGCTCACATCTTAAACCAAAAGAGCGATGAGGCTGCGGCCATTCGCGAGTTGCTGCTAATCCATAAAAAGTTTATTGAAGTCACTTCGAAAGGCGATTCAGATGGAATGGGCATGCTTGTCGCCGAAGACTACACGGTCATCGGTGTCGATGGCCAAAAGGCTGATAAAGCCAAGGCATTGGAAGCAGTGAAAAAGAATGGCGGAGTCGTAGTGATGGAAGAGACAGATCAATCTGCGCGGCTCATTGATGGCGCCGGAATAGTGACGGGCATGATCAGCTGGAAGGCCGGGCCACCCGAGAACGAGGTAAAGGGCAAGGTACGATTTATAGAAGTGTGGAGAAAAGAAAGCCGCGCCTGGAAATTAGTAGTCGCGCAAGCCACCAACGTGGTAACTGGATGAGCGCTGACCTAAGTCAGTTTTGCAAAGGAGGCTGTAATGGCTGAACGACTAGGCATCGGAGTGATTCCCGGAGTTGGCTGGAGCGCGGCCGAAGTACAAGCAGTGGCTCGCGAGGCTGAGGATGCCGAGTTCGACGCGATCTTCGTCGCTGAAGTGAATAATGACGTGATGGCGACTGCGCAGCTCATGGGAACGGCGACCAAACGAATAAGCGTCGGGACCTGGATTGCCAATATCTATCTGCGCCATTCTTACGTGTGTGCGCAGGGCGCAGCAATGATCGCTGACGTGACCGGCGGTCGTTTCATACTGGGACTTGGAGTAAGCCATCCACCTGTTAACCGTGCTCTCGGTATCGACATGGCCGAGCCACCAGCAGTGCTGCGAGGCTACGTCACTGATGTGCGGAATTGGCTCAAGGGCGACGGACCTGCGACGCACCTTCCTCAGCGACCATCAGCGAAACCTGTTCCAATCTATGTAGCTGCGATTACATCTCGCACCGTCGAACTGGCCGGTGAGCTTGCCGATGGATTAATGCCATTCCTTTGGTCAGCCGACCGAATAAAGCAAGCGAAAAGCTGGATCGATCGAGGCCGAGCGAAGTCCTCTGGTCTCGGAAAGATGGTAATCACCGTGGGCGTGCCGACCTTTGTGGGTGACAACATTGATGCGTTGCGGGAGACCGCTCGCCAGAATCTCGGCCTGTATACCACGTTCCCATTCTTTCAGCGCCTCTTTCGAGCAAGTGGGTTTGAAGATGAGGCGGCTCAGATGGAGAAAGGAGCCGGCAGCACCGCGCTGAGCGATCGACTCTTGGATGCAGTTTGTCTTATCGGCCCGATGTCGCGATGCAAGGAGAAACTCGAGGCGTATCGAAACGCCGGAGTCGATCTGCCTATTCTGGTCCCGTCGATCGGAACGGACTCAGCCAGAGCGCTGATCAGAGATTTTCGTCCTTAACGATTCTCTCCCCAATATTGAAAGGGAATCAATGAACACAATCAAACACGTTTTGCTTACAGCACTGCTAATCGTCGTGATTCTCGTGCCCGGTTTTGCCCAAAACGGCGCAAGCCGCGAGGCAGAATTCAAGCAGTTTTACGCCAACTTCCTATCGGCCTCGCGCGCCAACGACAAAGACAAAATTGCGGATATGATCGCCTTCCCTGTCGATTCGTGGTCGGTAGACCGCAAAGGCGACGTGCGTACCGAAGCCATCAAGGACAAAGCGCAGTTCCTCTCGAAGTACACCACCTACTTCACTGCGAACATGCGCGTGCATATACCAAAGGCTAAACTAAAAGCGCTTGATGACGGCGGTTACTTTATTTCCTGGAGAGATGCGAATTCAGAGTTCAGTTTCGATTTTGCATATGTCGAAGGGTCAGGATATCGGATTCGTTACTTCAGTATTGGACCTTGGTAATCGGAACGGAATAACTTCATGACAACCAAACTCCACAACCTCACTGCCGTCGAGTTATCGAATGCGTACCGCACTAAAGAGCTCTCGCCCGTTGAGGTGACGCGCGATGTGCTGTCGCGCATCGATGCCTGCGAGCAAAAGCTAAATGCGATGTACATCACCAATGCCGAGGGTGCCCTCGCCCAGGCCGCAGCTTCCGAAAAGCGCTGGGCCGAGGGCAATCCATTGAGTCCAATCGACGGCGTGCCTATCACTATCAAAGACATCATTGCCACGAAGGGCGATCCGGTTCCGATCGGTACTGCGGCTGCCGATTTCACACCCGCCGCTGTGGATCAACCTCCAGTCGCACGCGTTCGTGAGGCAGGGTGCGTGATACTCGGGAAGACGACGATGCCTGATTTTGGTATGTTGGCTTCCGGTGTCTCAAGTCTTCACGGTATCACTCGTAATCCCTGGAATCTCGAGCGCAACACGGCCGGATCAAGCTCGGGGGCTGCAGCAGCAATCGTTGCCGGATATGGTCCGCTTGCGCTGGGCACAGATATCGGCGGATCGGTAAGACTGCCCGCCGCCTACAATGGGATCTTCGCTTTGAAGCCCAGCCTGGGTCGTGTTCCGATCTACCCGCCGTATCTTGGCAGAGTCACTGGTCCAATGACTCGCACCGTTGCTGACTCCGCATTGCTCATGAACGTGCTGACACAGCCCGATCCCCGCGACTTTATGTCACTTCCCTACGATCGGCGGAACTGGGTCGAGTCGCTCGGCGGCGAAGTTAGAGGCAAGAAGCTAGGTCTGCTGCTGGACATAGGCGTTGGTCTTAAGCCACAACCGGCGGTCCAGCGCAGCATCGAAGCTGCGGCCAACACGTTCGAGCAGGCGGGCGCTGTTGTCGAGCCGGTCGAGCCCTTTGTCACGACGGAAATGCTCGACGCTCTCGATCTCTTCTTCCAATCGCGTTTGCTTTCGGAGGTTGACCGGCTGTCTCAGGAGAGGCGCGCTAAAGTTCTGCCTTTCATATTAGAGTGGTGCCAGCGGGCGGAAAGCCGTAGTGCAGTGGATGCGATGCGCGCGCTTGGGCAAATTATGCTGATGCGCGAGAAGGCTGTGGGGGCGATCCAGGGCTATGATTTTCTAGTCAGCCCAACCTCGCCGATCACTGCATATGCCGCAGACGAGCCCGCGCCCGGCAACGACCCTACGCGACCGTTCGAACATATACTATTCACCGCACCATTTAACATGTCCGAGCAGCCAGCGGCCTCCGTATGCGGCGGTTATGACGAAGACGGATTGCCGATAGGTTTGCAAATCGTAGGGCATCGATTTGACGATGCTGGCGTGATGATGATGTCGCAGGCGTACGAGAACTTGCGACCCGCGATGCATCCGTGGCCCAATCCGATATAGGTCATTGCAACGCACCTTTTGTAAAATTTCTTCGAGAGCTCAGGCAAAGGAATCAGATTGGGTCCTAAGTTAAAGATTCTGGTGACAGGAAGCAAATCCGAGGAAACAGACGATGCCAAGCGGAATCGTTTTTGATGTTGCTAATACTGAAGAGCAGTTTAACCAGATTCTACGCTTGCAACAGGAAAACCTGGTTAATCTGATTAGTGAGGAACAGCAGGCTAGACATGGCTTTGTATTTGCCGAACACACCTTAGCTTTATTGAAAAGGATGGCGACCTATCTCCCCCAGGTCGTCGCGCTGAGCGATAACAAAGTGGTCGGATACAACCTGGCATTGCACGTTTCAATGAAAAACGAGGTGCCGAAGCTAATCCCAATGTTTCATGAATTCGAACAAAGTAAATATAAGGATAGACCGTTGGTAACATATAAGTTTATGGTCGGCGGACAGGTCTGCGTTGATAAGAATTTCAGAGGGCAAGGGTTGATGAGCAAGCTCTATCATGAAACTAAGAACCGGCTGCCGTCCGGATACGAATTATGTGTCACGGAGGTAGCTGCACGAAATATCATCTCTTTGAAGGCTCACGAAAAAATGGGATTCGAAGTAGTGAATACATATAACGACGGCAAAGAACTGTGGAACGTGGTTGTATGGAATCTTGATAACCCAACAAATCCACAGTGATTTCTATCATTCCACAAGACATACACAGAGCCCGGCGCAAAAAACGAGCTATTTCCGGAAACGCATTAGAAAGCCTGCCGTCGGAGTTGTAATGCAAAAGTTTGAGCCAGTTGATCAGGATTATGTAGCTCGCGTGCGGTACGGATTCAGTCTCCAGAATCTGATGACCACGATAGACGCCAGGATGACCGAGGTCCTTCCAGGTGAGGTGCATATTGAATTGCCCTTCAGCCCGAAACTGACACAGCAGCACGGATACATTCATGCGGGACTTATAACCAGCATTGTGGATAGCGCTTGCGGGTTCGCAGCATACACGTTGATGCTCGGAAGTTCAGGAGTGTTGACAGTTGAATACAAAGTGAACTTCCTCAGTCCGGCGAAGGGTGACAAGTTCTTAGCCGTCGGTCGGGTAATCAAGCCTGGGCGAACATTGACGATTTGTAATGGTGAGGTGTCCGCGATAGATGGTAAGGATCATAAGCTGGTGGCCCTAATGCAGGCGACGATGATGGCGGTTTCAACTTAATTTGTTGCTTGCGGTGAAACCGCGATTGTAGGCGAATCGCTGGCCGGGTTATTCGTGGTCGAGACCTTTCTCTTGGAGCCAGATCTTTTCGACACCTATCTCGCGTTTGATCCGAGCCTTTGGTGGAATAATCAGACCCTGGTTAAGGAGGCTGAAGACAAGTTGCGTAACCGGCGTAACATTCGGAAGACACTGTATTTCGCGAGTAGCGATGAGAAAGGGCTGGCGGAGATCACACAGCGCTTTGCGGATATCCTGAGCAGAAGCGCGCCGTCAGGTCTTCATTGGCATTATGAAAGAATGCTAGAGGAAAAGCACTCGACCATATTTCATCCTGCTGCCCTCAAGGCGTTTCGTGCCATGCTTAAGCCGAACACAGGTTAACGCACGACGGTCACCAGCGATGCCAGGTAAACAACCAACCGAACTGAAGAAGAGGCCGTTATGGAAGTGCCCTGCCTGTGGTCAACGATTCGTTACGAGCAATATGTCGCACTCTTGCGGTCATCATTCGATTGAAGAGCACTTTTATGACAAGAGACCGGAAATTCGTGAGTTGTTTGATGCATTGGTGCGCGCGGCGCGCAGCATAGGACCGGTTCACGTATACGCACAAAAGACCAGAATCGTTTTTCAGACTCGAGGCCGTTTTGTTGCCGTCACCCCTCGCAAGAGCCATCTAGGTGGTCACCTATGGTTGAAGAGGTCTCGACCTCATCCGTTGATCCATCGAATTGATTCGCTTGGCCGAGACTTCGTTCACAATTTTCGGCTCACGCGACTGGAGGAACTGGATGCTGGTTTCTATGATCTGTTACGCGAGGCTTACTCCGTTGGGAAACAGGAGTTTGATGCTGAGTTGGTCGATTAGCGCTCTTTGCGCAAAGCTAGTATCAAGGGAACCTCATATGAAACGATTACGAGCAATGCCCTCTTTGTTGTTGATCCTGATCTTCATCATACCGGAAACGGTGACCGCCCAATCGGGGAGAAGCTGGATGAATGGGTTTGTCTTCGCCGATTCCGATACGAGAGGTCTTGCCGGAGCTACTGTGGAACTTATAGGAGATCAGAATTCAGATCGACTACGCTCAGTGAAGCTTACAGCGAAATCAGAGCAAGACGGAAAGTATTCAATTCAGGACATTCCTTATGGAGAGTACACCCTTCGAGTAACATCGCAGGATTATGAGCCTTACCAAATTATGTTGTACATCGGTTCAGATATGCTCACTCAGATCCACGTCAGGCTGAAACGAAAGAAATAGCGATTGCTTGAGTGCGATTGTTACAAGCTGAGGTCCACTTTCTGCTCGACATGGAGTATCGAACAAAGCGAGGCGTAACGAATGTCTGCCAGTACTGCAGTCTATAGAACTCCAAACGGCGCCTTTATTCGTCGCCTGGTTGCCGCAGGGTTCATAACCGGCATCACCGACGGACTTTTCTCCAGCATCTTGAGTGTGGCCTTCTACAACTCCACCGTAACGCGTCTCTTCCAGGGCGTTGCGTCAGTTATATTGGGGGCCGATGCGCTCAACGGTGGCAACAAGATCGCGGCGATAGGTATTCTGATGCACTTCTGCGTAGCCTTCCTGTGGGCCAGTATATTTCTCTTGTTTGTTTTACGTTGGAGCTGGATTCGCAGGACGCTTGCATCTCGTTTCGGAGTCGCAAAAATCGCCTGTTTGTACGGACCGTTCGTGTGGATGGTGATGTCCTGCGCAATCATCCCGGCACTCACTCATCGCCCGCCGACAATTACGATTCGGTGGTGGATTCAGTTTTTCGGTCACATACCGTTTGTAGGCTTACCAATCGTTGCGTTAAGCACTATTCGTAACCAGCCGCTAGTTGATGAGAAAGTAATTCAAAATCGAGGTATTTCGGAGAGCTCGTAACTTGGGCCCGAAAGCCGGTTCCATGGCTCGCGCAAACAAATGCTGACACAGATCTTCCCTTCTGATAAACTATCCCGTCAATCGCAACTCAGCTCTGGAGAATTCTAATGAAGCTCATCAGGACAATTCTGATTTCTAGCCTAATCGCGGCGTTCAGCATTTCCGCTGCGGCCGGTCAAATTCAGGCTTCACCTCAGCAAAACGGTGGACCCAATCCCTCTTCCAGTACCGCTCCCGTCCTTGTAATCGAGTCATTCACGCACGACTTCGGCGAGGTGAAACCCGGAACGACGTTACGGTACGCCTTCAAAGTTAAGAATCAAGGCAAAGCCGACCTTCAAATTCAAAACGTCGCACCAAGCTGAGGCTGCACCAAAGGCGACTTTGACAAAGTCGTGCCTCCTGGTCAGGAGGGAAAGATCGAGCTTGCTGTTGAACACACCGAGGGATACTCCGGTGAAATAGCGAAATCGGCCAGCGTAACTACCAACGATCCAAAGAATCCGAACTTCACGCTGATACTCCGCGCGCGGTTCAGAGCAGAAGGCCAGCCGGCGTTGCCTCCTCCGCCCGCTGCATTGAATCCTAACGCAGTGCTTACAGTTGAACCTAGCGACCGATGGATTACCAGCGCGATAACTGGAAGCAGTTCTGCCAATACCTTCTATCTCTACAATCCAAAGGAAACGCCGATCCACTTGAAGAAATTAAATCCGGGTGGAACGGACTTCACGGCAAAACTCGACCCTCTTCAAGACGGCAAGCGTTACCAACTCCTGGTTGCCAGCAACCCATCACTGAAGCCTGGGCACTATCTGCAGAAGCTGCAGATCGAGACGGATAGCCCGGCGCAGCCGGTAGTGAACGTCGAACTGGACGTAACTGTCTATGCGAAGGTATTCGCTTCGCCAGCGTCGATCATCATGCCTCAGCTTTCGATAGGCAGCGACATTGAAAAAATCAGCTGGCCGATGATTTATGTTCGTAAGATCAGGGAGCAGGGGCTCAAGATCAAGAGCTACAACTCGACATTGCCCTTCCTGAAGCTGGAGCTGTTTACCGAAAGCGAGGGGCAGATATACAGACTTAAGCTCAGTTTAGATACGACAAAGATTAAGCCCGGCGCCTTTAACGGTAAGGTTCACATCGAGACTAACGAACCCGATATGCCGGTCATCGAGGTTCCGATTCAGGGTTCGTTCAAATAGGGGTTGGGGATTGGGAGTTGGTGAGGAGCTGATCGTTGGTCAGTCCCGAACTCCCAACCCCGAACCCCCGACTCCAAGCCCCAAACCCCAACTCCCAACCCCTATTTACCTACCTTCTGAAAGTAAGTCCGCGTTTGCGCGGTGATATCGTTAGCTGAAAGCAGGTCGGAGATAATCGCAACGCTATCAGCTCCTGCCGAAATAACCTGCGAAACCGCATCCAGCTTGATTCCTCCAATTGCTACCAGAGGTTTTGTTATATGAGGCTTGATCCTGCTTATAGCGTTGAGGCCAACTACGGGATCCGGCTTCTCTTTTGACCCAGTGTTAAAAATGGGGCCTATTGCAAGGTAATCAATGGGCGCTGACTCTGCCGCGATAGCCTGCTCCAACGAATGAATAGAGAAGCCGATTATTCTCTTTTCACCTATCAATAACCTCGCTTGATCCGGAGGCAGGTCATCTTGCCCGAGGTGAACACCGTCGGCATTCACGGCGACCGCAATGTCGACCCGGTCATTCACAATGATTTGGACGCCAAGTTTTCTCGCGATGGTCATCGCATCGAGCGCCATTAGATAGAACTCGCGTGGTGAAGC
Organism: Blastocatellia bacterium; assembly: GCA_035258805.1. Taxonomy (GTDB): domain Bacteria; phylum Acidobacteriota; class Blastocatellia; order UBA7656; family UBA7656; genus Onstottus_A. The sequence continues at coordinate 19,724 of DATFWY010000275.1, read as the reverse complement.
GAGCTTTTCTCGCAATTGAATCAGTGTAGCTCCTCCCGCTGCCAGTCGCGCTATCTGTTCGGAGTGCGATAATCCGCTGATTGTCGTATCTGTGATTGGATAAATTCTGGGAAGATTGAAAACCATCAACGGCTCTAAAAGCGGAAGTACCGTAGACTGTCCAGTCTGCGGAGGGTATATCTCTAGACTGCCGAACCTCCGCATACTAGACACTCTTCGGTACATTAGAGAACGAACACCAAAACACCCAGGACTCCTCGCACAGCAACATCACTCTCCAGCAAACTGCGCTGCCTGCTGTGATTCAGGTATGGGGCGGTTGTGAGATTTGTTGAAGCGTTCCATGAACCTTGTCGACAGCTTTCCCGCGACAAAATCAGGTTCCGCGAGAATACGCTGATGTAACCCAACAGATGTTTCAATCCCTTCCACTATATAAGCCTCAAGAGCTCGACGCATTCTCGCAATAGCCATATCCCGATTCCTATGATGAACGATGAGCTTGGCTATAAGCGAATCATAGTGAGGGGGCACAACCCAACCAGGGTACGCCGCGGTATCAACTCGCACTCCAGGGCCGCCGGGAAGGTTCATCGCGGTTATTAAGCCCGGAGAAGGAATATGCGTATCGGGAGACTCAGCATTGATTCTACATTCGATCGCATGTCCGCTAAATACGATATCGTCCTGATCAAACTCGAGGCGCTCTCCGGCCGCGATCAGTATCTGCTCGCGTACCAGGTCTGTGTTTGTCACGAACTCGGTGACCGGATGTTCTACCTGGATCCGGGTATTCATCTCCATGAAATAAAAGTTATTGTCCTGATCCAGCAGGAACTCCATTGTCCCTGCATTGACATAACCAATCTCTCGGCATGCCCTGACCGCAAGCTCACCCATTTCCTGTCGCATTTTGCGAGTAAGCGCCGGTGAAGGCGACTCTTCTATGAGTTTTTGATGGCGTCTTTGAATTGAACATTCGCGTTCACCGAGATGCACAACGTTGCCATATTGATCCCCGAGAACCTGGATCTCGATGTGCCTTGCGGTTTCGATATACTTTTCAATATAAACCGCAGGATTACCGAACGCTAATTGTGCCTCTTGTTGGGCTGCCGAGAGTGAGTTTAGAAGCCCATCTTGATCCTGGACTATCCGCATCCCGCGTCCACCACCTCCGGCTGACGCCTTGATGATCACCGGGTAACCGATATCAGCGGCAACTCGCGCAGCCTGCTCTTCGTCTTCGATCACTCCATCGAAACCCGGGGTTATCGGAACGCCGGCAGCCTTCATGGCGGCGCGGGCTTCGGACTTATCACCCATCAGTTGGATCGAATCGGCTCGGGGCCCAATGAATTTTATGTTGCAGGCTTCACAAACCTCAGCGAAGTAGGCGTTCTCGGCTAAGAACCCGTAACCGGGGTGGATAGCATCGACGTTGGTTATCTCCGCGGCCGAGATAACCGCGGGTATATTGAGGTAGCTCTTTGCGGACGGTGGGGGTCCGATGCAGATTGCTTCATCAGCAAATCTCACGTGAAGCGAGTGCCGATCAGCTTCAGAATGAATCGCAACCGTTCGGATACCGAGCTCCCGGCACGCCCATATGATTCTAGTGGCGATCTCACCCCGGTTGGCTATCAAAATCTTCTTGAACATAGGCGGTGATCGCTACGCGGTTTTGATTCCGAATAACGCCTGGCCGTATTCGACTGGCTGGCCGTTTTCCACAAAGATCCTCGCGACCTCGCCGTTAACTTCTGCTTGAATCTCATTCATCAACTTCATAGCCTCGATGATGCACACTACCGTATCGTGACGAATGTGATCGCCCATCCGCACAAAAGCCTCCGAATCCGGTGAAGGCGCGCTGTAGAAAGTCCCTACGATGGGCGATTTGATTATGTGCAGCTCGGGTTCCGTCGTTACCTCATTCTTCTCCCCGACTCGCGCAGGAGGCTTGCTCGCGGCTGCGGGATACTCATCAGGTTCGGTGAAGCCCCCCGGCGTTACGGCTGGAAGCGCCCCGGATGTGGCTGGAACCGGCGAGGAGATGATGATCGGCGGGCTGGCAGGCTGAATGATCTGAGAATTGGAATCTCTAAAGCGGCTGATGCGAAGGCGAAAGCCCTGTCGTTCAATCTCGAACTCAGCAAATCCCTTATCGTTGACGAGTTCGATGAGTTCTTTGATTTCCTTTAGATTCATTCCTTTTCTCCTTGATCAGGACTACCACCAAAGGATGGTCGGTGCACTTAGGATATAGAAATTCACTCGAAATCTTAAGCAACCTGAGCGTTACTTCCTTCCGGAACACTTTTGGGGCGAGAAATACTCAAATCAGAATCGTCGCCGCCAATCTCAATATGCGCGAAAGCCTCAACCAACGTGGGCTGAGGCTTTCGTTCGAGATTCAGATGGATATATTACTCGCTGGCTTCTTTCTTGCTTCGGCGCGTTGTGGTAGAGCCGGTTTGCCCGCTCGCCTTTTTCTTCGACTCTCCAGCAGCTTTGCCGGCCGATTTGGCGGTCTTCTTGGCCGGCTTCTCCTCGCCGGCGCTCTTTGCCTCAGGCTCATCTTTCTTTTTGCCTCGGCCAAAGAAACGACGCGACTTTTTTTTCTCTTCCTTTTTCTCGTCATCGTGTACTGCTTTGGCTTCGCTACCAAGAAGTTCAATAAGCGCCATCTCTGCGCCATCGCCTCTACGCGTACCCAGTTTCAGGATCCGCGTATAACCGCCCGGCCTTTCAGCAAACCGAGATGCAACCTCGTCGAACAACTTATCGAGCGCGGCGACGCCTGCGGTACGCGGGGCCTGCGGCCGCTTGTAACCCCCGTCGGGAACGCGACTGGTATTCCCACCGAAGAAGTAAGAGGCCGCCAACCTGCGGTTGTGGAGTGCACCCTCAGGAGCATCGGCAGCGAGCGCCCGCTTTCCGAGAGTGATTGCGCGTTCCGCAAAAGGCCTGAGCTCTTTCGCTTTTGGCAGCGTGGTAATCAGCCGCTCGTGAGTTATGAGCGAAGTACAAAGGTTACGCAGCAGGGCCAGCCGATGCTCCGTCTTGCGTCCAAGTTTTCTATGAGCAACTCTATGTCGCATATCAAATCCCTAAAAAATAAATCGCCTGATTATGAGCGGTCGACGGTCCGCAACGAACATTTCGAAAACGCTTTATGCGCCCGCCTCGTCGACAAGTCTTCCCTGTTCGTCAAATTTCATTCCCAGGTGCAATCCCATTGAAGACAGAATCTCTTTGATCTCATTCAGGGACTTGCGGCCGAAGTTCTTGGTCTTGAGCATATCGGGCTCGGATTTCTGCACGAGCTCGCGGATAGTGCGGATGTCGGCGTTCTTCAAACAGTTGTAAGAACGTACTGACAATTCGAGTTCGTCGACCGATCGATCAAGGTTTTCATTGAAGGTAATTCGTGCAGCTTCTTCGCTATCAGCTTCGGCAAGCTCAGGCTCTTCCTCGAAGCTGATAAAGATCTGCATATGATCCTTGATCAACTTCGCTGCGAGTCCAACGGCGTTTTCGGGTTTTACTGAGCCGTTGGTCCAGACCTCGATCGTTAGCTTATCGTAATCTGTATCCTGCCCCAGGCGAGCAGATTCGACGGTGTAATTTACCTTCTTGACCGGCGAGTGAACCGAGTCAATCGGAATGTATCCAACGGCGAGGTCTTCGTCGAAATTACGTTCAGCTGAAACGTAGCCTCGACCTCGTTTGAGACGCATCTCCACGACCAAAGAGCCGCCCTCGGATATCGTCGCAATGTGCACGTTTGGATCAAGGATCTCAACCTCGGCGTCAGTTTCGATTTCGCCAGAAAGCATCTCACCGGGCACTGTTCGTTCAACACGAAGCGTCTTTGGCCCAGGTCCGTGAAGCTTGAAAGGGATTCGTTTCAGGTTGAGGATAATATCGGTGGCGTCTTCGACAACCCCCGGTATAGAGGAAAACTCGTGCAGTACGCCCTCTATTTTGACAGCGGTTATGGCAGCGCCTTCAATCGACGAGAGCAACGCTCGTCTCAGGCAATTTCCGATTGTTGTCCCAAATCCTCGTTCAAACGGTTGAGCAAAGAACTTGGCGTAGCGCCCCGTTGCTGTTTCAGTTTCGCACGCGAGACGCTTTGGTCTCTGGAAGCCAATCATGAATTGAGTTTCTGTTCCGTCCATCGCTTCCTCTCAATGAAGTCCGAGTTTAATAGCCGGCTCTTGACGCGCAGAACCGTCGCGGCGCGGCCTCTCAGATCCAGCTTCTTATTTCGAATAAAGTTCGACGATAAGCTGTTCGTTAATGTTCTGACCGATATCTTCGCGGCGTGGGAGAGCAATAACGCGGCCGCGCATCTCGTCAGGAGAGACCACCTCGAGCCAGGTTGGCCGTCCCCGACCAGATGCAGTTTGAAACGCGCTCTGGATGTGGATATTGGTGCGGCTGCCTTCGCGCACCGCGATCTCGTCTCCAACCTTCACCTGAAAACTTGGGATATCGACTTTGCGCCCATTGACCAGCACGTGTCCGTGAGTTACGAACTGGCGAGCTTGCGCTCGAGATGTAGCATACCCGAAGCGGTAAACAACGTTATCCAAACGGCGCTCTAACAACGACAGCAGGTTTTCGCCCGTCACACCCTTCATTCGCATCGCCCGCTGAAAATACAGTCGAAACTGCCTCTCCAACATACCGTAGATGCGTTTGACTTTCTGCTTTTCGCGTAGCTGCTCGCCGTAGCCGATAAGTTTTGCGCGGCGGACATTGCGGCCATGCTGGCCAGGTGGCTGAGTGCCGCGCTTCTCAATAGGGCAGGTAGGCTTATAGCACCGCTCACCCTTTAAAAACAGCTTCATTCCTTCCCGGCGACACAATCTGCACACCGGTCCACGATATCTTGCCAATTTCTACCTCCATCTACTGTCGAATAGCCGGTAACACCAGTCAGTCGTCTATTCGAAAAGCAAAAGTTTACAGGCGTCAGAGGTTTCCTTTGCGTCTCCGTTCGAGAGACCCAAACTCGCCGAACTGAAACCTTCTGGGTTGCCCTTCTTCCTTTAAGACGCGGTGACCGCTTTGACCATCACCTGCGGACCCAATCCGTGGAATTAGCCCGCTGCGTCTGAACCAACGAGGGACTCAGGTTGAGGCCCTCTACAAGCAGAACAAATCAGACTCTCCGCCTCTTGGGCGGTCTACAACCGTTGTGAGGAATCGGCGTCACGTCTCGAATCAGCCGCACCTCGATGCCCGCCGACTGAATGGCGCGCACAGCAGATTCACGACCGGAGCCTGGCCCTTTCACCCGTACTTCGCAGGTCTGCATGCCCAGCTCTCTCGCGGCCTGTGCCGCGCGGATCCCGGCTTGTTGCGCTGCGAACGGAGTACCTTTCCTTGACCCGTGAAAACCAAGAGCACCTGATGAAGATTGGCTTATCAGATTGCCTTCCAGGTCAGTAATTGATACCAGGGTGTTGTTGAAGCTGGCCTGAATGTGAACGATGCCCTGCGGAACCAACCGCCGCTCTTTGCGCTTGAATGTTTTCTTTTTGCCGGTTTTAGTTTGAGCTTTTGCCATATCTCTTGCCTAATCGTGACGCGTGATACGTGATCTGGAATTTGATAGCACGTATCACGAATCACGCATAACTCGTCACTTCCTATTTCTTCCCTGCAATTTTCTTTTTGGCCACGGTCATTCGGCGCGGTCCTTTGCGGGTGCGGGCATTTGTGTGCGTTCTTTGACCGCGGACCGGAAGGCCTCTTCGGTGTCGCAATCCGCGGTAGCAACCGATGTCCATCAATCGTTTAATGTCCATCTGAACCTGCTTGCGAAGATCTCCTTCGACCCCGCCTTGCTGGTCAATGACATTTCGAATCCTATTGACTTCCTCTTCAGTCAACTCGCGGATGCGCTTGTCGACGTTTATTCCCGCTTCACCAAGGATCTTATTCGCACGAGAGCGGCCAATACCGTAGATATATGTAAGCCCAATCTCAGATCTTTTGTTAGCTGGTAGGTCCACACCTGCTATGCGTGCCATTCTTCCTCCGATTGCTTCGAAATAGCGCGAAGCTCGCCAGCCTTGCTTAGCCTTGCCGCTGCTTGTGCTTTGGATTGGTACAGATGACCCTCACCACCCCACGGCGGTGAATGATCTTGCAGTTGTCGCACATTTTCTTGACCGACGCCCTGACTTTCATTCTTGCTCTTCCTTGCGTTGATGCAGCTTCCCTGCCGGAAAAATGTCATGAATGACAAACTTTGATTCTACCACTGTGTTGCGAATGCGGGCAACCCATCCAAGCCCGGACCGTGGCTGTTTAACGGTTAAGCAACCTCCACTGCCTTAACCGAGTTCTCTAGCACTGTAAGAATCTGCGGACCGTCTTCCGTGATTGCCACTGTATGCTCAAAGTGAGCCGAGGGCTGTCCGTCGAGGGTTATCACTGTCCATCCATCGGAAAGCACCTTAACGTCTTCGTGTCCCAGATTTATCATTGGCTCGATCGCAATCACCAAACCCTCTCGCAGGATCGGTCCAGTACCCGGTTTGCCGTAATTTGGTACCTGAGGCTCTTCGTGCATGGCACGGCCAATGCCGTGGCCGCAGTAGTTCTTTACAACCGAGAAGCCAAGTGGCTCGACATACGACTGCACCGCGTTGCAGACATCCCCAAGCCTGTTTCCGACGTGGCATTTTTCGATCGCTCGGTGAAGGGACTGCTCCGTCGCTTCAAGCAGCCGTTGCACCGGTTCACCAACCTTGCCGACCGGAACAGTCACCGCAGCGTCTCCCACGTATCCCATGTAGGTCGCGCCGCAATCGATACCCACGATATCGCCTTCGCGCAGCTTCCTCTTGCTGGGGATCCCATGCACGACCTCATCATTTATCGAGGCGCAAATCGAGCTCGGATATCCGTGATAGCCTTTGAAGGTGGGATAGGCACCAGCACCCACAATCATTCGCTCCGCCTCCTGATCCAGATCCCGAGTCGTTATGCCCGGCTCGACCATTGCCCGCAGGCGCTTCAAGACCTGCGCGACAATGAGCCCCGATGCTCGCATTCTTTCGATTTCAGATTTCGATTTTCGAATGATCATAGAGCTACCATCGAGCGCAAACCAGAAATCAGGTTGCATCAACGACTGCCTGACTGCTGAGAACGCTGACTATTCGGGCGAATACATCTTCCGGCGTCCCGGTGCCGTCAACCTTGTACAATCGCCCGCTTTGGTCGTAGTAATCAACCAACGGCCGGGTCTTTTCATCGTACAGGGCAAGACGCTGAGCGATCGCTTCTTCGTTGTCATCTGATCTGGTGAACAATGGCTGGCCATCCAGATCACAAACCCCTTCGACCTTACTCGGTTTGTAGTAGACGTTGTATGTGGTTCCGCAAGAGCTGCATGTGCGGCGGCCGGCCATCCTTTTGAACAGCAGCTCGCGCGGCAAATCGATAAATATGACCATTATGCGATGACTAAGGTGGTCGGCGATGTCCTCGAGCAGTCGCGCTTGTGGAAGCGTCCTGGGGAAGCCGTCCAACACGCAGCCATTTTCACAATCTCCCCGGCTTAGCCGAGTCTTTACAATTTCCGCAAGAATGTCATCCGAGACAAGTTGCCCTGCCGCCTGCACCTGCCGCACCTGGAGGCCCAGCGGACCATCACTCAGCGCCATTTCGCGCAGGATGTCTCCTGTAGCAACCAGAGGCAGCTTAAGCCTTTCCGCCAGCAGATGCGCCTGAGTACCCTTTCCAGCGCCCTGCGGTCCCATCAAGACGATGATTTCAGGCATATCGGTTTTAGTAGCTGCGGCGGCCGCGCAACCGCCGGCCGCGCGGACCGAGGAACCCATCGTAGTGCCGCATGATGAGCTGAGATTCGATCTGATTCATCGTGTCCATCGCTACGCCTATAACAATCAGCAAGCTTGTCCCACCGAAAAAGAAATTCACGCCAATCCCTGTGGTTAACCACGACGTCAACGGGTTTGAGCGAAGAAGATTATCAATCGGCGGTCCGATCAGCGGAAGGTACTGAAACTGAAACCCTTGCAACAGAAACTGCGGCAGCAGGGCCACTAGCGCAAGGTATGTCGCACCGACTGTTGTCAGGCGCGTCAGAATTTCATTCAAATGATCCGCCGTTCGCTTGCCCGGGCGTATGCCAGGAATAAATGCGCCGTTCTTGCGAAGATTATTTGCGACCTCGTCGGTGTTGAAAATGATAGAAACGTAGAAGAACGTAAAGAATATGATCGCAGCCGAATAAACCAGGTAGTGCAAGGGATGCCCCTGGCCCCCAATCTCAACCGCGAACCTGGACAACCACGCACGCCACCCGCTTGTTTGTGTCGGATCCGTTCCAATGAAACCTAAAATGGTCTGCGGGAATGCGAGTATCGACGACGCAAAGATCACCGGAATCACACCGCCCATATTTACCTTCAGAGGCATGTGGGTCTGCTGCTGCGGTATCGACTGTCGACCAACCATTCTGCGGGCATGATTGATTGGGACCTTTCTGAAACCACGCTCGACGAAAACGATTCCGGCGATCACAAACACCATTGCCAGCAAGAGGGCGATGACCCCAAGCGCAGTTCCTGTTCCACCACCGGTCAGCTTCTCATAAATTGTCTGGGCCGCCGAAGGCAATCTCAGCACGATTCCCGCAAAAATGATCAAGCTGATGCCGTTACCGACGCCGCGCTCGGTTATCTGCTCGCCCAGCCACATTATGAATGTGGTTCCGGTAGCGAGCGTGAGCATCGTCATTGCAATAAAGCCAACACCAGGGTTCCGCACCAGCGAACCGCTTGCGGTAACCTGATTCTGAAGCCAGTATGCGATACCGAACGATTGCACTGAACAAAGCACCACCGTCAGATAACGCGTATATTGGGTTATTTTTCTTCGGCCGAGATCCCCTTCTTCCTGTAACGCCTTCAGTCGCGGGCTCACGACGGTCATCAACTGAAGTATGATCGACGCGGTTATATAAGGCGTGATGGAGAGGGCGAATATTGATACTACTTTGAAGTTCCCGCCGGAGAATAAGTCCATAACCCCGGCAAGACTGCGCTGCAGGTCGCCCGTATTCCATAGCGCGGCCAGTGCGTCGGGATCAATACCCGGAGTGCGGACGTGTGAACCAATTCTGTATACCGCCAATAGCGCCAGCGTGAAGAAAACGCGTTTGCGCAGATCAGGTACGGCGAAGATGTTGCGGACGCTGTTTATGAAATTCTCGATCATAACCCCTGACCTCTCGGGCTATCCGCCGAGGCGGCTACTCAACTGACCCCGATTCATTACCAGCAGGAGGAACAACTACTGTCGCCACTCCGCCGGCAGCTTCAATTTTTTCCCGAGCCGACTTGCTAAAGCGGTGAGCAGTTATCTTGAGAGCCTTTGTCAGCTTACCATTACCCAGCACCACTATGCCTTTGTAGCGAGCGAGTTTGCCCTTTTTGATCATACCACGCTCAGCCATCAGGTCCGGAGTTATCTCCTCGGAGGCCTCGAAGCGCTGGTCCAGGTCTGGAAGATTTATCTCAATCCATTCCTTCTTGAAGATGTTTGTAAATCCACGCTTCGGCAACCTTCTTTGTAGCGGCATCTGACCGCCTTCAAAACCCGCTCTTCCGGAGTAGCCGGATCGTGATTTTTGACCTTTGTGCCCACGCGCGGAAGTCTTGCCGTGTCCCGAACCCGGGCCGCGTCCCACTCGCTTCTTGTTCTTATTCGCACCTTCCGGCGCTCCAATGTTGTGTATTCCTATTGCCATGTTTTGCTCCGGCCAACTCCCAGGGTCTCTGTTGGCTAGTCAACAATTCTCAACAGATGCGGAACTTTCTTGACCATTCCCCGCATCGACGCGGTGTCGGGACGCTCAACAATCTGATTGAGTTTGGTTAATCCAAGGCTGCGCACCACTTCTTTGTGAGACTTCGGTGTTGCAATAGTCGATCGATACCATTGAATCTTTATCTTAGCGTTGCCGCGCCCAGTATTGCTTTTCGCCTTCGCCATCTTGAACTCCTTAACACGCACTCGAGCTTTCTGTTGCTATGCTGTTTGAGCGTCTTCAGCCAGTTGCCGTCGAAGTCGCGCGACTGCAGCAGGATCCTTGAGGCTTCTCAGGCCTTCAAAAGTCGCCCGCACCACGTTGTGTGGATTTGACGAGCCGATCGATTTGGTTACAACGTCTCGAACTCCAACCAACTGCATAACAGCTCGTACCGGGCCTCCAGCGATAACTCCTTTGCCTTCCGGCGCCGGCTTTAGAAGCACGCGACCAGCTCCGAAAATACCCAGCGTCTGGTGTGGAATGGTCGAACCCGAAAGCGGAACACGAACCAGGTTTTTCTTCGCCGCCTCAATTCCCTTCTTTATTGCCAATGGCACCTCACGAGCTTTCCCGGAACCAAATCCCACAATGCCATTCTCGTTGCCGACCACCACCAACGCCGCAAACGACAGGTTCTTTCCACCCTTCACTACCTTGGTGACGCGGTTGATAGAAATGACCTGATCCTTTAGATCGAGCCCTGATGCTTCTATTCTTTCCATATTTCCTCAGATAGATTGATTCGGATTTGAATCCTCAATCCGAACTCAAAACCTAAAATTCGAGACCAGCTTCACGTGCAGCCTCGGCGAGACTGCGAACGCGACCGTGGTAAATGTATCCGCCGCGATCAAACACGACACTTTTTATGCCTTTCTCTTTTGCGCGGTCGGCGATCACTTTACCGATTTCTTTGGCTGCCGCGGTGTTTCCGCCGGTGCGACCTTTCCACGACGACTCGGTGGTTGACGCCGACACAAGCGTGGTGTGTTGAGCGTCATCGATGATTTGAGCGTAGATGTGGTTTACGCTTCGGTAAACCGCGAGACGCGGACGCTCTGCCGAACCCGCAATCTTGTTTCGAATCCTTTTGTGAACCGCCTGCCTAATGTCCTGGCTTGTCTTTCTTGCCATTTACTTACCCTCATCTGATGCTGAGCGAAAAGGCCCGACTCGCTTGAGCGAGGTCCGTCCAGTTGGTGCGACTATTTCCCGGTCTTGCCAGGCTTTAACTTCAATGTCTCATCTGCATAGCGTACGCCCTTTCCCTTATAAGGATCGGGTCGGCGAAGGCTTCGCATGTCAGCAGCAACTTGTCCAACCTGCTGACGATCGGTACCGGTTATTGTAAGAGTGGTCTGATATTGTTGAATCGGTTTGTTCACGCGCTCGACTTTAACGTCGATCCCTTTTGGCAGCGGAAACTCGATTTGGTGCGAGTAGCCAAGGTTGAAAATAACGCGATCTTTCTGCCGTTCGGCTTTGTAACCAACGCCGACAATATCAAGTTGTCGTGTGAACCCTTCAGTAACCCCGGTCACCGCATTCTGCACCAGCGCGCGAGCCAGCCCGTGCACCGCAGCGCGGTCGTCTGAGGTGCGCTCGGCGACCAATTCCTCGCCATCCAGCCGACACTTAATGCCATCAGGCAACGGAACCGTCAGAGCTCCCTTCGGTCCGGTCACCTCCACAGTGCCGTCTTCAATCTTTAGCTTTACGCCCTTTGGTATCGCTATCGGTTTTCTACCTATTCTAGACATAACCAAACTCCGCTGACCTGACCCAGATCGCGCCGGGTCGCCGGTGCAGAATAAATTTTAATAGACTCTACAGAGTAACTCCCCGCCTACCTTCTCACGACGCGCGCGTCGATCGGTCATCAAACCTCGTGAGGTCGACAGAATGTTGATACCCATTCCCCCAAGCACTTTGGGCACGGAGCTGCTGTTGACGTACACCCGGCAGCCCGGTCTCGAAACTCGCTCGATCTTCGACATTACCTGCTCACCTTTTGGGCCATACCTCAGGTAGATCCGCATATTGCGGCGCGCACCTTCACCGATGATTTTGTAGTTGTTAATAAAGCCCTCGTCCTTCAATATCCGAGCGATCTCGAGCTTGAGCTTCGAAACCGGGACATCCACTTTCTGATGCTTGGCTGCATACGCGTTTCGAACGCGGGTGAGCATATCGGCTATCGGATCTGTCATACGTCTCCTGATTTCGCAATTCCTGATCGAGCGATGCGTGAAGCAATTCACGAATCACTCATCACGAATCACTTCCTTACCAACTAGACTTCGTTACTCCTGGTATGTGTCCTTCGAGCGCCAGCTCGCGGAAGCAAATCCGGCAAAGCGCGAACTTACGCAGATAGCCGCGGCCGCGACCGCATCGCCGGCATCGATTGTGTACCCGGGCGGTGAAAACGTTGAGGTTCATCCCTGCCGCCTTGGCTCGCTTCACCGCTTTCTTGTTTGCTTTGCCTTGCTGTTGCTTGACTCGCTGCTTTGCATTTGCCAGCGCCCGCTTAAGCTCGTTGGCTTTATGCGTCGAAGAAATTCTTGCCATATTCCATCCGTTTCGTATCGCAAGTAGCCCGACTCACGATTCCGCTATTTTGTAAACGGCATGCCGAACTCTCTTAGCAAGGCCCTGCCTTCCTCGTCTGTTCGAGCCGTCGTCACGATCGACACGTTCAATCCCCTCGTCCGATCAACCTTGTTAAAATCGATCTCGGGGAAGATCAACTGGTCTTTGATTCCGATTGTATAGTTCCCGCGACCATCGAATGCTCGCGGACTTACGCCTCGAAAGTCTCTAACTCGAGGCAGCACCGCGTTTATAAATCTATCCAGAAACTCGTACATACGGTCGCCTCGCAGGGTCACCGACACGCCAACCGGCATTCCGGTTCTCAACTTGAAGGCGGCAATCGATTTCTTAGCCTTAGTGATAACCGGTTTTTGTCCGCTGATGGTTGAAAGCTCCATCGCTGCCTGGTCAAAGACCTTAGGGTTGTTCTGCGCCTCACGCCCGACGCCCATATTCAGAACTACTTTTTCCAGCCGCGGCACAGCCATATTGTTTTTGTAGCTGAACTCCTTCATTAGCGACGCCACAATCTGCCCTTTATAGCGTTCCTTCAGTCTTGCTGCCATCTTCACTCCCTCAGCTGATGCGATTCGATTCGCCTTCAGCATTTTCAAACGCGCTGTGCGTTTACTTTGCGCTACTGCTTCTCAATCGCCGCTCCGCATTTCTTGCAGGCCCGATGACGCTTGCCGTCCTCGAGTATCTGATGACCGGACCTGGTGGGCTCGCCGCAATGCGGGCAGAGCACCATTACATTGGACACATCTATTGGCGACTCTCGTTCGAGTATGCCGCCCTGGATTCCTCTCCTGGTGTTTGCCTTGTTGTGCCGCTTCACCATGTTCACTCCTTCGATTATCACCCTTCGCTTCGAAGGAAGAACTTCGATGACTCGGCCCTTCTTGCCTTTATCTTTGCCCGACAGCACGACTACTCGATCGTTCTTTCGTACATTGATCTCTAAGTTCATCAGCTTAATCCTTTGTCATTTCTGTTGCCTGCTATTACGCTCTGGCAAACATTGATGACAGTTCTCAAATCACTTCCGGTGCGAGGCTCACGATCTTCATAAACCGCCGGTCACGCAACTCTCGGGCAATTGGACCGAATACGCGAGTGCCAACTGGTTCATTATCAGGCTTTATTATTACGGCCGCGTTCTGATCGAAACGGATATACGTACCGTCTTTGCGGCGAGTCTCCTTGCGGGTGCGGACGACAACAGCACGCACCACCTGTCCTTTCTTGACCGCCCCGTCCGGTGAAGCTTCTTTGACCGCGGCGGTGATGACATCTCCCAGCCCGGCACGCGATCCCGTATGTCCGCCAACAGGCAGGATCATCGAGATACGCTTGGCCCCGGAGTTGTCCGCGACCTCAAGGATTGATCTCATTTGAACCATTGCTGTTCCCCTCGACTAATGACGCTTGAAACGTAATAGACAATTGCCGTTCATTACGTGTCACGCATTACGTGTCAACCTCATCTCGCCTTCTGAACGATTTCGACCACTCGCCAGCGCTTTCGCGCCGATAACGGACGCGTCTCTACAATTCGTACGATATCTCCGGTGTGCGCTCCAACTTCATCATGCGCCATGAATTTGGTTCGGCGTCGTATATAGCGTTTGTACTTCCGGTGGCGAACCTGTCGTTCAACTCGCACGACGACCGTCTTTTGCATTTTGTCACTGGTTACCAACCCGATCTTTTCTTGTCGACGATGTCTTGGCGGTGCTCCAGCGCCGCTACCCTCGGCGTCAGAGGACGCTTCGGCCAGCACTTTGCCGGACTCGTTGGCGACATCGGAGCTCGCGTTTTCGGAACCGTTCGCGCTCTCGTTCTTCTCTATATTCTCTTCCATAGCCTTCCTTATAAATTCCTACTTTATAAGTTCCTATTTTTGCGCCGACTCACTGACGCGCTCACGCAATAGCGTCTTGACTCTCGCGAGATCTTTACGTGACTCTCTAAGCTGCTTCACGACATCGGTATTTCCCAGCGACAGCTTGAATCGCATTCGGAAAAGCGACTCTTTGAGCTCGTTCACTCTGGCGCGCAAGTCGTCATCAGACAGATCTCTCAACTCCTCAGCTTTCATACAAGCCCGCCTCCTTCCTGATCCTTGCGCGAGACGAACTTCGTCTTGATCGGCAATTTCTGCGCTGCCAGTCTCATCGCTTCCGACGCGGTTTTCTCGTCAACGCCCTCCATTTCAAAGAGGACGCGGCCGGGTTTAATAACTGCCACCCAGCCTTCGGGAGCTCCCTTCCCCTTACCCATACGCGTTTCAGCAGGCTTCTTGGTAATTGGCTTGTCAGGAAAGACGCGAATCCAGATCTTTCCACCGCGTTTGACGAAACGCGTCATCGCAACTCGGGACGCTTCGATCTGTTTGCCGGTTATCCAGGCAGGCTCCAAGGCCTTCAGCCCGTACTCGCCAAAGGAGATCTCCGCGCCGCGTGTAGCAATGCCAGCCATCCGTCCCCGCTGCTGCTTGCGGTACTTCATTCGTTTAGGAATCTTATATTCAGCCATTACTTAGTCCGTGGTCAGTAGTCCGTGGTCCATGGTCAGTAGTCCGTGGTTCGTCTACTGACTACTGACCACGGACGACTGACAAATACTATTGTCTTCTTCCCTGGGCCGCCCGCCTAACGGTCATTTCATCGCCGCGGTAGATCCATACTTTCACGCCGATAACTCCGAAGGTGGTGTGCGCCTGGGCAAAGCCGTAGTCTATGTCCGCCCGCAGGGTGTGAAGCGGCAGCCTTCCCTGCAGGTACCACTCGGAGCGAGCTATTTCCGCGCCGTTCAACCTTCCGGAAACTCGAACCTTGATCCCTTGTGCGCCGAAGCGCTGGGCATTCTCGACGGCTCGTCGCATTGCGCGCCGGAAAGCGATTCGCTTTTCGAGCTGTTGGGCAATCTGCTCTGCTTGAAGTTGCGCGTTCAACTCAGGCTTATGGATTTCCTGAATATTCACGTACACTTCGCGACCGGTGCGATCCTTGATTTCCTGTTTGAGCTTATCGATTTCAGCACCCTTGCGACCGATGATGATACCGGGACGCGAGGTATGGATGATTATCTTCAGCTTGTTGGCGGCACGTTCGATGTCAATGTGAGACACACCCGCGCCGGCGAATCGGCCCTTCAACTCTTTTTTGAGTTTCAGGTCCTCGTGCAAGAGATCGGCATAATCGCGTTTGGAAATCCAATTCGAATGCCAGGTTCGATTGAAACCCAATCTAAATCCGTACGGATGAACTTTCTGACCCACGATTCCTCCACAACGTGATCCGTGATGCGTGATTCGTGAAAAAGCGTCACGAATCACGAATCACGCATCACTCTTTTTCCGATTCCACCTCGATGGTTATATGGTTCTGCCAGCGTCGTTCACGAAAAGCTCGGCCCATGGGCGCCGGGCGAACCCGCCTCCGATATTTTGTTGGACCCAGATCAACCGTCGCGTTCGAGACCTTGAGACGGTCAACATCAATCGACACATTGAGCTGATCCGCCTTCTGCTCAGCGTTGGCGATCGCCGATCGCAATGTGATTTCGATCGGTTTGGCGGCACGCTTGTTCGAGTTTTTGAGCATTGCCAATGCGTCATTTACGCTGCGGCCGCGAATCAGATCAATGACCAGCCTCGCCTTTTGCGGCGAACCTTTGATGTACTTTGCCACTGCGCGTGCCTTCATCGCTTACTTCCCTCCCGGCGCCTTCTTTACCGTCTTGTCGGACTTCTCCGGATGTCCTTTGAATTGCCGTGTCGGCGCAAACTCGCCTAGTTTATGGCCGACCATGTTTTCCTGGATGTAAACCGGGATAAACTTCTTCCCGTTGTGAACCGCGATTGTGTGGCCAACCATCTCAGGCACGATCGTCGAACGACGAGACCACGTCTTCTGGACGCGCTTCTCATTAGTCTGGTTCATCCTTATGATCGTCCTGATCAAGTAATCGTCAAGAAAAGGCCCTTTTTTAATCGATCTTGCCATAACTCAAAGTCCGTAGTCCGTGGTCCGATAGCCGCTCTATGGGCTACTGACCACGCTCAATCTATTTTTTACCCCTTCGCACAATAAACTTGTCAGTGCGTTTGTTGTTTCGGGTCTTATACCCGCGCGTTGGCTGTCCCCAGGGAGTAACCGGGTTTCTGCCACCCGACGTTTTACCCTCTCCGCCACCATGCGGGTGATCAACGGGGTTCATCGCAACGCCTCTTACCTTCGGCCGCCGTCCCAACCAACGGGTGCGCCCCGCTTTGCCTAACGAAATATTACTGTGCTCGATGTTGCCAATCTGCCCGATCGTAGCGTAGCAGTCGATATGCACCCGGCGTATTTCGCCGCTCGGCAATCGCAACTGCGCCCAATCCCCTTCTTTGGCAACCAGCTGAGCCGCGCCACCCGCAGCGCGAACCATCTGCGCACCCTTTCCGGGGCGCAGCTCAACGTTGTGAATGGTCGTGCCCAGCGGTATTGCCTTCAGCGGAAGTGCATTTCCAGCGATGATATCTGCGTCCGGCCCGGAGACCACTGTCTGGCCAACTTTCAACCCGAGCGGCGCGATTATGTAACGTTTCTCTCCGTCAACATAGTGAAGCAATGCAATCAGCGCCGAGCGATTCGGATCGTACTCAACCGTCGCCACCTTCGCGGGAATACCTTTCTTGTCGCGTTTGAAGTCGATGATGCGATACAACCTTTTCGCACCACCTCCTCGTCGCCGGACAGTTATGTGTCCATCGCTGTTCCGGCCTGAAATACGACGCTTCGGCTCGAGCAACGGTTCATACGGCGTATCAGTCGTAATCTCGTCGCGAGTCAAGTAGGTTTGAAACCGCCTCGCCGACGATGTTGGTGTGAGCTTCTTGATTCCCATCTGTTACCTCATTGCCGACCGCCGATTTTCGATTGCCGATTGAAACTCGATCGAATCGGAAATCGGAAATTTGCAATCGCCAATTCCTTAGATTGCGTCTTCATACATAATCGGCTTCTCGCCGGCTTTCAGCGTAACGAACGCTTTCTTCCAGTCCGACCGGCGACCAGTCTCGCGCCGCGTGGGAATGCGTTTCATCTTGCCGTGATAATTCGCGACTCGCACGGCTTCAACCTTAACTCCGAGTATCTTTTCAACCGCGCGTTTGATTTCGGGCTTGGTCGCGCTGCGATGCACCTTCAAGGTCAGCATCTGGCGTTCATTGCCCGACCGGCCCATCGACTCCGGCTCGTCTTTCATTGTGAGAGCCTTTTCCGTGATAACCGGGCCCTTGATGACGTCCCAAATACTCTTCATCGAAGCATCTCCTACCCGTTACTCAACTGCTTTTCCAGCTGCACCGCGGCGTCACGAGTCAACGCGACCTGCTCGTGCGTCAGAAGATCGTAAACGTTGACCCCTCTTGCGGAAACCAGCGTAACCTCTCTCAAATTTCTCGACGAAAGCACCAGGTTGCCGTTATTCGGAGAATCAACCACCAACGTTCGCTTGTTCAATCCAAGCGTGTCGAGAGTCGCCGAAAAATCTTTCGTCTTATGAGATGACAGCTCGAAGTTCTCAACGATCACCAGCCCACCTTCGCGCAAACGCTCAGACAGTACTGATCGAATTGCGCCGCGACGCATCTTTTTCGGAATCGTGTATGACCAGTCACGCGGATGTGGGCCGTGCACGTTGCCGCCGCCCTTCCAAAGCGGACTGCGCAAACTTGATATCCTGGCGCGACCCGTGCCTTTCTGCTTCCAAAGCTTCTTGCCGGAACCCTTCACATTGCCACGAGTCTTTGTCGCAGATGTTCCCGCCCTTTGATTAGCCAGGTAACACTTAACCGCTGAATAAATCAGCGCCTTGTTGAGCGGCGCACCGAAAACCTCATCCGACAATTCGATCTCGCCGATCTCTTCACTATTCAGGTTCTTCACCTTCACGACAGGCATATAGTCTCCATCGTATGCGCGACGTTAGAGCTTTTCTTGAGCGCTCCGAACCTAAATTTGCTGATAGCCGGCTCGCTGCTTCGCAACTCTACTCGCTTCATTTATAGCTGTGCCTTTTTGATCAACACGTACGATCCGTTTGGACCTGGTACGGCGCCGCGAATCATCAACAGATTGTTCTCCGCATCGACTGCCGCAACGCGAAGGTTCTTGACTGTGAGCCGCGCACTACCCATCTGGCCCGCCATCTTAGTTCCCTTAATGACGCGAGAAGGATACGCCGATGCGCCGATGCCGCCGGGTGCACGGTGAAACATCGAGCCGTGTGTGGCGACACCGCCCGCAAACCCGTGACGTTTGACCACCCCGGCAAATCCCTTTCCCTTCGACTTGCCGATCACTTCGACGAGGTCATTCTCGGTGAACATATCGACCAGGACCTTGTCGCCAACGCTCGTCGCCTCATCGCTACCTTGTATCCGAACCTCTCGGAGCACTCGCGTCGGCGGAACACCCGCGCGCTTGAAGTGGCCCTCGGTGGGTTTGTTTACCCGCCGCGGGGCTTTATCTTCAACGAGTCCGAGTTGCACTGCGTCATAACCATCTGTATTGACGGTCTTCTTCTGTACGACAATGCATGGGCCGGCCTTGAGGACCGTAACCGGCGTTACCGAACCATCCTCCAGGAACAGCTGCGTCATCCCGAGTTTCTTACCGATTATTCCGTTGACCATAATTCAATCGTCCGTAGTCAGTAGTCCCTAGTCAGCATCCGCAGTCTTTTCTACGGACTACTGGCTACTGGCTACTGATTATTTGTGATCCTTGCCGAAGGCCTTGATCTCAACGTCCACGCCTGCCGGAAGATCAAGCTTCATCAACGCGTCCACCGTTTGCGGCGTGGGGTCGAGTATGTCCATAAGCCGCTTGTGAGTTCGAATCTCGAACTGCTCCCGCGACTTCTTGTCCACGTGCGGGCTTCGCAAAACAGTGTACTTGTTCTTCACGGTAGGAAGCGGAATCGGCCCCGCCACCCTTGCACCCGTTCGCTTGGCCGTATCAACTATCTCGGCAGTTGACTGGTCAAGCACGCGGTAGTCATATGCCTTCAGCCGGATTCTTATTTTTTCATTCAACATAGTCTAAACTCGTGTGCGAACAACTACTCGATCACCTCGGAGACTGTCCCCGCTCCGACCGTTCTCCCGCCTTCCCTGATCGCGAACCTCAATCCCTTCTCCATCGCGATCGGCGCGATCAACTCGATCGTCAGCTGCGAGTTGTCTCCGGGCATCACCATCTCTATC
>DATFWY010000274.1:0-58818 GCA_035258805.1 Blastocatellia bacterium | reverse complement strand
GCTCCAAACCAACTGTGAGCAGGATCACCAAACAGTTCAGGGGAGTAGAACGGCGACAGGTACGGACCGAACCGGTAATGGTTACCTTGGAACGCTGCCCAGGTTGAGTACACTACGAACGCGGAAAGACCGAGGAAGACGAGTAGCGGTTGAAGCCACCACGCGCCTGGACGCATTGTGCTGCCGAAAGCGGCTCGTTTCAAAGAGATATTGGTAGAAGCCATAGCGCCGTAGCATTACCTCCTGAACGTGTATTGGTGAGTCGGGCGACCGATTGGTTGAGAGATTCATTCTCAATTCCGCGAATGATGGCTTGGGAGGTTTTATCAAAGAGAAATTCGGATGAAATGAATGAGAAACTAATGAACACCTGTAGGAAGCAACTCGAGATGTTGCTGACATGGCGCAACGTTTAACATAAGGCTTGTTTTGACGTCAATGAGAAGACCTCGGAGGCTCACATACCCTTAAGCCATATCGCTTCAACTACCGTTGCGGCCCGCCATTAATAAGGTGAAGGGATGTCCTCGAGCAACAGTTTGTACTTTTGCGCGTCAAGCCATTCAACCGAAATACTCGCCGAGCAATTTGGTAGGTCTAACTGATCGATGCGGATTCCAAAGATACGTGGTCGTTTGACAATTCGGTGCGTCCTAAGTGCGTTCGCGTAATGGAGCTGACCGTTCAAGCCAGTACTTAACGCATAACCATTTCCCACAATTGCAACGAACGAATCACAACTTTCGATCGCTTTCTCCAATGCCTTGTGATAGCCGTGCTCTAGCGGCGGTGCAAATTGAACATGACATCCCTGCGATTCTAGGAAGCTTTGAACTGACTTAACCGCCGGCAAGGCGCGTTCATCTAAATCACAAGAGATGTAAACATTTCGCGCCATTCTTTCCTCTTTTCACTCGATTTCTTAGCGTACCCGCCTCACTCAAGAATTCAATCCTATTCTATTTAGCAAAGCTGCGAATCTCGGGTCGTCTCGTAAGCTATCGAGCGCCGGATCGACATTCAAAAACACCACGTAATAATTTCGCTCCTGATAAACCTTCTCAAGCCATTCGAATGCACGATCCTTTTCACCCAGCGTGGCATAAAGCGAGGCAATCGAATACGGCGAAACCGGCTGCTGTTTTGAGAGCTCAAGCATATCCTCCAATACCTTCATTGCCTGCGCTGTTCTTCCGGACAGCGCGTAAACTCGACCGACCCACGCGGTCAACGATCTATCGCCGAATAACTCTGCGGCCTTTGTGAGCTCGCGGATTGCGTCGTCATAAGCGCCTTTGCCTTCATAAGCCAACCCTAAATGGAAATGAGCTTCCGCAAAGTTCGGATCCATATCCACGGTTGTGCGCAGTTGCTCAACAGCCTCGTCATATCGACGCGCGCTATTTAGTGCCCGGCCCAGTGCTGTGTTAATAATCAGCGAAAGCGGATCAAGATCAAGCGCCCTCTGAGCCTGTCGAATGGCTTCATCGAATTGCTTTCTGCTGACGAGGTACGCCGAATACCAGTGATGCGCCGTTTCATAATTCGGATTCAATTCGATTGCCCGCTCATACTGCTTAGCCGCCTCATTCCAATTCCACTCATACTCATAGGCCGCCGCAAGCGAGGTGTGGGCCTCAGCCAGTGACTCATCAAGCTCCAGTGCGCGCATCGCAGCGGCCTTTGCTTTCGGATAAAGATCTTTGGAGGGTGTGGCGCTGTACTCATAAAGCAATGCATAGCAGTCCGCCAGTCCGGCATAAGCCAGCGCGTATGACGGATCCATTTCGATCGCCTGATTAAAAAACGGCAACGCTTTCTTCAGCCCTTCTTCCGTTCTTTTATTCGAATAGAATCGGCCCTTCAAGTATGACTGGTATGCTTCTGCATCATCGGTATGTAATTTTTTGAGCCTGCTTTTGTCATCGCCACTGAGACGCAACTGCAGCTTGTCAGAAACCTGTCGCGCGATTTCTTCCTGTAGTAGGGATAGATCCGACATTCGCCGATTGTACTGCTCCCCCCAAAACTGGGTGTCATCACGCGCATCGATCAACTCGACGTTAATCGAGATCGTGTCTCCACGCTGAACGATCCTGCCTGTCAACACGCCGTGCACTCCGAGCTCGCGGCCAATTTTTTTCGGATCAGCCTCCTGTCCGCTGTACCTGAACATCGCGTTGCGCGACATGACTTTGAGATTGTGAGATTGAGAAAGGTTGTTGATGAGACTTTCGGTCAAGCCTTCGCTCAGATACTCCATGTTTGCATCGGAGCTAACGTTGATAAAAGGTAGAACCGCAATCGAATCTATCCGATGTGCTTTGGCGAAAATCGTAAAATAAACAAACAGAGCAAAGACTAAGGCAGTTGAAGCCAAAACAATCAACAGGCCTCGTTTGTGACGCTTGATCTCGCCGACGATGAACTCGGCGCTCGAAACCGCCGTAATAGTTGGAACATGATCGTCCTCCGGTGCTGGCTCGCCGGCCGTATCTCGCTGCTGTTGGTTTGTTTTAGCCGCGTCTGCAGTGTGCACCGGTCGCAATGAATCATCGATTCCTGCCTCACGCTCCAACCTGCGCCGCGCTTGCTTGAGATCGGTGATCAATTCGTCGACAGATTGATATCTGGCGTCCAGGTTCTTGGCCATTGAGCGCTCGACGATAGCCTCAATCTTTGGCGGAGCCTCGGGCACACATTCGGAGATCTTCGGAGGTTGGCGTTCGAGGATTGCAACGATGACGTCGCTGACGGTGGCACCCTTGAACGGCATTTTCCCGGTGAGCATTTCATAAATCAGTGCCCCGAAACTAAAGATATCGGTACGGCCGTCCACGGCGAGGCCTCGAGCTTGCTCCGGTGACATGTAGTTCGGACTACCCATCACAATATTTGCTTCGGTGGTGATCATCCCGAATGTCGCCACATCTCCGTTGTCGGAATCTGCCGTTTGAGCCCCCGATTGATGCTCAGCAAATCTTTCGGTAAGTTTGACCACGCCAAAATCGAGCACTTTGACGATGCCGTCCGGCCGGATCATCACGTTTTCAGGCTTGATGTCGCGATGGATAATTCCTGCTCGATGCGCGGCGGCCAGTGCGCGTGCTACCTGAATGGCGATATTGAGGGCTTCTCGAATTCCAATTCCCGACTGCTTAAGCTTCTGTCGAACGGTGTCGCCTTCGATGAACTCAGTAGCGATGAAGCGGGTGCCTAAGTAGGTTCCTACCTCGTGAATGGTAATTATGTTCGGGTGGTTAAGAGCTGAGGCTGCTCGAGCTTCCTGTTCAAAACGGCGGAGCCGGTCTTCGTCACTGTTGAATTGCGCCGGAAGGATTTTGAGGGCAACACGACGCCCGAGATTGACGTCTTCAGCGAGGTAAACCTCGCCCATACCTCCGGCCCCGATGTGCGACAGGATTCGATAGTGCGAGATAGTCGATCGCTCCGGCAACATTTCCTTATCTACAATCGCGCTGTGTGGCAGTCAGATTCATTCAAGAATAGACTTTATCAGAAACGAGTCGTCATGGAAGTTTAGCAGCAGGATAACCGGTGGCCTTCAAGCGGAATGTGTTGGTTGGGAACCCCTTTGGTCGTGTTGTCAACTCCGTGGAAATAGCGTGGAAATGGCAAAGGTAGATGGATTGCAGTAGGTCACTTTGCACTGCACGCCGCGTGCCTCGCTCCATTCTTTAAACCGTGAACCCGGGATTCTGAACTCCGAACGCTGAATGTCTCATGTCGGTATCGCATTCTCTCGCTGAAGCCACGTCTGTAGCGTTTCATTTTCTCGGGCTAACTCGTCCGCGTTTATCAAGCCGCGCTGCAAAGCGATGGAGATAGCTCTTGAGCGTGGGCTGTAAGTGCTGCCCCAACGCTCGTCAACGATCTGCTCGAAATCGATCGCCAGCTTTATGTAGAGTTCGCGCAGCCGATTCTGCACGCCTCGCTCGCTCAAGTACCTGCGACGGGCGATCGCTTTGTCAGTCAGCCCAAGAGAGATATCGACTAGCGCTTCGTATTCGATGTCCGTAAGCCCCGATTGTCGATTTGTCGCGCGAGACTGAACAGTTCGAATCTCGGGATCTATCCAACACTGTTCATCAACCAGCACGGCCCGCAACGCAGCTATCAGCTTTTCGTCCGGCGATGATTTCAGCACATAACCGTAAACGGTCTCGCCGGGTACGATTCTCGCAAGCTCCCGAATGTATATCTCGTCTTTGTACTGCGACCAGAAAATGATTCTCGCCAGCTTGAGGTCAGACCAGATTTGGCGGGCAGCCTTCACGCCAGACAGACCGGATAGTTTTATATCCAGGACCGCAAGCACAGGCTTGTGACGCAATGCCAGGGCAACCGCTTCATTCCCGTCAGTGGTTTCGATCACCGGGCCGGAATCTGCGAAGTGATCGCTGATAATGGCGCGAAGATAATCGCGCTGAAAAGCCATGTCCTCTGCAATTAATATGCTCATAGTAATTTCGGCAAAATGCTGGCTCGTAGTTCGGGCTTTAGCCGGAAGTTTGTAACCGGACGAAGCGAGAATTACAAACTTCCAGCTGAAAACCGAACTACGAACATAAACTCAGACTAGTAACGACCATCAGCGAGAATTACAAACTTCCGGCTAAAGCCCGAACTACGAACATAAACTCAGACTAGTAACAACCATTAACGAGAATTACAAACTTCCGGCTAAAGCCCGAACTACAAACGAAAACTCAGTAACAAACCTTCAGAACTGAAGAGGGACCCTCAATTCGACTACCGTTCCCCGCCGGCCGGTAGCTCTGAGCCACGTGAGCTCAGCGCCTATCAATCTCGCTCGATAACGCATATTGTCGATTCCACGTGCTCTACGAAGGTCTCCAGATACAGTCATTCCTCTTCCGTCATCGCTAACTCTGAACAGGAGGCCGTCGCTCTCACGAATAATCACGATCTCGACAAACCGCGCGGATGCGTGCTTGGAAATGTTGTTTAGGGCCTCCTGGATAATCCGATAAATTAGAAGCTGCTCCGTTTCTGTTAAAACAATCGCTTCCATGTTCGCGATACAGGCGAATCGAGTCAAAAACGGACGCTCACAGGACTGAGACGTACGAGTAAGGCAACTCTCGATAGCAGGTACCAGTCCCAGGGTGTCGAGAGCCGAAGGGCTCAGGTTTTCCATTGCCCGGCGTACTTCGTCCATCGCCGCCTCGAGCCCAAAAATGAGCTTCGCAAGCCCGTTCCTAACCTCCTGGCTCATCGCTTGTTCCGGCTTTTCAAACAGCCGGCGAGCGAGCCGGGCAAGCTCTCG
This sequence comes from Blastocatellia bacterium, assembly GCA_035258805.1. GTDB lineage: Bacteria > Acidobacteriota > Blastocatellia > UBA7656 > UBA7656 > Onstottus_A. The sequence goes on along the minus strand of DATFWY010000274.1, from coordinate 53,507 downwards.
AAGGTCCGACAACGTCTGGTCGTGAAGATCGGCAGCCAGCAGCTTACGTTCGCCTTCGGCGAGCGTCACAAACTGCAGCAGTCCATCAATTAGTTCTCCCTGTGTATTCAATTTGAGTCTCCTAAACTGAGTACGACCTGGAGCTCCCTTTCGAACTGTGGGATCCCACAGTAATCCGGTGGGGGCCACTCCCGGAATATTTGCGGGATGCGCTCTACGAACCGGATCGCGCTGGTTGTAGACTGCGCACGTCTTCCGAAGATGTCAACCGCTCGGGGCGGGGCCAAAGCCTTCAGACCTCGCCCCCAATTTAATACGCGGATAGCCGGAAGAGAGGAGATTGATCATGAAACCTATCGCAAGAGTCGGATCGATTATCGCGACCTTCGCTCTTCTCGGCACGCTCGCGGTTGCCGCACCAAAGAATGAGCGCGCGAAGAAATACTTCAATGTCGCCGGTAGAGTGATTCAGATCGATCAGAAAGATCGGACCCTTCTGGTGATCGACCGCCAATCCAATCTCTATGAGATCAGGGTCCCCGAGGGCGCTACCTTCAAGATTACATTCGGCCGATACATGAGAATGGCCGAACCCGGATTCAATGATGTCCGAACCGGGGAACGCGTCGAGATTCGTTGTAAAACGGACAAAACTGAGCATCTCTCGCGACTCGCTGATGGTCGGATGGTCACCAGGCTGACCGCTGCCCTCTAAATCAAGGCCGTCGCGAGGATTTGGGGGCGAGGTTGACTCGCCCCCGTTGGGAGCAACTGCCCTGAGACGAAGCTCAGGTTTCAACTCCTCGGCGCTGTTGCGAAGACAGACATACTTGCTCCCTGAATCATTACGACCCCAACAAAAGAGGACGCAGAAGCGTTTGACGAGTCCTCTGAAGGAGAACTGAAATGGAACGCACTACCCGCTCTAAAGTCGCCTTTGCTTTGACCGTTTTGATTACGCTTGCGAGCCTTGCAATGGCCGCACCCAAAACGGAGCGCTCGAGCAGAATAACCATTGAGGGCCGCGTGCTCCAGATTAACGCAGCCGCTCGCACGCTGCTCGTAACTGATCAATGGTCTAAGAAGCTCTATTTAGTCACCGTGCCCAAGGAAGCAGGATTTAAGATCACCTTTGGCATGAATGCGAACTATGGTGATCCACAATTCTCGGATGTACGCCGCAACGACCGTGTTCGTATGCGTTGTACTCGAAACAAGGAAGAACACCTATCTCGTCTAAGCGATGGTCGCGAGGTGGTCGTGCTCACCGCCGTCAACTAGTTCTCAACCTCCGGGGCCACCTGTCCTGTTGCGTCAAACAAAGGCGGCCCCACCCCACCCCGTTTGCAGCCTACCCCTCGTCTACGCCGGGCCGCTCTGCCGTTCCCTGATTCGATCCGGGAATCGCGGCCCGGCGCTTCGCTTTTTTAGGACCCCGGTTGCAGCACGGTCTGAACCTTCCCGCGAACAAACTATCGACTGAAACTCACCGCTAACACAGCTCAAGGGTGCGAAATGTTAGAATCAAGCTCACATGTTTATACCCGTCAGATCTCCGTGTTCATCTTCCATTCGAATTGCGTTTTTGCTTTTGATGCCTCTGTTGATCGCATGTCGCAATGAATCGAACAAGAGCGAGAAGGAGATACAACCGGCGGGCGAACCCGAGAATTACTCAGCAACGGTGGTTCGAATCATTGATGACGGAACAAAACAGGAAACAACAATCTCGGTCGAAGCTCGATCGGGTGAGTTACGGCGCGAGGAGTGGACAGAGGCAGGACACGCCAGGGCATTAATTTTGCGACCGGCTGACGGGAAAAGCTTTCTCCTTGATCTTGAAAGTCGAACTTATATTGAAGTGGATGCTGGCTCAGAAATCACTGCGTCGGCCCAATCTGTTGGCGCAAAACCAGCTCGTTTAAGCTCTGTACAGAACAATGAGGCGCTATCAGGTCCGGACTCAACTGCCCTTGGAATTGAGCATTATTTCGACGACTCACAACCTCCAACTCGCCTTGAAACTCAGACCCTGCCAGACAAAGTAGTTGATGGTCACCAGTGCGTGGTCATTGAGGTACGTGCGACATACGAGGACGGACATACTGAAACAACCAGACGATTCATTGCCACGGATCTTTTCAGGTTACTTCTGAGAGTCGAATGTGAAAGCGATCAATCAAATACAAAGATTATTACCGAGCGGCGAAACGTAAGCCTCGATGTCCGCAGCGATCTCTTCGAGGTACCCGCCGACTTCAAGAGAGTTGATAGGGTGCAAAATTAAAACGCGATCAATGACCTAGCTTACTTATTTGACAAACATTGCTGGTTGACCCTTTGACCAAGGATCGTATTCGCGAGCGAACGCCAGTCGTTCGCCGAGGGGAGGGTGACTGTAAAGCCAGACCTTTATGAAGCGGTCAGGCGCGGGGTCGGCAAGATCCACTTCACCTAAAGTCTGAAAGGCGTCAGCCGCCGTGGAGGAGGAATCGGGCACAATTCCGTGTATAACCTCGAGGCCGTAAACGTCTGCCTGGTGTTCCTGGTATCGGCTAAAGGAGTTGTACGCTGGCTCAGCAAGGAAAAGAAAGAGATAGAAGAACAACATCAGCGCAGGCAGAGATGCCCAATCAATCAGGCTGCGAATCGCCCATTGCCGGTCCTTACGTGATAAGGTTCTATTGACTGCAAAATGAACCAGCAGCAACAGCAGGATTACCAGAGCTCCGGCGAAAGCTATGCCCTTTGAAGTGTGACCAAGAACGTAGTGTCCCATCTCGTGACCAACTACAAACAAAGTCTGCGAAGGTGACATTTTCGCAATCGTTGTGTCCCACACCACGACTCGCTTTGAGGCGCCGAAGCCAGTTACGTAGGCATCGACCGCGTTCACTTTTTCGCTGGCCTTCATTTCAAAGATGCGATCGGGTGGGATATCCAACCCAGCATGATTTACAACCTTCTCGATTTCCGCGACTAACAGCGCCTGGGTGTTCTGAAGAGGTTCAAACTTATTGAATAAAGGGTCAATGAGAATCGGTGAAATGAACAATAGAAATACGAGGATCGGCAATGAGGCCACCCCAAAATACAACCACCAGCGTCGGGGGCTCCGACGAATCACGCCGTATAAGACATAAGCAAGAATTGATGCGATAAAAAACTCAATCAACTCACCCTTCGACCAGTCCCAAAACCAGGACCCCCAGCTCTGAACGGACATTTCGTATTGTCTTGAAAGCTTATGCTGGTAGATGTCGAGCGGAAGCTTGAAGATATCGAAAGTCAGCAATAAGAGCGGCACAAAGACAAGAGCCTGAATGAACCGCCTCCTCGACACTCCCTCGGCCCAGTCACGAAAAGCGGGCGCGATTCGACGCGAAAGGATAAACAGGAGGATCAGGAAGGAGTACGCAGTCCCGATAAAGTGCAGCCTATATTGCGCTCTCGAATACGAGATGGCCTTCTCGTATTTCTCTGGTGGTAGCGAATAGTTCTTGACCGGTTGGTTGGTGACAGAACCTGGACGTTCTTCAGTTGCCGGCTGTTGCGGCTGAGCTGCAGCGACCTGGAAGGCGAGGATTATGACTACTGCAATTGAGAAGAAAATTACCGACTTACGCACGAACTAACGCCTCAGTTTTAGAGAGGGATTAAACACCCGTGGCTACGAAATGTTTCTGTCGCCGCTGTCCGAAGTAAGATTAGTGGAGCCTTCTCCGCGAATCTCGGCGCTCCGGGACTCCGCATCATCGCAGAGTCCCCGAATTCGCGGAGATAAGCAGAGGTTAGCGTTACTGGAATACTTTGTGATGGTGGAGCGACCACGCGACTCCGACTCACATCCCGAACTAACGTTTGCCGGGAAGTGTGCGAGGACCCTGCGGAGTGCGACGCGGGCCACCTCCGGTTGAGGTGGGCATCACCGGCTGTCCGGACGCCGGAGTAGTCCCTCCCAAATCCATTGCCGTCGCGATTTCGTCCTCGTAGATCTTGATCTTTCCCGCCGCGGTTAACTCCTTCTGTGTCATCGAAATGTAGGTCGAGAAAAAGGTGTTGCGCTTTTCATCGATTAGTCGTTGCTCGATTGATGAGCGCTCCTTTTGAAAAGGATCGCCCATATCCGCATCTTTGCGGTTGACCAAACCAGCGACCACATATGTGTTGCTGTCAGTCTTGATCGGTTCCCTGGTAATCTCGCCTGTTTTCAGTTTGTAGATCGACGCTCGATTTGCCTCTGTTACAAGCGGGCCAATTGATTCGGTTCCATTGATACCGGAACGTTCGTCGGTTTTAAGGCCTAAGGAGTCCGCGAGTTTCTTGAGCTCGTCGAGGCTTTGAGCTTGTGCGATCTGTTTCGCTCTTTGGGCCGCAAGATCTTTTGCTTTCTCGGTGCGGTAGGCGTTCTCAACCTTCTTGGTGACCTCTTCAAAGCTGGGATCATGCGGCTCGCGACGTTCTACATATTGAGCGATTGCGAAACCCTTGTCGATGTTTATTCGATCGGCTACGTCACCGGCGTTCTGAAGCGAGAATACATTCGACTCGAATTCGGAAGCAGAACCGATGTCGGGTAACGTATCTCCCTCCGCAAAGAAGCCGGCGTCCTTCACGGTAGCCACGTCCGCACCGTACTTCTTGTTAATCTCGCCGACCACCGCATCGGCATCCTTCGGCTCTTTCAATCTCTGTTCGGCCTCTGAAGCTATTTCCACTGCCTTGGAATAGCCCTTGCGCGACCGTGCCGACTTCAGAAGTTCGTTGCGTGTTTCGGCGAACGTGGGAACCTTACGATCGGTTACTTTCAGGATGTAGTACTTATCGCCCTTCTTGATCGGTTGAGAAACTTCGTCGTTCTTCATGTTGAAGCCGCGATTTAGAGGATCATCGGCCTCACGCTTATCGTCTTTGTTGATAAAGCCAAGATCGCCACCGCTGGCTTTTGTTTTCGCGTCCTCGCTGAACTCGCGCGCAAGTTTTGCGAAGTCCTCGGCGGGCTTGCCGTCGGCAGCCTGAGCCCTGGTAGTGATACCCTGCGCTTTTTTTCGCACTGCCTCTTCGGGATCTGGCGATTTCTGCTGTTCTGGCGACTTCTCCTTGTTTGTTTCGGGTTTTGGAACGTTAAGGACGATCTGGCTGACCCGAACCTGCTTAATAAAACTTTCGGCGTTGAAATCCTGTTTTAACTCTTCATCGGGCACCTGGATGGCTTCGCCTGCTTTATTTTGGTCGACAAAAATATAGCGAGCATGCCGCTGTTCAGTTGTTATCTTGAAATCATCCTTATGAGAATTGAAGTATGCACGCAGGTCAGAATCGATTACCTGAACCTTGTCGCGAAGCGAATCGGGAGTTATGTCCACCCAACGTACGGCATAGCTTGTATTATTGCGTCGATAATCTTCTTCAACTTCCTTTGGATCGACGCTTACTCCGGCGGTGATGAAACTCCGTAAATGCTCTTGGGCGATCGAGGCGCGAAGCTCGTCTTCAAACCGGACGGGGCTCATACCGGCCTGTTGCAAACGCATCCGGTATCCTTCCGCCCCTGGCCAGGGGTTGAACATTTGTCTCAGACGCGCCTGGACTTCGCTATCGCTGGCGCCCAGGTTCATATTCTCAGCCAGATAGAGAATGAGCTTCTGCCGTATGAGGCCGTCGAGTACTTGAGGACCGTACATTTCATAAAGGGTATTCAAATCCTGACCACGTGTGCGTCCCTGCCCTTGCGCGATCTGTTGGCCAAAGTTGGTAAGAGCGTCTTTCAGGTCCCGAACCGTTACCTCATGGTTGCCTACCTTGGCTATCGTGGTTTCGCTACCGGTAGCCCCACCGAGCATCTTGGCTCCGCTGCCTGACGCTGAAAACAACGCCACAAGACTGATGGTTAGCAACCCAATGAAAATGATCAACACTGCATTTCGGGTCCGCTTGCGGCCCCTGAGGAACTTCAACATAACTCTGCTAGCCTCCAAAGATATACATTCACGCCGTTATACAGAGCGGAATAATGGTCTGTAAGGAAAACGAAATTGTAGAGGACGGGGACGATCGTTGACAACCTTCTAAAAGAGAGTGTCTGAATCCTTTTATCCCACCGACGTCGGAGATTGTGTGAAAAGTTCGTAGTTCGGCCTTCAGGCGGAAGTTCGTATTGTGATTTTCGCGAAGCTTACCAACTTCCGCCTGAAGGCCGAACTACGAACTTTTTCCACAGTCTCGTAGTACCAACGAACTTTTGCGGTCTCTCCCAGATCGGATTTGCAGACTATGACTTCAACCCATTCGGCGCCATCGGCAGCGATCGCAGCCTCACCCCTGTCGCGTCAAAGATTGCGTTTCCAACCGCCGGCGCCAGCCCGACTATTGGCGTTTCTCCCGCCCCAGCCGAAGGCAGATCCTTGCGATCGACCAGCACAGTTTCGATCACCGGACAATCGCTGAATCGAGGAACGCGATAACGAGAGAACTTCGCGTTGACGATCGCACCATTTTCGAATTCGATAGCTTCGAACATCGCGCCGCCGATTGCCATAACTACCGAACCCTCGATCTGGTTCTTTAGCTGATCAGGGTTGACTATGGCTCCGCACTCAAATGCTTCAACTACTCGGACCAGTTTGATGGCGCCACTTGTACGATCAACAGAAACCTCGGCACAGGTAGCGACGTAGCCGCCTTTCTCAAAGCCGCCCGAGATTCCGAAGCCGGTGTTCTGGTTCGGTTTTGCCTTGCCCCAACCGAATGACTTCGCGGCTGCGTTCAATACGGCTTTCATGCGCTCGTCTTTCAGATTCTTAAGACGCAGCTCGAGAGGATCCATTTTTACTGCACGCGCCAGTTCATCGATGTGGACTTCACGCGCGAAGTGATTTGCGGTGGCGGCGAGACCTCGGTAGGAGCCCTGACGCAAAGGCGACTTTGCCTGATGAAAAACTATCTTTTGATTTGCCAGATCGTATCGATGTTGAATTCCCGAAGAGCCCGAATTGTAGTTGTGGAATTCCCAGGCAGTAATGGTGCCGTCGTTGCGAACGCCGCTTGAAACATCGATGATGCCGGCCGGCCGAAAGTATGCCCAGGTGAACTCTTCTTCTCTTGTCCAAAGAAGTTTGACCGGTTTCCCTGCGGCTTGAGCGAGACGGGCGGCCTCGATTGCGACATCGCCGGTGTGTTTACCGCCGTATCCGGATCCGGTGTCCGGCACGATAACCCGAACACGGTCTTCGGGGATGCGAAACGCTTCAGCAAGCTCTCCGCGTACGCCGAACGGTCGCTGCGTTCCCGTCCACACGGTCAATCTCCCATTGTTCCATTCGGCTACTGCAGCACGGGGCTCGAGTGGTGCGTGAGCGATGTAGGCTACGGTGTAGGTCTGTTCTAACTTTTTATCTGCAACTGCCAGCCCCTCGGCTATTGAGCCCCGCACGTTTCCCTGCGGGGATGGAGATGATTGCTTTCTTAGATAGTCAAAGAGTTCCTTCGACGACGGCTGCGCCTCGGCCTTCCATTCTGCTTTAATTGCAGACGCTGCCCGCGACGCGAGCTGAGCATTGGGTGCCGTAACGCCAATAAAACTGCCGTCACGGACTACCTTTACTCCCTGGATGTATTCGGCCTCTGCTGAATTAACTGAAACGAGAGAGGCATTGAACGCGCTCGGTCGAACCACTTTTCCAAAAAGCATATCGGGACGCTTAGTATCGGATGTATACCGATGTTTGCCGGTCACCAGGTCTCGACCATTCACTTTTGTGACGGACTTACCTGAGATTTTCCACTGATCGACTGGGGTAACCGGAGTTGTGTCGGTAATCACCTTCAATAACTTCTGGCCCTTTGTCAGCATTCCGAAATCGATCGAGTCTTTCGATTTTTCGTTGATGACTCTTCCGTCTCTAACGGTCAAAGCTGAGCGCTCGACCTTCCATTGTTCAGCAGCCAGATCAATGAGGGCTTCACGCGCGGCTGCTGCGGCCTTGCGCAGCTGAGGCGCCATTGTCGGCGTAGTACGGCTGCCAAACGTCCCCATATCGAATGGGGTCAAATCGGTGTCCCCCATTGTAAGGTGAACAGAACCCAACGGAACGCGAAGCTCCTCGGCAACGACCTGAGAGAGGGACGTGCGAATGTTCTGGCCAAACTCAACTTTGCCGGTGAAGGTGGTAATGGAACCATCTTCGCCTATGTGCAGCCAGCCACCTATCTCTTTGGGAGTCGAGTTGTTTCCTGCGCGCCGTCCCGATTCACCTTCTTGTCTTCCGCCGGATTCCTGTGCAAGGGCATCCAGGGCGAAGACAAGAACCAGGCCGCCTCCCAGGAGTTTAAAGAAGTTGCGGCGCTCGATTTCGAGATTGAACAGATAGTGTGGTTGTTCGAAGAGTTCGTAACGTTCGGTTTCTATGGAGTCGTCGATATGTTTGCTCATATTGGCTCCGCATAAGGTAGCGTAGACTGTCTAGTCTGCGCATGATCTATAGAAACGGTGCGTTGCGCAGACTAGACAGTCTGCGCTACATCGTGCGCAGACCAGACAGTCTACGCTACTCAGTTTTGGTTGAAACAACTACTCCTTTCGACTGGGACGCCTTTCGAATCGCGGAAACGATCCGCGGATACGTTCCACACCTACAAACGTTTCCCTCCATAGACCGAATAATTTCCGCTTCAGTCGGATTGGGGTTTTTGCTCAGCAGGGCTACTCCCGACATGATCATCCCGGGCGTGCAGTATCCGCATTGCATTGCATCAGCCTCCAGGAAAGCTTCCTGGAGGGGATGAAGGCGTCCGTTTTTCTCAATGCCTTCTATTGTGATGATCTTCTTACCGACCACTCCTCGGATCTTTGTGATGCAGGAGCGGACCGCTTGACCATCAATCAGCACAGTACATGCGCCACATTGTCCCTCGCCACAGCCGTATTTGCTGCCGGTTAGATCGAGATCATCGCGCAAGACGCTCAGCAGGCTTCGCTCAGCGTCGGCATCAACTTTGAGCCTTGTTCCATTGACGTAAATTTCTGAGATTCTCTCCATAAGAAGTCCTCGCAGCGGCTATCAGAGACGAATGTACTGTATGTAAAAAAAGATAAGCCCAAGGGAGATGAGATGCAAATGAGGAATTGATTCATTGAAGAATTGAATCATTGAGTCATTGAAGAATTGAGGAATTGAGTCATTGGCTCATTGAGTCATTGGGGCGGATGACTCATCTCAAATTTCAGATTTCAAATTTCAGATTTCAAATTTCAGATTCAGATTCAGATTGCAGATTCAGATTCAGATTGCAGATTCAGATTGTAGATTCATGTCGAACCCATCTGACTCAAATTTTTGAATCTGAATCTGCTGCAATCTGCATCTGCAATCTGCATCTGAATCTGCAATCTGAATCTGCATCTGAATCTGCAATCTGAATCTGCAATCTGAAATTATCTGAAATTTGAAATCTGAAATTTGAGATGAGTCAATGGATCCACCCCAATGGCTCAATGAGCCAATGACTCAATGATTCAATTCTTCAATGATTCAATTCCTCAATTCTTCAAAAAATAGTTGTAGACACTCTCTCTTTAAATCTGATAAATTCTATAACTTACGGGCCCACATCGGTTTCGAGGCAGGTATGATATCCGGCAGGGAAGGCGCTTATTAGATGAAGAACATCACACTGGATGAGGTCATTCAGACCTATGGTGTGGAGAACTGGGGTGCTGGATACTTTGAGGTAAACCGAAAAGGCCACCTTGCAGTGCGCCCCGCGGAGGGGGACCCCAGGTCCGTCGACGTAAAAGAGCTCATCGACGATCTCGTCGACGGCGGCCGCGTGCAACTCCCGATTCTGCTTCGTTTCCCGCAAATTCTGGACAATCAACTCAAGAAAGTTCAACGCGCTTTCCAGGATGCTTCCCGCGAATTCAACTACGCCGGCGGACACTATGGTGTCTTTCCGATGAAGGTCAATCCTCGTCGCGAAGTAGTCGAAGAGTTTCTGCGAGAAGGTAGCAAGTACAACTTCGGAGTCGAATGCGGCTCCAAAGCAGAGCTTTACGCAGCACTATCGCTCGAGCAAACCCCCGAGTCCCTTCTGATCTGTAACGGCTTCAAAGATGAAGCGTTCATTAACCTCGCGTTAATGGGGGTTCAAATAGGAAAACGGGTCATCATCGTAGTCGAGAAGCTTAACGAACTTAAGATGATCATCCGCCGGGCACAGGAAACCGGCGTGAAGCCAGGAATAGGTATTCGAGCGAAGCTTTATTCAAAAGGCTCTGGAAAGTGGGCGTCTTCGGGAGGCGAGTCCGCAAAGTTCGGTCTGACGCCATCAGAGATGCTCGAGTGTATCCGGCTGCTGCGTGAGTTCCAGATGACCGATATGTTGAAGCTGCTTCACTTTCACATCGGATCGCAGATCACCGACATTAAACGGGTAAAAGCTGCAATGAGGGAAGCGGCGCGAGTCTATGCCAAGATTCGGCAGATGCACGTCGATGTCGAATTCCTGGACATCGGGGGTGGAATGGGAGTCGATTACGACGGATCAAAAACCACCTTCGAATCGTCGGTTAACTATACGAGTCAGGAGTTCGCCAATGATGTGGTCTACACCATCAAATCGGTTTGCGACGACGAGAATGTACCCGAACCTAATCTGGTGACCGAAAGCGGGCGAGTTATGAGCGCCTACCATGCGGTATTCGTCACATCCATTCGAGACGAGATCGAAACCTTCGCAGACGATCGGCCGGAGGTAAGCGTTGATGAGGACGATCCGCAGGTTATCGTTGAGTTGAAGGCGCTATACGACGATATCAACGCGAAGAATTATCGCGAATACTATCACGACGCGCTCGATCACAAGGACGAGCTGCATACGCAGTTTAACCTTGGATTGATCAGCCTCGAGGATCGCGCAAAAGGGGAAGTGTTGTTTTGGGAGGTATGCGCCCGGGCGTCAAAGTTCGCGCAGACGGCCAAGGTTCAGGAAGAAGAGTTCGACGATCTGAAAAAGATTCTCGCGTCGAAATATCTTTGCAATTTTTCGGTATTTCGTTCGTTGGTGGATCACTGGGCGATCGACCAGCTTTTCCCCATAATGCCGATTCACAGGCTGGATGAGCAACCCACCGATTACGCGACGTTTGTGGATCTGACCTGTGATTCCGATGGCCATATAGACAAGTTCGTGGACTTGAAAGATGTCAAGGAAGTTTTGGAACTACATCCATTCACTGGAGACCCGTATTACATCGCCATATTTCTGGTCGGCGCCTATCAGGAAGTGATGGGCAGCAATCACAACCTCTTTGGCCGCACTGATGAAGCTCACGTAATCATCGACACCGAAGGCCAATACCACATAAAAAAGATAGTCCAGGGTAGCCGCATTAGAGACATGCTCACCGTGGCGCGTTATGACAAAACTCAGGCCTGGGACAGCATTCAGAGAATGATAAATGCACGCGTGACCGGAGGCCTGATGAGCGAGGAGGACGCGGGTGCCCTGATGAAGCAGTATGAATCCGATATTAATCGGTACACATATCTCGAATGATGCGCGTAAATCGTGATTCGCGACCGATCACGATGGTCTTCATGATCCACGCATCGGCATCAATCTATTAAGGACTAAAGGCATGATGAGAAAGCAAAAAAGTTCGAAGTATCTGACTTCGCCCACCCGTCCCATTCAGATCGACCGTGATCGTTCGGTTGCGGGTATTTTGCAGAAGATGGAGGGGGCTGGATTTCAGGCCCGCGCGCTCGCAGAATCGCATAACCTGTGGCTGGAAATGTTGGAAGACAATTCAACGGTGCTGATGGGATTGAGCGGTGCACTGGTAGCTGCGGGGATGCGCCGCCTTATCTCTTATTTGATCAAGAATCATTTTGTTGATGTTGTCGTTTCAACCGGTGCAAATCTATTTCACGATCTTCATGAAACTTTGGGACGCTATCATTACCAGGCGCCGGTGGGAGTTGCCGACGATGAACTTCAAGAGGCTCAGGTGGGTCGCTTCTATGACACGCTGGCGAGTGAACACGAGTATCGTGAGGCAGACGAATGGGTTGGTAACTTTGCAAATACGGTAGATCATTCGCGACCCTATTCGACTCGCGAGTTCCTGCATTTGCTCGGTCGGGAGCTTGCTGAAATCGCGACCGAGGATGGAATTCTTACATCGGCTTATAAGGCGAAGGTGCCGGTGTTTTGTCCGGGCGTCGCGGATTCAGCGATCGCGGTCGGAATCGCGACCTCTCGTGTAAATCGTAAAAACCCCTTTCAGTTCGACATAGTTCAAGATGTTGTCGAGGCGGCGCAAATCATGGCCCGCTCGGTGAACACTTCGGTGGTGTTGTTTGGCGGCGGTCCTCCGAAGAGTTTTGTGCAGCAGACTGAAGTAACCGCGTCGATTATCAAACAGACAATGCGAGGGCATAAGTACGCTTTGCAGATCGGGCTCGACTTGCCCGAGAGCAGTGCGACATCGGGGCGGAGTTTCGAGGAAGCGCAGACATGGGGTCGTGTAGCAAAGGATGCGAAGACCGTTTCTGTGCTTTGTGATCCGACGATTGCGATGCCAATTCTGGTGACCGCGCTTTCGCAAACGGGAACAAAAGCATTGAAACAACGCCGGCGCCCGCAATTCAGTTTTGGGCGTGAGCTGATGGTAACGTTTGGCTGAGCTCGACCTCAGGATTCCCACTGATAAAAGATGGGGCTGGCCGATAGCGGCCAGCCATTTTCATTGTTTCACCAGGCATCACGGTACGCGCTCAGAGAAGCCATCAATGGAGGTCACGCTACTGTAACTTGTGTCACTTGGGATGTTTTCCAGGAAAGGAAAGTCGCGACACCGACCCACGCTTGCGCTCGATTTGCAGATGGGGTGAGAATAACTCCGCTACCTAAGTGTGCCGTGGAACGCTTGTCGAAAGTTACTCAGAGGTGCATTGCGATGAAACGTTTTCTCACGACGACAGCGGCGTTGTTCTTCTTAGCTTCGAGCGTTGCATTTGCTAATCGTGCCGACTCAGTTAAGAGGCTTGAGCACGCTTCTGAAGTGTTCGGCGAAATTATGCAGACGCCAGACAAAGGTATCCCCGGAGACTTGCTCGACAAGGCCGAGTGCGTGGGTGTAATACCCGGATTGAAGAAAGGCGGACTTGGAATTGGCGGTAAATACGGAAAAGGCGTGGTAATGTGCCGCAAGCCAGACCGAACCTGGACCGCGCCGGCGTTCGTCACCATTGAAGGCGGCAGCTTCGGCCTGCAGATTGGTTTCACGCAAGTCGACGTGATAATGCTGTTCATGAACCGCAAAGGCGTCGACAAATTAATGGGCGATAAGTTCACGATTGGGGCCGATGCGTCAGCCGCTGCCGGGCCGGTCGGCCGCTCAACTTCTGCACAGACTAATGTTCGGCTGGACGCTGAGATACTGACTTACTCTCGAGCCAAAGGATTGTTCGCGGGAGTCTCGCTCGACGGAGCCACGCTTAGGCCCGATAAGGATGACAATCGCGACTTCTACGGGAAGGATGTCGACGCTCGCAAGATTCTGCTCGAGAGCGCGGTTTCGATGCCTGCAGAAGCCAAGCCGTTAGCATCGCAGCTTTCGAGGACATCGCCTGTCAAGAAATGACCAGTGGTCTGTGCGGGTCGGTTTGATATAATCTGCGCTAGCCGCAAATCACCAAATAAGTAACTCAGTGGACCAGCAAACGCTTGTGAGGAGGCAAGGATGACAAAAACAGCGGGAATAAAGCTGTTTGTATTAATGATTGCAATCGGGTTAATGCTTGCATTTGGATTCGGCGTCAGGCGCAGCCAGGCCCAAACATCATCGCAACAACAACCGCCGCCGGCGCAGGAGAAGCCCGGAGAACAAAAGCCAGCAGCTCAGCAACCGGCTGAAACGATTAAAGTGCTTAAGGGAATGACCCGACAGCAGATCCTGACCGAAATGCGAAAAATAGAAGCGGCAATGGGCACCGAGTGCAACTTCTGCCACGTCAACCCATTTTCCGCCGAAACAGCGCGCAAGTCCGTTGCTCGATTAATGATGCGTGACTACACAATGGGATTAAAGCACAAAGACGGCAGCGCTCTAACTTGCAATGATTGTCACAAAGGCGAAGCGAACTTCCTGCGCACTCTGCCTTTCGACGGTGCCCTGGGGAAAAAATCAGCTGGCCTGGTCGTGCTAAAGGACATGCCGCGCGATCGCGTTATCCAGGTAATGAATGCGTTTACGAAGGCGCTGGGAGTTGAGTGCACCTATTGCCATACCAGCGATTTCGACGATGAGACCCCTCGAAAGCAGATCGCTCGGTTCATGATGACTGACTTCTCGCGCGGGCTTGTGAAACAGGATGGCAGCGCAGTCGGCTGCAACGATTGTCACCAGGGCCACGCCCGGCCGCTCGCAGTTCTGGCCTTTCCGCGAAGACCACAGCAACAGCAGCAAACTCCAGCGGAAAAGAAACCCGGCTTCAACTAGGTTGTCTTGGGTCGTTAGCCTTACTATGTGCAAGCCTCAGCTGCCAGTCAGCTGAGGCTTAAACTTTTGAACAACAAACCTACAGCCAGCCGCGTATAACAACCTGCAAAGATGAGCGGAGCAATCACTCAGAGATTATCGACAACCAAAATGCACGCTGACGTTCTCAACGACGATGCGCTGGCTCGCGGCGTGCGGCTTTTGGCTCGACGTGACCCGGATCTTCGTCGAGTAGTGAAGAGGTTCGGGGCGCCCCCGATGTGGGATCGTGAGTCCGGATTTTCAACTTTGCTTCACATAATCCTGGAGCAGCAGGTGTCGCTCGCGTCCGCCCGAGCGGCTCATAACAAGCTCCTGGAACTTGTGTCTCCTCTCACTCCAGAACGCTTTCTGCAGCTCGATGACGCTACCCTAAAGAACGTAGGATTCAGCCGGCAGAAGACGGCTTATGGTCGGAACCTCGCGCAGTCGATTATCGATGGTATCCTTAACCTGGACGCGCTGGCCGGGATGGACGACGCTTCGGTGCGATCTGAGCTGATCAAGATCAAGGGGATCGGCCGATGGACTGCCGACATTTATCTGCTAATGGTATTGCGTCGGCCGGATGTTTGGCCGACAGGGGATCTTGCACTCACAGTGGCGGCACAGAGGGTCAAGAACTTGCCGGTTCGCCCTACGGAAGAACAACTGGTTGAAATGAGCGCCAGGTGGAGACCCTGGCGGGCCGTCGCCGCCAGGATTCTGTGGCATTATTACTTGAGCGATCTGGCTTAACTCTGAGCGAAATAGCTGATAAGCCGATCTACGTGAATCCGCGGCATATTTTTGACTGCGAGAACAAACAATTCTTAGCGAGCTTTGCCTCTTTGCGCGAACCGTGGTTTTGGAGTCTTACACAATCGAAAGACAGGTTCGCGCAAAAACGTAAAGTACCGCAAAGCTCGCTAAGGCCTATTCACACCAATTCGACTTGGGTCTCAACAAAACATCTCTATAATGTCGGAGTATTTCGCACCACCGTACCAGGAATAACTTGGAAGCTGGAAATACGATTCCACAAGAGAAACCGGCCTTCACCATCGAAGGAAGAGACAGGATCTACCTGATCGGCTTCGTCGTCGGTGCGGGGATACTTCTGTTTCTGGGGCGCGGCCTGGTGCAGGGGTCAGCTCTTGTTACGTGGGGCCTCACGTTTGGAGCTACTACAGCCGTTGCCGTGTTACTTGTATCGCTCTATCGAGTTCAGATCGAGCTACGGTCGAGTCGCCGTCAACTGGCCCGCAAAGAAGCAGAATTGAGTTTTGCTCTCGAAGTGCAGCGAGCTCTGTTTCCGCACCACCTACCGCGGAGCAATGGGTTGGAGTTCGCCGCAGTCTGTATTCCTGCCCGTGGAATCAGCGGCGATTACTACGACGTTATCCAGTTTCCGGACGGCCGATTGGTTTTTGCGATCGCGGACATCAGCGGAAAAGGAATTTCTGCAGCGATACTTATGGCGAACATGCAAGCGTTGTTGCGCACGCTTTCAGAAACCGGGATCCCGCCGGCTGAAGTTTGCAGCAGGTTGAACCGTCATCTTCATCAGGTTACCGATGAGTCGAAATTCGCTACGTTCTTCTACGCTGAGTGGAATGCAATCACGCGGCATTTGAGATATGTAAACGCAGGACATCACGCGCCGATCGTGCTCGGTTCATGCTGTGGGAGACAGCTGTCTGAAGGGGGATTTCCGCTTGGAATGTTTGCTACATCTGAGTTCCAGACTGGTGAGATGGTGCTTCAGCCAGACGACCTGCTCGTGCTGTATTCGGACGGGCTTACCGAAGCTACGAAGGGCGGGGAAGAATTTGGTGACCGGCGCTTGAAGGCTGAAATCGACCGACGTTCCGGGCAATCTCTGGTGGATATTCAGGCTGGGATCCTCGATGCTGTGAGGAAATGGGCAGGAGATGAGCTTGAAGACGACATGACGTTGTTGATGGTGAGGGCTACTGAAGCCAAGGAGGAAGAATGAAGATATGCGGGCGCGGGCTGCGCGATCACATTCGCCTGTTGGGTCCATTGTTCGGTCTGATTACGCTGGTATGGGCACTACGATGGGCTTTTGATGCAGCAGGGTTTCCTCATGGGTTGGTGCGAGCTTTCAGCGTCACGGCAGCGACCTCGCTAGCGTTATTGATTGCCGCATGGCTGATACACACCCGAGGCTTTGGTAGTTATCCCAATGTAATAGTCTCGAGCTTCCTTTTGACGGTCTGGAGCCAGTTGCTGATTGTACTTGCGATATGCTTTTCAGTGCTGAGTAAAATCGAGAACGTGTTCACCGAGCCTGAATTTTCCATAAAGGCGGAAGACCCCTATCACGTCAGGCACATAGTCGGTCATCTGACCTTCGGTATCGGCGCCGGCATGCTGTTCGGCGCGGCGACTGGGTGTTTGATGTTGTGGTTGTTGCGAACGATTGTGCCGGCCCGCGCACGTCCGTAGTCCCACATAATTCCCAAGAGCTCAGGACTCAATGGTTCATAGTTCAGTTAATCATTCCCATCGCCTGCGCCAAAGAAAACCATAGGAGTGGGCCATCTTAGCTGCTATTATCGCGGTTGAGAGGACGATACATTCTGCCCGCGTTCGAAGTCCTCCGAATTCGAGACCTTGCCATTACCCTTTAGCCCCTGTGGCTTTCCTCGAAATCCTTCTTCTATGCTGGAGGAATGTCTTGTGAAAACACAACTACGTCGATTATTTGTATACACTGCAGTGGTGGCCTTCCTCGGTTTACTCGCGTTTACCGTCGGCTCAAGGTTTCTAGGCACAAAGATAATCGCCGAAACCCCTCCTCCCAACTGCGTCATTGTTTCCAAAAATGGTAGTGGTCAGTTCAAGAGGATCGGTGACGCGATCGCGGCCGTCAAACCGCATATGAAAATTTTGGTTAGGCCGGGAGTCTACAAGGAACAGGTAATTATTGATCGTCCGGTTGAGATAGTCGGCGATACCAACGGGACTGGTAATGAAGCCATAATCGAAACCACGGGCGAGTCTTGCATTGTGGTGCAGACCGGCCAGGCGACCGTTCGAGGCTTCACTCTCAGAAGCCTGCCTGGGATAGCCGAGGGACTGCTGAAGTTTTTCAAGCAGCGCAATGTGACGGGCGAACCTTGTGTCGATGTTATCCACGGTGAATTTTCCGTTGAAGACTGCAACGTTACGTCTGATGCAGTCGCAGGTGTTGGTGTCCAGGGTGTCGACAATAAGGTTAACGTGCGCCGTTGCAAAATCCACAGCGGTAATTCAAACGGGATCTGGTTCGCAGATCACGCCGAAGGCTCGGTAGAGGATACCGAGATCTTCAGCACCGAATGGGCGGGAGTGAGGGTAGACTCGAGGTCAAGGTCGTCTATACGCCGATGCAAGATTTACGACATAAAGAACTGCGGTATTGTCGTTACGGAGGATTCAAAGGCCACTGTCGAGGATTGCGAAATATTCAACAACTCCAAGTCTGGTGTCGAGATCAGGAACGGCAGCAGTGGCGCGATCCGAAACTGCAAGATCCACGACCAGGGTGAGCACGGAGTTTGGTTCCACCGATACGCAACAGGGACCGTAACAGACTGCGAAATGTTCGCGAACCGCTCGGTTGCTCTTCAAATAATGGAAAACAGCAACCCTGTCGTGAGCCGTTGTGATATCTACGGGAACTTCGTGACCGACGTTGAAATCAACAAGGGCGCAGATCCTGTGATCAAGGACTGCAAGATTCACGACGGACCAGGGAGTGGTATACATATCTATGACAACGGTGAAGGCACGCTCGAAGACTGTGAGGTATTTGGTCATCAGAAATATCAAGGTTTGGTGATCAGAGGCGGCTCGAAGCCGATCTTGCGAAGATGCAAGATTCACGACGAATCCATGGGCGGTGTTTTGGCTCTCGGCGATGCCGAGGGTCGACTCGAGGAGTGTCAAATTTACGATAACGTCTTTTCAGGAGTTTGGGTTAGGCAAAGCGCCCGCCTTTTCATTTTGAAATCCAGGATCGGTGGAAATTCTACCTTCGGAATCATTGTGCACGATGATGCTTCCCCAACCGTCGAAGACTGCGATTTAACTTCAAATCGGCTTGGAGCGTGGGACGTGCAGCCACAGTGTGAAGTGCGGAAGGCGCGAAACAAGGAATGATGTCGTGGCTTAACGGAACCCCGTTAGAAGCATAATAAGATAGTGTCGATGTTCAAATGATCAACATTGCGTCACCGTAACTGTAGAAGCGATACTGATGCTCGACTGCATGTCGATAGGCGTCAAGAATCAGGGCTCGTTTACTGAACGCACCAACCAACATCAACAACGAAGAGCGCGGCAGGTGGAAGTTCGTTATCAATCCACGTATTACTCGAAAATCAAAACCGGGATAAATAAAAAGGTCGGTGGTCCTGGGTTTGGGGCTGGATGCCAGTAGCCGAGTAACGGTACGCAACTTCTCATCCTGAACCGCTGACCCCTCTCTCGTACTGCTTGTATCCTCAATCTCCAAACCGCGAGCCGTAATGTCCGGCATTGCCGCTGATTCAAGCGCTCGCGTCGTGGTCGTCCCTACGCTGATCACTCGACGGCCTTCAAGCAGCGCTCGGCTGATCGATTTAGCCGCTACTTCAGGAATTGTATATGTCTCGGGCTCCACGTGGTGGTCCTCGACCCGTTCAACTCGCACCGGCTGGAACGTGCCGTAACCAACGTGAAGCGTAATCTCCGCTATTTCGACCCCTTTGCTGCGCAATTGATTGAGCAACTCGGGCGTGAAGTGTAATCCGGCTGTTGGGGCGGCCACCGCGCCTCGCTCTCGAGCAAACACTGTTTGATATCGTTCGGCATCGAGTCGATCCTCTTCGTCGCGTTTGATGTACGGCGGAAGCGGCGTCCGCCCGATTCGATCGATTATTTCATCGAAGTCCCCGTCCGCTTCAAAACGTACTATTCGCCGGCCACTTTCGCGCCAATGAATTACTTCAGCTGTTAGTTTTCCTCGAGCAAATTCAACACGGGCGCCTGGCAGCAGAACTCTGCCGGGCTTTACCAGCGCTTCCCAAACGAGAGGTTCGAGGCGGCTAACCAGAAAAACTTCAACACGCCCGCCCAACACCGTTGCGCCTCGGGGTGTAACTCGGATACGTCTCCCAACAAGCCTCGCGGGGAAGACCCTTGTGTTGTTCAGGACGATCAGGTCGTCGGGTGAAAGATGGGAAGGAAGCTCGGCGAAAACCGAATCGACAAACTCGCCGCTTTGGCGATCTACAACCAGCAGGCGCGATTCGTCCCGCTTTGAGGATGGCTCCTGGGCGATCAGATGTTCGGGAAGTTCATAATCGAAATCGGCTACTAGCATACCTTACGGAGTTCAGCGTCATATTGAATAGACAATAGTTTTGCCTCGCCAGACGCTACCCTTCGATTGCCTTCATTTCGCCGGTCGAGTGGTCGCGCCGCTCTGAGGCTTCAAACAAGTGATCGCGATGCAGAAGCGCCGTGAACTGCGCGCCAAACAGCATTATGACACTCGATAGATAAACCCATGTCAGCAGTGCCACTGCAGCACCAATAGAGCCGTATAGCAAATCGTAATGAAAGTACGGAAGCAAATAAGCAAAACCGAATTTCGCAGCTTCCCAAAGAGCGCCGGCCAGTACCGCGCCCGGCAGCGCCTCAGTAAGAGACACGTGGGTATTTGGGAGCATTTTGTAGAGCACCGCGAACAGAATTATTGTGACCACGAGACTGACGAGAACGAAGATCGTCTGCCATGCAAAACCGGAGAGGGCGAGGATCCAGGGTGCTTGTCTAATTGGGATTCGTTCCGCGGCAGCCCGCAAACCGCTCACGAAAGCGGTGAACAGAGCGGAGGCAGCAAGCAATGCCGATACGAGACTCATCACTGCTATGTTGACCGCTCGTCCATGCAAGAAGGAACGTGGATATGTTCCCCAAACGCGATTGAGGGCCTTCTCAATCACCGTGAACATCCAGGATGCGGCCCAAAGCATCACGAACAGGCACGACAGAACGATGCCAGTCGAGATGTTTGTGATGGATTCGAGGTTCTTGCTTACGAAGGTTTGCGCACCCGGAAGGAAAGCGAGAACCTGGGTGATGACATACTTTTCGACGGTCCGTCTTCCGATAAGACCAGCGCCGATTGTGAGCATGACCAGCAGAGTCGGAAATAGAGCGAGCATTGAGAAATAAGACACCGCTGCAGCCGCCGTAGTCAGGTCGTTATCCATGAAGGACATGAAACTGCGTGTAAGGATGCGGCTTCTGTGAGTTTTATAATGCATCGGTACCTGGCTCAAAGCAGGCTCATTCCGATTCTAAGTGTTTGCTGGAATGAAGGCAAAAGGGGGACAACGCTCTCAGCTTAACGGTGTTAAAACCTCTGCGTTTAACGTTCAGCGTTTAGCGTTTAGCGTTCAGCCTTTCAGTGTTCAGCGATCCTCGGATTTAGCGTTCAGCCTTTCAGTGTTCAGCCATCCTCGGAACCCTTATCTTCTGCGTAATCTGCGTATGAGAAGTCAATTCTTTGAAAAGCAAAAACACTTC
Organism: Blastocatellia bacterium; assembly: GCA_035258805.1. Taxonomy (GTDB): domain Bacteria; phylum Acidobacteriota; class Blastocatellia; order UBA7656; family UBA7656; genus Onstottus_A. Next base: position 32,398 of record DATFWY010000274.1, on the reverse strand, counting down.
TACAGATTCAGAACTCGTAACATGAACCCGGACCGTTGAACGCTAAACGTTAAACGCAGCGCGTTTAACTCTGAACGCTGAACTCCAACATGTTAAAATCTCACAATGCAAAACTTCGACGTTGTCATCGTGGGAGGCGGAGTTATGGGCGCTTCCGCCGCCTATGAACTTGCCGGCGACGGGGCCACGGTCGCCTTGATCGACCAGGCTCCGTTACCAAATCCCAAAGCCGCCTCTGTGGACCATTCAAAAGTCTTCCGCTACGCATACCCCGAACCGTTCTACGTCAGTCTCGCCATCGATGCATTGAAGCGGTGGCAGGAGATCGAATCGAACACCGGCATGCGCGTCCTGACACAAACCGGCGCGCTTCTACTCGGCAGGCGTGATCCTTCTTTTGAGCTCGACTGTTACGAGGCGATGCGCGCAGTTGGCGTCCAGGCCCAGAAGCTTGACAGCCGCGAAGCGACGAAGCGGTTCCACCAGTTCAATGGAAATGCATTTGAATATGCTGTGTACGATCCAAGCGGGGCCATTCTACACGCCGAGACCGCAGTACGTGCTCTGATAGATGCTGCGCGTTTGCGGGTTAAAGTAATCGAGGGTGAACGTGCCGCCGGGGTAACGGCCCAGGCTTCTCATGTTGTTGTTGCGACCGAGGAGGGAAGCCGCTTTGAATGCGCACGCGCATTGGTTTCTGCAGGCCCGTGGTCGCGCAAGCTTCTCTCATTCCTTGAGCGAGATCTCACGACGACTCGACAGGAAATTGTTTATTTCGAGCCAACACAGGATGCTCTAACTTTCGCCCCGAACCGTTTCCCCATCTTCCTCGAGCTCGATTCGGGCTTCTACGGTTTTCCAATACATCATTTGGGCGCAATGAAGATCGCCAATCATCACAAAGGACCTACGGTTGACCCGGACAAGAATGACGATCCCGTGGATGAAAAATTCGTAAGCCGGTGCCGTGAATTCTTTTCTGAGTTTATTCCTTCGCTTTCCGAAGCCCGCGTCGTAGAGACGCGCGAATGTATTTACAACAACACGCCGGACGATGACTTCATTATCGACTGGCACCCGCACCTCGACCGTGTGCTCGTGGTAACCGGGTTCTCTGGTCATGGATTCAAGTTTGGCCCAACGATCGGACGGATCGCCGCCGATCTACTTCAGAAGCGCAGTACGCCGTTCAACATTGACCGCTTCAGTTTTGCGCGATTCAATAAAGTGTAGAGGTAAACATAAATGAAGGCATTATCTGGCGGCGCGGCCGTCATTGATCGCAGTGAACTGTCTCAGGTGGAGGGCACTCGTCGATATCGGGTTCCCATTTCGCGAGCCATGGGCGCGCGAGATATAGCGCAATACGTCAGCAGTTATTCAGAAGGCATCTCAACACCGCGACGTAATCCCGTAGGTGAAGAAGTGATTTATGTGGTGAGCGGATCGGGCACCTGTTTTATCGATGGATATAGTTATGTGCTCACTCCAGGGACCGCGGTGTATCTTCCGCCCGGCAGTGTTTATCAGATCGAAAATCTGGATGAACGGGGTCGCGAAGTGGCCAGCCTGGACATCGTCAGCGTGTGTTGCCCGGAAGACGAGGAGCCTGAAATTGGCGTTGATCCGGTAATTCGGCCGGCGCAGGACACCAAACCGTTCCGCACGGTCCGCGAAGATGACGCCAAACCCATCGCAACGGGTGACCGAAGTTTCAAGCTACTAGTTACCCAGGATATCGGTGCTCAGAGAGTGACACAGTTTGTTGGATTGATACCTCCGGGCCGAGCGCCAATGCATTACCACACCTATGAGGAAGCGATTTACATCATCGAAGGCGAAGGTCGTGTGTGGACGGAAGAGAGTGATGCGGTCTTCAAAGCCGGATCGAGCATTTATCTTCCACGCATGGTGAGGCATTGTCTGGAAAACACCGGATCGAGCAACATACGGTTGCTTGGAGTGTTTCACCCGTCGGGTAGCCCTGCGGTTCGGTACGATGATTGAGTCTTTCTGAATAGTACTGGGCGGTTTTCACTCGTCCACTCACTGCCGAGATTGTGAAAAGTTCGTAGTTCGGCAGGCGGGTTTGGTAATTTGACGAAACTCACGATACAAACTTCCGCCTAAAAGGCCGGACTACGAACTTTTCGCTCCGTCTCTGGTTGGGCGGGATTTCTGATTTGATTTCAGTTCTCCCGTGGTCGTCCGCGTCTCAAAAAGTCGGCTTATCCGGCGGCGGTGCGCTTGTATAAAAATCATCATAAAAGCGCCTACTGTACTCATTCAGCAACTGATCAATACGTTCGGGATCTTTCGACGCAACAACAAGCCCCGCGTGATGAACCTTGTTCAAGCGATAAACGATCTCCGGATCGTTGTACCCTGACAGGTCAGGGTGTTCTTGCCTGGCGAGGGAGATGATTACGCCTGAATAATCGTCTCGGTAAGCCGGAAGCTCGTAAACGGCATCCTCGCCCGCCAGTTCAACTCGTGCCCACTCAGCCCAGAGATTCAGACCGGTCGCCGCTTCGACAGTCTCAGCGATGTTCGCCCCTCCCACTCGCGCGGCGGTCTCCAGGAAATAGAACTGCGCGTCGTCCCGGCTTTTTATGAACTCGGTGTGGGTGACGCCGCGTACCAGGCCAAGTGCTTTGACAACCTCGCGGTTAATTGAATCGAGGGCTCGCGCATCAGCCGACTCGCGCGGGATTTTCCGCGTAGTAAAAATGCCTCCAAGTGAGACGTCCATCGGAGGATGTCCATATTTGTGCGGTACGGCAAACAGCACTTCTCGACCGAAGATTATAGAATCTACGTGATAGATATCTCCCGGCTTGTATTGTTCCAGAACGTAGAATGATTGACGGTCACCAAGCGCGTCCAGCAGCGGCCACAGCTCATCGGATGTATTAAGCTTCTTGATACCCATCGATGCTGCTTCAGATCGCGGCTTCAATACCCAGGGTGGCGATACACGGGACATAAACTCGCGCATCTGATCGTAGTTGAGCACGTGGACAAAATCGGGGACGAGGATGCCAGAGTTACGGGCCTTTACTCTCATCGCAAGTTTGTCACGAAAATACCTTGCAGTAGTGTCACCCATTCCGGGGTTTCGAAGATGCTCGCGCAGCAGCGCTGCCGTTTCCTGATCGTATTCATCGAGCGGAACAATTCGGTCGATGGTCTGGGTGCGAGCAAGAAAACTCACTCCCTTAATGATGTCATCGCGCGAGTAGTTGTCCTGCATGTAGAAGATTTCATCTATAGCTTCGCGCGGCCAGTTAGCGTTGCGCAGTCTTTCAACTGTTATGAGCAGCACACGCCAGCCGTTCCGTTTGCACTCGCGGAGAAAGGCCTCGCCTTTCTCGTAGCTGGCCAGGCATAGAATTGTTCGCGGGGGGTGATCAGTCACGAGTCAGCTCCTCGATGAAAGCCCGAATTATATAGTGGACGATCTTTAGTTGGTAGCAATTCAAAAAAGAGGTAGTGTCCTATCTGGGTGTTGCTACCAATCAGCTTTGTTTTCACTCGCCAAACTCCACAAAGCAAGGATAACCGCGTAGCGGTGTCCTATCGATAGTTTGCTTGCCTGTGGGATCTCCTGGGCCGCGTAAGCGGTTACCTATCGAGTCATTTGTTTTTGGATGCAACGAGGTACGCGGCCCAGGAGATCCCAAAATCACGCGAGCTATCGATAGGACACCGCTACTCGGTTAAGATTTGCAAGGCACCTAAACGTGTAAACCAAGACAACACACCTTTAGGACACTACCAAAAGAATAGGTTTTGGAGAACAAGTTAATATATCACTCTCATCATCGTGTATCTTTGCAAGCCAAAAACTAATCGGTTAGGATTCTCAGCGTGCGTAGCATTGTAGAGTGCATCCCTAATTTCAGCGAAGGGCGTCGTACTGAAGTCGTCGATCAAATCGTCGCCGCTATCAAAGCGGTTCCGGGAACGGTGTTGCTTGATCGCGAGTCTGACCCCAATCACAACCGCTCCGTGGTCACGTTTGTCGCTCCTCCCGATCGAGTTGTTAGCGCGGCGGTCGCGGGCGCGAAGAGAGCTGCGGAATTGATCGATTTGAACAAACATTCAGGCGAGCATCCGCGAATGGGTTCTACGGATGTGATTCCGTTCGTACCGATTTCCGGTGTTACGATGGAGGATTGTATTGTCCTGGCTCGCAACTGCGGCGAGCGGCTGTGGAGCGAACTCGGCATACCGGTTTATCTCTACGAAAAGGCAGCGACGAGACCGGAACGCGAGAACCTTGCTGCGGTGCGCAAAGGGCAATTCGAGGGAATTCGAGACGAGATCACCACGAGCGAAGCACGTCACCCGGATTTCGGCGAGGCGCGTGTTCACCCTACCGCCGGCGTAACAGCTGTCGGCGCCCGTCCCGCGCTAATCGCCTACAACGTGAATCTTGACACCTATGATGTTCAAATTGCGAAAAAAATAGCTAATGCCGTTCGCCATCAATCCGGAGGCTTTCGTTATGTTAAGGCACTTGGGTTTGAATTGAAGGACCGCGGAATCGTTCAGGTGTCGATGAATATGGTGAATTTCGAGGGCACGCCGCTCTTTCGTGCCTTTGAACTCATTAAGCGGGAAGCCGAAAGATATGGAGTGGCAGTGATAGGTTCCGAAATTGTTGGACTGGTTCCCCAGCGAGCATTGAATGCGGTCGCAGACTATTACTTGCAGCTGGAAAACTTCAGCGAGCATCAGATCCTGGAACACAGGCTAGCCGGAGCCATCGAGGAGACCGAAGGATGAGCGAGCCAGCGACAGCCGAAAAGGTCCTCTCAAACAGCATTGGAACTTTTGCCAACCTGGTAGCCGAGGGAACACCTTCACCCGGTGGAGGCAGTGTGGCGGCTTATTGTGGGGTGCTTGCTGCGTCTCTCGGACAGATGGTCTGCAATCTGACTATTGGCAAGAAGAAGTACGCTGAATCTGAAGCGCGATTGTTGATCATAAGGCCGGACCTCGATAGGCTCGCTGCGAGGTTGCAGGAGCTGATTGCCGAGGATGCAGCCAGTTTTGAAGGTGTGCTTGGAGCCTACCGATTGCCGAAAGAGAACGATGAGCAAAATGTCGCACGTACCGAAGCGATTCAGCGGGCGCTTCAATATGCGGTGGAGGTCCCACTAGAGACGGCAGGACTCAGCATGGAGGTTTTGAGGCTTCTGCGCGAACTGGCGGACATCGGTAACTCAAATGCTTTATCTGATGCTGCGATAGGAGCTCAGCTCGCGCAAACTGCGGTTCGAGGCGCTTCATACAACGTTGCTGTTAACCTGGATTCAATTTCAAGTCAGGAGTTTGTGTCAACGTCGCGTCGAAGGATGGACGAGTTGATCGACCAATCAAAAACCATAGCTGATCAGGTTGAGGCGAAGCTTCAAACTCAGAAATCCTAGTCTTCGACGACAATCTGCAGTTCGTTGTTTTCCGGTACTAAACATTACATTGACGCGTTAGATTTAGATGGCAGCTCATTACAGAGAAATCCAATTTGCGATAACCGACCGCGTAGCGCGAATCGCATTTGCACGCCCGCCACTGAATATCCTCACGATTGCGATGATGAAGGAGATCGCCGACGCGATCAACCGAGTCGGTCAGGCCGCGGATACTTGCGCGATCGTGTTTTCAGCGTCCCAGCCGGGTGGTGCATTTTCCGCGGGCGTCTCGATTGAGGAGCATCGGCCTGAGACCGTTTTCCAGATGCTCGAGGGATTTCATTCGATCTTTCGGCTCCTGAACACGGTTTCGAAACCGGTGATTTCGGTGGTAGGCGGCGCGGCACTGGGGGGTGGATGCGAGCTGGCCGCCTTCTCGGACATTGTGATTGCAACGCCTTCAGCGCGATTTGGACAACCCGAAATAAAGCTGGGCGTCTTTCCGCCAGTTGCCGCCGTAGTTCTTCCAAGAGTGATCGGCGAAAAGCGTGCTCGGGAGATGGTATTAACCGGTGAATTGCTCAGCGCCGAAGCAGCACAATCTATGGGATTGGTGAATCATGTGGTTCCTGAAAATGCGGTCGAGGCCAAATGCGAAGATCTGTTGAACTCGTTTCGGCAGATGAGCGTTCCCGGGTTGGAAACGGCTCGGCGGGCGATGGTTCAGGCGTTGGGGCTACGTTTTGACGAAGCCTTGAAACGGGCGGAAGATATTTATCTTAATGAGTTGATGTCATTCAAAGACCCACATGAGGGCGTCGAAGCGTTTATTGCCAAACGACCACCGAGGTGGAAACACAAGTGAACCGCTACAGTGCGCAGAGTTGCGCAAAGAGTTACGACCCACTTCTTTCGATTCCGGGCACCGGCTTTGATCCTAATCGAATAGGAAAGTATTACTCTCATTCCGAACGACTAACCCACCATTTGTTATGCCCAAGCCGCTAGAGATAAAAAAGACCGGGGCGACTGAGATCACCGTCCGTTGGGACGATGGTCACGTCAGCGTACTTCCAATTAAATATCTTCGCTCGGAGTGTTTGTGTGCCAATTGTGTCAGTGAAGTAACCGGGCTGAGAATCCTCGATCCGAGAACCGTTGCCGATGATCTGACAGTTCTGAGCGCGGAGCACGTGGGACGTTATGGCGTCAAGTTTATGTTCAGCGACCGGCACGACGACGGAATCTATACCTGGGAGCGTCTTCGAGAGCTTTGCAGATGTGATGAATGCCTTGCCGCACAATCTTCGAAGTAACAAGAAACCAAAAAGCAGAACCGAGGGAGACCGCATGAGATTTGGTTTAGCTATTATTCTTCTGTTGATCGTGGTTTGTTCACCACTTAACGCTTTTACTTCCAACAACACGAACAAAGACGCGGTTGTGTCCTCGATCGAAAAGCACCGGGGGGAGCTTATAAATCTGAGCGATCAAATCTGGCGATTCGCTGAGACCGCATTGCGCGAGTCTCGCTCCTCGAAACTACTGTCCGATTATGCAGAGAAGCAGGGGTTCAAGGTGGATCGCGGTGTAGCCGGACTCCCTACCGCGTTTGTGGCGAGCTATGGCGAAGGCCGCCCTATTATCGGGATCCTCGGCGAATATGATGCCTTGCCGGGCATATCGCAAAAGGCACAACCGGTGAAAGAGGCTCTGGAAGCCGGCTCGCCGGGTCACGGTTGCGGTCACAATCTGTTTGGCGCCGCCAGTCTCGGCGCAGCGCTATCGATTAAGGAGCTTATCGCGACGGGAAAACTTAAAGGAACGGTTCGCTTCTACGGCACGCCGGCGGAGGAGTCGGTCGGCGGAAAGATTTATATGGCGCGCGAGGGACTCTTCAAAGACCTCGACGTTTGCCTCGCCTGGCACCCTGACGACAAGATCCGAGCCGATGTAGATAGCACTCAGGCGATTGTAGATTTTATCGTCGAGTTCAAAGGCAAGGCTGCTCACGCTGCGGCCGATCCCTGGAACGGACGGAGCGCGGTTGCGGCACTCGAGTTCTTTACAACCGGGCTGAATCGAATGCGCGAGTTTGTTAAGCCAACTGTAAGAATGCACTACGTTGTTCAAAAAGGAGGCGATGTACCCAACGTCGTTCCCGAATATGCACGAGTTTGGTGTTGGCTGCGTGACTCGAAGCGCGCCGGCGTGGAGGAACTCCTCGGACGAGCACGCAAGATAGCCGAAGGCGCTGCGTTGATGGCTGGCGTTGAGTCAAAGCTGACTGTACAGACCGGTGACTATGAGTTGCTCGTTAACCTCGCTGGCGCGAAGCTTATTCATGCGAACATGACCTGGCTCGGCCCGATCCAGTACACGCCGGAAGAGCAGGAATTTGCCAAAGCGATACAGCGCGCAACTAATGTTGAGGCCAAGGGACTAAACGGAGCGGTTCAGCCTCTCGAACCCCCAAGGCGTGATCCGGACGGCGGCTCAACCGACGTCGGAGATGTGAGCTGGAATGTGCCGACATTGCATTTATCCGTTACCACGGCTCCTGAAAACGCGCCCTGGCATGCCTGGCCAGTGGTAGCATGCGGTGGAATGTCAATCGGACACAAAGGAATGACTTACGCGGCGAAGGTTCTAGCGGCAACGATGGTCGATTTGTTTGAAGACTCAAAGGCCCGTGAAACCATTCAGGCGGAGTTTAAGGAAAAAACAAAGGATGAAGTTTATAAGCCATACGTGCCCGAAGGTCCGCCTCCGATTCCGAAGGATTGAAGTGAACATCGATATTATTGCTTCGGGTAATTATCGATCAAAAAAAACGCAAATCTTAACTGCGTAGCGGTGTCCTATCGAGATCCCACAATCACGCAAAACTATCGATAGGACACAGCTACGCGGTTATCCTTGCTTTGTGGAGTTTGGCGAGTGGAAACAAGGCTGATTGGCAGCGATACCCAGATAGGACACTAATCCACTGATACATTCCTTGACATGGTTCAGTCCAATCGGTTAGCCTTTTACGTTGCTTTAATTGGAAAATTTGCAACAGGAGTAACTACTACAGTGAAGCCCGATATTCATCCAAAATATGTGAACGCCACCGTGCACTGCGCGTGTGGTGAAACCTGGCAGACCAGGTCGACAAAGTCCGAGATCAGGCTTGAGATATGCTCCAACTGCCATCCGTTCTTCACCGGCAAGCAGAAACTGGTCGATACTGCGGGTCGAGTTGAACGATTCAATAGGAAGTACGGCCGCAAGACCGAAGCTTAGCTGATCTACAGCAAAATATTGGTTGCCGGTACCGCCCCTTCGCATTTCACCCCGCTGACAGTTCTCAAGGAACTGCGAGCAAGATGAAAGCCGAAACTTGATGCGGTGACTGGCAACCATTATTTTTTCTCAAAGGAACAAGCGTTATGAGGGAAGACCAAATCATTGTTGGTGGGCAGGCGGTTATTGAAGGCGTAATGATGCGCGCGCCTCATTCATATGCCGTCGCGGTACGTCGACCGGATGGTCAAATCGTATCAAAATCCGAGCGCTTGCCCGTCCTTGCAGAGAAATACCCGCTTCTCAAACTGCCTGTGCTTCGGGGCTCGGCGGTTTTGATCCAGTCCATGGTGCTTGGAGTTAAAGCGCTCAATTTCTCGGCCAACGTTGTCTTTCACGAAGCTGAAAAAGAGCCGGCGCAGGAAAGCCCTGAATTCCAAACAGCAGGTTTGCCGTCAGGAGTGGGGTCGCCGACCGCGGTGGCAGTGGCCACGAAGATCGAGCAAGCTTCTGAGCTGAAAACGGGAGCGGCTGCCGGCACGATCGGTTCGATCATAGTCGCTTTGTTCTTCAACGTGATTCTTTTCATTGTCCTGCCGCTACTGATAACTAACGTTCTCTTTGTTTATTTGGGCGCCGGGACTATAGATTCGCACTCGGAGAGCGGTAAATGGTACGCGGAGGCGTGGGCATGGATTCGCGCAGGTCTCCATCCGATCCGTCCGTCGGTTGCGTTCAACCTCGTCGACGGTCTGATTCGAATGACGTTCTTTTTGATTATGATCACCAGCTTTTCGCTGCTTCGAGATATTCGACGTGTTTTTGAGTATCACGGCGCCGAACACAAAGTTGTCTATACCTGGGAAGCGGACGAGGAGTTGACCGTAGCAAACGCTCGGACCAAACAGCGGCAACACCCGCGGTGTGGCACTAGTTTTTTGATGGTGGTGATGCTGGTTTCGATAGTCGCGTTTTCGGTGGTGAAGTTCGATTCGTTGTTCCTTAATTTCCTGGTACGGGTGCTGTTGATACCGGTTGTTGCGGGCATTTCATACGAGATAATCCGCGCCTCCGCCAAGAGCCGGGCCCAATGGTTCTTTTCGGTGATCACCAGGCCCGGTCTGTGGCTTCAGAACATCACGACCAAGGAGCCGGATGACTCTCAACTAGAGGTTGCTATTTACGCCTTGAAAGAGTCTCTAAAGCTAGAGCCAGCTAATTGACTGCTGACTATTTAATATTATGTTAGAGAAATTGGACGCAATCGAAGAGAAGTACGAGGAACTGACTCGACAGTTGAGTGATCATGAATTGCTCGCGGATCAGTCGAAGTATGCAAAAGTCGCGAAGCAGCATCGGGATCTTGAAGAGATCGTCACGAAATTCCGTGAGTTTAAGTCTATTGATCGCGGCATACGAGAAACAAAGGAGCTTCTTGATACCGAAGACGACGCTGAAATGGTGAGCCTCGCGCGCAATGAACTCGTAGAGCTCGAGCAACGACGCAATACTGTGGAAGAGAACCTAAAGCTCCTTCTCCTACCTAAAGATCCAAACGACGAAAAGAACGTAATTCTCGAAATACGTGCAGGCACCGGGGGCGATGAAGCCTCGCTTTTTGCTGCCGACATCATGCGCATGTATTCGCGTTACGCTGAGCGCCAAGGGTGGAGAGTACAGGTTCTGGACGCGTCCGAATCGGGAATCGGCGGGGTTAAAGAAGCCATCTTGCTAATAGAGGGCAATCGAGTTTACTCCAGGCTCAAATACGAGTCGGGCGTGCATCGCGTCCAACGAGTTCCACAGACGGAAGCGTCGGGCCGCATACACACATCTGCGGTCACAGTGGCGGTGCTTCCGGAGGCGGAGGAAGTTGACATCAAGATCGATCCCAAGGATATCCGAATCGATACCTTCTGTTCGTCGGGGCCGGGCGGGCAGTCCGTCAACACGACCTATTCCGCGGTAAGGATTACTCACTTGCCCACCAACACGGTCGTCTCTATGCAGGATGAAAAATCGCAGATCAAGAATCGCGAGAAGGCGATGAGAGTCTTACGCTCGCGATTGCTCGAGATGGAACAGGACAAACAACATCAGGCGATCGCCAGTGAGCGACGGTCAATGGTCGGCTCCGGTGATCGATCAGAGAAGATCAGAACCTACAACTTCAAAGACAATCGAGTTAGCGATCATCGTATCGGGTATACATCCCACCAATTGAATCTATTTATGGAAGGCGAAATCGGCGAGCTTATCGATGCCCTGGTGGCTTACTACCAGGCCGAGAAGCTCAAGACCGAAGCAGCCGCCTGATGTTATCGGTTCGGGGTTTCCGGTTTCTGGCTCGCAACCTTGAAGCGAGAGATCGGGACCGAGTAACTCGAATCCATGCCTACAATTGCCCAGGCCATTGCTGAAGGCGTTCGCAAACTTCACGCATCGGGTATTGAGCAGGAAAGACGTACCGCCGGTCTATTGCTATGTCACGTGATCGGCATAGACCGTACCCATCTGCTGACTAAATCTGAAGAGCACATCGATGACCTTAAGTACAAGGTCTATCTTAGGCTATTGGAACGACGTGCCGCTGGTGAACCGGTGCAGTACCTGACCGGGCATCAGGAGTTCTACGGTCTGGATTTCTTTGTTACTCCCGATGTGCTGATTCCCCGACCCGAGACCGAGCTCCTGATCGAGCAAGTGCTTAAGATCGTGGATGCCGAAGGACTGAACAACCCTTTAATCGTCGATGTCGGAACCGGATCAGGCTGCATCGCTGTAACTCTCGCAGCTAACCTTTTTAATGCGCGATTGATTGCAACCGACGCCTCACAGCCTGCGCTTATCATAGCCCTAAACAACGCTGCGAAACACCAAGTGACCGATCGGATTGAGTTTCTCGAGGGAGATCTACTTGAGCCTCTCAACAATCGGAAACTAACGGCATCGATCGACTTGATCGCATCCAACCCTCCTTACGTCGATGAAGATCTGAAAAGCTCGATTCAGCGCGAGGTGCGAGACTGGGAGCCGCATGAAGCCTTATTCGGAGGGGTTGATGGAATTGAATTTTATCGGCGGCTGGTATCCGATTGTCCGGAATATCTTAAGACGGGCGGCCACCTGGTGGTCGAAATCGGATACGGGCAGCTTGAGGCGATCGAGAGTATGGTAGCCGGGTCACCTTCATTAAAGCTTGTTGAAGTGACTAATGACTTGCAGGGAATCCCACGCACTCTGACAATGTTAAAATCCGAGGCAGCTCAGGGAACAACCAGGAGTTAGGATCTTTATTCGCCGTTGCGTCTTTGCGCGAAACAATAACTTTAGGCGAAGAGAGCTTAAAAATTGCCGGGAGAACTAATGCCCGAGATGATAACGCTAACGAGGTTGCGCAATGATCTCTCGCTCTGATAGGAGATTTGTATGAAATTAATAATTTTTGCATTGATTTTCGCGCTACTCATTCCTTCACTCTTAAACGCGCAACAGAAAAATTCAGCAGCCGCGTCCATACTTTCGCCAGCTCTCTGCGGGAAGGGCGTTTTCTCCTTTCTTGTCGGCGACCAAACACTAGGCCGGGAGGAGTTCGAAATTAAGTGCGAACCCAGCGGTGATTACGTTGCCAGCGGTCACACAAATCTGAAGGGAGTCGGCGGCGAGATCGACTTGAACACGACTCTTGAGATTGATAAGTCCGGTGAAGCCAAGGCTTCGACGGCAAAAGGCATGGTAAACGGCAAACCGTTCGATCAATCGATCGTCGTAAAAGGTGCTTCAGCGACAATCACGTCTGGGGGCGGAACAAAAGAAATACCTTTTGCAAAGGGTACCGCGCTTCTGGGTGGCAATATTTTCTACATGTTTCAATTTCTGCTTGCTCACTATGACGTGAAGCGAGGGGGAGTTCAGGAAATTCCGGTATTTCCGAATCTCTCTGCCAAAGTCGAGCACGTGGCTCGCGATGAAGCTCGGCAAAGCGGAATCGCAGCATCTCCTGCGCCTACTCCGTTCGATCGCTACAGCATCACCATAGCTGTATCAAACGTGATCGCATGGGTCGATGCAAAGGGTCGAGTCGCCACGATGACGGTTCCTCTGCAGAATTTCGCCGCAGTGCGCGAGGAGTACACGAGCTATGTACCATCCTTCAAGTCGATCATTTCGGCGAAGATGAAGGAAGCAGATGTCGACTACACCGCCCCTCCGAGCGCCGCGTTCACCGCCGAAGAAGTCACAGTAGAGGCTAAAGGATTCACACTGGCGGGGACTCTCTTGCTTCCGAAGACAGGCAAGCCGCCTTTCCCCGTTGCCGTGACCATTACCGGTTCAGGACAGCAGACCCGCGATGAATCCTTGCCGCTACCTGGTCTCGAAAAATATCGTCCCTTCCGCCAAATAGCAGAAGCACTGGCGAGCCGCGGGATCGCCGTGCTGCGAGTAGATGATCGAGGTGTTGGCCAGTCGAAAGGACGCGATACACTCAATGTATCCACGACTGCTAACTTTGCCGACGATGTTCGCGCACAGGTCGACTTTCTTCGCGAGCGCCGCGATCTTGATCCCAACCGTATCGCGCTTATCGGGCACAGCGAAGGCGGAGTAATCGCTCCAATGGTGGCGGCAACCGATCCACGCATCGCAGCCATTGTTCTGATGGCCGGTACAGCCAAACGTGGCGACGCGATAATCGCTTATCAGGTCGGGCAGGGGATTGATGGCGACTCGTCGTTAACCGAAGAAGCCAAAGCAAAAGCTCGAGCCGATCAGCAGGATGCCATGCAAAAGGCAATAGCGGGCGACACATCAGCACCTGAAGCATTGCGTTCTTCGTGGATGAGATACTTTCTTACGTATGATCCTCTGCCGACCATCCGTAAAGTCAGACAGCCCATATTGATTCTTCAGGGTGAGTTTGATCGACAGGTGACTGCAGATCAGGCCGAGATGCTTGCGAGCGCAGCGAGAGACGCAGGCAACAAGGATGTGACTGTGCGCGTCTTCCCCAAACTGAATCATCTTTTTCTTCCGGCTAAGACTGGTGCGGTGACTGAATACTCCTCTCTTGGCACGAACATCATTTCCGACGATGTGATGAAGCAGCTTACCGACTGGCTCGCAGAAAAACTGAAGGCACAAAAGTAGGTGAATTGTCCGGGTGAGGCTTGAAACTTGAAATTTGGTCTAAGAGTGCGCAAGAACGCCAAGGACGAAATTCAAATTTCAAGCCGCCCCACGCCGAAAATGAATGGCCGCAATTGTCTTCGTTCAATTAGCAATTTTGACCATTTGGCCAGTGTTGGACGGCGCGATTTTCTCTCAGGCTCGTCCTCGGGTCGCAATTGTCGGTTTCAACTTCTCCAGAGAAAACGGCAGGCCGATTCAGCTGGAAAGCGCGCTTGTGGAAGCGTTGCGACGCGATCAGCGAGTCTCGCTACTTGACGAAACTTTGGTACGACCGGCAGTGACCGGAATCGGTTACACCGGGTCGATCAACATGAGCAAGGATGAAGCACGTAAGCTCGGCGCCGCTATTGGTTGCGACTTCTTTATTGTTGGCAAGACCGAAGCGCTTTCACGCAGCGAACACGAGAACGAAACTCATGAGGAAGCATACGCGGCTGTAATGATTGTTGATGGACGCTCTGGCGCTCTTCAAGTCTTCGATTTCATTTCAGGCAAAGCAGAAACGAGAGAAAATGCTCTTACTAGCGTCGTTAAGAATCTGAACGAGCGAACTCGGTCGTACATCGATCAGATCGTACACGCTGGCGAGTCGCCATCGGCCGGGCGCTCGGAAACGTCACCGAATACCGAACAAAAAAACCGCGAGCTGATCGAGGACATGCCTGCCGAGGGTTCCCGGCGCTCAGTAGGCTTCACGCCACCTGAGTTCCTCAATCGGGTGAGGCCGGAGTATCCGCCGCAGGCAGACCTCGCGGATATCGCGGCGACAGTTGAGGCGATGGTAGTTTTAAGATCTGATGGACAGGTTGGAAGCATCGAGATAGCTCGTTGGGCAGGGTTCGGGCTGGAAGATTCGTCGGAACGTGCAATCCGCCAGCTGAAGTTCAAACCGGCGACGCGAGACGGGCGACCTATCAATGTTCGAGCCCTGATTCAATACAACTTTAGACGAAGCAACAAGTAGCCAGTAGTGGTCAGTAGCCAGTAGTTAGTAATCAGTGGTCAGTAATCAGTGGTCAGTAATCAGTAATTAGTGTTCATTTTACCGGATCTTTTCGACTGACTACTGCCACTGACTACTGACCACCGGCTACTACTAGCTACTGACCCCGACCGCCGACCCCTTTGTTATGAAACAGACTCGAAGAACCTTTCTCAAACAATCCGCTGCCTTTTCACTTCTGCTCGCTCATCCGGCGATTGCCGCACAAGCGAAGAGGCAATACTCGCAACTATCGAGCTACGATGCTCTTGGTCTTGCTGACTTGATCAAGAGGAAGCAGATTTCGCCTCTCGAGCTGCTCGACGATGTCATCCGGCGCGTCGAACGCGTAAATCCGAAGATCAATGCGGTGCTCACGAAGAACCTCGATATCGAAAAGGCTCGCGACAGAGCGAAAAGCATTGGTGCTGACGGTGTCTTCGGCTATGTCCCTGTGATGCTCAAGAACCTACAGCAATACAAAGACGCAAATATCGATTCGGGTTCGCGGTTGTTTGCTCGTGCGATTCAGAAAGTCGGCAGTCTCAACAAACAGAACTCTCCGCTCGTCGATGCGATGGAGCGATCAGGGATGATCATCGCGGGAATAACCAGCTCGCCGGAATTGGGACTGATCGATACGACCGAACCGATCTTGCATGGAGCAACGCGTAATCCGTGGAATCTGAACCACACCGCTGGCGGATCAAGCGGCGGAACAGCAGCAGCGATTGCAGCGGGAATCGTTCCGCTTGCGCACGGAAATGACGGCGGCGGTTCAATACGGATCCCTGCTTGTCAGTGTGGTGTGTTTGGGCTGAAGCCCACTCGATCAAGAGAACTCGGAAACATCGGTGGAATGTTAGTTCTGAATATCGCCTCCAACCTCTGTCTGAGTCGCTCTGTACGTGACACGGCTGCTTTCCTCAGCGTAGTAGAGAACAAGAGCAATCCTAATTTGTCTACCGTTGGATTCGTCGACGGCCCGGCAAAGAAAAGGCTCAAGATAGCTCTGGTCATTAATACGCTTAGAGGACAACGGCCGCATTCGGAGGTTGAGAAAGCTACTAATTTGGCGGCACGCGTCTGTGAAAAGCTTGGCCACAAAATCGAACCAATCAAGCTTCCAATCAATGGCGAAGATTTCTTCGATGCTTTTATTGGTCTGTGGTCTACCAGTACATTGGATCTCGAGCCGACTGCCAAAAAGCTATTAGGCGAAGGGACGAAGATTGAAGAAGTACTGGAACCGTGGACGATCGGGTTGATCGAGCTAGCGAAATCCCGCGGCCCACAGAATTGCGTACAGAGAGCCACCGCCGTATTCGGGGAAACTACCGCCGCTATTGAAAAGGTCTTTCAATCCTACGATGTGATAATTTCACCGGTTATGACCAATCCGCCGTTCAAAATTGGCTGGCACGATCCGCGCGTTGAGTTCAAGACCCTTATGCAACGTGTAATAGATGACGTCGGCTACACTCCGTTGCATAATGCCTGCGGCACGACCGCTATGTCGGTACCGTTATACTGGACGCCCGATGGTCTGCCCGTTGGAACTCAATTCGCCGCCTGGAGAGGCGGAGAGAGCACTTTGTTGCAGCTGGCTTACGAGCTCGAAGCTGCGCGCCCCTGGCACAGGCGGCGCCCCCCAGTTTTTGTTGAATAACAAAGTTGATGGTTGCGACAGGTACAAAACTCGGACCATATGAAATCGTCTCGCAACTTGGAGCGGGAGGAATGGGCGAAGTCTATCGCGCGCGTGATACACGGCTGAATCGAATGGTCGCAATCAAAGTTCTGCCGGAGCACCTTGCCTCAAATTCAGAAACAAAGCAGCGATTCGAACGCGAGGCACTGGCAGTTTCGAGCTTGAATCATCCTCATATTTGCACGCTTCACGACATCGGCCATCAGGATGGTATTGATTACCTGGTGATGGAATTGATCGAAGGCGAATCGCTCGCTGAGCGACTCAAGAAAGGTCCTATTCCAACCCATCAAGTGCTTGATTATGCGATGCAGATCGCAGATGCACTGGACAAAGCGCATCGCGCCGGTATCGCTCATCGCGATTTGAAACCTGGAAACATAATGCTGACCCGGACTGGAGCTAAGCTTTTAGACTTTGGCCTTGCTAAGCGTGTTCCCGTCGCAACTGGGAAAGCATTTAATGGGTTCTCTGAATTACCTACGGAGGTCGAGAAGCTTACCGGCGAGGGAACTATTATTGGAACCCTCCAATACATGTCACCGGAGCAGCTGGAAGGGCTCGAATCGGATTCACGCACAGACATCTTTGCACTCGGCACGGTTGTGTACGAGATGGCGACCGGGCGGCGTGCATTCACCGGCAGAAGCCAGGTGAGTTTGATGGGGGCGATCCTGAATTCAAATCCGCCACCGATCTCGTCCCTTCAACCACTAGCTCCAGCGACATTAGATCGGATAGTTCACACATGTCTTGCGAAGGATCCTGAAGACCGGTGGCAATCAGCTCACGATGTCTGGTTGGAGCTCAAGTGGATTGCTGAAGGCGTAGCGGAAGCTCCACCCTCAACGGCCGCACCATCTCGTTCAAGATCTCAACTCTTTACCGGATCGGTGCTTTGGTTTGTCGTGGGCTTGCTTGCGGCGAGTGTTGTGTTTTGGCTTCTAATTGGGCGTTCGAATGGTAAATCGACCGGTCTGATAAAACCATCAAGGCTGACAATAAAGCTTCCGGATAACACTCCGGTTGCCCTTACTGGGTTCGTACCGCTAGCGGTCGGTCGATTAGCTCTTGCCCTGTCGCCGGACGGCTCGAACCTTGTTTACACAGCAAATCACAATAGTACAGCCAAGCTATTTCTGAGGCCGCTCAATGCCTTCGATACGAAACCGATATCGGGTACTGAAGGCGCTTACAATCCATTCTTCTCGCCGGACGGCAATTGGGTAGCATTCTTCGCCGATAATAAACTCAAGAAGGTCGCGTTATCCGGGGGCGAGCCCATTACATTATGTGAAGCGAGAAACCCGATCGGGGCGACGTGGGGCGAAGACGATACGATTTTCTTTGGAAATCAGGAGGGTGGAGTTTTAAGCCAAATCCCTGCGCAAGGCGGATCGCTTGGAATTTTGCCTGTCCGGGATCAAGTGACCGACGTCACTACTCTCCCTGATAAGAGATGGCTACTTTATTCGACGAATCCAAGCAGCAATCCCGATTTTGGACAGATCAAAGCGATATCGCTGGATACTGGCGAGATCAAAGTCATTATCGATGGTGGCCGCAGTGCTCATTATATACCCACGGGTCACCTGGTGTTTTCACGCGCGGCGTCGTTGATGTCCGTGGCTTTTGACATTACGAATCAAAAGGTCGTTGGACAGCCAGTTACCCTCGTCGAGGGAATCAGGGGTGAAGCGTATGGTACTCCTCAAGTCGCATTATCCTTGAATGGTACTGCCGCCTACATTCCAGGCGTGGCTGGCTGGATCGGCAAGCCGGTTTGGGTAGACATGCAGGGCAATGTTACTCCGACCGAGATGCCACCCCAGTGTTACTCGAGCTTTCAACTTTCCCGTGACGGCAAACGTGTGGCTATCGGAGTGGGAAATGCCAAGGATGATATTTGGATCTCTGATGTTGAACGCCGAACGTTTCTGCGCCTCACCGTTGATGGACATAACACTGGACCGGTTTGGTCGCCCGATGGAAAACGAATTGCTTTCGCATCTACGCGCGGAGGGCATTTCGGAATCTATTCCAAGGCCTCGGATGGTAGCGGATCGGAGGACAACCTGACTACAAGTGAAAACAACCAGGCTCCAGAATCCTGGTCGCCGGACGGGAAAATGATTTCGTTCGTTGAGTGGAAGCCGGATGATGCCGGAGACATTTGGGTATTGAATCTTGAAGGAGACAAAAAAGCCCATCTTTTTCATCAGACGCGGTTCTCCGAATTCTTTTCGGCTTTTTCACCTAACGGAAATTGGATGGCATACACCTCGGATGAATCCGGCAGGTACGAAGTATACGTGCGCCCGTTTCCAGGTCCTGGCGGTCAGTGGCAAATCTCCACCGAGGGCGGAGAAGAACCTGTTTGGGCGCCAAATGGCGAGGCGCTCTTCTATCGAAACGGGCAAAAGTGGATGATCGCCGAAGTAAATACGAAATCCGATTTTATCGCCAAGCCCCCTCGTCTCCTTTTTGAATCGTACTTCATCAATATTCAGGGCTTGTCACATTTCGTTGGTCCTGATGGGAAACGGCAATTGATGATCAAGCCTCCGGATCAGGATCCGTCACCAAAAAACATAAATGTCATTTTAAACTTGCTGGATGAATTGAAGTATGAACAAAAGGAAAAGAAGCAATAAGTGTCTGTCGGACGAAGCCAAATCACCGGCCGAGCGTAATCAGAGAAATAACCGCTGAATAAACCAGTAGCTTCCAGCAACGATTACACAAACGGAACCGACTACCAGAATTGCGCGGCTCGCGGTCTCAATTCGGGTTCGGAGCACCGCTAACAAAGATGCAACAACGATCACAATACATGCTTGCCCGATCTCCACTCCGAAATTGAAACCGAAAAGTGACCACCCAAGCGCCTGCCGAGGCAGACCAAATTCGCGTAACACTCCTGCGAAACCGAACCCGTGCACGAAACCAAAAAAGAACGCTATCCAGGCACGAACGTCGCGGCTCTTGCTGCTAACCATTAGATTGTCGATGCCGACGTAGACGATGCTAAGCGCAATCGCCGGTTCAATCAGGCGCGCCGGAGGATTTACCACATTCAATGCTGCGAGCGAGAGCGTTATGCTGTGAGCGATTGTGAAAGCGGTGACAATGCTCAACAGCCTCAGCACGCTCCCTCCCAGAAGCAACAGACCTATTATGAACAGAATGTGATCCGGTCCGGTGAAAATGTGATAGATGCCAGAGGGAATAAACTCCCTTAGAACGGAGCGCCAGTCCTGGCGGTCGCCTCGATAAACAAAAATCTGATGGTCCTGAGTAAATATCTCCTGATGAGCAAGATTGTCGTCTTCATAGACGTTGAGAAATGTTTGATGTTGGGGATCATAAGGAAAGAGCGCGCATTCTATTCGAAGAGCAGAAGGACGAGTAGTGTTGTTGAATCTTAACTCGCACGATAGAGCCTGTCGGTCATGAAGCGGCACGACGCTCAACAGCTCTGGCTCGATTCGCTGACCATCTGCGATCAATGTCAGACGCGTCTTTATTAATTGAGCGATTTCAGTCTTTTTTGATTCCGCAATCCTGGCATCGAGTAAGGACTCAGGAGGCTCAACGTTGAGGTCATGTGCCAGATCCACTATATGTGCTGCCAGGGTACCTTCGATCTGACTCGTGTTGAGGCGAACGTCGAGATAGCTAAAAGGTATGGGATGAGCTTGCACTGATGGAATTAACGAACTCAGAAGCAGAATGGTCAGTGCCAGACGTCGTAGGTTTTGTTGGTTGGAAGTCAATCTGCAAAGACATCTTAACCGAAGAGGACGCAGTGGAATGCTGAGGGGACTCCTCCGCGTCACACTGCGTCCTCTGCGGTTTCAAATTCCGCAACGCTTGCGAATCTATTTCAGTTCGCTATAAACGGCATTAATCGCATTTTTAGCGCGACTCATATTCCAGTCCTTATATTTGTCCGGTAGTTTGAGATCCGTCACCGCCTGGTCGACGGTCTTGCCGTCCTTTTTGGTCTGCTCAACTGCGGCGACGAAATCGCGCATAAACTCGCCGTATTCTTTGAAGTCGACGAACGTAGCCACCGCACTGTGGCCTGGGATTACGGTCTCTATGCCTTTAATGCTTGTCGCCGCTTTCATCAAACTCTTGGGATATTCCACTCCGCTGCCGCCGTTGTTTGTGTCAATGATCGGCAGGCCCTTTGAGAAGGCGAACATATCGCCGGAGTGCATGACCTTCAAAGCCGGAAACACTACGAAGGTATCGCCGCCGGTGTGACCACGACCGAAATAGTAGAGATCGATCTTGTCGTTGCCCTTAAGCAAGCTGAGCTTGTCCTTGTAGGTCTTTGATGGCAGGGACTTCTTGTTCTCTTCACTTTGAAAGTTCGGCATTTTCTCCATGCTCGCTTTGCAGTTCTCGTGTGCAACGAATTCCACGTTTCCGGTGAACGCGTTATTGCTGCCGACATGGTCGCCGTGAGTGTGAGTGTTGATGACCATCATCACAGGCTTGTCGGTCACCGATTTTACCTTCTCGAGGATTTGCGGCCCCATTCCCGGATTTTTTGTATCTACGACGACCACTCCTTTTTCCGTAATAAATGCTGCGGTATTTCCGCCGCCGCCGGTGATGACATAGAGGTTATCCTTCACCTTTTGCATCTCGAGTGGGGCGGGAGGTCTTTGTTGTTGCTGTTGCTGCGCGAAGATCATCGAGACGGCGCCTGCCGTCATAAGGCATAACAACACAACTGTTCTTTTCATAGAGAACCTCCTCCTGAGTGCGCCTATGATATACAGCGACACTCCGGGACACAAGAACATTGAGGAATTGAATCATTGAGGAATTGAATCATTGAGTCATTGAATTATTGAGTCATTGGAACCATTTAAGAAGTGAATCATTGAGTTGTTGAAATCAGTTGTGTCATTTTGTATAACTCAGTAGACAATGATCCAATCAAACAATGATCAATGACTCAATGGCTCAATTCTTCAATGACTCAATTCTTCAATGACTCAATGTATCAATGATTCAATGACTCAATGTTTCAATGATTCAATTCTTCAATGACTCAATGTATCAATGATTCAATGACTCAATGACTCAATGTTTCAATGATTCAATTCTTCAATGACTCAATTCTTCAAATCACTGTTGCTGGCTATTCTGTTGGTGCTCCCAACATCAGCGGTAAACCAGCGCCCGTCCACCGCATTAACCGGCTCGCGACCTAACATCGTTTTTATCCTCATTGACGATTTGCGATGGGATGAACTGGGTTGCGTCGGACACCCGTATATCAAAACACCGCAAATTGATCGCATCGCGAAAGAAGGAGCACTGTTCCGCAATGCCTTCATGACAACTCCCCTTTGCTCGCCCTCCCGCGCAAGCTTTTTGACCGGACAGTACGCGCATACCCACGGCATAACTGACAACGTGGACCGTTCTGTAGCCAGCCATCGGCTGGTGACCTTTCCGGCATTGTTGCATCGATCAGGGTATGAGACCGCGTTCATCGGAAAGTGGCACATGGGCAATGACGACACGCCGCGTCCGGGCTTCGATCGTTGGGTGAGTTTCAAAGGACAAGGCACCTATATCAATCCTGAGATCAACGAAGACGGCAAGATGGTCAAACGTCCCGGCTACACCACTGACATCTTGAGCGGTTACGCAGTTGAATTCATTCGACAGCAGCATGACAAACCTTACCTCGTCTACCTTGCGCACAAGGCGATTCATCCTGAGGTGACTCAAAATAACGACGGAAGCATTAATCTCGAAGACGCAGAGCGCTTTCTTCCGGCCGAGCGTCATCAGAACGCGTATGTTGGTGTGAAGATTCCTCGAAGGCCTAATTATGGCAGGCCACCAGAGGGTAAGCCCGCTCTACAACGGCAGATCGGCAATCTGCCGCCACTCGGTCCTCGAACCGTAACTCCTGATGAATCCATTCTCGGAAGGCAACGGACGATCCCGGCAATTGATGAGGGTGTCGGCGAAATTCTGAAAGCCCTGAAGGAAACTGGCCAACTCGACAACACGATAATCGTTTTCACGAGCGATAACGGTTATTTCTATGGCGAACACGGATTGAACGCGGAGCGCCGGTTAGCGTATGAGGAATCGATTCGCATGCCGTTGCTTGTACGTTATCCCAAATTGATCAAACCAGGTACAGTGCGCGACGAGTTTGCTCTAAACATTGATCTCGCACCGACGTTGCTTTCGCTTGCAGGAGTTCCAGTGCCGAGAGATATGCAGGGAAGTTCACTACTGCGGTTGCTGAAAGGCGAACGAATCGCGTGGCGCAACTCGTTTTTGATTGAATACTATTCGGACAAGGTTTTCCCGCGCATCACGCAAATGGGCTACAAGGCCGTAAGAAATAATCGCTGGAAGTATATTCACTATCTCGAATTGCGGGGCATGGATGAGCTCTATGATCTCAAGACAGACCCTTATGAGATGCAGAATCAGATTAACGTGTCGCGATCGTCTGGGGCGCTTCGGCAGCTCAAGAACGAGATGAAACGACTGCTTAGGGAGTCGGGAGACTCTGTAGTCATTAGACTAGAGAATCACGCGGGCTCTTGAGACCTCGATTGCACTGACTCGGCCGGCTCGGATACTTTCCTGGTTTGTGAAGGAGACGAAACCAGCGAGATAAGGAAGACCAGTATTCCGACAAACAGCAGTAAGGCGCCGGGCATCAGGAACACCATGAACGCCACGGGATGATGCCACTCGATGGTCAGCGCTTCTACAATGAGTCCCGCCAGGACGAGTCCGGAAGCCAATCGCAATCGCTTTTCCAAAGGGGTCAATTCTTCATTCATTTCTTTTCCTCGCCGGTGCTTTCATGGCTGTCCGTTGAATCTTCGTCAGCAGCCGGTTTTGCCCCCGGTGTCCAGAGCTTCATTCCTGCAAGCTCTTTCACATTGTGGACGAACTCATGGCAGCCGCTGGTGTTGCACGAGAGTTTATTCGATTTAATCTGATCCAACCTGCCGTCTTCCGCGTTGTGCGTCGCTCCCTCTTCAAAGTTTCTGGCGCCGCTGTGGCAGTGCAGACATTCGCGATTGTTGTACGGTTCGTAGAGCACTGGTTTTTCGGGCACAGTTCCAAGGTACTGGACATACAGATGCCGAAGCCCTCGCATCTTCGATTTGAAATTTCCAAACATCGCGTAGTGCGTATGGCAGGTGTAGCATGCCTCGTCGCGAGGAATTCGATTGTTTTGAAAATGAGCGGCGGGGAGGTAGGAGGGATCATCTATTCTCAGGCTGGTCCCATATTGCTGCATGACGTGGCAGGACGTGCAGAATGCGGTGTCCTTTGACCTTTCCATTTGCTGTGACAGGCCTCCCGTTCCCGCGAGCACCGGTAGGACGAAGACCGCGAGGAACGCCAGGATCTTTCCCCCGCGTGACGCTGAGATCGATGGCCGGAACATCAGGAGGCCAGCAAGTATGGCTGAAACGGCTATCAACCCGAAGAGAATCGTCGTCGAGTTCATTCCATTCCTCTCTTAATCGAATTGGAGAACACTAGAAAGCCGGGTCTATTTTCGCGCTTCCTCTTATGAATTAGGATCACGTCTCGACACGTCTACAATCATTACGATTCCCCGAAATTCTAAGGTGGGCGAGAGGGATCTAGATACTGTCATAATTGACAGGTCGGCTAGGAAAAATTACGGATCACTTAAAGCGCAGAGCTGCACGACTCGATCTGAGGAGAATCGAGGGTCCGCTCTCTCTTGGTGCTTAAGAACGACCGGGTTAAAGAAACCTGACTTCGGACATTCTCGTATTTCATCTCAACTTGGAGGCAGCTTATTAACAGCGTTATGAGCCGCGACTTTATAAGCCTCGGCAAGTGTCGGATAGTTGAAGACGTTATCGACCAGGTCATCAACCGTTCCGTTATAGGCCATCACCATCTGACCGATATGAATCAGCTCCGTAGCGCTGGTGCCGATGCAGTGGACTCCGAGAAGCTTGCGATTTTTCTGATGAACCAGAAGCTTGAGCAGACCGTCACGATCGCCGAGTATCTTTCCCCGCGCCAGCTCCTCATAGCGTGCGACTCCCGATTCGTATGGGATGCCGGCTCCGGTAAGAGACTTCTCCGTCTCACCAACCATCGATATCTCTGGAATCGCGTAGATGCCGTAAGGAAGCAAACTTGCCAACGAACGGGCCGACTCTCCAAAAGCATGACACGCCGCGAGCCGCCCTTGTTCCATTGCTGTTGCCGCCAGCGCCGGAAACCCGATCACGTCGCCCACCGCGTAGATGTGCGGAACCGACGTCTGGTAATGCTCATTGACCTGCAAGCGCTCTCGGTCGTCATAAGGAATTCCGACCTTTTCGAGACAAAGATCCTTGCAGGTCCCCTGCCTCCCTGCAGCATAAATTAGAGTTTCAGCTCGCAATTGCTTTCCTGATTCAAGAGTCGCCTGCACGACTTTTGTATCGCCTACTCCAGCAACCTCCTCGATCTTCTGAACCTTCTCGCCTAGCCGCAACGTTACCCCAAGACGCCTGATCGCGGTCTGGAACGCCTCGATTATTTCGCGATCGACAAATCCCAGAAGTTGGTCGCGACCCTCAACCAGCGTTACTTGAATTCCCAGGGCGGCCAACGTGCAAGCCATTTCTGTACCGATAACTCCGCCGCCGACCACAAGGGTCGATGTCGGCAAACGACCAAGATTTCTAAGAGTGTCGGTGGTGAGAATAGTCCGGTCATCGAACGGAACGTGTGCCGGCCGTGCAGCTCGTGTGCCTACTGCGATGACGAAACGTTCAGCGGTCAAGATCTTGTCGCCATCTTTGCCAGCGGCCACAACAGTATGCTGATCCTCGAATCGCCCTTGACCCCAGATGACCCTGATCCGGTTACGGGCGAGCGCGTCTTCTACTACCCGCAACTGCGACTCAATTACGTCCTGGGCAACGGCCACGAGTTCACTGAAGGTAACCTCGCGGCGAGTCGCCTGAAGGCCAGCCAGCACGCCTGTTCTGGTGGCGCCCGTCAGAGCTACAGCCGCTTCCTTTATCGTTTTTGTGGGTATAGTCCCGGCGCGCAGGGAGGCACCGCCGAGCTGGTCACTTTGTTCGATGATCGCGACCCGTTTGCCGAGCTTGGAGGCTTGGATTGCGGCGCGCTGGCCGCCCGGCCCGCTACCAATAACTACTAGATCGTATTGCTCAGCCATCGAGGTGATAATCTTCTTAAACGCGCTGTTCCGCGTCAAGGGATGCGAAGAAAGGGAGCCTAATACCCACTACCAAGAAAGCCACACAGCGATCCCCCTACCATTAGCCGAAGTCGTAAGGTAAACTGGACCAGCAAATCGCGAGTATCGGCCGCTCCCAATAACGGAACATAGATCGCCAACAGAGCCGGAACCTTATGGCTTCTTACTCGTCTCATAATGTGACGCAACTGCTGATCGCCTGGAACAACGGAGACCCGTCGGCACTCGAGCAACTAGCCCCGCTTGTCCACGCAGAATTGCACAGGCTTGCGCGTCGATATATGAGACAGGAACGCGCCGGACATCTCCTGCAACCGACGGCTCTGGTCAACGAAGCTTACTTACGGTTGATAGACTGGAAAGATGTTGAGTGGAAGAACCGCGCGCATTTCTTCGCCGTATCGGCACAGATGATGCGTCGCATCCTGGTAGATTTTGCTCGTCAGCGGCCGCGGCTCGCAGGAAAAACTGCGCCGAATGTTTCCCTGGATGAAGCTTTTGCGGTAAGCGCAGATCGCAGCAACGATCTTGTTGCACTAGATGACGCGCTCACCAGCCTTGCAGATATAGACGAACGAAAGAGTCGAATAGTAGAAATGCGATTCTTTGGCGGACTCAGTAACGAGGAGGTTGCAGAGGTCCTGCAGATTTCGACGATCACCGTGATCCGCGAATGGAACAAAGCAAAGGCGTGGCTCTACCGCGAGTTGAGCCGGCACGCGTAGGTTCCTCACCAGCTCGCCTATGGACGCTAAACAGTGGGCCAAAATAGATCGTCTCGTTGATCAGGCTTTGGAGCGTCCCCCAGAGTCGCGAGCAGTTTTCCTCGGCGATGCCTGTGCAGGAGACGATGAGCTGCGTCGCGAGGTCGAATCGCTGCTCGAAGCTCACTCGCATCCTGAGTCTTTTCTCGGCACACCGGCGATGCACCTGGTTGCTCGCGATCTGGCCGGTGAAAGACGCGAATCACTCGTTGGGAAACGCCTCGGCGCCTACGAAGTAATTTCTGTCCTCGGTGTTGGAGGCATGGGCGAAGTATATTTGGCGCGCGACGAGCGTTTGAAGCGCAAACTCGCTCTGAAGTTTCTGCCTCGGGAATTCACACGCGATCCGGAACGTCTGCGACGGTTCGAACGCGAAGCTCGCGCGGCCTCTGCTCTCAACCATCCAAACATCATCACCATCTATGACATAGGAGAGCTGGATGGAACTTTCTTTATCGCCGCCGAATATGTTGAAGGTCAGACCCTCCGCAAGTTAATAGAAAGGGGACTGCTCCGCACTAAAGACACGATCGATATATGCACCCAGGTAGCGGATGCCCTTGAAGCGGCGCACGAAGCAGGCCTTGTACATCGCGACATCAAACCCGAGAACGTAATTGTGCGGCCCGACGGATACGTCAAGGTATTGGACTTCGGGCTTGTAAAGCTCACTGAGCGCGGTGCCCTGGAACAAGATTCGGGTGCGAGCGATCCGGACCGAACAAGCCCAGGTACGGTACTTGGAACAGTTGCTTACATGTCGCCAGAACAAGCGGCAGGGCTCGAAGTAGATCATCGGAGTGACCTCTTCAGTCTCGGGGTACTGATGTATGAACTCCTGAGCGGATTTCTGCCCTTCAAAGGAAATTCCGCTGCCTCAGTACTTGACGCGATCATTCACCATCAACCCGAACCGCTGACCAATGTAAGCAACAGCGCGAATGCTGAGGCCGAACGCATAGTCAACCGAGCCCTGGAAAAAGACCGAGACCTTCGCTATCAAACTGCGAGTGACCTTCGTGCGGAGTTGAAGCGTCTGAGACGAGAACTCGATTCGGCAGCGATCAAACCGATCAACTCCTCCCCTCAGGTAGCGGCCAAACGATCATCCTTAGTCGTTTCAAAGCCTGTGCTGGTCGCAGTCGCTGCGATTGTCGTATTGGCAGCTCTCTATTTGATCTGGCTGCTGACCGGAAGTCATAAAGTCGAACCGTCGCCCTGGCTAGCGGCGCGCTCCACTCAGATAACCGACTTCCCGCACGAGGAATTCTTTCCCAGCCTCTCTCCCGACGGGAACACAATCGTTTATGCCCGTCGAACAGGCAGCAACTGGGACATCTTTTCGCAGCGAGTAGGTGGGTTCAACGCCCAGAACCTAACTGAAAGCTTTTCAGGCGACGACACGCAACCTGCGTTTTCGCCCGACGGCGCTTACATCGCGTTTCGGTCCGAACGCGATGGAGGTGGAGTCTTTGTCATGGGTGCGTCGGGCGAGTCGATTAGACGATTGTCCGAGAGGGGACCCGCATACAATCCTGCGTGGTCGCCTGACAGCCAGGAGGTCATTTATACAGAAGAGAGATTCAGAGATCCGCGCGATCGAATGGTTTCGCCTCACCGACTTTGGGCAGTGAATATCAAGACATTGGAAAAGCGCCTGATCACGACAAAAGATGTAGTGCAGCCACAATGGTCGCCCGATCGAAAGCGGCTTGCATACTGGGCATCAGACGAGCGCAGTCAGCGTGACATCTGGACAATGAGCCCCAATGGCGAAGGCGCAGTGCAGATAACCAACGATGCGGCTACTGATTGGAATCCTGTCTGGTCGCCTGATGGCGCGCATCTTTATTTCGTCAGCGACCGTTCGGGCGGAATGCAACTATGGCGAGTCGCGATTGATCAAACGACTGGGCGTGCCCTCAACGAGCCCGAGCTAGTACCTACTCCCTCAGCATTCAGCCAGCACATCAGCTTATCCCGCGACGGCAAAAGGTTGGCTTTTGTAAACGTCAATCTCAAACGTAATCTATACCGCATTGACATCGATCAGCGCCGCGAAAAGGCTGTCGGTCAGTCCAAAGCGTTGACACTCGGATCGAGGCAGGGAATGGATCTGGATATCTCTCCGGACGGACAGCGCCTCGCCTATACGACGGTGACCGATAATCAGGAAGACATTGTCCTGATTAACAGCGACGGCAGTGGCGAACCCCAAAGATTGACCGATGATGAATACCGCGATCGAGGCCCACGTTGGTCTCCTGATGGCAAACGAATCGCTTTTTATTCAACCCGCAGCGGCAATTTTGAGATTTGGCTTATAAATGCCGACGGAACTGGTTTGCGGCGTTTGACTGAGTCTGGAAATGACAAAGCATTTACGCCTTTGTGGTCACCGGATGGCAAGAGACTCAACTTCACAAACATCAGGGGCGAGGCTTGGATGATCGAAGTGGATAAGCCATGGCGCGAGCAGTCTCCGCAGAAGTTAAACCCTGAGCGAGAGCCTGCGCTTCAGTTCTGGCCTGCTGCGTGGTCATCGGATGGACGCCGGTTGATCGGCGGGAGCAATCTGGATGGACCGCGCCTCGTTCTATCGACCTACTCACTCGAAACAGGTCAGTTCGAAAAGATCAGCGACAGCGGTTCTGCTTCAATGGCGTGGCTGGCAGATAACCGCCGGGCTCTTGTAATCGTTGAAGGCGCCGTCTTCATAACTGATACTGCAACCAAAGAACAGCGCCTCTTCTTTGCCAATGAGCCCGATCGGATCGTTGGATTCAGGCTCTCTCGCGACAACCATTGGCTTTACTACATCCTGGAATCTGTCGAGTCCGACGTGTGGGTGCTGCACCACAAATAGGACGACACCGATGAGAACTCAGCGTTTGCTTACCTGGTTAGGCACATCGCTGATGTTTTCTTTTAGCTGTCTCAAAGGTTCGAAAACGTATTCGATCAGGGACCGAGTGCCAATAACGATTTCAGCTTTGCCGCTCATGCCTGCCGACAACAGCCGCGGATTTCCCTGAACCTGGATTTCTCCATCATTTATTTCAACGTGGGCTTTGAATGCTGCGCCGGTTTTGGTAGCAACGGCTGCCGGACTGAGCCAGGCGACGTGCCCGTACTTCACGCCGTAACGTTGATAGGGAAACGCATCGTATTTGAGCTTAACGCCCTGACCGTTTTTCAATTTACCCACTCCCATCTCCGGCACCTGTAGTTCCGCCAGCAAGGTTTCGTCTGAGGCGGCCAGTTCGGCAACCTGGTCTCCTTCGTGGAGGACCGCGCCGGTATCTTTCACGTACAACCGCAGAACCGTTCCCGCGCGCGGCGCGGTGAGCCGTATTTCGTTACCGTCGCTACCGGCGAGTCCCGCTCGAAGTCCTGCCATTCGGATCTCGCCGGTCGCCATACCTTCTCGATAGGTCCGCTCAACTTCTTTGAATTCCGCGCCTCTCGTTACCGAATCGATCTTCAGCTTATCGATAGCCGCACGCGTTTCGCTCTGGTCGGAAATGAGCTTCTCGAGGTCCGCCGCCAGATCGCCTACTTCGAGTTGCTTTTCGGCCAGCTGCGCTCGGCTTGCAATGCCCTGGGCGTAGAGTTTTTCGTAACTGTCCGCCAATTGTTTGAGGAGCGTGAGTTGTTGTCGTTTGAGGGTGATGAGCCCTTCGAGGTGGTCGACCCGGCCGGCAAGTTTGCGGATTTCCTGCGCGTCGGCGAGATTGTTGCTCGTGAACTTAGCCTTCACGTTTATAAAACTTTCGCCCGCTCCCGCCAGTTGAGTTTGAACGGTCATCAACTCTGAAGCGCGGTCGCCGGCCGCTTCTGACCTGAGGGTAACGATAAGATCACCCTGGTTGACGGACTGGCCTTCAGTTACGAACACGTGGTTCACGATACCCTGACGGGTCGCTCTGACAGGGTCGGTTCCTCGCGCGGGCACCAACACGAAATCAGCGCTGACAGTCTCAGGAAGCTTGATAACCACCGCTGCGATCGCTGCGATTAAGACTGTTGTGATGATCGCGTAGCTTATTCCTCTCGCAGCCCAGTGTGGTGGCGACAGCGAGAGGAATGTCTGGGCGATACTGCGTTCGTCGTTTCTGACAACAGAGTTGGAAGGCATAGGGACTCCGTTTCACTACTTTACATGTGGCATCGCACCGAGTCCGGACCCAGTGATAATGTCGGTAACATCCTTATCGGTATTAACCGTGCCTGTGCCTGCTTTGGTGCGCTCTGCCTGATGATCTGCGACGGGCAAATCGGTCAGAGTGTCCGCCTGGAGATCAATGCCTTCGATGGTCGCTTCTTCTTTAGCTGTAGATTTCATTTCATCTCCTTCGATAGAGGTTTTTCTTGGTTCTGTCTGGAGCGTCTTTCCAGATCGGCTGTTGCTCTAAAGGCTGACCGGGCTACCACGTATTACCGGCGATCGTAGAATTCACAACTCTCACCGATCCGTCACCCAACCCTCCTTTGACCTCAGCATCTCGTTCTTCGGTGTTCGTCAAATCCTGAATCAACAATTGGTTATTCGGCTCTTGCTGATCTTTGTTCATAACGCTTGTCTCTTCTCGACAATCAGTTCTTCCAAAAAACTTAATCACTCAGTTTTTAAATTGAGCTCATTTACTAAGGCGGAAATCGCCAGCGAAAACTATCAGCCTCGATTGTTAGTGCCTCACGGAGGCATCGCCCATCGCAACAATGATTGAGCTACGGCGCTGCTCGCCTCCTTTGACTTCGGTGGACTGCTCTTCATTGACAGTTAAGTCCTCGATCAGCGACTGCGGGTTGTCTGTCAATGGTTGGTTTGTTTTGGTCATACTTAACTCTCCTTTAACCTTTTCAGCTTGAAGGCTGGACTACTGAAACGTGCGCTTCTATCAAATTCATCTACTCGAGACCGGTATACGTAATCAGGCTCTCCCTGGATGGTTCGACAGTACGGCCACCGTTCAACTCTGCTGCTTGATCTTCGCTAAGGGTCAAATCATCGATCAGGGGATCCTGTTTGGTTGCGTGTTGATTATCCTGATTCATAGTTGGGCCTTTCCATAAAAGCGGAAGTTTGTCTTAAAGCTTTGATCCGCAAACTTCCGCCTGGCTGAACTCGAATGCGAACAGACAAATGAAGACGAAGGACGTTTACACATCGCCTGCGGCAACCCTTGTGCCCCCAAGGTAGGTGTTGACGTAAGCATTAAAAGTGGGGGAGCCAGCTATCGTCTTCTCAGTATCGGCGGTGGTTGGCGCCAAATCAGCCAATTCCGCCGTTTGCTGTTTGTCTTTGCAGTCATCTTTCTGACCCATTTTGATTTCTCCTTTATTGAACGTTAGTGGGTAACCAGAGCCCGCGTGTTTTAGTAGCTGGTCGTGCCAGCTATTAAAAGGTCGTCTCCTGATCCCCCTATCAAAACGTCGCTTCCCTTTCCGCCTATCTTTGGCTCAGCGATGGGAGGACCTAAGAAGCCGGCTGGCCCGGCGCCGGCTTTCGTTTCGTCTGCCCGCTCGCCTGCTATTGGCAAATCGACCAATTTTTCGGCTGCGATATCGTCTTTTCCAAAGTCCTTCTGATTCATAATCTTTGCCTCCTTTTTATTTACCTTCATAAGAGCCCAGGTGCGCTCATCTTCTAAGGCGGACAGAACCCGGAACAACTATCACGGCACGAAAAATTTTCAGTGATAGTTTTCGGTCTCGCGAACCGCCTTAACTCATGAAGATATAGAAATCGAGATTACGATCATGTTTGTC
>DATFWY010000273.1:0-4348 GCA_035258805.1 Blastocatellia bacterium | reverse complement strand
GCTGGCGGACTGCTCGGGTTGTCACAGCAGGCTTATGCCTGATGGATCGGTGCTCCTTGGTGCCCAGGGCAACCTCGGGTTTGCGTTCGAATCCGTTGGAGTGGTGGCTGAAGGCTTCGGAAAGGATCTTGAAAAGCGAGGATTAACGATCAATCAAGCCGAATACGCTTCTTATGGAATGCCCTGGCTCAAAGACGACATTCACGAACGCTTCAAAACCATGACTCCGGAAGAGATCGGGCAAGTGGACGGGTTTCCGCAGACCGGAACGTTTGCTCGGTTCAACGGTAGTCCTTATTTTATGACCAAGATCCCCGATCTGATCGGCATCAGGGATCGACGGTATATCGATCACACCGGGACTCATATCAATCGCGGTCCGGAAGATATTGCTCGATACGCGATACTTGTCAGCGCCGCTGACGATGGTTCTATTGGCCCGCACAAGTTCTTCGACGAAAAACAGCGGAAGCTTACACATCGCTTCAGCGACGAAGCTGTCTATGCGATCGGAAAGTTTGTTTACTCGCTGGAACCGCCTCCAAACCCCAACAGGCCGGACGCGCAGTCTGAGGGAGGGAAGAAGATCTTTGAGAGCGAAGGCTGTGGAACCTGTCACACGCCGCCGCTGTACACGAACAACATGCTGATCCCGGTAAAAGGATTCGTGCCGCCGAAGGATGATCCGGTTACTGCGCGGCTGCACATTATGCGCTTTCCCGTCGGAACTGATTCGAATCTTGCATTGCGAACAAGAAAAGGGACGGGGTACTACAAAGTGCCATCGCTAAAAGGGCTCTGGTATCGCAATCTGATTGAGCATTCTGGATCAATCGGTACACTCCAGGAATGGTTTGATCGGAAGCGCTTAAGAGAAGATTTCGAGCCTAGCGGGTGGAAGGCACCCGGCAAGCCCAAGCGGGCTGTACCAGGTCACGAGTTTGGGATGGATTTGTCGGCACAAGATAAGAGTGCACTGATCGCGTTTTTGAAGACACTCTGAAACGGGGAAATTAGCAAACCCAAAACACCCGCGTAGTAACGACTTCAGTCGTTTGATTTTGGTGCTTACGAATTTAAGTCCCGGAAACGACTGAAGTCGTTACTACGTGAATCTATTGTTCCGACTCGTCGCTGTTACTTCGTCCCGACCCCGCCTTGCGTACTCGCAACACTACTGCGCCACGATCTTCGAAAACCACCTCGAAGCTCTCGTCATCCTTTGCATTAGTCAAGAAATCCGAATCCCCATTCCCCGTCACTACGTAATCGGCGCCAAACCGCTCTTTTATGACCTGCGCTCCGTTTTCTTCTTCGCTGTTATTAATGCTCTCATAAACTTCCCATAGCTGCCGATCGCGATTGTATAAGTAGGTCGGATCAAGTCCCGAAACGTAAGCGTAATTCGGATTGTAGTAGAAGAGCGCGGGGAACGCGTCCCAGTTCGTATTGAATATCATTGAACCTGCGGAGACGTTCGTCGCGATCCATTCGGATGCACCACGATAAGTATAAGGATCGGTCTCGCTCTTTACATCTTCCCTCGAGGTCCAGACACACCAGTCCATCCATAGAATCGCTGCTGCGGTGACTATTGCAGCGGCGATCGCTGCGATTGCTCGATCTCGAGTCCGCGCAAGCCAGGCAAAGTTTACGCTCTCAAGCCTCGGGCCAATAGTAAAAGCTGCAAACAACACTGCAAAAGGTGGCCAGTATTCAATAAACCGGCGCGCCTTGAGTGTCATGATTAACAGCGCCATCGAAACAATCAGAAAAAACAGTGGCTTCAAGTCGTGCACTCGTCGCCGGTACTCAAAAGCCGTCAACCCAACTAGAAAGACAATGAAGGCTACTGCGCTGATGCCGACCATCGACCAGGAATCATAAGGATCCCATTCTATGCCGACTGCCACGGGGTACGTGCTGCTGTACTTCATGAGCAAGTGTTCACGCAACAACGACAGATTCTTCGGGAAGTACGGATTTATCCAGAGCCCGGCGATTATTCCGATCAAAGAAGCGAGCGCACCCCAGAAATCGAACCTGCGCTGCGACAAATAAACGGCGATCGAATATACAATCGCGAAACCGAATATCATCGGGAACAAGCTGTAAGACCACACGAAGATAAATGACAATATCCCCAGCCAAATGTGTTTTCGATTGAGGATGAGATAAGTCCCTACGCCTAAGAACACCAGAGATAAAGCGGGGGCGCGAGTCATCGACATCCGGTAAAGAAAATGCTCAGAGCCTGCTACCAGTGGAGCCAGCCATAACCACCGATATCGCACACGCCAGACGACCAGCAACGCGAACAGAGAAACCATGCCGATTGAAGAGAACACTATCGCAGCGAGCTTTGCGCCGATTCTCAGATCACCTAACGTGAACGGGATCAAAAGCACGTGAAACAGGTAATGATGATCGACGTAATCGTGCTCGTTGAGCGTTGTAAGCGGCAGGTTTTTGAAAGCAGGAAGATGAGGCCAGTTCTCCCGGAGCATTGCCGCCCACCGAATGTGGTAATAGCCATCATTGTCCAGGATCGCCGGTCCTCCAAACTGGATCCATCCCATCAACGCAAGAATCAGTGCAAGTGCGCCGAAAATTTCGAGCGTCGAGCGCACCCACGGACCAGAAGTTACCGCCTCTGATCGTTTATGCGAAATTGATTGGCCCGGATCCCGAGAGGTTGTGACTGACGCATCGCGAGGCTCTTGTCCGGTCAACTCATAGCTGTTGCGCGGCGGCTGGCTGACCGACTCGACTACTAAATCTTTTTGGTCTGGGGAATTCTTTTCGAAGGTCTCTCTCATTGATCAGGTCTGAAAGTTTTGAACGACTTTTATTTCTTCGCCATTGACCGCATCGATGTACACCGTCCAGGATATCGATCTGCCGGCTATGATTTCCCAGGCGAGACGAACCTCAATCGAATCACCTTTTTCGATAGGCAGAACAACGAGGCGTTTGACGGTGACTTCGTTAGCCGTGCCGATCGGTATTCGTTGTTCGCGACCGGCGATGTCAACGTAGCTGAAGGTCCGACCGAGAATTTTCTTGGCGGCTATGTCTCTGTCAGTGGATGGTTTTAGAGGTAGATCTACAACCGGCACGAATCTGTCGTCGAGCTGCATTAACCTTCCATCCATTCTGACTACCGCGACCATCTCACCGAAGTTCCCCGCGATTGGATAGGCATAGTTCGCCTGGCGATAAGTGAGGCGCTCTGTGTCGCCGGAGACATCGGCGCTTGTCAGTGAAATGTATGCCGGATCGATTCCGATCAAATCCCGCCAGCGATCCAGGAATGTCTTTACGGCGCCTCGCCGAGAAAATGCATCATTTCCCGGTTCGGGCTTGGTGCGGAGCAATGGAATTCCGGCGGAAATGCCAAGCAGCGATCGTGGCGTGTTTGTGATTGGGTAAAGGTCGGGTGGTGTCGGAGCGATGCCGTAGGAATAAAGCATTCTTCTCCACGAGCGCTCGGCTCTTGCTCGTGCTTCGGGGGAATCTTTTATGACCGCAGGATAACTCTGCTTGCCCTTGTCTTTCGATTGCGGGGAAGCGTCTGATGCGGCCGAGAGTACGGCTATGAGAAGCGAAGTGATGATACGTAAGATCATACAAGCGCAAACGCGGAACACGCGCAATGCTGATTTTTTGCGCGAGAAGAACTTCGATAGAAGATTATTCATTATTTCAAATGACCGGGCAAGCAATGTTCCCTTTGCTCCGCTATGTCTATTTTGAAACGATTAATTTGTCTGACTGTGCTTTCGGGATAAGAAAAGCATCCCGACATCTCTCCAGATAGTAACGAATTTATTCGTTATTTCATCTCTTTAGCGTAGGAACCGAATTTATTCGTTCTTTTCACCTTTTCCTCGTAGTAACGGTTTCTGTCGTTCGTTCTTTTCCCTCTCCGTCGTAGTAATCAATTGTCCCTTTCTGGCACCTCTCGAGTAAATAAAGAATTCGTTCTTTGCGTCCTCAAGAATCTTGAGGCTCGGGTACAAGACCCCTATCATCAAATCATGCCTTTTGCATTCCTCAGACGCTGGCTTCGGGGACGCTCTGAGAAAATCACACGAGGCGTCACGAGCGTTCGGCACGAAGACGATGATGATGAGAATGTAGATCCGGACAATCCGTTTCCCGAAGTTGTAATAATTCCGTTTCAGGATTTTCTCGACCTGCACTCTATTCCGCCGAATCAGGTTCGCGATGTCGTCCAAGACTATATACAAGAGGCGCATAAGCGTGGTGTGCGAACTGTGCGGATCATTCACGGCAAGGGAATCGGTGTTCAACGTGAGATGGTTCGTTCGATCCTTTTATGCAG
>DATFWY010000272.1:0-5112 GCA_035258805.1 Blastocatellia bacterium | reverse complement strand
TGATTTTGCTTGGCTTTTTCCAACAAAGTCCCACGCTAAGAAAACGGGATCGAACCCCTAGTTCTCTGCCGCCGGCGTCTTGCGCGCCGTTAGTCCGAAAGTGTATTTGTTCATGGCGACCATGAGTTCTGTGGCCTCGATTTGACGCAGCGGTGCCAGTTTCCTTAATTCTGCCAATGCCTGTATCGCGATATGCTTGTCCTTCAGTATGTTGGCGACCTCGCCACATATGCCGTCTAGGAGGCGCCGCGTTCGCTTGATGCTTACAACGTCGGCGTTCAACGCTTTCGCAAGACGCTCTTCCGATACGCCGCGCTCGATGGCCTTCATGATCATTCGATGTTCCTGAATGATGGCAATGCGATTAACGCGCTTGTTGTAGGTGAACGCCTCATCATCAATCGAGATGAGACAAACGACCTCGGTTTCACCACGATCTTTGAGCGCCTCGATCCTCAGGTGACCGTCCAGCAGCAGATATTTTCCTTTGTCTTTGCGATCAGGCGTCACGACTGGCGGCTCGACAATTCCGATCTCGCCAATAGATGCAACGATCTGAGCGTATTTGGGAGACTTCTTGATCTCTGCTGATACGATCTTGAGCGGTTGAAGGTCGGCAATGGCCAAACGCCGAGTAGCTTTTTCGAACCCCATGGGCACTTCTGTATGGGACTTTCTCGGCATAATCAGGCCTGCGCCCAAGCCTGGATGCGTTCAGCAAGATTCTTGGGCAACGTGTCCAAGCCTTCCGCCCGCAAGAGCGTTACAAAATTTTCCTCAGACAGCAATTTGCGCATCGCCTCGGTGATGAAGATCAGGCGATCACGGGTTGCGTTCGACTTTCGAATTAGAACTCGTTTTCGATCTACATCCTCTCGATAGACACGGATGAGCGCCGTTGAGGACAAAGGTTGCTCGCGGGATTGCCCGCCAGATTTGAAGCCCTTACCCTGTCGCCGCCTCCGCTCGATCAAGCGTTTGGCGATCATAAGCCTGCGACCGCGTAGCAATTTCTTCTCGTACGCTTGCTGCAGGATGCTTTGTATCTCTGTATCCTCCGCTTGAGCGATCTCGACAGCGATGCTTACGGGGATATGGCCGGACTCGACAGCGCGTAAGAGACGGTGCTCGCCATTTTCAAGAAGTCTGATGATTGCCTTGACGTATTCGATAGTCAGAGCAGTCTTTTGCGCAATCTCCGCTTCGTCATAGCCGCGACGTTTGAGACCTTCGATATCGTGAAGGAGATCGATCGCGTGGTGTTGACGTCGCGCAAAGTTCTCCACCAGGCTCATTACCGCACAGTCCTCCTCGTCCGCGGCGACCACCAGGGCTGGAATTTCGGTCTGCCCAAGCGTTTGGTAGGCTTCTAGCCTGCCCTGCCCGCAGACCAGGTCGTATTGAAATCCTCCATCCGGAGCCTCGTATTTGGTAACCGTAATTGGCCGCTTCAGGCCTAACCGCGCGATGTTGTCGACGATCTCTTTGAAAACCTTTTTATTGCGGAAGCGCGGATTGACTACCGTAATCCTCGCCACCGGTACCATTTGGACCGTTTGAACGGCATGAGCATTCATCAGGCGATCTCCAAGAGCTTCGCGCGTGCAGCCAGGTCAAAAAGCGCCTCAAGGCTTTCGAAACGGTAGGAATCGAGAGACATTCCGTTGTGTTCCGCTAGCCGAATTTTCGACATCGTCATGTCGATGCGCGGAAGCAGGTAGTAATCCAACGGCACTTTATTCGGCCGATCCATCCGCACCGCAATCGTGATATCCGGACGAAGACCTAGGTCAAATCGTACATGCCACCGCAGCGCTCCGCCCGCAGTCTCTCGGCATCGTACGATCGTTATTGACGCTGTGAACTCCTCATTGATCGTTAGAAGATCGGTGACAGCGTCCTTCCTGACCTGACCGCCAACGTTTACAATGCCCGCTATCGTATCTGCGACTACGTGCGGGAACATTCGTCGCAGGGTGCGATTAACTTCGATGTACTGGTAGTCCCGATCGGGTGTGAAACCGACCAGTTCATAGGCACGCAGTAGGCTCCCAAAACGGCTGCTATAGGCGGTGCTTGACGGTGCGCCATCAAGCTCGTCGATAATTAGGCCCGAGAGGTAGCCGTTCGTTTCCAGTAGACGCCGTAGAATGTCCAGCATCTCATCATTGGAGACGCGGTGCGACCGCTGCCGAATGATGACCTGGGCCGCATCAAAAAGCTGGCGCTCGACGATTGCTTCGAACGCTCCGTCGGCTCTAATCCACATGTCAGGATTATTGTGGACGCGCTTCCGTTTCAGCTTAAACGAAGCGCGATTCCAAACGTTGTTGCCGATATATTTCTCATTAACAAGAATTTGGTGGACAGTGCCTCGTGTCCATTCTCGCCCCATATCGGTCCGAATGCCCCGGGCGTTGAGAAGTTCAGCGATCTCGCGTTCGCGCTTGCCGTCTTCAACAAATGCACGATAAATCCGACGGACGGTTTCTTGTTCTTCTTGAGGACCTGGAACTAGAACGACTCGATCGGTCTGAATGCTTTTCTGTTCGCCCCGAGCAAGGTCGGCCTTCATCTCTCCAGTTTGATCGATCAGCCGCCGGCGCAGTCCGTATCCAGGAGGGCCACCTTGTCGGTATCCGAGTTCAATTAGACGGCATTGCCCAGCGAAGACTTTGACCGAAAGCTCACGGCTATACTCGCCGGCCATTGCCCGCTTAACACCCTTAACGATGGTAGAGACCGGGCTGCCGTCGTTTTCAAATTGCTCGGCGCAATATTGGACCGAAATGCCCGCCCGCTTACAAATGTATTCATAGTAAGCGCTCTCGTCGGCGTCCTGAAATCGACCCCAGCGGCTTACGTCGTATACTAGGATAGTGGTGAAGTCGGCGGTCCCATTTTGAACGTCAGCTATTAGCTGCTTGAGCGCGTCTCGCCCACCGAGACCAAGACCGCTTTTGCCCTCGTCCGCGTAAGTGCGAACGATGGCCAGACTCCGTCGCGCTGCGTACTGCTGGATCGCTTCTGACTGATTTTCGGTTGAATACTTTTGATGGTCCGTCGACATTCGGACGTATTTAGCAGCGCGTCCGGACGACACCGGCTCCAATTGGGAATTGGCACCTGCAAGTTCCGTCCCGTGAAGATTCACAACGCGCATTCCTCACAGTCGGCGCCTAAGCCGCCAATTCAATGTCATCCACAACTACGGCGGGGAATGCTCGCAGCCGCTTTCGCATCACGTCCGTCGCAATTTTCGGCCTTTCTCGCGCAGTGTAACTGCGGAGATACGGAAACATGTTTCCGAAAAAGGGCAACAATTTTCCAAGGACGACCGAGAACGGACTGAACTACCAGTCGGCGATAGCGGCAGCGCTGAGTATTGAACTTGGTAACAGTCATCGGGCTGTGAAGACTGTGATGCGCTGGACCGGAGCGAATGAGCGGACCGTTAAAAACTGGTTCGCTGGGCGCCGTGGACCACGTGGCGACCATCTGTTGTCTCTCGTTCGGCACTCAAGCGCGGTGCTCGAAGCTGTCCTTCGGCTTGCCGGCAGGGAGCAGCTTATCGCTGGGAAAATGCTACTGGACGTGCGCAGCACTCTCCTGAAAATGCTTGCCTCAATCGATGCGACGATCCCTGAACGCGAGCGTTCTGGTTAGGCACGGACGCTATTCTGCCCCTTCTTGAGGATTTCGATTTTGCCTTCGGCGAGCTGTTGTTGATGGCAGGGGCTTAACACCGCCTTTGAGAGCCTCGAGCGCGTGAGGAATATTATTTATAAGAAATTTGCCCTTGGAGGGCAAATTCTTGATATATATTACTCCCAAACATTTCACCCAACGATCGATTTGGAGTAACTTATATATAGGATTTGCCTTCAGAGGGCCAAAATACCATGGAAACTACTCCAAGGACGCTCGGACCTGCGGAAGCCCGGGTGGTTTTATCATTTCGCGAGCAAGGACGGGATATCGTCGAGACCGACGACATCATCAAGCTTCTCGGGTCCGAGAACACGGGCCGCAAGGTCATCCGAAACCTTGTGCGCAAGGGATGGCTGACCCGTCTTCTGGGCGGCCGCTACCTCTTCCAGCCGCCTGAGAGGGGGGCAGAGAGCATCGGGGAAAACAACCCCCTTGCCGTTGCTTCAGCCGTGCTGGACGAGTCGTATGTGGGCTGGTGGTCTGCCGCGTCCTATCACGGCTTCACAACGCAAAAGCCGGCGACCGTGTTTGTTGCGGTCCGTAAGCAGATGGCGTCCCGCAATATCGAAGGCGCTGAAATCAAGTTTGTGACAGTCGAGGCTCGCAAGTTCTTTGGCTTTCACACCTACAATGTCTATCGGCGGAGCGTGCGGGTTTCCGATCCCGAGAAAACCGTGCTCGATTGCATAGACAGACCCGATCTTGCGGGAGGCCCAACAGAGCTGACGCGCATCGTTCATGCCGCGATGGCGGAAGTCGATCAGGAAAAACTGGTCGCGGCCGCAATGAAAATGAATTCAAAATCGCTT
This sequence comes from Blastocatellia bacterium, assembly GCA_035258805.1. Classification (GTDB taxonomy): domain Bacteria; phylum Acidobacteriota; class Blastocatellia; order UBA7656; family UBA7656; genus Onstottus_A. The sequence goes on along the minus strand of DATFWY010000272.1, from coordinate 592 downwards.
CTGCAGCGCCTTGGGTTTTTGAGCGATCTTGTCGAAAGGCCGCTCGCGGAAGACCTGAGGAACAAGATTCGCGCTGCGCTTCCCAAGAAAGCGCGCTCCATATTCGGCGCGCGCGCGCGCAGGAAAGACGATATAGGTTATGTCGCGGACTGGGGGTTGCACGTTCACGCGCGCAAAGATGATTTGCTTTCGGAAGTGCCGCGCATGAGGGGCAAGGGCTAACGCGCCATGCTGACCACAGAGCAAATCCGCAGGGTCGCACAGCAGTCCGGCGCAAGGGATATCGAAAAGGTAGAAACCGACATCATCCTCACCTACCTGCTTCAGCTCTTTCACGAGAAGGGTATAACCCGGCATGTCGCGTTCAAGGGCGGCACGATGCTGCGTAAGATGATCTTTGGTCCGCGTGGGCGTTATTCGACCGATCTTGATTTTACAAGGCGCACCGACATCAGCGATGAAGGCATCATGGAGCTAATGCTGGATGCGCTCTCGCAGTCATATCACGGCCTTTCGTTCCGCTTCGATCGCGACAAGGACTGGTACTTCACAGATGATGGCCTTGCCGCCAACCCGGTCTGCTTCCGCGCCG
>DATFWY010000271.1:0-20401 GCA_035258805.1 Blastocatellia bacterium | reverse complement strand
CGAAGGAACATGAGGCGCGGCAGCTGCTTGCGGAGATTTATGCCAGCTTTAAAGAGGGATTCGATACATTAGATTTGCGTGAAGCCAAGGCACTGCTGGATGAACTCTCTTCCGTCGGAGTTTAGGAGGCCGTAGGTTTTTCGTTCCTCAATTCTTAAATAACCAACCGGATCAATTATTCGTGGTAGAATCGGAGGGTGTCGACCATGACCCCTCGGAGCAGTGACTAATGGAGAATCCGTTTGAGACCACTCGGCTGCCAACCACCGAAGACTTGAATCCTGAAGAAAGCAGCCAGCAGAAGTTAATCCTCGTGGCCGAAGATTCGCCTGACAGCGCGGTCCCAATCAGCTTGCATCTTCAACAAACCGGCTTTCAGGTTGTTATGGCTAAAGATGGTGAGGAGGCTATCCAGGTCGCCATTATGAGTCGCCCCAATCTGATTCTCATGGATCTGGCGATGCCGGTGCTCGACGGTCTCGCAGCCGCGAGAAAAATACGCGAGCTTGCGCCGTCCCCCCGCATTCCATTGGTCGCAATATCAGCTTTCTCTACTTCCGGGTTTTTGCAAGCCGCCCACGATGTAGGTTTTGATGGATACCTAACAAAGCCGGTGGACTTCGCGAGAATGGATGAACTGATAAAGACCCTCATAGAAGGCTGAAAAGAAACGTCTGAACGCTGAACGCTAAATGTTCGGCATTTAGTGTTAGCGCTTAACTGAGAGCACTCCTTCTTAAGTCTAGGAAGCCAGACCCATTCGGCGCAGCAGGTCATCCAATCGCGGATCTGAACGGAGGGAGTCAACGCCTGGAAACACCTTTAAGTAAGCCATGTAGTTTGACCGTTCCTGGTATGCCTTCTCCAACCAGAAGAACGCTTGATCCTTATTCCCAAGTCCCAAAATAAACATTTACGAATGCCGGCGGGGTTACGTAACCCTGACGGTTTAGTTCCAGCAACTCGCTCAATATCCGATTGGCTTCAGCCGTGCGTCCGGCGAGACCATAATTCATCCCAAGAAATCCGAGGGCTCCCGGCGTCCTCGATATTGCAACCGCCCTCTCTGATGTCGGAATCGCTTCCGCCAGTCTCCCACTGGCCGCGTAAGTGTGCCCCAAAACCCAGTGCGCCAGCTTTAGCGAGGCTGTCGAGGAAGTAATCGACGCGCGAGTCTATTCGGGAATCCACTTCCGCAACTCGGATGAGGTTGGGGCGCGGCTGGGCCGCCAGGTCGGCCGCTTCGTGTTCAACCACGCGCTCCGTCGCTGCCGCGCCAGAAACGGATGTTTTTAGTCAACAGTCCGTAGTCAGTGCTAAGTGGTCCGTAGTCAGTAGTCCGTAGTCAGTAGTTGATAAGTGCCAAGACATTTTTAGGTGTAACCAATGTCTTGGCACTTCTTGGTGTAACCAATGTCTTGGCACTTCTCGGTGTAACCAATGTCGTGCCACTTTTCGGGGTAACCAATGCCTTCCCACTAAGAGCTTCTGCCTTCTGCATTCTGCCTTCTGCCTACTGACCGCTGACTACCGGCGATGATTTCGCGCGGTGTTGGTCAAACCAGTTTATTATGTAACTTATCTTTGCCGCGTGATGACTCGGCCGGCGCTGAATCCCATGCGGTTCTCCCGGAACCCTCACCAGTACCGTCTCAACCTTCAACAGTTTCAACGCAGTGTAGTATTGCTCTGACTCGGAAATCGGAGTTCGGTAATCTTCTTCACCAGTAAGAACCATCGTCGGGGTCTTTACGTTCTTCACGACCGAAAGCAATGACCTTTTCTCATAATGCTCCACGTTGTCCCAGGGCAGCCCTGGAAACCAGTACCGGCTGACCAGAATCGGAATGTCACTGGTCAGCACAAAGCTGTACCAGTTGATTACGGGATAAACGGTCACCGCTGCGCGGAACCTGGTTGTACGACCGATTACCCAACAGGTCAGCACGCCGCCTCCGCTGCCGCCGGTCACGAACAGGTTATCAGTATCTATGTTTCCGAGCCTGGCGATCGCAGCATCGACTCCTGAACCGGGGAACCGTCGCTGAAATTCCCGGTGGTCAAAGGCCGGTAATTGGAGCCGTCGAAGTTGACAATCCAAAGATTGGAATAGCGCTTGTCGGTCATTACATCGCTGAATTGCCGGACATAGATGACCTTTTCACCGTCGGGAGAGATCTGCGGATCAGCGGCGGTTTCCATGTCGAAAATGTCCATTGGCGTGAGTCGATCGGACTTCTGTTGACCAACAATGATTGAGACAGAGCACACCAGAGCGGCGATAAGGGTGAACAGAATCGGTGAGTAGCGGCGAATCATATGGACCTCCAATCTCGGAAGGCGTCTTCCGACACGCGAGCGCTAGGTGTCACAGGATGAGTTAGGGCGGCTTATACACTCAGTTGGAGAGCAAGTCAAGAAAACGTAATAAGGATTAAGGTTTCTGGTTTCTAGTTTCTGGTTTGTGGTTGTGCGTTAATCTGCGTGATCTGCGGATGAACCAGGCGAGTCAATTTTGAGAGTCCACAGAAGACGACAAAGGAGAAGGTGTTAACGAGAAACCACAAACCAAAACCAGAAACCAATCTTATTCAAACTCGCGTCTGTAGCCTTCCCAACGCGGTTTAAGCTCATTCATGAATTGGACGAAGGCGGGTTCCTGGCGGATCCGGTCGAAGTATCGGTCGCGTGCGAATAACGGATAGTTGGGCATGCCCGTATCGGCGACCGTCCGGAGCGACTTCACGGCTTCAGCGGTCTTATCGTTCAGAGCATAGACACAAGCAATATCGTAAAGAATGTGGTGATACGAACGGTTGTTTCGCGCCTGCTCCAGGATCGGCGGGATTGAGGCCTCTGCTTCTTTGAACTTACCTCTCAAAGACATGACTAATGCCAATCTGGCTCTCCTCGATAATATGTCACCTGAATTTTTCTTGATCGCTTCTTCTATCAATGGCTGTGCTTCATCAAGCCGGCCCTTCCGTACGAGTGAATAATCTGGGCCAGTCGTACCGAAGAAACGTCGTTGCAACTCAATCGCGTCATCGAACCTTCCGTAAAAGTAGTAAGACATAATGAGACGACTTTGAGAGGAAGTGTTTGTCGGGTCAACGTCCAATTCACGTTGAAATTCCCGCAACCCGGTTTCCTCATCTAATCCCAGGTGGTCGTAAATTGTACCGAGGGAAAAATGGCCAACGCTCGGATTGAGCGCCAGTGCCTGACGAGCTTCGCGAGCTGCCTGCGCCAAGTCCCAACTCCCATACTTGCTGAAATAGAATTCAAAGCGGGCTGCATGAATCTCGGCTAGCTGTGGATCGAGCGACTCAGCTTTCGACAATGCTTCCTGCGCTAATCCCACCCAAACCGAATTGTCCGGATCACTATGATTCGCCATCGACATATAGGCGGTGCCCAGATGGGCATAGGCCAAAGCATATTTCGGATCGAGTTCGACAGCCTTCTTAAAGGAAGCAATGGTTGCGTTCATGTGGTAGGCGATGATTTCAATGGGCCCCGGACGGTCGCCGATCGTATTGACTCGCTCAAAGTTGGCCTTGCCCTTCACGAAGTATTCATAAGCCTCCGCGTTAGTGGTGTAGCGTTTGTCTAGGCGCGCGACTTGAGTCGGGCTCAACTTGAATTTAAGTCGAGTTGCGATCTCTTTCGACAGTCTGTCTTGAATGGTAAAGATATCGCTTTGCTTCATGTCAAAGCTCTCCGCCCACAATGAGGCGCCATCCTTTTCGCGCAGAAGATTGACGTTGACGCGCAGAGAGTCCCCGGCCCGCTGCACGCTGCCATCGAGCACGGCGTCGACCTGCAATTGACGCGCAGCATCCAGCGAACTCGTTTCCTCATGTACATACTTGAGCACAGCACTCGTCGGTCGGACAGTGAGCTCGCCAATCTGAGTGATCTTGGTGATGATCGTATCGGCGATTCCTAGACCAAGGTAATCATCCTGCGCACCAGTATTCAGTGATTTGAGGGGCAGGACCGCAATCGATTTGATGTTGGGGTGGTCCGTTGTTGGTGCGGCTCGAAACCATGCAGCATAGACGAGCCCAATAGCGATTAGAAATAATATTGAGCCTACCAGAGCCAGTGTGCGCCAAGAGAGAGTCGATTTGCGCAATCCGCTGACTGTACTTCCTTGAATTGTTTCGCGTTCGCTTGCCGAACGGGCTACGGAAGACTCTTTTAGATTCCCACTTGTCTGGCGCAAATTCTCCAGATCGATTGCCAGGTCACGTACTGTCTGGTAACGACGTTCGCGATCTTTCTCTAGACACTTTCGAAGAATTCGCTGCAATTCTTCCGGCGCCTGAGTGGAATAGCGTGCCACCGGCGACGGTTCTTGTGTAAGAATCGCCGAGAGAGTTGCTGCGGCGCTTTCGGCTGCGAACGGCTGTCGACCGCTGATCATTTCATAAAGCACCGCTCCGAAGCTGAAGATGTCGCTACGAGCATCAAGCGACTGTCCACGCACCTGCTCTGGTGACATATAAGGAACCGTACCTAGAATCATCCCTGGATCAGTCAGCAAGCTCTCGGTTTCTGCAGTACTTTCGGTCAGCGATTTGGACTCGAGAACTTTTGCCAACCCGAAGTCCATCACCTTCGATTGGCCGCGCGAAGTGATGATTATGTTTTGAGGCTTAATGTCACGATGAATGATTCCGCTGGAGTGAGCTTCGGCAAGAGCGTCCGCTATCTGGATGGCAATATCAAGTGACTCTCTAAGCTCGATCGGCTTGCGCTTGAGCCTGGAATAGAGTGTTTCACCTTCGACATATTGCATTGCAATGAAAGAGCGGCCGTCCGCTTCGCCGACCTCGTAGACTGAGCAGATGTTCGGGTGATCGAGCTTTGCTGCGGCTTTTGCTTCACGGATGAGTCGCTTGTTGGCTTGCTCGTCAGCCGCCGATTCTGCGGGTAATAACTTGATAGCGACTCGGCGATCAAGCCAAAGGTCTTCCGCAAGGTACACCTCACCCATCGCGCCGGCACCAATTTTGGACACCGACCCTAGGTCGATCCGACCGGTCCGGAAAATAAGCCTCCACCGACTCTGTGTCGGCAGTGGTCGCTTCAAAACGTCTTGTTGTAGGTCTCCCACTGCTTGCGCAGCGTCGTCATAAATGCGACGAAGCTATCATCTTTCCGCAAGCTATTCAGGTTGGCATCTTTATCAAACCATGGATAACAAGGAAAGCCGTCATTGGCGGCTTCCTGCAACCACTTGATCGCCTCGCTGCGGTTGTTGAGGAGCGCATAAGCCGACGCAATGTTGTAAGCGGTGTGGTGAAAGTGTCCGAAGCCTCTTCCGATATCATTCGCACGCCGGATCATTGCCTCCGTTTCTTTCTCCTTTCCTGCTTTGGCCAGTAGCATAGCTTTTACGCTGGTCATCGCTCCGCCTTCGTCCTCCGGATAACTCTTCAGGTATTTTTCGACGGCTTCGGACGCTTCATCTGTTCTGCCAAGCTGAAAAAGCGCGGTGGCGATGTTGCGTATCACTATAGATGGATTTGCGTCGGGCGGAATGCTGTTAAAAACAGACAAGGCATCTTCGTATTTCGTCCTATAGATATTGATTACCCCATAGCGAAATCGCATTAGAGTGTTGGTCGGATTAATTTTCATACCATCTTCAACCTTGGCCCACGCTTTGTCGAACAGACCAATGTGAAAGTAGATCGTAGCAAGTTGATGGTGCGCTTCCTCCAAATTCCAGTTTAGCTCCAACGCTCGCTGGTACTCTTGAATCGCCTCCTTGTGGGGAAACCCTTTCGGGTGTGTCCACAGGACGAAGGCGCGTGCGGCATGGCCTTCCGCCAGATTCGGATCAAGCGCCAGGGCATGCTGCACGGCTACTTCAGCTTCCAAAATCCAGTGTTTGCTTTCCGCCTCAGGCACGAAGTAGAAAGCCTTAATAGTGTAAGCGCGTGCTAGTTCAGCCCGGGCCGGCGCAAAATTGCGATCGGCCTCGACAGCCTGTTCCAAAAGTTCGATTGCTGTCTCATTGTCCTTTCGGTTTTGGCTACCCGCGATCACTTTGCCGCGAAGATAATTGTCGTAGGCGGAATTGGTTGAACCATTCGTCGTTGCGGGTTTTCGTAACCAGCCGCCAAAAAGCCCATACGCGCTTACGATCACGGATATCAGAACTATCGCCGCTAATGCTTGCCTCCGCGCCGTCTTTAGAAACAAGGGCATCCGGAGCCAGTTCTGTCTGCCACTCGAGACGATTGGCACTACCTTCGTAGCCGCCGTACTCGAATATAACTTTGGAGCTTCAAACCTTCCGTTTTCAAAATCACGGCGCGCCGCCTCCAAATCGTCTGCGACAGCCACGACATCCTGATAACGTTTCTCTCGGTCCTTCTCAAGACACTTGCGTACAATTCTATCAAGCTGCTGAATCCCACTGTTTGTATCAATCGACAACGGTTTCACGTTAGACACGAGTATTGCCGAAATTGTTTCGGCAGGGGTCTTCGTGGCAAAAGGGTGGTGCCCGCTGAACATTTCATACAGCACGGTCCCAAGGCTGAAGATGTCGCTTCGAGCGTCAAGCGACTCTCCCTTTACCTGCTCTGGAGACATATAAGGAACTGTTCCTATCATTAGCCCGGTTTCCGTCAACATACTCTGAGTTTGCGCTTGGCTCTCTAAAATGCTTCTGCTGGCTACGGTTTTTGCGAGCCCGAAGTCCAGTACCTTCACCTGTCCGCGCTCAGTCAACATGATATTCTGGGGCTTGAGGTCGCGATGAATTATCGCCTTTGAATGAGCTGCCACAAGTGCATCCGCAATCTGTGTTGCGATGTTAAGCGACTCCTTCAGATCAATAGGTCTTCGCGCAAGTCGGTCGGCGAGCGTTTCCCCCTCGACGAATTGCATCACGATGAACGCACGTCCCTGGTCTTCTCCGACTTCGTGAATCGTGCAGATGTTGGGATGATCGATGCTCGCGGCGGCTCTTGCCTCCCGGATAAGCCGGCGTCTCGCGTTCTCGTCAGCGCCTGAATGGGTTGATACCAGCTTGATGGCAACCTTGCGATTGAGGCTAGTGTCCTCGGCCAGGTAGACCTCACCCATTCCGCCCGCGCCGAGCTTCTTGATAATTGAATAATGAGAGATAGTCGTCTTATCCAATGACAACCTACTTGTGCGGGCGATGAGAGGTCAGATGCTACAAATGCCGTGATACAAACGAAAGCTTCACCGAGCTTGTCAGAGCATGAAGAGTAATAAAGATACCATTTGCCTTTAGCCTATGGAGTTTCAGGTTCGAGCTAACAAACGGCAATGCGCTACTCAGATAGTTAGTTTTAGCCTCTCGCAACGCTGCGGAGCCTACGTCGTAGCTTCCTCAATCTTCCATCCCGGAAAACCCAGGCGACCGACTATTTCGCGGAAGCGTCGATCCTTTCGCAGAGGCTCAAAGTCTGGCCAAGTTCGCGCCATCATCACAAACAACGGATCTTTGTCCTCGACTGCTTGTTGGGAGAACCGGATCGCGAGATCCATTTCCCCGGCGGCAGCAGCGGCGATAGCTAATGTTGACGGCTGAATATGCTCGCGGGCGCTTCGTGCTTCCAACTCACGATATACTGCGCGCGCTTTGTCGGGTTTGCCCCATGCGGCGTATGTCGACGCGAGGGTCATCATCGACCAGCTCTGTCGTCCCGATATCGCGAGTGCCCTCTCAGCAGTTGCAGCCGCCTTCTCATATTGACCCGTGTACTCCAGAGCAACGGCGGAACTCCATAGAGCAAGGTAAGAGTTGGCGTCCAGCTCGACCCCGCGTTGACTATACTCCACCGCTTCTGACAAGCGATCGCTGGAAACAGCGGAAAACGAGAAAATGACATTGGCATAAGGCGACAAGGGGTCGACCTGAAGGAGACGCAATAGCTCTTTGCGACCTTCCTCTTCACGGCCGGATACCCATTGGAGAAAGAAAAGGCCGTACCACGCCCGCGCTTGAGGATAGTTGGGATTGAGCTCCAGAGCCCTCTTGAATTCGCTCTCCGCCAGATCGAAATTCAAATCGTATAACAACGCGGCGCATGCGAGAGCGCTGTGCGCCTCTGCAAGGTCACGATCCAGCTCCAGAGCTCGTCGTGCAGCTTCCAACGCGCGAGGCATAAATTCATTCGCTGGTCCATATCCCGAGTACGCATAGGTTGAATATCCATCGGCCAAACCTGCCCAGGCCTGTGCATATTCGCTATCTACTTCAACTGCCTTGGTGAAGCAGTCAATCGCCTTTTGAATGCTGAGCCCGCGCTGATACAGCAAGCCGCGTCCCTTTAGATACAACTCGTATGCATCAATGTGGCGCGTCGGCGGCGCCGCTTGCTGGACATCACCCTGTCCGGTCAATGACAACTGGAGCCGTCCGGCAATAGTGCCAGCAATTTCGTCTTGGACTGCAAAGACATCTTCCATTACGCGGTCATATCTCTCTGACCAGAGCTGATAACCGCTCGAAGCGTCGATGAGTTGAGCAGTTATCCTGATGCGGTTCCCGGCGCGGCGAAGCGTGCCCTCGAGAATGTTGGCTACATTGAGTTTCGACCCCACCGATCGGAGATCCTCGTGGCGACCTTTGAATGAAAATGCCGAACTACGGCCAGCTACGCGAAGACCTGGAATCTGCGCAAGAGCGTTGATGATTTCTTCGGTGACACCGTCCGCAAAGAACTCCTGCTCGGGATCACCCGACAGGTTTTGCAGCGGCAAGACAGCAATAGTCTTAATCGCTGCTACGGACGGATCGCTGCCACTGTTGGTACTGGTTGCTCTTTCGCTACTGGTTGGTGGAGGAACAGTGATGTCGAAGTCGGAACCGCTCTCGAGTTCGTGACGCAAGTCTTTCAATTCGATAGCGACTTCTTTGATCGACTGGTAGCGCTCCTCCGGGTCTTTCGCAAGGCAACGACGAATAATGCGTTGCAGGTCTGCTGGTGCGGTAGGGTTGAAGTCTTTTACGAGAGGAGCCTGCTCGTAAATCAGTTTGTGCAACGACTGGATCACTGACTCGCCCTCAAAAGGTTTGTGGCTTGTCGCTGCCTCGAACAGAATGCATCCAAAAGAAAAGATATCTGACCGCTGGTCGATTTTGTTTGTGTTACCCTGTGCCTGCTCGGGCGACATGTATCCGACTGTTCCCATTACCATTCCCGGCGTCGACTGCTGATGCAAAATGGCAGTTGCCACTTCTTCAACGCTGCTGGCATCGCCGGACTCCGGGAGCTGCGCTTCGACTAGTTTCGCGAGCCCGAAATCGAGAATCTTTGCGTGACCGTCATTCGAGATCATGATGTTGTCGGGTTTCAGATCGCGATGGACGATTCCCGCACCATGAGCTTTCGCCAGTCCCTCGGCAGTGTGCTGCAGGTATCGAAGCAGCTTGCCGAGTCCAGCGCGTTCGTAATGGATCTTGTCGCGCAGAGTAACGCCTTCAACAAATTCCATCGATATGTAATGAGTGCCTTCGGCTTCACCAATTTCGTAGATGTGGGCGATGTTCGGATGATTGAGTGCGGCGGCAGCTTTCGCCTCACGAACAAAACGACTCATTCGATCGGCGTTTGAAGCTACGTCGGCAGGCAAAACCTTGACTGCTACTTTGCGATCGAGCTTTGTGTCCTGGGCGAGGTAGACCTCTCCCATACCGCCCGCTCCGAGCTTTTTTATGATTGAATAGTGAGAGATAGTACGTTGGTCCAATTAAACAACCTGATTAAACGTCGTCACACTCTAGTTGGAGTCGCGCGGTTTTTCAAACAGGAGCGCAATAAAAACAGCGAACAAATGAATGTCTGCTGCTAATCATAAAACTTCTCACCTTCAAATTAATGGTTCGCGCTGAGACGCAAAGTACCGCAAAGCCCGCAAAACTGTAACGCTGAACACTGAACGTTGAACGTTTTTAACGCTGAAATCTGAAGAGGCTGAACCTTTTGATCGCCTCAAGAACTAGCACGCACTCGCCGCTGCAAATCATCCCAACGCGGGTCGTCGCGAAGCGAGTCTAGTGCTGGCTCTAATCTCAGAGCTGATAAAGACGAGCTGTGGTATTGAAAGGCCTTCTCAAGCCATGCAAAAGCATGATCTTTGTCGCCAAGACCGGAATAGGCGACCGCAAGGTCACGACCATCCGCTTGCTCTTTGGCATGTCGATCTTCGAGCTCCTTGATCACCGACTGCGCCTCATTTTTTTGTCCGAGCCGCCCGTACACATGTCCAAGAAAGGCAAGGGAAGCGTTCGACCTGTTCGACAGCTCAATACTCTTCTGCGCTTCGACCAGCGCCTCGGTATTGCGATTCTGTTTAACCAGCACGATTGACAGCGTTTGATGGGCAGACCAGAAGTTTGGGTCAAGATCGATCAATCTGCGACATTCTTTCTCCGCAGACGTTAGATCGCCACGCTCAACATATTGTTCAGCGACGTTGTTGATAATCACCAGTGACATGGGATCAAGCTCTTCGGCCTTCTTAATCTCTGCCCACGCTTCATCAGAACGACCGAGAACGCGAAGCACGCGGGAATACCAGTGGTGAGCGGTTGGATATTTGGGGTTCAGCTCGATTGCGCGCTTGAATTCCGATTCCGCCTCGTTAATTCGCCAATCGAACCAGTTGGTCATGCCGAGCGATGCGTGCGGCTCTGCCAGGCTAGCATCGAGTTCAACAGCACGGGACGCGTTGATTCTTGCCTGTGGCAACGTTTCGCTGGAACGTTGACTGGTATAGACCGGTGATACGACATAACAATCCGCGAGACCCGCATAAGCCAGCGCGAACGTTGGATCCTTGTCCGACGCAGCTTTGAACTCTTCGATTGCTCTCTTAATGTTCTGGGCGGTTCGTCTGTTCCAATAGAAACGTCCCTGCAGGTAATGCTGGTATGCTTCGGGGTTTGCCGTGTAGGTCTTTGCCAGCCGCTGTTCGTCCGCGCCGGACAACTTAGTCCTGAGCTTGCTGGACACATCTCTGGCGATCTCACTTTGCAGCGTCACCAGGTCGGTTCGTTTGCGATTGTATTGCTCACCCCAAATTACGTTTTCCGTGCGCGCCTCGATCAACTCAAGACTCAGTGTCAGTTGATCCCCGAGTTGAACTACCCGACCGTTCAAAATCGCCTGGACGTTCAACTCCTTGCCAATCGTCTGCGGGCTTGTTTCTTTGCCTTTGTAGCGAAATACCGACGAACGAGCTTTAACTGTCAGCTTCGGTAATTGTGACAAGCTGCTTATGAGTGATTCAGTCATGCCATCCGAAAGATATTCAACATCAGCAGCGCCTCCGGCATTCACAAACGGCATCACTGCGATTGACTCAATAGAAGTTGATTGTCTGCGCTCAGAGAACGCCAAGTAACCGCCAGCGGCTAACACAACCAGAATTGCTGCCGAGATTAGTGTTGCGCCTAGCCGGTGACTCTTGACCTTGCCGATCAGGTACTCCGCGCTTGACATTGAGGGCGTCTGCACGTCACTGGTGCCGGTAAAGCGCTGGCTGCTTGTGGCCTGGGATACAGGAGTTCCCGGAGCTGACACAGTTTGCGGTGGAATGCTTCGACCGATCTCTGAATCGAAGTTGACCTCTCGCCGAAGGTCTTCAAGATCGTTCACTACATCACGAATTGTTTGATAGCGCTTATCGGGTTCCTTTGCGAGACAGCGCCGAATGATACGCTGAAGATCAGCCGGCAATCCCGGATTCAAATCCGTAACTGGAGTGGGTGTTGAATAGATTATCTTATGTAACGTATCGATCGCCGAGTCTCCCTCAAACGCCCGGTTCCCGGTTGCGGCTTCATACAGAATGCATCCGAACGAGAAGATATCGGCGCGCTGATCGACGGACTTGCCCTGGGCCTGTTCGGGCGACATGTAGCCTACTGTTCCCATCACCGTTCCAGCGACCGACAACGGTTGTTGAGCCATCACCGCCGTCGCAGCGTCTTCACTGGTGATCGATGAGCTTTGAGCCTCAATTAGTTTGGCGAGCCCGAAGTCCAGGATTTTCGCGTAGCAGTCGCGAGTAATCATGATGTTATCTGGCTTGAGGTCGCGATGAACTATTCCTGCGGAGTGAGCCTTTGAAAGACCCTCAGCAACCTGCGAGAGATGTTTGAGCAAGAGCCCGATGGGCTCACGTCTGAATTTTGCCGTAAGCGTTTCGCCTTCGACGAACTCCATCGCAATATAGTGAGTCCCATCCGACTCGCCGATTTCGTAGATGTGTGCAATGTTGGGATGACTGAGAGTGGCAGCGGCTCTGGCCTCCAACTCAAATCGCCGAAGGCGATCTGGATTGGTGGTAAAGTCGGATAACAGAAGCTTCAATGCGACCTTTCGACCCAGTCTGGTGTCCTCTGCAAGATAGACCTCTCCCATGCCGCCGGCCCCAATTCGTGAAATGATACGGTAATGCGAAAGTGTGCAGTTTGCTGGTAGCAGTCTATCCATCTGGTTCTAACTCTACTGTGGCAAGCCTATTCGCTTCATCAGGTCGGAAAAGCGCGGATCGTCTCGTAAGGGATCCAAGAACGGCTCTGTCTTTATTCGCGGCAGAAACCAATCGCGTGCCTGATAAGCCTTTTCAAGTTCGGCGAACGCCTTTTCTTTCTCACCGATAACAGCATAATCGATCGCTACATAGTAGTGGATTATGTATCTCTTCCGCTCGATTTCCTGCCAACCATCTATCACCCTCTCGGCTTCCGAGCGTCGTCCGGTTTTCACGTAAGCAACCGCCAGATCAGAACGTACAAGACCCGCATCAGACGGCAGCTTTGGTTCCGCAATAGCGATAGATTCCGCGTACATTCCTTTGGCGTTATAAGACCGGCAAAGCCAATTCTGGGCGGTGACAAAGGCCGGATCGAGGTCGTATGTCTTTTTTGCCTGATCGACTGCCAGGTCAAACTGACGAGCGTACATAAGGACCGCGGCAAAATTAGCACCCTGCACAAGTGAAAGAGGTTCAAGCTCCATCGCTCGCTTAAGTTCTGCGATTGCCTGCTCGTGACGGCCCATCGGGCTAAGATATACCCATCCATAGCGATAATGTGTGAGCGCCACATTCGGGTCCAACTCCAGTGCCCGTTTGAACTCCCTTTCAGCCTTATCCCAATCCCAGTCGTAGGTGGACGCTATGACTCCGGAAACCGTATGGGCTTCGGGTGATTCCGGATCAAGCTCGAGCGCTCGCCCGATCGCCGCCTTAGCTTGCGGGAATGCCTCCCTGGGAGACATGTAAGGGTATGACGGCATCACCGCATACGATTCCGCTATGCCGACATAACCTAACGCGAAGTTCGGATCGAGTCTTATGGCCTGCTGAAAAAGTTCTATGCTGCGGCGAAGGTCCTCTTCTGTGCGCCGTCCAAAATGAAACCGACCTTTAAGGTAAAGTTGATAAGCTTCGTTGTTCTCACCGTAGCGTCTGGTCACTCTCTGGGTGTCAAGCCCTGTCAGTTTTACTTGTAGCTTTTGCGTAATAGCGGCGGCTATGTCGCGTTGCGTCGCCAACAGATCAGACATCTTGCGCTCATACTGTTCGCCCCAGAGCAGCTTGTTGTAACGAGCATCGATCAGCTCGGCGCTGATAGTCAGATTGTCGCCGCGTTTCACCAGTCGCCCCGTCATCACTGCATTCACGCCCAGTGCATCGGCGATTCGCTTGACATCAGTCTCTTTTCCTTTGTAACGCATGACCGAACTCGTCGGGCTTACTTTCAGGTTGGGAAGCTGAGATAGGCGATAAATCAGCGACTCCGCCAAACCGTCGGACAGATAATCCGTATCCGAGTCGTTACTTCGATTCTCGAAGGGCAGCACGGCAATGGATTCAATTGCGACTTCGGTGTTAACCGCATGCAAGTAGAAGCCGTAACCTACGCCTGCGACAACAAGCAGCAGAACCACGATACCTGATGCCAGTTTGTGCTGTTTGATTCCAGTGACAATGTACTCGGCGCTTGATGTCGTGCGTACCTGTGGCGCGACGGTCGCCGCATTCAATTGCGATCCTTGTTTGTTCGATGCGCCGCCGCTGGTGCTCCTCGAAGCCGGAGCGATAGTTCTCTCAATCTCGGCATCCACGTCAAGCTTGCGTCTCAGGTTTCGCAAATCGATCAGAAGATCTTTGGCGGTTTGGTAGCGCTCATTTTTGTCTTTCGCCAGGCATTTGTTAACAATCTCTTCCAGTCTTTCCGGCACGCCCTCCACCTGTTGTGACAGAGGCACCGGATCCACTTCCTGGATTGCAATGATTTGTCGATGAATGTCCTTTCCCTGGAATGGCAGGCTTCCGCCGATCATTTCATAGAGGACGACGCCCAGACTCCAGATATCAGCCCGTTGGTCGACGCCTTTCCCGAGTGATTGTTCGGGCGACATATAGCTGACGGTGCCCAGGATCAGCCCGGGCTGTGTGTTGACCATAACTTTAGTGGCAGCAGCTTCGCTGCTATCGCTTTCCCCCATACCAGAGGCTGAGCGAGACGGCTCCGATAACTTGGCGAGACCGAAGTCGAGCACCTTTACGATCTGATCGCGGCGAATCATCACATTTTCAGGCTTGAGGTCGCGATGGGTAACACCCGCTTCGTGTGCTGCATTCAATGCAGCAACAACCTGGATGACGACATCCAAAATGTCGATTAATTTCAACCGGCGGCTGAACAGATATTCTCGGAGCGTGACCCCATCTATATATTCCGTTGCAATGAAAGAAGTGGCATCCGTCTGCCCAAATTCATAAACGGTAAGGATGTTGGGATGATTGAGATTTGAAACAGTTCGTGCTTCCAGAGTGAAGCGTTGTAGGCGATCTTGATCTTTGGCAACTTCAGTCGATAGAACTTTGAGCGCCACAGTGCGACCCAATTCCGATGTATCCTGCGCGAGGTAGACTTCACCCATCCCACCCGCGCCGAGTTTTGACACGATGCGGTAGTGCGAGATAACAGTTTCAGGTGCCAGCGATTCTTTCAAGGTTTGTCTACGGCGATCTGTAGTGTCGGCTTCAGTCTTGATGCGTTCCCCGAGTCATGCCTCCAACGACCATAAAAACCGTCGACGTAACGTTGTTGCAGTACGGATCTGATCGGCAGGTTCTCACAAGGCGTCAGAGTTCGAGACCCTGATGCGTAACCCGAGGCGCTGATACTTTGATGCGGAGAGCGGTAAAGGTCAAGCCGTTGATGACGATGTGTGCTTCTTTGCCGGAATTGGCCCCACGATAGTCTCTTGGAAATCATCTTTGCTCAGAATGTGAAGGAACCTATATTCGGAGCTCGCCTTCTGTCCCTGGTGAAATTTAATTGCTGCGCATGGAAGTTCTAACACTCGTTTGTCGCGTTATTCAATGAGGAGAAAATTCGAGCGGAAAGTTTTGCTCAGAGCGTTGTTTAATCAGTGCCAACCAAATCCATATCGAGCAGACAATAAAAGGAAGGAGTTTGAAGATGTTACCAAAGGTTGTCGATAAAAACTCAATAATCCGCAAAGCCACGCTGACAATATTCGTTTTCAGTTTTTTGCAACTGCCGGGTTGGGCTCAGTTGCGAGCCGAATCCGACGTAACACTAGTTGACGGCCAAACAGGCCTTGTTGGTCTCGCTCGCGGAGATATGTTGCGCTATACGGCGTTCAATCCGCCCACATCAGAATCCGGGCAAACAAACCTACCGATAAGCCTAAGATTAAGAATCTTTGACGAGCACGGCGATGTTGTTGCAGTCAGTCCTGAAGTGGTGATACCGCCCAATCAATTCCGCTGGGTTGACTTTAGTTATGATGATCTACCGATTACGGCCGACTCCACTGGACGCAAGCAAATTCGCACCATGCCACTTTGGGGTCTTCGAGCCAGACCCCGCATTTTGGTGTCAACTTCTCTCGAGATTTCTAATAGCACTACGGGTGCTGGGACGTTTAGGTTTTTCTTTAACTTAGAAGCGCTGCCGTGAGGTTCATCAGATCCCATCGGGCTGCCGTGGGTGGTATTCAGGAGTTTTTGGACAGCCTCTTCAGCCGATGGAGTTTCAACTTCGACCTAACAGGGACAGGCAGCTTGTCCAAGATGCCATCGGGCTTAAGCCAGATGGTATCTTGGTCGGACCGATCCCGGGTTAGGTCGAAACTGAAACTCACTCGGCTAAAAGCGCGATGGTATCCTTAAGACTCTTCAAACACTCTTCAAACACTCTCACACGGTCGGTCGAGGGCCCTATTTCTTTACCTGTTTGAAAAGCCATTCAAAAACATCCGCCCTGCTGTACGCCGGATCCCAGGCGTTGTGCGGGACGCCAGGTAACTCTGTGTACTGAACATTCGCGCCAATCGACTTCAATGCGGCGAACATCTTTCGGGATTCCTCGACCGAAACATTCTGATCGGCGTCGCCATGAAATATCCAAATCGGAATTGACGAGACCTCCTTCGCTATCACGCTGAAGGAGTCGGTCTTTGATTCGGGCGCCAGGCTTGGATAGTCAACACCACTCGTTTTTCCCTTGAACTCGGAGACGAATCCGCAAACTATCACCGCCGCCGCGAATCGTTCTGGGTGTCTGGATAGAAGAAACCAGCTCCCGTTCGCGCCTGCGGATAATCCTGTGAGGTAAATACGTTTCGGATCGCCGTGAAACTCCTTTACCGCGCTATCGAGTTGGCTGAGTGCAGCTTTTCCTCCCTCCAGTTGCCAGCCTGGCGTATTGTCTGCACGCGCCTGAGGGAAAACGACGATCGCCGGAAAGCGTTCAGGATTTAGCCGAATCGCTCGCGCCAAACCTCCAGCCGTCTGCTTGATGCCATCGTTGCCATACTCGCCTCCACCGTGGAGAGCAACGATTACCGGCCACGATTTGGAGTTGTTGAATTCCCGCGGCACGTAGACAACGTATCGATACTCCGAGCCGTTGACGGTTACAGACCTATTCAGAAATCCAGTCTCGATCTTCTGTGCACTCGCGCCGCCACTGAAGAACAGAAGGATGATGGCAAACGTTATAGCCAAAGCACGATACATAGTTCTTTTGAACGTCCTTTTGTGGGCCTGAAGGCAGGTCGCACTGTAGTCGAATTGAGGCGATTTTCAAACTCGATTGAGGCAGGTAAGTTACTGCTTGCAGCGCGCTCATTTCTTTTGACGGATCGAGTACAGACGGTGTTCCGTACGTATCAACAGACGTTCGCCGACCAGGGCTGGCGATGCCAACGTCATGTCGTCCAGTTCATTCACGTGCAATAGCTTGAACTGCTCGCCCGTGGCGACGACGAATGTCTGGCCCTCCTCGCTAAGGCAGAAGAGCTTGCCGTTGTAAACCCAGGGAGAAGTCGTGAAAGCCGTTGCCGCAGGATCAATCCTCGTTTTATAGATCTGCTTTCCAGTCTTTGCGTCAAATCGCATCAAGATGCCCTTCTCTGTGAGTACATAAACCGCACCCTCATAAGCGACGGGCGTTGGAAGATAAGTGCCGCCCCGCGCTTGTGACCAGACTACATACTCATTTGAGGATTGATCTTTTATGAGCGAGATGTCGCCCGCCGCTCCCGGACGAACGGCAACCAACAACGCTCCGCTACCGCCGTCAATGTACAGCAGGCCATCGTAAGCGAAAGGTGTCGGAATCGGTGTAACCGCCATTCCCGACATTCGCCACAATTCCTTCCCAGCGAGGTCGTAACTCACCACATCGCCAGGACCCACAGCGACAATCTCAGTTCGCAGCGCGTTACGCCAAACAAACGGAGTCGACCATCCGGACCGCTGCACCGGTTGCCCCTTGCCGCCGATATCGCGATTCGTCCGCCAGACCTGTTTGCCCGTCTGCTTGTCGAATGCCGCGATGTACTGTTGCTTTTCGTTGTCATTCACGATCACCAGGAGATCGCCGGTGAGTGCCGGCGAACTTCCGGTACCAAAGTCGAGATAGATCGGATTCGCTTCGAGCGGCGTTGACCACACCGCCTTGCCGTTTAAGTCAAACGCCCATAAGCCTAAATTAGCTACATAGACGTAAATGTACTTTCCGTCGGTCACCGGAGTCTCGGAGACAAAACTGTTTTTTCGATGACGTCCACCCGGTGGCCGTCCGGCGTAAAACTCTTTCTGCCATTCCACCTTGCCGCTTCTCAGATTAAGGCAATAGACGAAGTAGTGGAGCTTCACTTCTTTTGGAAGTTCGATGTCGCGCTCAGTCACCCGTTCCAGGACCTTATCCATCGGAAGGCCCTGTTTTTGTAATTCAGCGACGTACTCGTTGCTGTACTCTGTTCCGATCTGCGGTGGCTTCGACTTGCCTTCGGTTGTTACGGTGGTCAGGTAAATCATGCCCCCGGTAACGATTGGCGAGGACCAACCGCGTCCGGGAATCTCCTGCGACCACTCTACGTTTTCGATCTTGGACCACCGTTCAGCGAGTTGCGCGTGAGTTCCTACAGGGTTTGAATCCGGGCCACGGAACTGAGGCCAGGAGATGCTTTGGGCGGGAACGGACGTCGCAGCCAGGAACAGCGCGCACACCATTTTTGACAGGCCAAAGATCAGAAAGTCTTTGGGAATACTCTTCAGTTCAGAATAACGTGCAGCCATGATCTGATAACGTCTCACTCTCTTTAGTTCCAACCCGCCTGTTGTGATTGCAAATCCCACCCACGGCACGAGATTGTGTGAAAAGTTCGTAGTTCGGCCTTCAGGCGGAAGTTCGTATCGTGAATTTCGCGAAAATTACCAACTTCCGCCTGAAGGCCGAACTACGAACGTCTTTTTCACACAGTCTCGTGGGATTTCTCACACACTCATTTCTGCGCCGACGCCTTCTCTTCCGGTTTCGGTTTGCGTTTGAAAACTATCTCCTTAACGCTCGGCTCAAGCGGAATGGACACACTATCAATCTCGCCCGCCGGACTTACCAGAAAAGTCACCTTAGTTCCTTCAAGCCCTAGTGCACCCTCCACGCCCTGAAAGATGTCATAGTGGTAATGCTTCAGCGCGCCGGTCACGCCGTGAAGATCAAACTTCAACTGCTCGCCTTCCTGGCTGATCGTCAGCGTCTGATAAGCAGGATGCTCAAATTGTCCGACGTAGTCGCTCAGCTTGTGGGTCGGCGGCGCATCCTTTTTGCGCTTTGCTTCGTCGGCGGCTTTAGCTTTAGCCTGCGCCTCTTTAGCCTTGGCGGCGTTGTCGAGTGCCCGCTGCGCAAAGGGCGCTTCGCTCAAACCGAGCATCCGGTCAACCGCGTTGGAAGCGATGAGCCCGCTCGCGGGTGAGGATGAATTGGTTAACACCACGACTCCCAATTGATCTCTCGGCAGAAAGCGAACGTTCGATGTAAAACCGTCGATACCGCCACTATGCGAGACGTCCGGATGCCCGCGATAGGACGTCACACCCCATCCCATTGCATAGCTCGAATAAAATGACTCGTCATACTTCAGATCGCCGCCCGCCACGATTTGCGGTGTGTGCACTTCAGCCAGATTCTTTTCCGGTATGATTTGCCGGCCCTCGTATTTACCCTTGCCCAGCTGCAACAGCAGCCAGTGAGTCATCTCGTTTACGCTCGAATTGATCGAACCAGCAGGGCCGATCGCGTCGATGTTCCGGAAGGGGATCTCTTTTACTTCGCCGTTATTTTCATTGTAGGGCAATGAAAAGTCGGACGTCTTTTGAGAGTCGGCGACTGAGAAGTTGGAGTTCTTCATCCCGATAGGTTCGAAGATGCGGCGGCGCACGAACTCTTCCCAGGTGTTGCCCGAGACGCGTTCGATCAGAACGCCGGCTGTCATAAACATCAGATTGTTGTATTGAAATTTGGCATGCAGCGGTTTGCTCGGTTCCAGATAGCGCAACCGCTCGTAGATTTCCTTCCGCGCAAGCGGCGAGCCATACCACACCAGGTCGTGTCGGGGCAGACCCGATTGATGGGTCACGAGATCGCGCGGTCGAAGTTGAGTGGTCGCATATCCATCGTACAGCCTGAAGTCCGGCATGTAATCTCTAACTGGTTTGTCCCAATCAAGCTTGCCTTCGCCGACGAGCATTGCCACCGACGTAGCGGTGAACGACTTCGAGCACGAGCCAATGGCAAACAGAGTATCGGGTGTGACCTTCAATCCTTTTTTGACATCGCGATAACCGTAGCCTTTCGCATAAACGACGTGGCCGTCTTTCACGATGGCAACCGCGATGCCCGGCACGTGCCAGTCTTTCATCACTTGCTCCACGAAGCCATCGAAACCGTTGAGACTTGCAGGAACGGCTCCGTTCTGGGCCTGTACCGGCGCTGCCGCGAGCAAACAAATAATGAGCAAAGGAGCGAGCACTCGAACCGTCCACTTTTTCATTGTCATCTCCT
>DATFWY010000270.1:0-40060 GCA_035258805.1 Blastocatellia bacterium | reverse complement strand
CGGATCAACGGGATGCCCATCACGCGAAAATAGTCGTAATCAATCACGCGATACTGAACGACAGACTCCTGCTCCGGGTCGGGAGCTGCTCGGCCATCGATCTCAAATGCAGTCGAGTCGCTCCATCCGCTCGATGGCAAGAAGTCGACAGCGGTGGCTGATTGGATCTCCGGTCGTTGACGGATCCTGTCGAGGGCTTGTCTGTAGAAGGCTGCGATAGCTCCTGGCTCCGCATACCTTGATTCCGGCAACCAGAGCTGCATTGTCAGGAGGTTTTCAGGATTGAAGCCCGGCTGAACGCCGATAAACTTCCAGAAGCTCCTGATCATCAACCCTGCACCAACCAAAAGAATCATCGCCAGCGCGATTTCCCCGACAACGAAAAAATCCATCAGTCGTCGCCGGGTGCTGACCGCGGAATTTATTCCATTATCTTTTATAGCCTGGTTAAGCTCGAATCGATCAACTTGTAGCGCCGGCGCAAGTCCAAAGACAATCCCAGTCAAAATTGAGATTAAAATTGCGAAACAGAGTACGGAGCGATCAATTCCAATCCAGTCTGCGCGTGGGACCTCAGCAGCACCTGTTGGCAACAGCGCTCGCAGGAGGTCGAGACCCCATTGCGCCACGAGCAAACCTAATAGTCCGCCAATTACAGATAGCAAAATGCTCTCGGTGAGCAATGCGCGAACCAGACGTCCTCTACTGGCTCCCAATGCGATTTTCAAGGCGGTCTCTCGCTGCCTTGTCGCGCCCCTGGCGAGCAGCAGGTTCGCAACATTCACACAAGCCATCAGCAAGACAAAACCGGCAGCAGTGAGCAGAATCATCAGTGCCGGTTTTAAGTCCAGCACCTGGTTCTCCTGAAGCGTGATCACCTTAATTCCGCGGTTCTGGTTGGTCGTGGGGTATCCTTGGGCGAGTCGTTCGGCAATGGCATTCATTTCAGACTGAGCCCGATCCAATGAAATCTCGCGCTTTAAACGAGCGAACACGATCAATGAATAATCGTCTCGTCCCAATTGTCCTCGTCCGAAATCAAATGGCATCCATAAATCATAGTGCCGACTGCCGCCGAATAGATTGAAGTCCGCAGGAAGAATGCCGATCACTGTGAAGGGCTTGTCATCAATGTTGATCGATCTTCCCACGATATTGGGATCGGCTGCAAAACGGCCGCTCCAGATACGGTGACTGAGCACGACTACTTGATCGCTTCCAGCCTGTTCTTCGCCAATGAGAAATGTGCGTCCGTGCGAGGGTTCAACACCGAGGAGATCGAAAAAGTTAGCCGACGTACGAACGCCCCAAACCTGTTCCGGTTCTCCGTCGCCGCTAAGTCTGTAGAACCATGTGCGCCAGGCAGAGATTTGTTCAAATGCGCTGCTCTGTTCGCGCCAATCGACGAAATTTGCGGAGGAGACAATTCCACGATCTAGACCGATCGTCGGGTTGGTCTCCCAAAGATAAACGATGCGATCCGCATCTTTGAAAGGAGGTGGCCGCAGAATCAGCGCGTTGATGACGCTGAAGATTGCAGTATTTGCGCCAATTCCAAGAGCGAGAGCTATTAGCGCTATAGCGGAAAAACCGGGATTATTTCGAATGGTGCGGACTGCATGATGCAAGTCTCTAAGAAGTGTCTCCACCAGCTTGCTCCACGGGTTCTGCGGTCGTATCAAATACGCAGTTCGAAATCTAACACCGATGCGGACGTAATGCCCTTCGTAAGGAGGGCAAGGTTTTTAGAAAGAGGATAAGACCACCAGCACCCCTCCGTCAGGAGGACCGCGGCTGATGTCTGTTGGGGGCGGTTGGGGATTTGAGCCGAGCCTTTCTGGCTCACTCATACCTCAACGCGACCATCGGATCCACCTTCGTCGCTTTTCGAGCCGGCACCAAACAAGCCCCCAGAGCCACTCCCGTCAGTATCAGCATTACCAACACCAAAGTGAAAGGATCAGATGGGCTTACACCGAACAGCAGATTCTGTATTAACCTTGTCAGCGCCAGCGACCCGGCTACGCCGATCACGATTCCAGCAAGAGCCATCGCTAATCCGCGTTTCAATACCAATCTTCGAATGTCTCTTGACTCGGCGCCCAACGCTATCCGTATGCCGATCTCCTGTGTTCTGCTAGTCACCGCAAACGACATCAATCCGTAGACGCCCACGGTCGCTAGCAGAAGCGCAATCAACGCAAAGCCACCGACCAATAACAGGTTGAACCTGCGCGGCGCGGTTTCAGCGGACATCCGTGCTTCGTATGCCTGAACATTTGCCAGCGGCTGCTCCGCGTCGATGCTCTGAACCTCTCTCTTAACAGCTGCAACAAAGGCAAGTGGATCACCTGAGGTCTTGAGCGATAGGTCCATCACCCGGGTGAGTTCGGCGAGCCATTTTGGACCAACTTGTGCGTAAGGCCTGTCGATTTCCGGCCGAGGTTCTTCATCGAGCGACGCATGCTTTACATGACGAACAACGCCTACGATTTTTCGCCACGGCTCGTTAGTCCCTCCCACCCGAACGCGTTTCCCTAAGACTGATTGGAGCGGTTGATCGGGAAAGCGGCGTTTGGTCAGTTCTTCGTCCACGATGGCAACGGGAGGAGCAGTCTCGTTGTCTTCTTCCGTAAAGCTTCGACCAGCAAGCAACGAAATTCCGAGAGTCTGTTGATAGCCCTCGCTGATCCAGTGAGTGACCGCGACAGGTGAATTACCGGGTTGGGGTTCTGCTTCGCCTTCGAGCAGGTATTCATCATTGTTCGACTGCCCGAACGGAAAACCAGTTGAAAGACTGGCATGCTGGACTCCTGGAAGAGTCGAAACTCGTTGAAGCATCTCTCGACAGAAGTTCATTGTTTGCGACGAGTTTCTATACTTCGCATCCGGTAACCGCAAGCGAACCGTAAGCACGTTTCGCGGCTCAAATCCGAGATCGACTCTCAACATTTCCCGGAAGCTTTTCAACAGCAGGCCAGCGCCGACAAGCAGCACAAAAGACAACGCTATCTCGGAAACCACGAAGGCGCCTCTTAACCGTTCGTTCGATCCGGCGCCTGCTTGTCGGCCTCCCTCTTTCAACGACGACTGCAGATCGAGTTTCGATGCCTGCCATGCCGGAACTAATCCGAAGACAACGCCAGTAAACAAACTCGCCGCAATTGAGAATATCAGCACTCGAGAATCTATTTTTACTTCGTCTGCTCGCGGCAAAGCAGTAGCGCTCAGCTTCAGCAGAAAATCGAAGGACCACATTGCCAACAGGAATCCAATCACTCCTCCGATCAGCCCGAGCAGGACGCTCTCGGTCAGCAACTGCCGAACAATTCGTACCCGGCTCGCCCCCAACGCGAGTCGGAGCGCAATCTCTTTCTGGCGGCCCGCCGCACGCGCCAGCAATAAATTCGCTACATTGGCGCAGGCGATTAGCAACACCAGCAGCACAGCTGCGGATATCATCATTAATACTTGTCGAGCGTCGCCGAGATAGTCCTCAGTGAGCGGCTTGAGTGATACACCGGTGCCGGTGTTGGATTCCGGATACCGTGCTTCGAGATCCGCTGCAATTGCGTTCATTTCGCTTCGAGCCTGCTCAAGGGTCGCGTTCGGTTTTAATCTTCCGATCACGCTCGCGAGGTGTGTGTTCCTCGTGTGCATGTACTCACGATCGGTGAGGCGTCCAAGCGGTACAAGGAAATCATTATTGGCATTGATGCGTCCATAGAAGTCGAAGTCGGCCCGCATTACGCCAATGACTGTCCAGCTTTCCGCGTTTATTCTCAACGTTCGGCCGACCACCGATTCTTCACCACCGAATCGGCGCTGCCAGAGCCCGTACCCAAGGACGACCACGCGCTCAGCCGCGGGATTTTCATCTTGCTCGGTGAACGTACGACCGATCAATGGTTTGACCCCAAGTGTCTGGAAGAAGCTCGCGCTGACCCATCGACCAATAATTCGTTCCGGTTCGCCATCGCCGGTGAACACAAAACCGGCGGGCATTCGAACTGCGATCTCTTCAAACACGGTTTGGCGCTCTCGCCAGTCGAGGTAGTCAGGGTAAGACACTAGCGTCTCGGGGACTTCCCTTGAGGTTCCAGAAAGAACTACCAGTCTTTCAGGGTGTGGGTACGGGAACGGCTTCAGAATCACACCGTTCACGACACTGAAAATCGCTGTGTTAGCCCCGATGCCGATTGCCAATGTGAGAACGGCAGTGACAACATATCCCGGCCGCCGTCGCAGCGTTCTCCACGCGAATGTCAAATCCTGGATTAAGTGGTCCATTTCATTCGTGGCGCAGGGCTGCCATTGGATCGATTTTTGTCGCACGCCAGGCGGGAATGTAGCTGACGGTTTCGGGTTTCTGTCAATAGGACCTATAGGACGTATAAGACCTGTAAGACCTATACGTCCGATTATTCGTACCTCAGCGCGATCATCGGATCCACCTTCGATGCTCGCCGCGCCGGGACGAAACAGGCTCCCAGAGCCACTCCTATCAGCACGACGCCGATGACTGCGAAAACTGCGGGATCGGTAGGACTCACGCCGTACAAAAGGCTCGCAACCGTTCGTGTCAAAAGGTACGCCGCGCCGAGCCCGAGGCCAACCCCAACAATCGTTAACATCATTCCCTGTCTGATTATCATGCCGAGGACGTCGCCCAATTGAGCACCGAGCGCCATCCGAATGCCAATCTCATGCGTACGCTGCGCTACCGCATACGACATCACCCCGTACAGACCGATGGCCGCCAGCATCAACGCCACTAATCCAAAAATTCCCACGAGTGTTGATGCCAGGTTCATTGCTGACAGAGCATTGCCGATCTGATCGGACATCGTCTTCACGTCTGAGACTGGCAGCGAAGGATCAATCGATCGAATTTCATCGCGTACCGCCGCAATGGAATCACTCGCGCGTCCGCGCGTTCGCAGGACTATATTTGTGTAAAAAGAGGGCTTTCGCTGCAAACCAGGCAAATCAAAGTGAGGAATGGGATCCTCAGTCAAATCATGGTGTTTGATGTTTGCGGCGATGCCGACGATTTCAACCGGAGGTGCGTTCGTCCCCGGTTGCAATCTCTTTCCGACTGCATTTTCGCCGGGGAAAAGCTTGCGTGACATCGCTTCATTTATGATCACGACCGCCGGCGCTCCCTCTCTGTCTTGCTCAGTGAACCCGCGTCCTTCGATTATTCTTATGCCCATTGTTTCATGGTATCGCGGTCCGACGTCGTTGGCATCGAAAGCCATCTGTTCATCGGGAAGTGGCTTACGGCCTTCGACAAATATGCTACTCATATATCGACTTCCGCTGAGTGGCATGACCAAACCGTAACTGACCTCATCCACGCCCGGCATAGATCTTAGGCGCTCGATGAGCTGTTCTCTTAGCGCTTTGCCTCGTCCCGCATCGTACTTCTTCTCATCAAGTTCCAGCGGAACCATGATTACATGCGCACTCTGATAGCCGGGATCAATCGCAAGAAGATTTTGAAGACTCTTGATGCACAGACCGGCGCCAATTAGAACGATCACCGCCAAAGCGAGCTGCGTTACCACCAGCAGACTTCGGATGTTGAATCGGCGCTCGCCTCTCATAGATATTCCGCCCTCTTCCTTCATTGCGGGCAGGAGGTCGGTTCTTGCGCCCTGCCATGCGGGTACGGCGCCAAACAGAAGACCTGCGACGATGGTCGTCAATATGCTGAACACCAGCACTCTGCGATCCAGTCCTTCGCCCAGTATTCCCTGCGCGATACTGAGTCTGGCCTGACTCTTAACAAGCAGCGTTACTAGCCACGGAGCGAGCAGCAGGCCGGCCGCGCCACCTGTTAACGCCAGCAGCAGGCTTTCGGTCATCAGTTGGCGCGCCAGCCGGAATCCACCGGCACCAAGCGCTCTCCTGATTGCCATTTCTTTTCGTCGAGTCACGCCCCGCGCCAGCAACAAGCCCGCAACATTTGTGCAGGCAATTAACAACACCAGAGCGACGACCGCCATCAGGAGCTTAAGAGGCTGCGAAAACCGTTTTCGCAAAATTGAGATTCCCTGGCCTCCTGGTTCGAATTGGATGTGTTGCTCGCTGAACGGCAGACCTTTTGTAATGACGCCCGAAGGAGTGTGTGCCTCTTTCACTTGCTGCGCGACGAGGTCCATTCCGATTTGGGCTTGAGCCGCACTTACGCCCTCTTTAATCCGCCCGACCATAAGCAAAAACTGGTTTTTTCGGCTCTCGATAATTTTCGATTGAGCGAGCTGCGCATGCATTCGAACAGGCACCCAAATAGCCGCCGGTTCTTCGAGAATCATTCCGGTGAATTCGGGCGGTGCTATTCCGATCACGGTCAAAGGGACGTTGTTAAGGGTGATGGTTCTGCCGATCGTATTTGGATCTGCGCCGAAATGAGTTCGCCAAAAGGAGTTGCTTATGACAATAACTTGTGACGGGCTCGCGGCCGAGTCTTCATCGGGCGAAAAGGTGCTGCCTAACGCTGGCTTTACACCAAGGACTTTAAAGTAATTGCTGGAAACGTACTCGCTTTCGACGAGTTCGGTTTGATCGTTGGAATTCAACTCCAGCTGTGTGCGATTGAATGCAAACATCCCGTCGAAGACTTCATTTTGAGCGCGGTAGTCGTCGAAAACCGGGTAGGAGAACGCATTGCTGACGAAATGAGGGCTCACGCTCACGGAGTTGATGAGCACAAGCTGCTCGGGTTTTTCCACCGCCAAACTTCGGACGAGCAGCTTGTCAGTGATGCTGAAGATTGCGGTGTTGGCGCCTATCCCAAGAGCCAGCGTGACAGTGGTGATCAGCGTAAAGCCGGGCTTTTTAAGCAGCATCCGTACACCGGACTTAATGTCTTGTAATAAGGTATCCATAGTTTCCCTTCACTTTATTCGGACCGCAGACCAAATTGCGTGCCAAGACGAACGAGCACCAGATCAACACAAAATGAGCATAAATTGCTGATTCAAGGCGCGCATATTCGGCTGTCTGGCCGGTTTCGGGATAGCTAAATCCCAGTAACGAAAAAGGAATGTAGGTGTTCAACGCTTCGCGTTGAACGTTCAGCGTTAGCAGCTTGTTACTTTCCGATCTGCGCAATGTGCGTCATCTGCGGATAGGCTGTGGGATCTTTCAATCAGGACTGATCCACAGATTACGCAGATTACGCAGAAGATAACCAGCTGCTAACGCTGAACGCTAAACGCGAAGCGTTCCTTGATCACATTTGTACCGAAGCATAAGATTCCGCTCACTGATTCGTTTTTTGAATGCAATGTCGAAAAAGAAAGTCAGAGTATTTGCAACGGCGGACATCGGCAATGAAGCGCTCGCTCGCCTCCGTGACATTGGTTACGAGGTGGAAGTCTATCCTCTCTTCGAGCCGCCGCCAAAGTCACTTATCGTCGAAAAGGTTAGGAACGGTATCGACGCGCTGATAACCACGCTTCGAGATGCCATCGACGAAGAAGTTTTTTCCGCCGGCGCGTCGACTCTTCAAATCGTCGCACAGATTGCCGTGGGGTTTGACAACATCGATCGTGCTGCGGCGAATCGTCATCGGATACCGTTCGCCAACACGGCTGATGTCCTCACCGAAGCTACCGCAGAATTTGCTTTCTTCATGATGGGAGCAGTATCGCGAAAACTCTATCCTTCAGAGAAACTCGTAGAGAACAACCAATGGACCTCGTGGCATCCCTATCAACCTTTCCTCGGCGACGAAGTTACCGGTAAGACGATCGCCGTAATCGGTACCGGCCGCATCGGCAAAGCGTTCGCCAAGAAATGCATAGGTCTGGACGCGGATATTCTGCTCTATGACCCCGAGATTCAGGATGAGAAGTTCGTTCTATACGCAGCACGCGAGATGTCATTGAGGTTCGAAGCGGGTTTCACCTCAAGACGTAGAGAGATTCGATATGTATCTTTTTCAGAAGCGTTGGCCGCCGCTGATTATCTGAGCCTTCATGTGCCGCTGTTATTGCGAGGCGAATCGCTTACGCCTACCTATCACCTGATGAACTTTGAAGCTTTTCGACGGATGAAGAAGAGCGCCTACCTGATAAACACCTCCAGGGGGCCGGTTGTTGACGAGAACGCGCTTTATCACGCGCTACTGGGCAACGAGATCGCCGGAGCTGCACTCGACGTGTATGAGAAGGAACCGCTGCCGCTGGATAGCCCTTTGCGCGATGCGCGACTAAAAGATCGTCTGCGGTTATTTCATCATTTTGCTTCGGGCACTAGAGAGACTCGGCTTTCACCGGACCCGCATGTCGGGATGGCTGGTCGTTGTGTTCAGGCGGTAGTAGACGTAATTGAGGGAAACTATGGCGGCGATCGGTCGAAGATGCCCTACGTTGTTAACAAAGAAGCGTTTGATTCCGATTAACGGATCCGGATTCAGTCGAACTGGCTGCGCAGCCGACGAACAATTGCGCGATGACGGTTCGCCTTCACATGTTTATGGACAACAGCCGCTACCCCGAGGCTGCACAACGTTACTACCGCGATCGTGATCATAATAACCTCCACCGTTTGAGGCGCTGCAGCCTCAGCGATTTTGCGTGTTGGGCTTCGGTCTTACGGGTCACAAACCCGTGCTGGCAACGATTCGACCTGCGAGTTGCTGCACGTTGGTGAGGTTTTGTTATAAGGAGGCCTTTCAATATTACTACCTTTAGTGCGGATTCGCTAGTTCGTTTCTCTTGTTCGCAGCGCCAGGGTTTCGCCTCGGGTCTGGGGATAATCGAATCCGCCATCATCGCGGCTGTTGTCGCGGATCGAGCTTCTCTCGCAAACCATCGCCTATAAAGTTGAATGCCAGGACAGCCAACGCAATCATCACTCCGGGAAAAATGAACAAATGAGGCGCGGTAAACCAAAACTCGCGTGAGTCGTCGATCATCTTGCCCCACGAAGGAATGGGTTCAGGGACGCCTAATCCGAGAAAACTCATGCCCGCTTCGGCAAGGATCGCGCCTGCCATTCCGAGCGATGCCTGGACGATCAAAGGCTGGATAGAGTTTGGAAGGATGTGCTTGAGCAGGATTCGAACATTGTTTGCGCCGAGAGCTCGGGCAGCGGTGACGAAATCATACTCGCGAACCTTGAGCACCTGTGCCCGCATCAATCGCGCATATCCAACCCACCCGATCACCGACAGCGCTACCACCAGATTCCGCAGACTAGGACCGAGAAACGCGACCATCGCAATCGCGAGCAATATGCCGGGAAACGACAGAAAGACATTAAACAAAAATCCTGAGACTATTCGATCGACCCAGCCACCTGCGTACCCAGAGAACGAACCAATCAGCACGCCTACAATAGAAGATATCGTCACCACCGAGAGCCCTACGAGCATGGAGACTCTCGCACCGTAGATGATTCGTGCGAGTTCGTCGCGCCCCAGTTGGTCGCGCCCCATCGGATGACTGCGATCAGGGGCGTCGAGACGAGAAACGAGATCCTGACTTTGCACTCGTTCCCAGGAGGCGAGCAAAGGAGACAACGCAGCCATGAGAACCAGCAGCGCTGCCACAACGAACCCGGATTTGGCGATTGTGCTCATGAATTAGGACCGATAGGACTAATAGGACCTATATGACCGATATGTCATATTAGAGTTTTTCATTCCACCTTTATCCTGGGATCCAGGAACCTGTAAACAATATCCGTTGCGGTGTTCACCAGCACATACGTCGCCGCGATTACCAGTATGCATCCCTGCGTGAGCTTGTAATCTCGCTCACTGATGCTGTCCACAAGTAAGCTGCCGACTCCGGGCCACGAGAACACCCGCTCGGTGATTATCGCGCCTGCCAACAAAACGCCAAATTGAAGCCCGAGCACGGTGACTACGGGTATGAGCCCGTTCTTCAACACGTGCTTGTAGATGACCGTGCGTTCCGGAAGTCCTTTTGCGCGCGCGGTTCGCACGTAGTCTTCGTTTAACTCTTCCAAGACGCTTGATCGAACAATTCTGGTGAGAAACGCGGACATCGCTGCGGCGAGGGTGAATGCGGGGAGGATCAGGTTGTCGATTCCTCCGATGCCCGACACAGGCGTCACGCCAAGGTTAACCGAAAAAATCAGAACCAGAAGCGGACCAAGCGCGAAGCTCGGAAGCGATATTCCAAGCAATGCGACCAATGTCGAAAGGCTGTCTACAAAACTGCCGCGATGAGTAGCGGCAGTAACACCCAACGGAATTGAAATCAAAGTCGCTATGAACATCGCGGCGACGGCAAGCTCGATCGTTGACGGGTAACGGGAAACGATTCGCTTGAGGACCGGCTGCCTGGTCACCGGGTTGATGCCCCAATCACCGCGCACCAGACCGCGCCAGTAGTCGACGTACTGGGAGCCGAGCGGCTTATCCAAACCGAGTTCAACACGAGCAGTTTGAACTTGTTCTTCGGTTGCATTTTCGCCGACCAGTTGTCGTGCAGGATCACCAGGCACAATGTGGATCAGAAGAAACACCAGAGTGACCACGGCCCAGAGAACAGGAATGACAATCAGGAGCCGCCTGAGCAGGGCAAACGCGAATCCGCGCATATCGTTCGAAATCATAACAAAGCAGTGAAAAGAGACCAAACTTGCCGCCGTTGGAGAAGGAATCGGCTGATTTATACACGGATGCGCTGAATCGTCGTGGAGACGATTCTGTCTTAACGGTCCGATGATGCGAGGTCAGGTGTCCAGTTTCAAATGCGCCAGATTCGCGTGTGGACAACAATGTTCTTAGGGTAGACTCGCGCAATGCGTATGATCTGCCTTCATATAAGCGAAATGCTGGCGGAACACGCGGCGCAGAAAAGAGCGCGAAACAAAGATTGTCGACGTGTCCGCACGGCTGGCCTCGGGCCAGGCCCGAATTGATGCAGAATGCAGTCTAGCAAAGGCGATTCTGGGGCAGGACTGAGAGAGGGCCACCCCTTACAGAACAACTGAATGAGGTTACAGATATGGGCAATGACGTGAGTGTTGCGGAGCCGCTTCCAAGCACCAACGAACTCGCCTTAGAGCGAAATCGTCTGGCTTATGATCGAACGATGATGGCATGGGTAAGAACTGCTACCTCGCTGATTAGCTTCGGTTTCACCATCTACAAGTTCTTTGAGTACGTGAACCAGTCGGGACAAACAGCGCCCCAGCGGAGGATTGGTCCGCGCGAGTACGGCATGCTGATGATTATCACCGGAGTCATAGTCCTGGCTATTGCAACCTTCGAACACTATCGTGCTATGCGCAAAATTCGAAAGATGACTGGAAGAAGAACCTATTCGATTGCGACCGTGCCTGCGGCGCTTATTTCTGTTCTTGGCTTAGTGGCACTGATTGCAGTATGGCTTCGATTTTGAGAAGTGGTCCCAAAGAGGAACAAAGCAGCGTGAGAAAAAAAAACCCCCATGGCCGAAGGACGGTGCCAGAGTATTACTATTTGCGGCAAAATACTTCAGTAATAGACGCGACGTGAAAGGTATTGGCTCAACTTTCAAGTGGGCCTCTAATGCTAGCACGTAGCAAGTCAGTACAGAGATGAGGAAACGCCGGTCAATCAAGTCGCTATCATCCCGTGGCCGCAGCACGCCGGCGCGACGCTGGAGCATCGTAATTATTGTCGCAGCCCTCATCGTCGCGAGCTTCCTGGCCGTGAAAGCGGCGCGCAAAAAGGAACCTGAAATGATCGCGAACCCAGGCGCATCCGCGTTCAGCGAGACAATTGAGAACCATTATGGGCCGCCGGGTGATCCGCCTGATGGCATGGTTTGGATTCCCGGTGGAGAGTTCTCGATGGGCGCGGCTGATCCGATGGGTGCCGACAAAAATGAGGTTGGGATGCATGCAACAGACGATTCTCGTCCGATCCATCGCGTTTATGTCGACAGTTTTTGGATGGACAAAACCGAGGTAACTAATGAACAGTTCGCGGCATTCGTGAAGGCAACAGACTATGTCACCGTTGCTGAACGAACGCCTCAAGCAAAGGACTTTCCCGGCGCTCCAACTGAGAATTTGGTGGCAGGCTCAGTAGTCTTTTCGCCGCCCGACCATACGGTACCGCTAGACGATCACTTCCAATGGTGGTCGTACGTTAAGGGCGCGAACTGGAGACATCCGCAAGGTCCGGAGAGCTCAATCACCGGAAAGGAAAAATATCCGGTTGTGCATATTGCTTATGAAGACGCGCTCGCTTACGCGAAGTGGGCCGGGAAGCGGCTACCGACCGAAGCAGAATGGGAGTTCGCGGCGCGCGGCGGAATGTCGGGAAAGGTCTATCCCTGGGGCGATGAATTCAAGCCTAATGGAAAGTGGATGACCAACAGCCACCAGGGCCATTTTCCTGACCACGATACAGGCGGAGACGGCTTCACTGGTGTCGCGCCGGTCGCGCAGTTTCCGCCGAACGGCTACGGACTCTATGACGTTGCCGGCAATGTCTGGGAGTGGGTCAGTGATTGTTATCGTCCCGATTACTATGCAGAGCTGGCGAAGGCCGGCGTCATAGCTCGCAATCCGCAAGGCCCGGCTTCGTCATTCGATCCAAGCGAACCCGGCGAGAAAAAGCGCGTTCAGCGCGGCGGATCCTTTCTCTGTACTGATCAGTATTGCTCGCGGTACATGGTCGGAACTCGAGGCAAAGGAGACGTCAGCACCGGCACAAATCATCTCGGATTCCGATGTGTAATCTCGCCGAAGGATTCCAAATAGGAGTTTATTATTGCGTCGCTCTAACCTGGCGCGGCTTTGCGGCTTGGCGTCTTTGCGTTTAACGCGGACTCTCAACTCTACTAAATTTGGGGGCAGGCGCCGCGACCTACTCGGCACAGGATGAAAGGTTGTGCGTTTTCAAACATTCTAAAAAGCGATGCAACGCCCGCTGTGTCACCTCGCAGCGATCCGCACTCGTAACGGTTCGGTCCTTGTCATAGTCGCGCATGATGCGACGGGCGCGATGAAGGATCACTTTTGCTCCGGTTTCCGTGATCTCAAGCGCTTCGGCTGTCTCTTTTGTCGAGTAATCGAAAACATCTCGAAGCAACAACACCGCGCGTTGCGACGGAGTGAGAGCCTCAAGAGCAAGCAAGAAGGCTATCGAGATGCTCTCGAGCATGTCGTAGCGAGTGGAGGGCGTGTCTTCTTTTGCAGCTTTGAATCCCTCTGTACCGGAAACATCTCTGTCACCAGTAGGTATCGGCGAGGGGAGCCACGGTCCGTCATAACCCCTTTGACGCCTCCGGCGTACTTGATTGCGGCTTAAGTTGATTGCTACACGCAAGAGCCATGGTCTCCAGGCTTGTTGAGTATCACGCGGAGGCTTTTCCAGTGCTTTGACAAACGTCTCTTGCACAATGTCCTCAGCCTCGGCCGCATTTCCAGTCATTCGGTAGCACACTCCCCACAGTAAGTGCCTATTTTCAGAATAGACCTCGTTAGAAATCGGCATGTGAACTCTATTTATTCAGATCCTTGGGCGACGACAACCAAGAATCTCATCCATAACACACTTGAGGAGACAAAAGGTTACAGAACGCCTTGAGAATTGGAATTTCCAGTCGACTGAAGAATCAGTGCAAGGATCTAAGAACTCTGCTTCTTACTGATTTGCAGTTATATTTCAATAGTCGGAGAGTTAGGGTTTCTCGGACGATTCGAGTATCGAAACAAGATGTAATCTGAGCAGCAGCTTTAGCTCAGACGGCTTGTTGGATCAGAGGTTCCACACGTCGCCGGGCTGCGTGCTTAAAGCCCGCGTTGACAGGTCTGCAAACGGGAATGGAGAATTCCAGAAGGGATCTGACTAAAGTTCGCTAATGATTTGATCACCGATTCTCAATGCTAACGCTGAAATAGTTAGAGTAGGATTCACGCCAAGCGCAGTCGGAATAACCGACGCATCAGCAATGTACAGCTTTTCGTAAAACGGTCGGGCTCCAGTCTTTGTTTTGTCGAACACCCGACCGTATTCATCGACAACGCCCTCTGACGCGTCCTTTGCCATAATACAACCGCCTAGCGGATGACTTACTGCGATGGAAGTGGCATCGAAGGCGCCGGCTGTGTTCGTCAGGAACGGATTGACGAATTCGCTTGTCGGATCAGCAGGGTCTCTCAGGATCGCGGCTAAGCGAGCAAGTGACTGACGAATCGAATCGTAAATCGGATCTTCATAAAACTTCCTGCCGTCTGTTCGAGAGAGCCTCAAAGGAGTCTCACCAGAGCTACCCAGACGGAACTGTCCAACTGACTGTTCGCGTCCCATCCCGACTACACACATCATGTTAGCAGCGATCTCTTCCTCTGAGCGAAAGATGTCTCCTCGCTCTCGATAGTTTGTAAACAAAGCATGAACAGACTCACGCAAACGTTTCCAGAGGAATTTAAGGATCGCAAACAAAACGAAGGGCAGCCCTTGGTTGCCTTTGCCCAATGAACGGATCAATGGAACACCTTCACCGAGAACGGATGCAAGCGCGGGTGGTATTCCTTGATCTTCAAGCGTGTGGAACATGGCGGTGTCACCGCCAGTGTTTGGGTCCGTCGTATTGAAGTGCCCAAAGGAAGTAGTGACAGGGCCCCGAATCAGACTAACCCGCTCTTTCGTTTTTTCGAGAAAGGCAATGTAATCGCCGTTGGTCGAAAATCCATAGCCGACTTTGTCACTCAAGTTGGGCAGAGTGCCCTTTCGTTTTGATCTGAGCATGATTTCGCTGGTGCCTAAGCACCCGGCGGCAACAATAACAATGTCGGCTGTTACGGTCTTATTGGTTATGTTTGAAAGGCTACCTTCCTGTCGCGTGATGTATTGAATCTCGTAGCTTCCGCCAGAAAGCGCTCGTATCACGTCGACCTCAGATAGAGTTTCAATGCTCACATTAGGTAAGTCGGGAGCTTTGTCTTTGGCCGGATCATCAGGCGCGGCTGGGTCGAACGTTCCAAGGATGGCTCTCATCAATTGCTTGTTCAGAGTGTGACGTGCACCGGGAAGGCAACCCACGTTGCATCTTCCTTGTCGCTCGCAGTAGTTCCTCGGAGCACCGGGGGGGTAGTTTGGAGGGAACTCGTTCGGGCCGGTTGGAGAATCCTCTGGCGTGAGATCCCCGATCGCCAGGTCAACTGTCCCGTAGTCAGTTGTTAGTTGATTCATCGCCGTCTGAAAGACTCGTGCTCGATCTAACCAGAATCGATTACCCGGCACCTGCGCGAGCTGCTGGTCGGGCGCGACACCAGGCGCAAGATGAATACGTTTCACTCCGCGGCTGTTACCAGGATC
The DNA here is from genome assembly GCA_035258805.1 of Blastocatellia bacterium. Lineage (GTDB taxonomy): Bacteria > Acidobacteriota > Blastocatellia > UBA7656 > UBA7656 > Onstottus_A. The sequence goes on along the minus strand of DATFWY010000270.1, from coordinate 24,756 downwards.
AGTAATGAGATCCCAGTGAGGATTAAGTCGCGCGGTCCTTGCTACTATGTTGCTTAATCCTGGATTGATGTTTCCAGGAGGCAATGCGGCGCCCTTAAAAGGAATATTATTGGCTCCACGCGCCTGCAATGCTGACAAGACTCCGTACCCAATTGCATGTCGTGCGAAGTCGTAATATTGGTCCCGTTGCTGAGGAGTCCATGCAATGGGCCAGCGAAGATCATCGAATATCAAATCAGGCGGTCGAATAGTAATGTTCGAGTAGACCAACGAGCCTCCGCCCACACCATTTGCGCGAACAACGCTGACTCCGTCGTTCTGGCCACCGAATATGCCAAGAAAACCAGACTTTCCCATTCTTGTCATATCGAATAGCCCATCTTCATTGTTCTTGCGTCGAAAACATCTTGTAAAAATGTCGATGAATCCTCTGAAGCGGTTCAGAGATGACCAGTACTGCACGGGCTGCCCTTTTCTAGCCAGAAAGTTACGAGTCTTTACCTCTTTGTCTTGAACAGTGCTTACCGGTGTTGTCCACCACGTTCCTCGTTCGATCATCAACACGGTTTCACCCTGGTTCCGATCGAGGAATTTCTTTGCCAAAGGGAGGCCTGTCATTGTGCCTCCGAAACCAGTCCCAATCACAACAGCGGTATAATGATCCACGGCGGGCCTCCGATTATAGAGCTACTTGGCTGATGCAAGAGCGACCTGACAGGGTGATTGGCCGTACCCTTGAGGTAAGAAATGATGTGAGCTATTAGTATCGGCCCAAAGCACCCGACGCTCCACTATACTGATCTCGGGTCCGAGAACTCTCCCCGTAACGAATAGACGAAAGTTTTTGTGGATGTATTGCAAAAAGTCTTAAAAAGCACTTTTCGTTTAGGGCCGGAATACGACTAAAAAGTAAATCGCGTTTGCAATTCAAGGCGGCTATTGTTTGCAGCCTCTGAGAAACCGAATCCTCCTCCTCCAGCCGGCTGGTTTGCCTGTCCGAACAGTGGAGATGTGATGTTGCCGATGACTGGAACCAGGGTTGGTGTGGTTCAGCAGATTGCGAATCGACATCGAGATCACAAGGTTATAGCGGCGGCTTGAAGATGGCGTAGGGCCCTGAGCTCCACCACCTGTTCCAAAGATGCCTGAATTGGCGCGTCGATCGTCTCCACCACCGGGACCGCGCGGCGGCTGGGCCGAAACTGCGTCGCGACCTCGGCCGAATTCGAGTGTTTTTCCAACTCACAGGTTGACCGTCACCGTGCCGGGTCCGCGTCCGAAGTTGCGAGACAATGTCGGCTGACCGGCGATCGGACTTGGATCGAGCAAGTCATATTTGGTTTGGATTAAGCCTGGCTTGCTTGGATCGGTTGCGATACCGGGCCGTCCATTGAACAACGTAGTTCCGTAAAGATCGCGACCGACGGTGATATCAAAAGGCGAGCCCGATTCCAAAATCACAAACGGGCTGAAACGTACATTCCATTTTGTATTGATCGAACCAGTCAATGATGCGCGGTGATGTACGTCCGTTGAGGCAGGCCCGTATTCACCAGTGAAAGTCGTATGGGTTTGCCGGAAACGTACCGAGACCATCAGTGTTGCTCCTGGCGTGATTGAGCACATACGAGCCTGACAACGAGACGTTTGGGTTAATCCTGGCATTAACGGTTGTGATCAATTGGTGTTGATTGTAAAGGCCGGACGACTCCATCAAGAAAACCGGACCTGGGCGTCCGAGCGGATACATCCCGCTGCCTGGCACAATCGGATTGAACGTACCAGGCAGGGGCGCATTGATATCCCGGGAGCGCAGCATATGCAGTCCGTGGGATTTTGCATAGGTGATTGCAAGAGTAGTATTGAATGGCAACTGGCGCTCAACGCTAAGGGCCGACTGCATTATGTAAGGCGCACGGAGTGTCCGGCTGATCTGTTGAATTGTTTGTGGCGATTGGAAACCCGCGATGACGGAAATCGGTGGAATGGTCCGAAAGAAATCTGGATTAGAAACGACGTACTGCTGTTGAATGACGCCATTATATCTCTGCGTAGTTAATGTGTTTGAGAGACTGAACCGATCGTAGAAAGTTCCGAATCCTGCACGGAGCACTGTCTTCGGACGTGTGTTGCCCTTTGCAGCTTCAGGCGCCCAGGCAACTCCAATCCGCGGGGCGAGGTCTCGCCAGTCGTGAATGTTCGTCTGTGTTTCATAACGCAGCCCCATACTTAGCGTGAGGTTTGGACGAACCCGCCAATCATCGCCGACGAATGCCCCGACATCCAATTGGCTGACTGAAAGATACGGCTCTCCGGCACTTATAGTGAACTGCGTAGCGCCGCCGCCCAGTAAGCGAATTTGAAGCGCTCTAAGCCCAAGCTTCTGAAACTCTAGAGTCCGGCGATAACGTTCGATAGAGGTGATAGGCGCGAGTATCGGTTGGCCGGGATCGAGCACCGGTTGGTTGTTGGAATCCAGTTCCGGTGCTGTGCCGCCTCCAAACGTAAAGGTTCCTCCGAAGTTCTGAGGCGAGGTGTTGTCATCGGTCTCGCCGCGAACCCGTATGCCAAACTTCCACGAGTGATTGCCGTGAACGAGGAAGGTTGTGTTCTGAAGCTCGTAGTTATTTCTGACGTCGATAGAATGACCGACCTGAGCGCCACTGCCATTGAAAGATCCTAATACCTGAATCGCTGGGTTCGAGCTGTTGGCGATAGTCTCGGTATCGGCGTGGAAGAACTGGAAGCGAGTTTCGTTTATGATGCTTGCGCTTATCACTGACGTCTCGGTGATCTGCACCGAGTGATTGATATTCTCGATGTGGTAACCTCGAGAATCAAGATTGAATCCACCAATCCCCGCATCGCGAATATCGCTGCGGGTAAAACCGTACCGCATTGTTAGAGTATTAGTCGCGTTTAGCTGGTAATCGACTCGCGGATTGACTCCGACGCGGCGTTGGGGTGTCACTGGAGTTGCGGTGAACGGATTGATGATCTCAAGCGTAATTTGGTTCCTTGTTCACACGTAATCTTGAGCTCACCGCCGGCATCAGTCTTGATGGTGATCTGTCTAGCTCATGAATCCGAGCGATGATCGGATCATCGGGATGCACTCTCTTTAAGGCTAGCGACGGTGTGGAGATCCACGCTAAAGCCCAGGACACCTACGGGAAAGATGCCTCAAACGCCCAAATTTTCTCATTGTCACCGAAGAAAACCAAAACGTTTTGTGTCTAATTTAGATAGGGCATTAATCTTATACGATCCAATGATGGTATTAGAACATTCAGGCCTTGACGAGAGGACTATTGTAATTGCCGCCCAACAGGGTGACAAAGACGCATTTAAGGTCCTCTACGATCGCTATCGCGATTGCGTCTACAATTTCATTTTCTTATTCGATTGGGGAACAGTTGAGGGCCGAGGATGTTTTGCAAATCGTGTTCGTGAAGATTTTTAAGGCTTGCCCGGATTTCCGCTTCGAAGCGAGTTTAGCTACCTGGATTTATCGGATTGCCCTCAATGAGTGTCTCAACCAGCAGAGAAGGCGCGGGCTACAGCAGGTGCCCTTTGAGGCCTTGCTGGGTAGGGATGAGGAGCCCACCGCCGCTGCGGTCGACCTCCATCACGCCGAATCGGAACGGCGCGAAATAGTACGCCGGGCGGTTATGGAGTTATCTGCAAAGCTACGGGCGGTGGTCGCACTCAGGTATATCGATGAACTCTCATACGAGCAGATCGCAGAGGCACTGGACTGCTCTGCCGGTACGGTCGCTTCGCGTTTGAACCGCGCGCTCGGTCAGCTGGAAAAGCGATTAAGACCACTAAGACGACTCTTGTGATGACGGACGGAGTACGGAGTATAAAATGTTGGAGATTTGATTTACAGCGTGCCTTCTCGTGTTATCTGAACAGCGAGTTGGACGCGAATAAGGTTAAGAGAATTGAGGATCATTTGCTGGACTGCGGTGATTGCCGCATTCGTCTGGCTCGTCTGCGTAACGGGCACCGATTGGCGCAGGAGCTTCCACTGTTCACTCCAGAGCGCGATCTATGGAACGCGATCGAGGCAGCTATCTCTGTACCAGGAACGACCAACGAGCGTAGCGCTCGACGAGTCCCAGACTGGCGCGGTCTGGTGTCCAAGCCCGGTTTTGCCTTTGCATTAATTGGCATCGTAGCGTTCGCCGCTGCGGTGCTTGTTGCCACTGAGAGAAGAGCAGTTAAGGAGGAGCACGCGGGAACGCTGATTGCAGATGCTCTCGACCTAAGTGAGTTTCACACTGTAAACATCTCGGACATCGAACGGAACCAGCAGCCGCATGTGATGGCGGAAGGTTATGTCTCCGAGATTCGTGTTAATGACGAAGACGGTGATCTTAGTTTCAAACTGGTTGAAGACCTCAAAAGCCCCAGTCCTTTCATAGTTTGCGAAATAATTGATTCAATTAAGTTGAAGCCTCCAACAGTGGGGAGTCGGGTACGTGTCTACGGTGTCAGCCGCTACGATGGACAAGACAATCATAACTGGTACGAAGTACATCCGGTCTTGAACATCGAAGAAGTACGTCACTGAAGTTATCCAGGCTCACTGGGTGGTTGTCTAGTGTGAGCCGTTTGGATCCTCACACCAAAGACGGCTTGTTCTGTACAAATATGTTTACCAAGGAGATGTTGAAGATGATTGCAACGAATCCAAGCAAGAAGGCCAACAGTAGCACCGGTCAGTCTCTTGCGGCCAACGGCGTTGATTCTAGCGGGATGGTTGATCGCCTGGTCTACTTGCTCTTGCGCTTTGGAGAATGTACGGCGCCCACTTGTATTCGCCTGAAGTTCTGAACCTGATGGGCGGCCATCTTCTCAGAGTGATTCTGAGCTCTGGAGTGGCATAAACCGCGCGCGTAAGGCTGATCGAAAAATTTCCCCGCGCGTCTGACCGACTTAACCACCAAGAAATTGACACGAGGTTTGATCGATGAAGACTAATTCAGGAAACGCGCTACTGGCCGTCTTGGTGCTGCTCGTTCTGTGTTCTATAGGTCCGGCGCAATCAAGCAGCGCGATCATTCGTGGAATTGTGACTGACAAAACCGCCGCGGTGGTCTCCGGCGCGAAGGTCCGGCTTGCTAATGCGATTACCAATTACTTTCAAGAAACGGTTACCGACGGTCAGGGCGCGTTCCGGTTGGTAGATGTTCCGTTCAACGACTACACGCTCACGATAGAGAATCCCGGATTTGAACAAACCTCTAGAGAAGTGATTGTTAGGTCGAACCTGGCGCAACACTTCGATATTCAACTCGGGGTTGCTCCTGTGCGACAGGAGATCAGCGTGTCCGGAACACCCGAGTTGGTGGAGGCCGAGAAGACTGCGCCAAGCACGGTTATCGATCGGAACTGGATTTTGCGGTTCCCAACATCAGAGCCGAGCCGGAGCGCTGAACAAATAATCGCTACTGCGCCTGGTTGGACCGAGGACGCCAATGGCCGGTTGCACGCTCGAGGCATCGAGTATCAGGTTCAATACTCCATCGATGGCATACCGGTAACCGATACGATTGCAGATACGTTCGCGGCAGCTCCTGATCCTCGCAACTTTCGATCAATCGAAGTTACTACCGCCAACTTTCCAGCCGAGTATGGCAACAAGCTGGCAGGACTCATCGCCGTAACTTCCCGATCGGGGCTCGAAATTCCGAAAGCTGGAAGTGTGAGCCTGTCTGGCGGCAGCTTCAATATGTTCGAGACCTCGTTTGATTTCGGCGGGCACACTCGAAGGTTCGGCTACTTCATCAGCGCGGCGGGCTCGACAACCGACCGTTTCCTCGATCCGCCTGCGATTGAGAACTTTCACAACGACGGTAGGGCAATCAAGACGTTCGGCAAACTTGACTTTGCGCCGGACGACAAGAATCTATTCCGGCTCAATCTGTTCTACAACCATCAGCGGTTCGACGTGCCGAATCTTCCAGACCAGGAAGAGGAGGGGCAGAACCAACGCCGCCGCACCCAGGACAACATGGCATCGTTATCCTGGGAGCATATCTTCTCCCCAAACCTGGTTAGTTGTTTTGCGGTATACCAGCGCTATAACGCGGCGAAGCTCCTGAGTAATGAGGAGACCGGGCCGGTATTCGCCGAGCAATCCAGACATCACTCCATCTACGGAGTACTCGGGTCACTCACCTGGCACAAAAGCCGGCATACCATCAAGGGAGGATTCGAGTATACGCGCTTCCCGGTTACCGAATCGTTTACTCTCTCGATAACAGATCTTGACGAGTTGCTCGAAAAGCAGCCCGACCTCCCCGAGGAAGCTCAACAGTTTGTGTTCCCTACAGCCTTCTTTTTCAACGATCATCACACCGGATACGAAGGCTCGTTCTATGTTCAAGATCACATCAACGCCACGCGTGACCTGACGTTCGACCTTGGACTACGGTTCGATGGCTACCATTTCTTGGTAGACGAGAATTACTGGAGTCCTCGGCTGGGCATGGCCTATCGCATAGACAAAACTAAGACGGTGTTGCGTGCTTCATACAACCGTTTTATGCAAACGCCTGCGCTTGAGAATCTGTTGCTCTCGTCATCAGAGGAGGCGCGCATCTTCAGCCCGGCTGGGGAAGAAGGAGGCGAGGAGGGTGCGCCGGTTCGACCAAGTCGAGAGTGGCAGGTTGACACAGGCTTTCAGCAACAGTTTGGGCGATACGTTAGGCTGGATGCGGACTTCTATTATCGGCGGCTCCAGAATCCACCGGAGATCACCAATTTTCTCGAGACGGGAATCATATTCCCTGCGACGCTCGATCACAGTCGCTCTAAAGGCATCGAAACCCGATTAGACCTTGCGCGAGTCGGCGGGTTCTCGGGCTTCGTCAGCTATACTAACCTACACATCTTTGGATTCTCACCGATCACCGGGGGCCTGTTCCTGGGCGAAGCGGTCGATATCAGCATGCGTCCGCCCGGCTCGAGAATTAACATTGAGGAGGACCAACGGAATACCTTGGTGTTTCAGGCTATGTACGATCGACTACCTGGAAGGTTGTGGACTGCATTTGGCGGCCGTCACGACAGCGGATTCTCGGTCGAGCTCGAACCCAATGCTAGCGAGGAAGAATTTGCAATGGAGTTTCCTGAGAGGGTCTTGGATCGAGTTAACTTCGAGCGCGGGTTTGTCAAGCCGCATACCGTTCTCGATTGGTCGATCGGCAGGGACTTTCATCTGAACGACCACGCTTCGCTGTCGGCGCAGTTCAACGTTAAGAACTTTGCTGACCGGTTTCACCTGATCACATTCGAGAGCGTCTTTTCCGGCACAACTATAGGACGCCCACGAAACTACAGCGGGAAGCTGAGCATCAATTTCAAGTAGCTGGAACTTCAGTTAGTAGTCCGAAACGATTTCAAGCAAAGAGATAGAAATGCAATGAAATCCCGGCTTCTGTGACTGGTCCAAGTTTTACTAAGTATTTGCGCTGTTTAATCAGAATAATTTCGATCAAAGTAATCGGCACCGAGTTCCTTGTATGGTTCCTTTTCTTCGCTGCTTCTGTACATTCACTTGCGGTCCAGCGTCAGCCGATGTTCACTTGCTGTGGATTATTAATCATTACCGGCAGATTGTGGCGACGTAGATCGCGCAGCTGCCGCAGAGTTCGCAGGAACAAACGATTGAAGCTGTCGGCCATTCCAGCTGCTTGGTTTATGTCGGGATCTGCTGCAACAGACATCACTCGCCACTTTCCGTTCTCTTTAATCCTGTAGTGCTCCTGCTGGTAGTCAAACGACACCCTCTGAACTGATAGCGCCAGCCAATGTTCATGCGCAGTGTATCGTTGCGCCATCATTCCGATGAGCCGAACTTCGATACTGCCCGTCGGTTGCCAGTCGGCGATGAAAGATTCCCGCAACGCGAGATAGCTCGGCTGTATCCGCGGACGCATCAATTCACTTGCGACAACAGCAGCGGCGCGTTCGCCGCTGATAGATTAGGATAAGGGCGCATAAAGCCTGCCAGCGTCGCGGCTTATGCGTCTTTCTTCTTTGCAGTGGTTTGGACAGCTTTGTAGGCGGATGCACACATCCGCGTTGCCGGCGCGTTGCCAGATTCGAACAATCGTTCGAATATTCTCTGCTTCTGAACAATATAGCTGTAGCACGACCTTCTAGCTAAGCCTATACTCGGGGACGTTTATGATCAGCGTCAGGACCGAGCGGGTAACAAGTGAACTGATAATGTCGGAACGACCTTCCTCAAGCTAGGCTCGCTTTATTATCAAGGCGCTAACCTGCCTTACCCACCGGGCTTGGCGCTTTTCTCCGGGAACGACGATACGAACCGGTCCCGGCGACTCAGAGAGCTTCGCGCCATCCATCTTATCAGCGAGGATGATCACGCGATCCGTATAGGCAGGATCGAGCTCAGGGAGAGCAAACACCACTCGATACCCGTCTGAAGCTTCTACCACCAAATACAAAGCAAGACTCTTTCCGCTGAGTCCCTCACCAAACTTCAAGCCCGCTTTGTCGAGGATATCGATCAACGCCACACCTTCGAACATGGACTCTACACCGTCGTGACCTTTTGCGCGTACCAAGCGACGCGGAAGCTTAGCGAGATCCGCCAGGCTGAGTTTTAGTTCACGCTCGACCTCGCCGCCAACACTCAACTGGTACTCTGGGGCATTAGTAGCTTGCGGAGTCTGCGCTGCTGCAAGGACTACTAGCAGCGCAAAACCGGGAAAACAGTGGCACAGCGTTGAACTCTGTCGATCATGGTTTCCACCTCTCTCGTTAAGTCGACGAGCCAAGAACTTACAGGTTCTCGTCTCGATGATCAAGAGGCTGCTATAGAAACTGATAAAAATCGTATGGAATCGTATAGTATCCGTCGATGACTTGACTATAAGCAAAGTAGACGTGTATAGACCGGCTTATGGAATTACTCAAGCCGCAAGATGCAGCGAGGCTAATGAGCGTTAGTTATCCGACGCTCAAGCAGTGGATTTACAACGGCAAGGTCCATTCAGTCAGAACACCTGGCGGGCACCATCGCATTCCTCGCAGCGAAATAGAACGTTTTAGCAAGACCACGCAATCCAGGCGAAAGCGGCCGGCCGCGCTGGAAGCGATCAGCGGTCGAAACAAGCTGCTGGGCACCGTTACCGCCGTGCAATACGAGGGGCTGCTTGCGCAGGTGACGATGAACATCGGGGGCCAGTTGATCACTTCAATCATCACTCGAGATGCTTGCCGGGAACTCGATCTCAAGAAAGGGGTCCGGGCGTTCGCGCTGATCAAGGCGACCGAGGTCATGGTGATCAGGGGCTGAGTGGCGGCCCTCGTTTCTCGATGGAGGAGAGGATGTCAATAAGCGCAAGGAATCATCTGAAAGGAAAGATCACCGATCTCAAACTTGGCGATGTTATGGCTCACATTACGATCAAGGTCGGCCAGAACATTATCGAATCGGTCAATAACTCGTCAGAGCGTCGAGGAGATGAAACTCAAAAAAGGAGATACGGTGACCGCTGTCGTGAAGACAACCGAGGTGATGGTGTCTAAAGATCAATAAAGAAAAACTCCGAGCTGCCGGACCTGACGACTCTGTCAGGAGCACAAGGACGAGCAGCCGATAGGGTTTGGCGGGAAACGGCCAGGCCTCCCGAATTTGGAAAGGAGTAATAATGCGACACAAGCTATTCAGGTATCTCTTTCTTTTAACCTTCCTCCTTGCTCAATTCCCCTCTCTCGTCCAGGTAGCTTCGGCACAGGCGGCTCAGGCTGAGCTCACCGGAGAAATCCACGATCAGGCCGGCGCGGCGCTCGCATCGGCACGGGTTATCATCACCGCTGTTGACACCAAACGAGTGTTCTCAATTACCTGCAGTGATTCGGGTCTTTATCTATTCACAAACCTACCGCCAGGCGGTTATACGATTACTGTTGAAGCGACCGGATTCAAGAAGTTTGTCCAGGAAGGAGTCCAGCTCTCTACGGGCGAGCGGGTGCGCGCGGACATTGTATTGACCGTTGGAAATGTCGAAGAAAGCGTTAGCGTGACGGCCGATGCGTCATTGTTGCGTACCGAGTCAGCAAGCCTCGGACAGGTCATCAACAATCACAACATAACCAGCTTGCCGCTTAATGGCCGCAACTTCCTTTCTCTGGTAACGCTTTCTGCCGGTGTTGCAGCACCCGCACGCACAACCGACGGACCCTCCCTGCCGCGCATCAACGGCGGGAGGCCGCGCGTTAACGAATATCTGTTCGATGGAATTTCGGTCCTGCAGCCTGAGCCCGGCCAGATCGCTTTCTTCCCGATCATCGATGCAATCCAGGAGTTCAAAGTCGAAGTTAACAGTCCTCCGGCGGAGTTCGGCAGGTTTAATGGAGGAGTAATCAATCTCACAACAAAGTCAGGGAGTAATCAACTGCACGGCTCGGTCTTCGAGTTTCTGCGCAACGAGGCTCTCAACGCGCGAAACCTATTTCAACCGAAAACAGCCACAAACCCTGATAAGCCAGTCTTCAGGCGCAATCAGTTCGGATTCGTGGTTGGCGGCCCGATAATAAACGATAAGAGCTTCTTTTTTGGTGACTATCAAGGAACCCGACAATTGATCGGTCGAACAAGAATTTCGACAGTTCCGACGCTGGCTCAACGCGGTGGCGACTTTTCCGCTAACCTGGGCCAGCCGCTCTTCCGCGCGCCAGACGGTACGATCACGACCATCGCCGCTGGCAATACTCCAGTGATGGTGACTGACACGAACGGAAATTCTATTCAGGCGCGGGTTGGCCAGATCTTTCGGCCCAGTGACAAACGTGCGTACGCGGGGAACTTCATTCCAGTTGGGACGTTCGACCCGGCTGCGCGCAATCTTCTGGACCGGTATCCGCAGCCGACGTCCGCAGGCCTAGCCAACAACTTCTCGCGGACTGCCAACGAGCCGTTAGATCAGGATCAGTTCGATGTTCGCATTGATCACAAACTCTCCGACCGCGATCGCTTGTTTGGGCGATACTCATATGCAAAGGATAGTACCGACCCGGTTACCCCCTTACCTGAGGGAAGCGGCAACATCACGGCCGGCGCAATCGGGCTTACAAACACCACCGCCCAATCCTTTGTTGCGGGCTATCTGCATTCGCTGGGAGCTGAGGTGCTGAATGAGCTGCGGTTCGGCTATACGCGTCGAACCGTCGATCGCACATCGTTGCTCCTGGATGCCCCGGCATCAGAGAGCCTTGGAATTCCTGGAATACCCGCGAATGCCGCTTTCGATAACACCGTCCCAAACTTTCTGATTGCAGGTCTGCAACAGCTAGGGCCTCCGGTGAACACCAACTCTGATTTCAGCACCGATGTAACTCAAATCTACGACGCTGTTACGATCGTGCGAGGACGCCATTCGATAAAGACTGGGGTCGACTTCCGTTTGGAGCGACTCAATGTGATCCAGCCACCATCGCCAACCGGACAGTTCACGTTCAACAATGTGCTGACTAGCTCTCAAGGCTTGGCCGTAGTTGGAACTCCTCTAGCATCCTTCACCGGAAACTCGCTGGCAAGTTTCTTATTGGGACAGGTCCAAAGCTTTTCGATCGATTTGCAGAACAAAGAATTTCGGCCCCGCGCTCGCATACTCGAATTCTTCGCACAGGACGACTGGAAGGTGACCTCTCGACTGACGGTCAATGCCGGACTAAGGTACACGCTGAATTTTCCATCTACCGAATTGGACAACCAGGGTGCAATTTTCAACCTGCAGACTCGAAAACTCGACTATATTGGCGTCAACAGTTTTCCCGAAACCGCCAGAGAGCTTCACAAGTTGAATCTGGGTCCGCGGCTGGGAATCGCTTATCGCCTTGACGATCGAACCGTAGTGCGAGGCGGGTTCGGAATCATTTGGCAAGAGCAGGCTGGAATAACAACGCCCTTTACTATTCCCCAATTCCCTTTTCTGCAAACCGTCACACAACGCTCGCTTGACAACCGCAATCCCGCATTCGTGCTCTCGGCGGGTCCAACAGTTGCGCCAATTCCTCTCACTCCCGATGCCGGTCTTGGTCAGGGAGTTTTTTCCGCCGATCGCGAACTTGGCTCCGGGTATGTGCAACAGTGGAATCTCGCGGTACAACGCGAACTCACCAGGAACATAGTCGTTGAAGTCGCTTATGCCGGTTCGAAGATCACTCACGTTGGAATGCCCGACACAAATCTGAATCAACTGACCGCGGAGCAACTGAAGCTGGGACCCGCTCTGCTAGAGAGAGTGCCGAATCCGTTCTTTGGGCAGATCCCGCGATCTTCATCTCTGGGCGATCCGACTATTCCCAGAGCACAGCTTCTAAAACCATTCCCACAGTTCACAACAGTGAGCCTCTATCGCAACAACATTGGGAATACCAGCTATCAATCTCTTCAGGCTAAGCTCGAGCAGCGGCTTTCGAAAGGGCTGTTGTATCTTATCTGTTACACAAGATCAAAGTTGATCGACGAGGCGTCGTCAGTGTTTGACGCATCGATTCTGACGGGGCCGGTTGCGAACTTTCCGGTTGCGGACAGCCTCAATCGGCATTTGGAACGGGATGTTTCGAACGGCGATATCCCCAATGTTCTTGTCGCGAGCGTTACGTATGAGCTGCCGATTGGGCCAGGCAAGAAATTCCACCAAACCGGTTTGGGGGCAAAGTTTCTCGGTGGCTGGGAACTCTCGGCTGCAGTTAATCTTCAGTCCGGGATTCCGCTCGCCGTGTCGCAGGTCACAAACTTCAATGCCTTCGCCGGGTTTGGGACTCAGCGCCCAAACCGAGTTGCTGATCCCGAGTTGCCGAGTTCCAAGCGCACAGTCACTCGGTTCTTCAACACGGATGCGTTTCAGGTCGCGCCACAGTTTACTCTTGGCACGAGCTCACGAAATCCGGTGCGAGGTCCCGACTTTCGCAATGCCGATCTGTCGTTGAGCAAGCGCACATATCTCGGTGAACGAATGAATCTTGAGTTTCGTACAGAGGTGTTCAACCTTACAAATACGCCGCCGCTGGGCGCGCCCAATGTTGTGCTTGGGAACGCTGGTTTCGGTTCGATAATATCGGCGGGCGACCCGAGAGTGATTCAGTTCGGATTGAAGCTCAATTTTTGAGGCGGCTTTATACAAGGAACAGCACAACACCGGCACCAAGAACGCACAACATTACCGAAAGGAGACTTGGGCGTTTCATCTGGATTCCCATGATTGAGCCCTCCTTATTCGCGGAGTGCCTCGTAAAGAGCTCCTGGATAGTTTGGAGGGAAGTCAGTTGGACCGACTGGGTATCCTCTGGCGTGAGATCTCCGATCGCCAAGTCAACCGTTCAGTCGTTTGTGAGCTGATTCATCCTTTCCGCGCATGAAAGTCACGAGTTTTTACCTCTTTGTCCTGTCAAGACGGTTTCACCTTGTGCTCTGTCGAGGAATTTCTTTGCTAAAGAGAGGCCGGTCATTGTTCCACCGAAACCAGTCCCAATTACGACAGCGGTATAATGATCACGGCGGGCCTCCTATTACTAGAGTTACCTGGCTAACCTAAGAGCGACGTGTCTTGGTGATGGGCCGTAAACTTGAGAGGCAAGACATGATGTGAACTCTTGGGATCAGCCTAAACCACCGTCCGACGCTCCATGATACTGATCTTGCGATCCGGAACTCTCCCCGTAAAGAACTATCTCAATTTTTGCAAAAACTCTTTTCGAGACAGTTAGCCGAGTGGCGCTAAAAGGTAAACCGCGTTTGCAGTTCAAGGCGCCTATTGTTTGCGGCCTCTGAGAATCCGCCTCCACCTCCGCTGGCCGGCTGGTTTGCCTGACCGAAAAGAGGAGATGTGATGTTGCCGATGATTGGGCCAGGGTTGGTATGATTCAAGAGATTGCGAATCGACATTGAGATGACGGGTATCACGGCGGAAAAAAGATATCGAAAGACCTTGAGCTCCACCGCCGGTTCCGAAAATACCTGGATTCTGAATCGGCTCATCGAAATGAGCGTTTGGCTCCAGTGTGAGTCTCTGTCGCGAGTAGTCAAAGGTAAGCCTGAATCTGCGCAATAGCTCTCCACCGATAATGCCGGCCTGATCGGGGTTTGTATCCACTCCACTCTTGGCTTTCGAAAGGCGCACCGTTGGGCTCTTAATATTGAACCGCCCGAGTTGAAGCCGTTTCGCTGTTACTATGGAGACTTGCTCATCTTGTGAAACCGCCGAGGGATACGGTCGGATCTTCTGATGAGTCCGAGCTGAGAGGCGATTGCGTTCAAGGAACGATCTGTTCAGCTCGAGAAAATAGCTTGTGCCGGTGTCGACTAAGAATGTGCCTTCGACGGTTCTGCCTTCATTCAAGGTTATTTTAGACCGCACGTATGGGAGGTTCCCGTCAATCGTGATTGCGATATTCTCTGGGCGAGTCGGGTGTTGATAGCTTCTTGAGTCATACAGATTAATCTTCTTCGCCACGTAATCAATTTCTACGACGAACGGGATAAAGAAATCGTAACCCAGCAAACCACTAACAGTCCGACCGAGTAATGCGTCTGAAGATTGTAATTGGAGCGTGCCAACTGTTTGGTCTGCTATTTCGACGCCGGGCAAGGTGAAGGATACGTTTTTAACGAGGCCGATATCGACGGATCTGTCGCCAGACCTTCGGCCTTCAAGTCTACCCTCCGCTTTTAGACCTAAACGCTCCGCCAGCCGGACGTCAATCATCGAGGTTGAAGCTCCGGTATCGAGAATAAACCAGGATGGCTGTGAGCCATTGACTCGCACTTGAATGAAGATATGATTATTGCTCCCGAGTTCAAATGGAATACCGACTGCTGTCCGGCCTGAAAGAAAGCGAACTACTGCCAAGCTCGCTTGGGGCTTTTCAAATTCACGTTGGCTGAGCAGCACATTCAAGCGCACCTCTTCGATCCTTAAAACGAGCTCATGAGTGCTGTCGCCCACAGCCTGGCGCAATTGATATGGCATTTTGAGGCCATCAACCTCGCGCCAGTCGCTGAAATATGTCGTGCGTGTGCGATCAGCTTCCCGTCGCTCCAGCTTCAGCGGCAGGTGTGTGGCTTTATCAATGAAAAAGGTGACTGGTCGTCCGCCCTGTGGAAGGATCTTCAAAACATCAGCGTGTTTGGTCTCATCGTCACTAAGATACTCAATCCGTCCTGCCAGGCGACCACCAAAGAAATGGGAGAAGCTGGCAAGATATGCAGACGTTATTTCGTTTTGGAGGTCTGCGCCTTTGAGCTCTTGCACACTGCCATTCTGATCGACGATCCAACCTAGTCGGCCGTTGAACACCGTGAGCTGTTTGTACGCTTGTCCGAGCTCAATGTTTTGCTTGTGTTGGCCCCTAGCCACTCGCCATTCTTCAAACAGTCCGCTTAGTCCGCCTGTCTCTACTTTACCGCGAATATAGACGTTCTCAATTTGCCGAAGTCTCTCTAATCCCCCCAACGCGCGCGCCCAGCCTCTCAAGACTTCGGCCTCTTTCGAGACGGAACCCGCGCGTTGGGAATAATTGAAAAAAGCTTCCGTCACGTCTGGTCGGCCTGCCTGCATCAGTGCTCGCGACGAGGAAGTCATAGCCAAGACGAAGATCAGTATTACAGAGACGCGTTTCCAACCCACGCCTCGAAAGGACCAGTTCGTTGCACGTAAGGCTAGTTGTGGCAGTGTGACGGTCATTCGAGACTATTGTAAGTGAGCAAGGCCATCGACCGGCTGAGTCATCTCTAATGTCAGAATGAAAAAAGTAGTCGCTCCTGAAAACGGAAAAGAGTCGGAGCTGTAGCATCAATGGGCACGAAGAAGTCTGGATACTGACCGCTGTTACGAAGCGCGCGCCTGATAAACGCCATTGTCTCCAGCCTCACGTTTTTAGCCAGTCCGATGTCCCACCTAATCATGTGAGCGCGAATGTTGACAGTGGAGCCGGCGCCAGGATCCTCATCGCTGAACTGCCCAATAATCGAATTGGCTCCCTTGATCGTGAAGAAGTAGGTGAAGACCATATCTCCGCGCTTGGTCCACTTACCAACCTGTAAGGTAGTCATCATCGAATCTCGTTCGTGTGCGCCAGTACCAAAATTCCGAACAAGCTGAGTGTACAACGAGATCGGGTACTGATGATCGCCCCAGTTAAAACCCGTGTGATTGATCCTATACGCCGTCCGACCGATCTGGAAATTTCCAGCTCTGTAGATGGACCCACCCGGCGTGGTCGTGGCATTACCAGCGCCGTTTATCGGGCCGGACAATTCGAGACCAATTCCCGCACTAACAAAAGGCACACCCGCCAGATTTGAGGCAAGCAGAATCTGATTTGGATTTCGGTAGAGTTGAACATCTGTGGTGAACTCCTGACTCCACCGCTCATTTAGTTTTTGAGTAATGACAAAGCCCTGGTGAAACAAGTTGGCTGATCGTGCGGTACTTCCCACTTTGGCTCCCGCCAGGTTCAGGGGACTACCTTCTACTACGACTGGGATCACCGGGTTGCTGAAAATATATTGTCCCGCTCGGAACTCGATTTTCGTAATTCCTTTGGGTGCGCTCTTTAGCGGTATAGCGAATCGCTCGTTGAAACCATTAAAACGAATATCATCATCAAAGAGGAAAAGCGAACCATCGGTAAAGATCGGCAACACCCTGCCAGCCTGGAGCTGGATGTTCTCATTTGGGTGAAAGTCCAACCAGGCCTCGTTAATGAAGAATGGATGTTTGATGACAATTCCGTTGAAATCCTGATCAGACGTTAGTTGGTTGTTAGCTGGGGCGGTAGACAGCTGACCGTGGAAGCTCAGATAGGGGGTTGTGTCGACATCGAGATTCAACCTGAACCGATAACGCATCCGCACATTTTGCTGATGGAGGGATGGCGGATCGGGTGGCTTACTTGCCGGTCGAAAGAAAGCATCAAAGCGCAGTCGCATATCACCGCTCCATCGAATCGGACCGATCTTTCGCACTGTCTCCTCAACCTTTTGTAGCCGATCATCTGCTGTCTGCTGTGCCTTTGGCTGTTCCACCTTTTGGAGGTTTTGGTTAGCTGCATTCTCGGCTGTCGCCGTGGTTGCCACCACTGTCGTTGCTTTACCCTCCGCCTCGAAAACCCTGTCGGTTTTCTTACCTACTAGAAGATCAATGGTTCTTTCTTGTTGCTCGATGATCTTTTGCATCTGGCTGAGCTTCTCATTCTGCTGGTTCAGCTTCTCATTCTGTTGCTTGATCGCTTCTTCAAGAGCGAGAAATCTATTTGCGATTTCCGATTCAGCCGTAGCCGCCCGATTCGAACCTGATTCGGATGCAGCGTCTTCCTTTCTTGAATCCAGTTCCGGGTCCGAGACCTTCTCTTTTGATCGAACCTCATTAGAGCCAATCTGCCGAGAACCAATCGCGTCAGTGCCAGGATCGCTCTTCTTCTTGGCCATTGCAGCCTCCTCAGACTTTGTGGCTCGACCGATCGGCTTCAAAGATTGGGCGCATCCGCCAATGACAGTCCAAACTGTTATGAGAGAGAGATTGAATAGGCATAGTGTGAGCTTTTGTGCTCTCTGTCGATTGAATCTCATCGGTATGGCTCCTCCTTGAGCCGCCGGATAGCTCCCAGTTAAAGGTACACGTCCGGATTTACGGTATTCCCATTGCTCGCTCAGATCCGCTTACATCGTCACTTAGCAAAGGCCCACCTGGGGAGTACACACATAACTAGGACTTCACTGTGTCCAAGCTACGCGATCGCAGGCGGTATCCCCCGTGCCCAGGGCTAATCAATCCAGGTACACGTTTGCGAGCCAGATTGTGCCCTGCTGCGAAACATAAATTGTATAGAAGGGATTCGACAGGGAATTAGAAAGGTGTTCGAATTACTCGTATACCGAGTAAGCTGGCTCTCGTGTCCCTGACTTACGCACATGACCTAACGAGTCGTGGCGTAATTGCCCTTCCTTTAAAGCCTACGAGGTTAGCTGACGGGCTCGGGCTAGGAAGTGCCCTACGCGAAGCAAGCTTCACGATGCGCCCCAGTTCCGTTGTTCGCGGAACGATGGTTCCCCCGCGTTGTCCGTCGTCCACAAAATCAAGGACGCGTCGGACAACTTCGGCAGACAACTTGTCAACGAAAAAAACCATAGACTCTTGGCCGCGACGTTGTCAATTCAAAAATTCGGGAAGCATTCGCGCGAATCTGCGGCCTAATCGTTCAAGAGTTATGTGAGCGACAGATAAGCTAAAAACACAAAACATGAGCCCTCGTAACTCTCGAATGAATACACTTTGAGATATTCGATATATGAGATTGAGGTCTCTCACTGTTGTTTTGGCGGGGGTTCCTTTGGCGTCACTTGCGTCCCCTCACGAAGTTCATCTGTGCCTCTAACAGCTACTACATCGCCTTGATCAAGGGCACCAAAAACTTCGATCAGATCGCCCATTGCCTCGCCGCGCTTTACGTCAACCCACTCTGTAACACCGTTGCGAATTCTAATGACGAAGACTCGTTCGGTTGTCGTTGCGATGGCAGATGGAGGTAAAAATAGAGACGACTCCTTCCGCCGAACCGGCCACACAACCTCAGCATACATACCAGGAGACAACAGAGCCGGCGAGTTTGCCACGTCTAGTTCGACCGGCATCGTCCGTGTTCTAACATCCAAGGATTGCGAGACGCGCTGAACCTCTCCAACGAAGGTTTGACCTGGAAACGCCGGCACGCTGAAACTCACCTTGTCACCCTGTGAGATACCACCAACGTTGCTTTCCGGAACAGACACCACAAGTCGAAGTTTAGCGATCTGCCGAACTCTGAGCATTGCGGTTGCAGCCGGTCCGCCTGATGGACCAACCAGACTGCCTTTGTGTACATTGCGCTCGGTAATCACTCCGTCGAAAGGTGCTTTGACTCGCAGATAAGATTCGATGTCTTCGACTGATTTGGCAGCTTCACCAACTGCTTTCGCGTTTTCGGCCAGCGCTTTCACCTGCGCCAACGCCGCCTTCTCGTTCTCTTCATAAAGCTTCACTCGTGCGCGGTCAGCCTCCACAAGCTTCTCTGCAACATCTACGTCGTTGCCAGCAACGACGCCAGGAGTGGCAGAGGCAGCCTTCAGTCGTTTGTATGTTGCTTCGTCGGAAGCAAGCTTTGCTTCGGCCTCAAGACGTTGAGCCTTAATGCTTCCCACACGCGCTTCTGCCTCGGATGTTTGTGATTGCGCGCCTCTGGTCTTTGCAGCACTTTCACTACGCTGAGCCGCGAGCTCAGGCGCGCTCATTCTCATCAGCAATTGACCTGCTTTAACAATGGAGCCTCGATCAACACCGATCCACTCGACGAATCCTGGAACCTTGGCATAAAGCGCTACATCCTGATATGCCTGAAGCTCACTAGGCAGGCGGACGTCACGATTCAAGTCCCGCGATATAACTTTGGTGACCGTTACCGATGGCGCTTGAGCGGTGGCTTCGGAACCGCGAGCCTCCGGTGCTTTTTGAGCCTTCGTTCGGACTATCAGCCACGTTATGACTAGTATTGCCACGATAGCTGCGATCGATACTGCCAATAGGGTTCGGCGATTCATTTGTATTTCTCCGCGTTGTTTATTGTATTCGAGTCAGTCGCCCCAGACACTTCAAATAAATTCAACTTTCGTGCGGGATCTCATTGACATCATCAGGGTGTCGGGAAACCGACTTCCGGCTTGCCCCTCGTTGCACAATTGAAAACACGAGGGGGACGATCGCCAATACAGCTAGCGTCGATGCCGCAAGGCCACCAATGACCGCTCGGCCGAGAGGTGCGGTTTGTTCTCCTCCCTGACCCAACGCCAGCGCCATTGGTAACATTCCCGCGATCATCGCGATGGTCGTCATTAATATTGGCCTTAGCCTGCTTATTGCGCCGTGAACTGCAGCCTCGTCCGAATGCTCTCCTCCCTTTCGGTGGTGCTCCGCAAAAGTGACCAGAAGTATGGCGTTGGCGACTGAAACACCGACTGCCATGATCGATCCCATAAACGACTGCACGTTCAATGTGGTGCCCGTGATCCAAAGCATGATTGCAACGCCGAGTATCACTGCAGGTGCAGTTGACAACACAACAAGTGGTAAACGAAGCGACTGAAAGTTGGCGGCGAGCAAGAGGAAGATGACGACGATCGCGAGCGCGAGGCCGATTCCCAGACCGCTTAGTGTCTGGTTCATAGGCGGGACCTGCCCTCGTACGTTCACCGTAACTCCACGTGGAGGCTCTCCAGCGCGCTTCACTGCAGCCGCTACTTCCGACGCTACGCCGCCCAGGTCTCTTCCCGCGATATTAGCGGTGATTGTTATCATCCTCTGCTGGTTATAGCGATCGTATTCGCCGGGCATTGTGCCGTAACTGACCTGTGCTACGTCGCCAAGAAGCGGGCGTGGCGCTCCATTCGGCATCGCCGGCACACTCTCGAGATCTTCTATGGTACTCATGCGAGATTGAGGAACCTCCACTTGCACCTGATAGGCAACTCCGCTCGCGGGATCGCGCCAGTAGTTTGGCTGGACATAGCGGCTCGAAGACGTTGCTGCCGCCATTGATCGACCAAGCTGCTCAACAGTAACGCCTAGTTGGCCGGCACGTTCGCGGTCGACGGCGATGTCGACTGTCGGATAGTCGAGAGGCTGAGCGAACTGAAGATCGCGTAATGCAGAGATTTTCTGCATCTCCGATTTCACCTTTTCAGCGAAGGCTCGATTCGCAGCGAGATTGGGACCGTTCATCGCAACCTCAATCGGTGTCGGTGCGCCAAAGTTCATAATTTGGCTGACGACGTCGCCAGCTTCGAATGAAAGGCTGATACCCGGAAGAGTGTTCGGCAGTTTGTTTCGTAGTCGTTCTTTTAATTCCTCCAGCCGAACACCAGAATTCGAACGCAACGCAACCAACAACACGGCTTCTTGTGGTCCGCTTGACCAGAGGTAAATTGAATTGATGGGGTAGTTCGGCGGCTGAGTGCCAACAAAACTTAGCGTAATGTCAACGTTATCCGGTCCAGCCTCCGCGCGGATGGCGTCGAGCGCTTTGAGTGTCATGGTCTCAGTGCGCTCCACTCGCGTTCCGGTGGGAGCTCGTAATCGGAGCTGAAACTGACCTGTGTCTACGGTGGGGAAAATATCGGTTCCGATACCACGCCCGATCAGCCAAACACCTCCAAGGACAATAACCAGGTAAGTCGCAAGTGCAGCCCATCTTAGGGGGAGCAAGCGATGCAATAGCCACTCGTATTTACTCTGCACTCGGCGGATAAATGACTGCTTATCCTCTGCTGGTGCCTTTTCGGGCAGAAGCCATGTTGAAAGAATCGGTACGAGCGTGTTGGACAGCAGATACGACGCTAACATTGCAAACCCAACCGCCAGTGATAACGGGACAAACAGAGAACGGCTGATACCAACCATGAAAAACGATGGGATAAACACCGCCACAATCGCAAGCATCGCGAGCAAACGAGGTGTTATCGTCTCACGTGTAGCTTCATAGATAGCGAGAAAGAGGCGCTCACCCCGAGCCCTGTGGGTATGAATATTTTCAATCGCTACAGTTGCCTCATCGACGAGGATACCGATTGCCAGCGCCAGTCCACCAAGCGTCATGATGTTGACCGTCTGGCCCGATAACCAAAGCCCCACTAAGGCAGCCAAGAGCGCGAAGGGGATAGTAGTGACCACAATCAAAGCGCTTCGCACATCGCGTAAGAACAACAACACCATTAAGCCGGTCAGAATCGCTCCAAGCGCCCCTTCGACAATCAAACCGCGAATGGAGTTCTTGACATACGTGGACTGATCAAACTCGAAGGTAACTTTAATGTCATCCGGTAGTAACGACTGCATTCTCGGCAGCTCTGCCTTCACGCGGTTAACTACATCGAGGGTGGAGGCATCGGCGCGCTTGGTTACTGGTATGTAGACTGTGCGCCGTCCATTGACAAGCGCATAACCGGTCAAAATATCGCTTCCGTTTTCGACGGTTCCAACGTCGCGCAGGAATACAGCCGGACCGGCACCCATTCTAATTGGCAGCTTAGTTAGTTCCTGAATGTTTGCGACGACCGAATTCATCGGGGCCACCCGATTGAGATCGTCAGTTCTCACATTGCCCGCCGGCATAATGGTGTTTCCCGAAGCGACCGCTTTTATTACTTCCTCGGGTGACATTTGATAAGCGCGCAACCGCTCCGGATCGACGCGCACGACGACCGTCCTTTGACTAGCGCCGAATGGCGGCGGAGCCGAAACACCCGGGAGAGTGGCGAACGTGGGTCTCACTCGAAACAGAGCGATGTCCTGGATCTCGCCCACGCCACGCGTTTCGCTGACAAACACCAGTTGACCGACAGGCACGGTGCCTGCGTCGTAACGCACAACGAACGGCGCTACTGTGCCGGGCGGCATGAAAGCACGTGATCGCTCGACGTAAGACACAGTCTGTGCCAGTGCCTGGCTCATATCAGTTCCAGGATGAAAGTAGAGCTTGATCAACCCGACATTTTGGATCGACTTTGATTCGACGTGCTCTATCCCGGTTATGTAGAGAAAATGATATTCATAGTAAGAGACGAGATAGCCCTCCATTTGTGATGGGTCCATTCCGCCGTAGGGCTGTGCCACATAGATCACAGGCAGGTTGAGATCGGGAAAAATATCAACGGGCATCCTGATCACAGCCAGGATTGAGCACAGCGCAACGCCGACCACCATCATCAGTATTGTAATTGGTCGACGCAGAGCATTGTTGATCAGCCACATACTACTTTCTCCTTTGGACCGGTGCGGTTGTCACTTGTTGAATGAACGGCTTGATATCACCCTGAACGGCCGCTCCTGCTAGCAGCGCACGCCATACACCCAGTCGCGCGACCGCATCGTCTATCTCTGCCTGAGCGAGCAGACGTTGTGCCTCTGCAACATCGGTTACTGTAGCCAACTGGGCATCGTATCTCGCTCGCGCTCTCAGGGCTGACTCTTGCGCGGCTTTGAGCTGGACGGGCGTGTTCGCAGCTATGCGTAGCGCGGAATCCATAAAAGCCCGCGCCCGTGCGTCCTGTGCCTTCAGGTTCTGAACCGTCTGTTCGTAGCGAGCCTTCTCAGCGAGTTCGTTGCTCGCTTCCGCCCGCCGCTTAGCCCGAATGGAAAAGAGATCGAATAACTGAAAAGTAACCGATATTCCCGCGGCCCAGTTCGGCGTCTCCGGCAACAGGCCGTTTGTTGTGTCGGTTTGACCATTGAATGGAAGGCCAGTACCGCGACCAAAGAACGCAGATTGAAAGTTGAAACGGGGAAAGTAGGACCGGTCAAGAATGCGTTCCCTGGCCCGGATGATATCGACGGTTGCGGACTGCTGAAGGGCGAGTGGGTGGGTGTCAAAATTGGGTGGGGAAACACCGGTGTCAGGTGGAGAGTCGAGTAACGGTCCGGCATCAACCGTCACCGTATCGCCGGCAAGCCCCAACGCCCGCGCAAGATTTGCCCGGTTTATATCGACGGCTTGTTGTGACTGTATGAGTTGAATTCGGGCGGCGGCGAGCTCAGCGTCCGCGCGTGACGCATCAGCGCCCGCGCGAAGCTGATTGTCAACCAACACGTGGACTGCTTTGGCGAAGGTCTCGAAACGTTCGACGTTCGCTTGTGCAGCCCGCGCCGCTTGTTCTGAGGCGATGAGGCCCAGAAACCCGTCGGCAGCCGAAGTTGCCGCGTCAAGCCGCGTGACATCAACACCAGCAGCGGCTTGATTGGCTGTGGCCCGAGCAAGGTCTACCGTTGCCTTTCGGAAACCAAAATCCATCGGTTCCCATGAGAACAGGAGCCCGCCGGCGCTACCCCAAACACTGTCAAACGACTTAGTCCCAAGGACCGGACCGGAGATTGGTGGGATGATAGATTGCGGAAGCAGCAAACCAAAGACGTTGTTGCTGGTCGCGCGGTTCTCTTGCCACAGCAGATCCGTTCGGGGCAAATATGATGTCTTTGCCACTTCGATCCCGGCCCTGGCTGCGTCTTCGCGCGCTCGGGCTGCTCGAATCTCTGGATAATTGGTCAGGGCAGTATCAACCGCTTTCTCCAGGGTTATCGGTGGAGGGCTTGGTGTTTGGGCCAGGCTCGTTCTGTTGAAAGTCAGCAATAAGAGACAACAAGACAGCAGCCAGAGCGTTCTCTTCATCAAAACAATGCCTCCGTGAAGCGTTTTTCCGAATGCACGTTACAGTTATTCCCCCAGGTTCATGACGACACCTGTCCCTAAACTAACAGCCCGTTCATAGACGATCGCTGCGGCAGCCACGTCTTGAAGAGCTGTCCCAGTGCTATCGAAAATTATTATCTGGTCATCCGATGTACGACCCGACTTCTTGCCAGCGATTACTTCTCCGAGCTCCGCGTGGACGTTCTCCTTAGTCGTAAGACTCACGTGCAAAGCATGATGAAGCTCGCCAATAGAGGCGCATTGTTCGAGGAGGTCTGTGACGACGGTGTTAGAGACGATCAACGTTGGGTCGAGTTCTTGTTTGTCTTCGCTGTCGGCTCCTATTGCCGCGATGAAGGTCCCGCGAGATACGTACTCGCTCTTCAAGAAGTATTCTTTAGATGGCGTGCAGGTAACACAGATATCGCTGTCGCGGACCGCGGCAGGCAAATCATTGACGACGTCGATCTCTATCCCTAACTCATTCGAAAGCTC
>DATFWY010000269.1:0-51555 GCA_035258805.1 Blastocatellia bacterium | reverse complement strand
TTCTCAGAATCACGAAATGCGGCAGCGTTTCGAGAGAGAAGCCCGAGCAGTCTCGAGTCTATCTCATTCAAACATCTGTGCTCTCTATGACGTGGGTCATGAAGACGGGATCGATTATCTGGTAATGTAGTTCGACGGTGAGTCGCTTGCGGATCGACTATCAAAAGGGCCGTTACCTTTGGATCAGGTTCTTAAATACGCAATCCAAATCGCCGATGCATTGGACAAGGCGCACCGCAACGGAATAGTTCATAGAGACTTAAAGCCCGGCAATATAATGATCACCAAATCGGGCGCGAAGCTGCTCGACTTTGGACTTGCCAAACTAGAAGATGGCAACGGTTGCTCGGCTTCCGGCTTATCAAATGTTGCTACCGAGCGAGTCAGTCTAACTGGTGAGGGGTCCATCCTCGGCACTTTTCAGTATATGGCGCCCAAGCAGCTCGACGGCCAAAGTGCGGACTCGCGTACTGACATCTTCGCTTTTGGAGCGCCATCGTGTCGAATTGGATGTCAACAATCAAAACCAACTGATTCCAGAACGTTGTAGCAACATTTCTGTATGCCCAATCGATTGTTTTAACTAATAGAAATGAACTCGAAGAGGAGCTCGCTTTGACAGGGACAAATTACGACCGTTAGAATTCATACCTCGCTTTTTTTCCAATCAAAACTTTCAGGAGGAATTGATGTCAGAGACAGAAACAACGTTTCACGCTGTTGAGAAGGACGGCGTGGTTACCGCTATTTGGGAGATGCAGGGACGAAAGCACCTTCGCACAATTGATCCGCGCAGCGAGGAAGGACGAAGGATTCTAGGTTCCTATACGATCGATGATGCCGCCGAACATGCTGCCGAGCACGCTCAATCCGATACCGCCGCCCAGGCAGCCCAACAGGGCGACTCTCAACAGTAACGTTTAACGGCACTCAGGAATTGACTGGCCCAACCCACCTTCGGCTTAGTCCAAAAAGAGCAAACTGCGCGGTTCCTCAATCAGCCCAAGCTCAGCCGCTAGCTGATAATAAAGCTCCAATCCACGCAGACTCTCCTCATCAAGGTCGTAGCAAATGGCCTCGGTCAAATAGCTGAACAAGCTGTCGCGAGATAGTCCGAGACGCTCCGAGTACAACCTGGCCAGGTCATTTGCGTGCGATTGTCCCTCCACCTTCGCTTTAAGGAAATCGACAGCCTCGTCTCCGGCACCACGAAACCAGGTGGTCGCATCACTTCGAATCGCCCAGAAAGCAAAAACAAAAGGAAGCTCCGTGTGCTTCAGCCATTCTTCCGCCAGATCGTAAACCTGGAGACCCGTTCGGTCGATCAACATCGCTGGATCCCCAATTATCAGCGCGGCATCATTCGACTCGAGCATATCTTCCAGTTTCGGCGGGAATGTAGCGAAGGATGCTTCGATCTTATAGAAGTGACCGAGGATTATTTGGATAAGCGCCGCCGACGTTCTCGAAGAGGTATCCAGGGCAACGGTCCGCACGTCGCGAATAGGAGTTTTTGATGCGAGGAGGACGCTTCTCACGCTCCGCTTCGATGCAACGCAGGCCCCGGATGCAATTTTAAGATTCGGAATTCGCTGATACTCGATAACCGGAATCAACGCCGCGTGGGCGTGGCCTTCAGCAAGCAGCTCCGAACAGCGTACTGGCGCTTCGTCAGACAAAAAGGTACAGCGATCTTTTTGTGATCCGTAGATAAAGCTGTAACAAAGCGGCGCAGCGTTGAGATAACTTGAAGCGGCGATGCATGGGGTTTTGGACATATTTTGAATTGTAATAGTAAGACCTATGCGACCCGTTCGACCTATCAAATTAGGTTTTCAACATAATCTGTGGAAAACCCTGTTGAAAACTCCTCTCTTTTGAACGCAAACTTCTGAGATTCGCGGACTTTTAGCGCTTTGCACACATTTTGTTCAAACTTGTTAAGCCAGACGAAACCCAATTATTTGTTCAGTTGCCTGTGTCACCCACAATTTCTTGGGATTTTTTAATATGATTTCAAGTCGAGCCGGGGAATTGCTGAAAACCTGTGCAAAACTCTGGGAGTTAATCTCAAGGTCGGATAGGTTCAAATAGGTCGTAAGGGTCCTATTTGGGTTAGTCAGAGTCCTCTTCCAGCCTTTGCGCGACCCTTTCCCGAAACTCATACGCGGCCTGCAAAACTTTTCTGGGCTTCGACCCTTCGGCCGGTCCAATAAATCCCTTGCGCTCCATCGAATCAAGAATCTTCGCAGCCCGGCCGTATCCAATCGACAGCCTGCGTTGCAAGACCGATGTGGATGCTCGTGCCATGTCGGTAACAATCATCAGGGCCTCGTCAAACAGCTCATCCTGTTCCCCCTCGAACCCATCAGATTCAAGCGCTTCCTGCTCGCTGAGCGTGACCTCTTCATTGTAATCAGGCTGCGCTTGTTGCTTGATGAAATCCGTAATTCGCTTGATCTCGGCTTCACTGGCATACGAGCCGTGTACCCGGACCAAACGAGAAGAGGCGGGAGGAAGGAAGAGCATATCGCCTTGCCCCAATAACGCCTCCGCACCGTTGGAATCGATAATCGTGCGTGAGTCGACTTTGGAAGATACCCTGAAAGCCATCCGGCAGGGGATGTTCGCTTTGATCACCCCGGTGATAATGTCAACGGAAGGCCGTTGGGTCGCAAGGACCAGATGAATTCCGACCGCCCGTGCCATCTGAGCCAGCCGGGCAATCGAGGTTTCAACCTCACTCCGGGCGATCATCATCAGATCGGCAAGTTCATCAATAGCAATAACGATGTACGGAAGCGGTTTCAGCGGCTCACCCGGGTCATCGAACAGGGTCGGAGACGTCGTCTCATATACCTGACGGTTGAACTGCTCTATGTTGCGCACCCCGAGCGACGCCAGCTTGCGATATCGCGCTTCCATTTCATTGACCGCCCACTTCAAGGCGTTCGATGCGCGCTTGGGGTCCGTCACTATCGGCGTCAGCAGATGTGGGATTCCCTCATAGAGTCCAAGCTCCACTCGCTTCGGATCGACCATTATGAGCTTCACTTCTTCCGGTGACGCTTTGTAGAGAACCGAGCAGATGATGGCGTTGAGCGTTACGGATTTACCAGCTCCGGTAGCGCCCGCGATGAGAAGATGCGGCATCTTGGTGAGGTCCGCAATGTACTCTTCACCGTTGATCGTTTTGCCAAGCGCAATAGTCAGCTTGGAAGAAGACTGCTGAAACTTAGCGGACTCGATAACGTCGCGAAGAAATATTTTTTCGCGCTCCGCGTTTGGCGCTTCGATTCCGACGGTGGATTTTCCGGCAATCCGATCGATCCGAATCGATTCGGCCTTCAAGGCAAGGCAAAGATCATCCGCAAGTCCAACCACCCGGCTGTATTTGATACCGGGGTCGGGTTTGAATTCAAAAGTGGTAACCACCGGCCCGGGATTTATGCGGTGGATATGGCCAGTTACGGCAAATTCTTTACATTTTTCCGCCAGGATGGTGGCTCGCTCGCGCAGCACCTCTTCAGCTTGCTCAAAGTGACCGATTGGAGGTTCGATGAGATCGATAGTGGGCAGCTTGTAAACATACCCGGCGAGCGTCTCAACTGCCGCCTTTCGGCGGGTCGCCTGTTTTGAGCTCTTCGGATCCGGTTCTGCTTTCTCGGTAGCCGGCGTGCGCACGATCGAAGCAGTGGAAATCATTTCCGCCACCTTTGGATCCATCGTTACTTCTGCGGCGATAGGCGAGAGGCCTGCCTTGATCTGCTCGACTCGAACCGCACGCTCCTGCACGACTTCGCGCATCTGCAGGCGGGTCGACGGTATGGATGGGACAGCCTCGGCGCTTTCGCTGGACGCCAGCCGGACGGACGCGCCGCCTGACACTCCGCCGGCTGCGACTGCTATCTCGGGTTGACTGGGAGTAGAAGTCTCGATACCAGGCCGGCGCACGCCTGGTATCTCTTCCTTCAGCCGTCGCGCTTCTTCCATCCGAAGTTTTCGCTCTTCCCGTAGGCGTTCCTCCTCGATTTCCTTGAGGTGCTCGCGCTCAGCGCGCTCTTCTTCCTTGCGTCTCTGTTCAAGCTCTTTTTCGGCGCGCTTTTGTGCAGCGATCTGTTGACGCTGTTCGGATCGCGATATCCACCACGTCGAGATCCGGCTGAACATCGTCGGCTTAGCCTGGTCAGTCTCGGCGCGCTCTTCTCTGGCAGAGCGAAGCCACGTGACTATTCGAGCCAGTGATATCTCCATGGTCAGCATCAGCGTCAACACCGATGCTGCAGCCAGGACGATCGCCGCGCCGGTCGTGCTCATCACTCCAGCTAATCCGGCTTCAATCATCTGGCCGATTGCGCCGCCGTTATACGACCGGGCTAGTAGACCGATCCTGATTTGTGGAAAAAGTGCCAGGGACCCCGAAAAAGCAATCAATAGCAGCGTAGCTCCAACTGCTTTGCGCGCCGGAAATCCCGGATTGGTCGTCGAGAATGCTCGTATAGCAACAAGGACGAGGAGCACTGGGACCAGCAATGAAGCCAGGCCAAACCACTGAAGGAAGAAGTCACTGATGAATGCGCCAACAACTCCGATAATGTTATGTGGCTCGTGTTGAGGACCAACTGAATTAAAGCTAGGGTCTCGAGGATCGTAGGTGAACAGACTGAGAACCAGGAGTATGGCTGCGACCACCAGCACAACAGCCAGCACTTCGTTAGCAAGAGATTTCTTGCCTGAATGCTTTGTCCGGGATTTGTTGCTCATTCCGGTGCTCCGTAGAACATTAGCAGAATTCCCAAAAATCGCCAGCACAAAAAAGACGCGTAACTATGTGCTTTTGAAAGGGCTCTGACCCTGTACGGGCGTTCCTCCGTGTACGCGCCCGCCGCTCTTAGGCGGAGTGTGCTGCTTGTGAAAAGGGGCGGCCACCCCGAGGACCGGCCTTCAGGACTTACTTAATTAGACGCCGCCGTTAACTCATGATTAGAGGCTACTAATTTTGCTTTGAATCGGGTTTTGAAGCGGCTTTCGCAAAATCTCCCGCTTTTACAATTGTAAGCTTGGCGGGGTCGAGACGCCGTCGCATCGCAGCCCCAATCTGCTCCGGCGTAAGAGCCGATATCTTCTTGTCCAGCTCAGCGTCCCACGCGAGGGTTCGGTTCACGTAGCGATACTGCGCCAGCCTGCGAGCAAGCGAACCGTCCTGCGCGCGGCTTACCTGCTGAGACTGCAGAAATCCAGACTTCGCGGCGGTTAGTTCTTCAGCGGTAAACCCATCTTTGATCGCGCGCTCAAGTTCTTCTCTAATCGCAGTCTCTACCTTTTTCACGTTTTGCGGAGCGTATATCGCCCGGACAAGGAACTGCCCGTTCTTATCCAGTGGATTCGCAATCAAAGCCGAGCCTATCCCGTAACTAAGTCCTTCCTTCTGCCGCACTCTCGTAGCCAATCGCGAATTCAGAAAGCCGCCGCCCAACATGTAGTTCCCGAGAACCAAAGCGGGATAGTCCGGATCATCGTCACGCAGATCTAAACGCAACCCGGCCAAATAGACCGCATTAGCCTTGTCCGGCGTCTCATATGATTGATTCATCGGGGCGATATCCTGATAAGTATTTATCAGCCGGGCAAACGGCCGGGGACTCTTCCAATTTCCGAAAAGGTCGCCGGCAAGCTTCTCTACCTCTTTTGCATCGAAATCGCCGACCACAGCCATCTCTCCATTTGACCCGCCATAGAAGTCAGAATAAAACTTCTTGACTTCATCCAGCTTTAAAGCGTTTATCTCGGCGATATCCTCCTCAGGGGTGGACGTGTAGCGTACATCACCCTTCGGAAAAGGGTTAAGATGACGGTCGAAGTGCGTGCCCGCTACCGATTCAGGCTCTCGTTGTTGTTCTTCGATGCCGGCGAGCGATTCTTGTTTAAGCTGTTCGAATTCATTGGCTGGGAATGAGGGCTCACGCAGTACTTCCGCGGCCAGTCGCAACACCGCCGGAAGATTCTCTCGGATTGTTTCAATCCCAACGGCCACGCTGTTGGGACCCGGTGAAATGCCTACTCTTGCCTTCAGCTTATCGAACTCATCCTGGATCTGCTGGCGAGTATGTTTCGTAGTTCCTCGCATCAACATCTCACCTGCAAACTGTCCTGCGGTCCCCCGATTCATAAGACTCTTTTCATCTCCGAATCGAAAAGTCATCTGGGCGACAACCGTGTTCCCTCGAGTCTTCTTCGGCAACAGAGCCAGCTTTAAACCTACCGGCTCATCAGATCTGATCGTTCGCGATTCGATGTTCGACGGCGACGGATCGAACGCTTCGCCTGCTGCAACAACAGCGCTGCCCTTGTAATCCTTTACCAGCGCAGACACATCAGGAGTTGATGGAATATCGGCGCGCTCCGGCTTTTCCGTCGGGATGAATATACCCACCGTGCGGTTAGTCGACTTCAGATACGCTGCTGCAACTCGCTGGACGTCCGCGGGAGTAACTTTCTTCAGCCGATCGCGATGCAGAAAAAAAAGACGCCAATCACCCTGTGCCATCCACTCGCTGAGTTCCAGACCTACCTGTTCCGCCGAGTTGAGCATGAGATCAATGTTCTTCAGCAGACCAGTACGTTCGCGATCGACTTCTTCCTGGGTCGGTGGCTTGGTCGCGACTTCCTCGATTGCTTGAATAAGCGCGCTTCGTGCCGCGTCAAGTGACTGTTCTTTGCGGACCTCAGCAAACAAAATCATTAGTCCCGGATCATGTAACGGAATATTCAAGCTCTGCACCGAAGCCGCTTTTTTCGTTTCGACCAGTGCTTTGTACAACCGACCTGACGGCGCGTCCGCGAGTACTTGATTCAGGATATCAACCGCGGCGAAATCAGGATGCGAACCGGCGGGCACGTGATAACCGACCCCAACATATTGCGTGTCTCCGACTCTCTGGACCGTGACGACACGCTCGCCATCCTGCGTTGGCTCAATCGTGTAGATCGGCTCCAGATTGCGCGCCGGCCGAGGGACGGTTCCAAAATTGGCGGCGATCAGTTGAAGGGTCTTCGCAGGATCAAACTTACCGGCGACCAGCAGCACCGCATTGTCTGGCTGATAATATCTCCGGTAGAACGCCTGCAGCCGTTCGATTGGTACATTTTCGATATCGCTGCGGGCGCCGATCGGCAGCTTCGCATAGTTGTGCCAGTCATAGGCCGCGGCAAAAATCCTTTTGAATAGGACCAGTCCGGGCTGATTCTCGCCGGCTTCGTACTCGTTGCGAACCACCGTCATCTCGGTATCGAGATCCTTTTTTGCGATGAACGAGTTGACCATTCGATCGGCCTCCATCTTGATCGCCCAATCAAGGTTCACATCCGTCGCAGCAAAAGTTTCAAAGTAGTTCGTCCGATCAAACAGTGTCGAGCCATTAGGCCGAGTACCGTGTTCGGTAAGTTCTTGAGGGATGTTAGTGTGATTCTTCGATCCCTTGTACATCAAGTGTTCGAGCAGGTGAGCCATCCCGGTCTCACCATAATTCTCGTGCCTCGATCCCACCATATAAGTGACGTTGACGGTGATCGTCTCCTTTGATTGATCAGGAAAGAGAAGCACGCGAAGTCCGTTTGCGAGGCGATATTCGGTGAAGCCCTCAACGGATGTGATCTGCTGAACATCCTTTGGAAGCGCAGGCGCTTGTTGAGAGGCGAACCCTCCTGCGCGAGCGGTCATGCCGCTGATCAGGCTGAACAGAAGAACCGCTATTAGCGAGTTACCAATTCTTGTACGTTGCATAGTTCTCTTTATAAAACTCCTAAAGATGTTTGTTAGTACCTTAAGACGCGATCTGCCGCCCTCCAGTTTCATTCCACAGCAGGGCTGAGCGCATTCGCTTCTCCGCGTGCCGCTTTGCTTTTAAGCACCAGGTACTCCTTTATGAATTCATCAAGGTCCCCGTCGAGCACCGCGTCGACATCGGCTGTCTCGTGCTTGGTCCGCACATCTTTCGCCAATCGATAGGGATGCAGCACATAGTTCCTTATTTGCGAACCAAACGAGATGTCACGTTTCGACTCCTCCAACTGTGCCGTCTCAGCGAGCTTTTTCTCGAGTTCGAGTTCGTACAGACGAGACTTCAGGATGTGCATCGCCACCTCACGATTCTGATGCTGAGACCGTTGATTCTGGCAGGTTACCACTATGCCAGTCGGCAGATGAGTTATTCGCACGGCAGAGTCGGTGACGTTGACGTGTTGCCCGCCCGCTCCAGATGAGCGATAAGTGTCAACACGAAGGTCCTTTTCATTAACCTCGATTTCCACGTCCTCTTCTATTTCAGGGTAGACGAATACTGAAGCAAAACTCGTCTCACGGCTTGATCCTGCGTTGAACGGGCTTAGCCGCACCAGACGATGAACACCCGCTTCCGCTGAAAGCAATCCGTACGCAAAATCACCGGCTACAGTGAAAGTGGCAGACTTGATCCCCGCTTCCTTACCAGGCTGCTCATCTATGATCTCGGTTTTGAATCCGTGCCGTTCGGTCCAGCGCAGGTACATTCGCATCAGCATTTCGGCCCAATCCTGTGCGTCGGTCCCGCCGGCTCCGGCATTGATAGTTACAATTGCATCCCTCGTGTCATTCGGCCCGGACAGGAGCACTTCGGTTTCGGCATCTTCGACCTCGCGTTCGAGCCTTTCGATGGCGGTCTGCAGCTCCTTCAGAGACGATTGATCTTCAGCAGCGAATTCTAGGAGGACGTCGGCGTCTTCGATATCGCGTTGAAATTTTTCCGCTTTGTCGATTGCTGCCTGTAAACGGCTGCGTTGCTTGAGGACTTTCTGGGCGCGATCCTGATCATTCCAGAAGTCGGGTTTGCCTATTTCTGCTTCTGACTTTTGGAGTTCGGATGCTTTTGCTTGCGGGTCAAAGAAACCTCCGCAGCTCGGCTGCGCGAGCCGCAAGGTCGTCGTATTTTGTCTTTAGTTCGTCAATCATAAGCGTGTTAGAGCAATTGGCTGTTCTGGGTTAAGAAGGAATTGTACCACGCAGGCTTGATTTGATGCGATGCAGTGCGGAATCGATCTGATCGGGACTAGAGTGGTCGCAAATTTTTGCTCGCCAGGCTTTGGCGGGAAGAATTGAACTCAAGACAGCTTGATCGCCGCGGCTCCCAGCACACGGCGACTGTTGCGTTCCTGCAGAAAGACTACCACTTTCATCGCCGAGCGCTTCCAGGCTTGATCCAGTTTAATGTTCTGCTGTGCGGTGAAGCTGCTCCCATCGGCCGTTCCGATTTTCACAAGTTTGCGGGCCACTGCCGTGTGCGTAATTTCGCGGCCGGCGTTTTCACCGCGCGCGACCTTGCTATGCAGACCGCTCTCAGCAACCGCGAGAAATACCTCTGCCTTGTCGCCGCGCGAAATCTCAGGGATGCTGCCGATTTTGATTGAAACGCTTGCAGAGCCGCCTGGTGGCGCCTCAACAGCCAGCTGCACATCTGCTTTTGGAGCGTCCGCTGCCTTCTCGATAGCCTGCAGAGCCGTCTGCCGTTGACTTCCCACAAACGCATTCCTGCCATCGACGATCATCTGCGGCGTGTACACGTCATCCAACTTCAGGGCCCGGGAATACTCCTCTTGTCGTTGGCTGTACAGCACTGATGAAAAAGGATCCTTCCAGCCAAGTCTATTCCAGTAGTCAACGTGCTCGCTAAGCGTAATCAGGTTTACACCGTTCTTCACAGAGGTTTGATCGAGGTCGATTAGAAGCTTGTCTGCCGGCGGGCAACTCGAACAACCTTCCGATGTAAACAATTCAACCAGTACCGCCGCTGTTCTTGTCGAACCCTGATCAGGATTTACACTCTGAACCAGGTTAGTGTTTGATCCAGATAGAAAAAACAGAAATGCGAAAGCAAACCAACTGCTTTTCATTTTAATCACCCTTTAAGTACCACGCGCTGATCAATGAAATTGGCAATCCGACACAAATCATATGGATTATTATACCGGTTATTACCGCGCTGAGCGGCGTCATGAAGCTCCGGTGAAAGGTCAGCGGCAGGACTATCAGATACATAAAAAAATAGACTGCTATTCCGTAAATGATGCCACAGACTATTGGTCGTTCGACAAGCAATCGCAATTTTATTCCTACGGTTACGTATACAATGCAGACAACAAAGGCTATAAGGAAATGCAGTATTGCGCCGTATGCCGCGGTACGAGCACCTCCTTTGTAAGACTCCGCGCCCAATAGGCCGCTAGCGACCGATTGGAGCACCCACATTGGACTCCGGCCTCGGATACCGCTGTTGATGAACGCCGCAGTGATATCGAGCGCCCCGACGGCGAGTCCTCCCCACAGGACAGCGAGGTAAAAATTAGGCTTTGCTTCTGAAAGCACCGCTGAATCAGCTGTCATAAGGCCTCCTCATCTGAAGTATGGTTTCGGAGAGGGTACTTCTAGTCGGTGGCAAAGATTTAAAAAGGGCGGCCACCGAGGACCGCCCGCACACAGGATTAGCACTTTCTCCAGTACCATTCCACTAGTTCCGTGCTTTCAACAACTCATATCCAGTATAGAACCGGATGCACACCCGGTCGCGCAGATTTGGCCGTATAAAAGCAAATTTGGCTGTATTCCGGCATTTCTAACAGAGGAGCGCACAGCGGTAAGGCAGAGCTCGCTGTGCTCAACTCGACGGTAAGCTCATTGAAGCCCGGAGGATGTAGGATGCTCGGAGACTTTCGCTTTTATCGAAGTGTCTTTCGAAGAGCTTTCGGCGACACTCCAAGCAGTCGTCGCATATGACGAGCGAGATGACTCTGATGTGCGAAACCGGTCTCGAATGCGACCTGACTGATCGGCATTTTGTCCTCGGCAATCAGATTCTTTGCTCGCTCGACTCGACGCCGAATCAAATACTGGTGAGCAGGTACGCCGGCCGACTCTCTGAACAAGCTCTTAAAATGCGAGACACTCAACCCAGCGACACCGGCGATGTCGGCGAGTGAAATGTTCTGGTCCAAATTAGCTTCAATATAATCCAGTACCTGTCTGAATTTTCGATTCGACAACCGCCTGTTCTTTATTTCCGGCTCAACGAGGCTTGAGCTATGGAAGCGCAAAAGTCGAGCTGCAACGGATACAGCCAAACTGTCGACGTAAATTCGTCCGCACGGATAGCCGCTCTCCATTTCCGCCTTTAGCGCCCAAGCAATGTTCTCGAGCTGCGGGTCGCGTACCTGAAACCGGTTTCTGATTTCTATGCGGTTGGGATCCAGGTTGTAGTGTTCCGCAACTGTACTCACGAGTTCCGGCGAGAGACTCAACACAAGCGCGGTATCTTTGTCCTTCAATTCCCAGGCGCTTGGGGTTCCAGGTGGAATGATGTCGATATCTCCATGCACAGCGGTTCCACGATGCCGGCTACTTCCCCTTCGACATGAAACCTGCACTGACGGACCTACGTGAATTGATATTATTGTGTTCTTCAACGCGGGAATCTCAATGAGACCCGGTGGGTCAATTAGGAGGCTCACTCGCAATCCGCTTGCGCGCACCGAATATGATTGGATAGACGGTAAAGGTTTTCGTTCGGTTTTTTGTTGTAGAGGTTGTGAGCTCATCTTTGATAATCACCTTAAGCGATAAAAGTTAGAGTGTGCTGTAATGATCTCTAGTCTAACACAATACGAATTCCTAGAACGCCAGGTCTTGCAGCGTGATCGCAGTTGTTATGCACTCTCTAGTCCGATTGTGCTCATTGCAATCCGAATGTGCGCGGGATGGGGGGATGGGAGTTAGGGGTCGGGGGTTAGGGGTTAGGGGTTGGGAATTATGGATGACCTAGTGCTCTGGAATCTTTAAATCCTTTCGAAGAAAGAAAAGCGTGCAACCGGTTGCGATTCCTGGTAACTCTCCAAAGACTTTGTACCCGAGACGTTCGTAAAACGGTCTCGCTTGAAAGCTGGTAGTCTCGAGATACGATAATAAATGAGCGTGCTTTGCTGCGTATTCTTCTACCGCCGTAAGCAGCGCGGATCCATATCCCTTTCCGCGATGACCTTCGGCTACCCACATAGTAGCGATATGTACGGAGGCTCGCCAGAGCTCCCCGTAAGCTCCGCCGACAATGTTGCCTTCTTCATCGCGCAGGATTGAGGCAACTGCACGCGGGCGCTCGTGCCCTGTCAAAGTCCGGTTGTAGCTGCGCACTCCGTCTACCAGTTGGCGCAAATCATCATCAGACGGATGTTCTTCGATCTGCAGAGATACTTGATTCACAAAATTTCCTCCTGGGATTGGGGGTTGGGGATTGGGGGTTGGGGATTGGGGGTTGGATTGCGTTTAGCGTTCGCCGTTAAGCATTCGGGGTATGCGGCCGGTTAAGAGAATTTATCAATCTACAACTTAAAAGGCGTATAAAAGGCTGAATCGTGAACGCTGAACCCTGAACGCTAAACGCAATCCCAACCCAACTCCCTAATCCCCAACCCCTAACCCCCAACCCTACCCCTATTTCTCAACGAAACTAAAAGTCCACCCAACAACTGCACCAAGCTCAACACCGCACAGGACACCGCGAATACATCTCCATGTCGGCTGTAAAAGGTCATTCCGTCTGCGCTGGCCTCATCAAAAGTTTTGATCTTCCAAGTGCGAACCGCGGTTTCGAACATCGGCGTCTCTCCCTGCACCATACCGTATCGATCGATACGTGCCGAAACCCCCGAGTTTGCTGAACGAATCAGGTCAATGTTGTTTTCAACCGCTCGAAAGATTGCTGAAGTCAACATCTGCCGCGGCGCAGAAGTAGGCCCAAACCACGCTTCGTTCGAAAGCTGCACCAATGCCGAAGCCCCGCCGTTTCGTAGCGCGACGCCAAGCTCAGGTCTCGTCGTCTCAAAGCAAATCAATGTTCCTAGCCTGGCCCCACTCATCTCAGCGGGCGTAATGCTGGTGCCAGGCGTAATGTCACCCACCAGCGCCTTGATATTGCTCATCACTGGAAGCCAGCTTCGCGCCGGGATGTATTCTCCGAACGGTACCAGCGCGTTCTTATCATATTCGTAAACTTTCTCCCCTTCCGGTGAAATCAGCACAGCGCTGTTGTACTGTGGTTCGATTGCTTCGCCGTTAGCCTGGAACCCCCACGTATTCATCAGAAGATAGACCCTGTTACGCCGCGTGAACTCGGATATCCTCTGTCTCAATGCAGAGTCCCGATCATATTCAAAGTTCATAGGCGATTCGGGCCAGATCACCAGATCGACGCCGTTTGTCCCCACAGCTGCATTCTGAGAACCGTTGACCGAAGATTCTCTGAGGTTCGCCTGGATTGCCTGCTCCGAAAGAGATAGGTGACGAACAAACATCTGTTCTACGAATTTCGGGTCGTCCCAGGCACCGTCGACCGGTATGTTTGGTTGAATAGCCGCAACCAGAATTGATCCCGCTTCGTTTGTTGCGGGCCGCAGCGATTCGCCGTAAAGAACCGCTGCAATTGCTATGAGCCCGGCTGCGGTCAGCACGATTATTCCGCGCCTTCGTTCGAGGTAAACCACCGCGAAAACGAGCGCGGTGCTCGCAGCAACCATGAT
Organism: Blastocatellia bacterium; assembly: GCA_035258805.1. GTDB lineage: Bacteria > Acidobacteriota > Blastocatellia > UBA7656 > UBA7656 > Onstottus_A. The sequence continues at coordinate 37,959 of DATFWY010000269.1, read as the reverse complement.
CGCGCCAACCAGATACGCACCGCCGAATCGCGCCACCTGGATTACCGCGGGTTGGAATGCCTGTGAATAAGCAATTGGATTCCACCCCATTCCGGTCATCTTGAGCCGCAGCCATTCAGTTGCCGGCCATATCAAAGGCGCGGTCAAAATCCACCACCCGCCGAAACGCTTAATGGTCAATGAAAGGGTCCCCGCAAACAGACCGGTGAATACTCCGAGGGTCGCCGAGAAGAGAAGCAGGATTAGATAACACAACCATAATGAAATCTGACCATAGTTATGCATTGAGTACGTAACCCACGGCGATGAACCGGAATAGAATATGGTTCCGGTAACGGTTCCGAGAAGTAACGAGCGCCAGAACCTTTGTTCTCTGACGACGGCCATGATGAGCGGCGCGGTTCCAACCCAACCCAAAGACCACAGGTTCCAGTCGGGAAACGCGAACACCAAAAGCAGCCCAGAGAAGATCGCCAGCGAGAGGTTGCTTATGAAAGGCGCAGACTGTTGAAACGGAAGGACGCGAGCGACTCTGAACCGTGCGGCCAGCAGATCCTCACGCGCGTACACAGGCGGGACAGCTTCTTCGCGATGTCGAACGCGATTGGAGTTTGAGCTTCTTATTGTAGGAAGGAACGCGTTATGCGTGATAACCACAGATCGAGGTTCGAGCATCAAGTCTCGATTTTTGAGGATCGAAGATCGAAACACGAGGCGTGGATTCATCAGTTCCTTATAGAGCAAAGCAACATTTATCACTTAGCTAGTCACGGTCTTCAGATCCCTCCAAAGTTCCATCCGTTATTCGAACCTCAGTCACTACTCCAGCGTGTCCCTGGTTCATCCCAGAGCATCACCGTGGATCATTTCTGCCATAAAGGAACTACGAACCATAGGTCCTGAAAACACTGCTCGAAATCCAAGACACTCACCGAACCTTTTGTACTCGTCGAAGACCTCCGGATGTACATACTCTTCGACAGGTAAATGATTACGTGTCGGCTGCAAGTATTGCCCGATTGTGATCACGTCAACATCATTTTTCCGCAAGTCTTGGAGCAGCCGCCTGACCTCATCCGGACGTTCCCCCAACCCAACCATAAACCCGGACTTGGTAAGCGCATCCGCCGAATAGCGCCTGGCTTCGCGTAACACTTTGAGGGACTGTTCGTAATCGGCTTGCGGTCTCACCCTGGCATAGAGTTTCGGAATGGTCTCGATGTTGTGATTGAAGGTGTCGGGCCTGGCGTCAAGTACGAGATGAAGCGCCGACATATTTCCTTTGAAATCCGGTGTGAGAACCTCAATCCTGGATTTTGGCAATCGCCGGCGCACAGCCTGTATCGTTGCGGCAAAATGGGAGGCGCCACCGTCGGCTAGTTCATCGCGATTTACCGAAGTTATGACAACATAAGTTAGCTCGAGTTCAGCGGCTGCCTCTGCGACTTGTTCGGGTTCGTGTCGCAGGTATTCGAGGGGTAGCCCGCGTCCGGTCTTGACCGAGCAGAACCCGCAGCTTCGCGAGCACACATCACCGAGAATCATGAACGTAGCCGCGCCGCGCGCGAAGCAATCGTGGCGGTTTGGACAGCGCGCTTCTTCACAGACGGTGTGCAATCCGCGAGTGCGAAGCATCCTTTTGAGATCGTGATCCGCGTCCACGTTTCGGAGAGGCTTACGCAGCCACTCGGGTAATCGCGGACCCCGGGAAGGGCGCGGCATGGGCTTTTCTATCTGGATTAACATTAGGGTCGTTCAGAAGTTCAGGGTTCAGCGTTTGGGAGAGTGGTTTCTAGTTTTTGATTGGCTTCTGATCATCTGTGTAATCTGCGTAACCTACGGATGAACCGTATATAAAAACTCGAACGCGACTCATCCGCCTATTACGCAGATTAATAATCTAATCTTGCGACCGTCAACGCTAACCTGAACGCTGTTACCGCAGATCTCAGTTACCGGACCACGGGAATATCATCACACCTTTGAAACCCTGGCTGGAAAGTTCGTTCGCAACCTGCTGAGCGTCATCTCGTCTGTCGTATGGTCCGATGCGAACGCGGTAAAGCGTATCGCCCCCGGTGGGATTTTGCGTATGCGCACCGAGATACTTCTTCTTTAATTGAGCCGTGAGCTCATTGGCCTTTTCGACGGTTCCGAAAGACGCGCCTACCTGGACAATGTACCGTGTCTCGCTCGAGGAAGGTGGCTGCTGAGGTTGAGTATTCGCGTTGGCGGGCACAGATCTAACCGCTGCTCCCGTTGCAGGGTTGCTCGCTGCGCTTTGACTCGTAACCTGACTTTGGCTCGGGATTGCCGACGTATCCTGTTTGACTACGTATAACCCGGCCCAAAATGCTCCGAGTAGCAACCCGATTCCGATGACGAAGATCGCTATAACGTGTTTGTTGCTCATGTCACCTGGCCTGCAGTTGTCGGTATAACGCCTTCCTGCTGGGCGGACTCCTATTTTAGTTACTTAGGGGGTCGATTGGAAGATCTATGACGTCTTAATCGGCGAGATTTAGCTCTCTTTTGTAAATGGATCACCGCCGCGACGATGTTGTTGTCCCTTCGGCGATCAACTCCTCGGATTCCTTAACCAATCCGAGTTGTTGAAAAACACCCAGTGAATCCACGAGAACCCAGTCCTCAACTATGCGGCCACGGGCAATTCGGTGCACCACAAACATCTGAATTTTGACCGCTTTTCCAGTAGCCGGGATACCAAGCCAAGTCGCGCTGTGCGTTGCGAGCGCGTAGCACTGGGTCATCACACGATCACCCTCTGCCAGCATCTGCTCTACCGTGAAATGGATGTCGGGGAAGGAAGCCAACCAGTCCCTGACGTGACGTCTCATTGCCTCGGGTCCACGCGGAGCTCCTGCGGGATCGTTACCAACGCGGAGCTGATGTGTAATGCAGTTCTCATCGAACAACTCGTGGGCGAGTTCGAGTTTGCGTTGGTTCCAGAGTTCTTCGACAAATTTCAATACGATTCTCTTGTTTGCTTCAATACTCATGAATCACTTACTACTTATACAACTCGTTTCTTATGGCCTCGCTTCTTTTTTGAGCCTCGGCTACGGTTTCGCACTGCAACGTGAGTCTGGTTGTTATCACTTCTTGACTCATCAAAGATCTTTAGCGAATTGATCAGTCGAAGAGAATCAATTCTATCGTCGAATGAAACCTGAGCGAGATCGGGGAGCTCGTCTCCTGGACCGAAGCTCACCATGGGGCCTTTGAACCCGGCCTCGGCATACGCCAGCACGAATGCGGCCGGACCGACTCGAAGACTGCTAATGCAGTCTCCAAAATCAAGCTGCGCAAAGATCAAGCGCGAACATTCAACAGGTCCTTCGATTCGTAAATGCTCGCCTTCAAAATTCCTTTTAGTCCAGACCTCGATATAGCAACTCGAGCGGGCGGACGTGGATCCTGCGAGTTGATTCATATCCTGAGTCTCTGTATCCAAGAACGATCGGATTCTACTCCTTCGCGCAAGCTCTTCTCGGGCGACGTGAAGAGCGTACGCGGTATATTTCTGTCCCTCGTGCCGCACCATCCTGACAAGTTCTTCATCTGACAACGTCGAAACAGTTTCGCGAACTGCTTCCCTGAGTGATTCCTCTTTAGAATCCACACCATCTCCGGCGTCAAACACCAATTCGACTCGTTATTTGGTTCTTCAATCAGGAAGGCAATTGCTCGACAACCAGAAACAACCCATCTCTGTTCAGCCCTATCACCCGAACGCTCTCACCGCGCGCAATTGGGACATCTGCGCGAGCTGGCCACAGCTCCCCGCGCACGAATATGGAGCCCTGAGTGCCGATCGCAGACTCTGCTCTTCCAATAAGCCCTACCACCGAGATAAGTCGAGGTTGCCGCTTCTCACGTCGCGAGTTTTTTAGCAGGCTTATAGCAGTGTAGAACCTGGTTATTGCGGTCATGATCGTGATCTGCGTAGACTGTCCAGAGAAGTAGCGTAGACTGTCCAGTCTGCGCAATAAACAGTTTACATAGAAATTGGTCTTGTCGGCCATGTCGATTACGTTGGTTCGAGGGATCTCTAAGTTCACTTCAACCCCGTCTCGTTGCGCAGACTGGACAGTCTCGTTACATCACGGCTCGAGTGACGGTTCATAGTTTGTGATGAACTCCAGGAATTTAGAAACCTCAATTATGTCCTTTCCGATAAACCGTATGCTGTGCGAATCCGTTCGTTGCACGATCGGCAGATAAGCCAACAATTCCGACGGCCGATACGCCTTGAATCGCACATCAAGCTGGACCGGTTGCTTTACCTTATAAGGCTTGAATTCTTTTATTCTCTGAATCGCCTTCTTCGTCTTTTCTCGGATCAATTCATAAGCCATCTCCGGAGTCAACGTCTTCGCGGCATGAAAGCTGACCGACCACTTCACCACTGCACCTTCGATACTTCCCAATAAATCTGTGGCTTCCTTCACAATCGCATCATCGCCCGAAATCATAATGATCGGGACGTTAAAGCTGCCTGCAATTGCCGCGTTGATACCGGCCTCCGGCATTGAAACTCCATTCAGCCGCACGTCCGCGAGTCTTGCGCTTGAAATCGTATGAGCCCGAACACCGGTCGGGTTCGTTGTGCTTGTGTGATAGCCGATAAAAATCACGCCGTCGAACGTCTCATCAATGCCCTGCATCATCATTAGCGGCCGGGGCCAGGAGCGGACGATCGTAACGTTTTTTGGAAGCTTTTCGATCAAGAGATTCTCGCCATTCCCATGGGAGTCACTGATGACGATTTCTGTGGCGCCTGCATCGAAGGCTGCACCGACCGCTGCTTTTACTTCTTCGGTCATGAACTCTCGAAAGCGACTGTATTCGAAGCCTTGCGGCCCGAGTTGATCACCGGTAACAACGCCCACAACACCTTCCATGTCGGCAGAAATGTAGATCTTGAGCTTCCTGGTTTGAGCCGGTGCGGTCATTGCAGGCGCGACAAGTGAGAGACAAGCGAGGGTCGAAACGATTAAACAAATGAGACGGGTTTTCATTGTTATCCACATCCTCCAGGAAAATAGGACATAGTTGCCCTATAAATTTAGTTGCGATTCGATATCACGAATCCTGGTCACCAGCTTCAGAAGCTCACCTTCACTTACCGGGGTGCCATTTGCGATGTCATCGCATCGCACCAGTAGCTCACTCAAACCCCGTTCATCAACCCGCGAGCGTCGCGCAGCAGCGGCGGCAAGCTTCGAGTTTTCGAGCTTTGGTGAAACTCCGCTGAACCGGCAGAGCCGCTTGCGAAACTCAGAATAGATGTCCTCCATTGCCAGATCGCTCGCTTCCGCCAGTCGCGTGATATTCGCCATCGAAGAGACGAACTCCAGGTTAGTAGTGCGCCGCTCGCGCCGCAGTGGAACAGGCCGGCCAAACCGCTTTCCATAACTGTAGACCACCAGAACCGCAATCAAGGCGCCCTGCGCCATCATCCAGGGCACCGGTGTGCCCCGAAAATAAGACATCATCCCTCCGCCGGCCCATGTACGTCCGTAACCATGATGGTACTCGTCAAACGCTATTTTCCCGGGTGGCCGCCCTGTCAGCAGGTTCAAGGCGAGTTTCACGTTGTCTGCTTCGGAAATTCCGTTATTCGCAACTATGTACTGATCCGTTAGCAAAATTACTCGACCTTTGCCGATCCGGGCATCAGCGAGGATCACCGATTGAGTGTCTCCGATGTGATAGGTGACCGATCGGCTGTCTACTTTTACGCCGGCCGCATGCTCCGAGACTGCCACTCGCTGAATCCCGCGCGTAAACGATGTCGGCTGGAGCGGATGCACATCGCTTCTCACTGCGGCAGGTTCAGTATTAATAGTCGCATCACCGAGCCCCAGCTTTATTTCACGGTCAACTATGATGAGCAGGCCGCCCGAGTCCACCCACTTGCTGAGCGCGGTGATTTCCTCCTCATCCGGGTTGTACTGCACAGGCGGTGCGATGACGATCAACGTACCAGGGTCGCGCTCTTTCAGTTCTGTGAAAGGCTTCTCCCAGCGCATAACACCGTATTGGCCCTCTTCAAGCAAGGTGTAGAAGGCACGCGTGCCGTAAGGCGTCGAGCGGTAGGAAGATCGATCTCCACTGATCTCATCTTCTTCGGATGTTCGATTGTCGGCGAAAAAGGCGAAATTGAGTGCGACGAATAACACAAACAAACCGGCCACTAATAAGACGGCTTTTGCGTTCTTACGCATAGAAGAGTCTATGGTCCTGATTGTTCGCTAATTGATGAATCAAAGTTGTGTTCGTAGTACCGCCTTCAGGCGTAAGTTTGTAAGGATTACGGAGACTCGAACCTGGGCCTACGAGAGCCTCGAACCAGGGCCGTTTTATCGTAATCGTTACAAACTTCCGCCTGAAGGCGGTACTACAAACAACCTTGCTACTTCACGTTGAAAAGCTGATGAGGGACGTCTTCCAAAAGCCACGCGCTACCCACTTTGTTCAAGATAAACACCGCCGTGCCGGCCTGGTCTCTTCCTTCAGTTTTGACCTTTAGTCCGACATCCAGAGCCACCCGGTTAGCGTCAAACTGATCGACGTGCAAGATCTCCGTCGACCATCCTGCCGGTCTTGAGACTGTTATCCCTTGCACGAATCGCTTCAGATTGTTCTTTACAACAAGGGTGAACAGCTTGTCTGAAGTAGGCTGCTTGATGGCCGCGTCGAGCTGAGTGATGTAGCTGCGCAGCGACTCATCGATCTGAGGAGCAACGCCGGCGCTCTTCTCTGCCTGGATCAACGCTTCATGTGCCGCGACTTCGGCAGTCGCGTCATCGGCTTCAACTGCCGCCAAGCGAAAGTGGCGTACTGCTTCAGCCGCCTGGTTTCGCGACAAAGCTACCTGGCCGAGCGTGATATGTGCCCATGCGAGCGCCGTCGGCGGTTCAGTCTTCAAGGCAGTGTTTGCTTCCGCCGCTGCCTCATCCATTTTCTTCTGAGCCGCGAGAGTTCGCGCCAGCCAGGCGTGCAACACCGCGTTGCGCGGCTCGAGCCTTACTGCCTCTCGGAGTTTAGTCTCGGCCTCTGCGTATTGAGATTTATTGAACGCGCCGATGCTCGAATTCATTAAGGTCTGCGCGGACGTTCGGGTAGTCTTAGAATTACTTTCTCGCGCGTCGTTATCATAGTTTGTCTGAATGATAAGCTTTTCCGGGTCCACCTCGACTGAGTTTATCTTCTCACTAGTCGGGATCTCAGCGGTCACGAGATTCTCAGATGGGACCATTACCGTGGTCGCGATTTGCTTATTCGATGCAGTTGTCGCCACGACCTTTACGGTTACGTCTCCGGTACCGAGGTTTCGCAGATTCACCACCTGGACTCCGGGTTTGTTTCCGGCTAGCGGTGACCCTACAATCAAATCCGGTTCTACGATCGTATCGATCCATTGCTGAAATATTTTCTCAACCTCCGGGGCACTGGTTGTAAGCGCGGCTCGCAGGTTTTCGCTTGTTACTATCTTTGTCTGTGGTCCGGTGAACAAGCTTTTGATCGCCGACAGCAGTTTTTCGCGACCCGCAGCCTCTTCGAGCATCCGATAGACCAGGGGCCCTTTGCTGAACACTGCCGTCGAGTAGTTTGGGAGAAGCAAAGTCTGAACTCCCAATTCAGCATCGCGCCCCGATTGGGCGATTGGCGTATAGCTCCACCTCATACTCGTGAATAAGTCTCGAGCAGTTTCTTTCCCAAAGCGATCCTCGAAATAGAGTGCCGATAAATAACGAGGCAAAGAGTCACTGAGAAACGCGAAACTGCGCGCTTTTGTCGCGGCACGATTCTCCTGCGCCGCTCGAGCCAGCTGTCCCCTTAGCCTAACTCGGCCTTCCGTCCACAGCCGCGCTACCGCATCGCCCAGCACCTCAATGACGCTCGAGCTCAACGTCTCACGCCGGAACACCTGCTCGTTCAGCACCAACACTCCTGGTTCAACCAGATTACCAGCGCGAGCCGATGAAATTATCCTGAAAGTTGCGCCAGGCGGCGGCGGTCCCAACGTCCTGGTAAAGAAATCAATCATGCGTCCGGTCTCATCTCCCAGACGCGCAACGATCCCTTTTGCATCGGCAGGTTTCGAATCTGTGGATACTGCAACGATGCCCGGCTGCACAAAAATCTCGATCTTTACACCGCCACGATCCTGGCTGACGGGCTGATCAAAACTCCCAGCAATAACAAGTGGTAACGAATTCAGACTCTGTTCAAAGGTCGCGCTTTGGCCTTCGCCTTTCAACGTTCCCGATGACAGCGCGCGAAAGTTGCTTGCTGGAGACGTCGCGTTCAATGTGAGCGTAAACGGCGCGGTCGTGGGTCCGTACACCGTAAACATGGTAGGCGGCATTGGCACCCACATCGCTGCTGGCGTCAACAAGACTTCCCCAGCATAAATGTGTATTGGAGCGGTGGACTCGGGAGCCTCAATACGATAGCTCACTTCTACGGTCGCCTTTCCCCCGCCCTCGATTGATGATTGCGGCGTAATGCCAATCTGGTTGAGAGTCGTAACACGGCGGTCGTCAACCGCATCAAATGTCGCGGAAGCGCCGTTGACCGTAACGGAGCTGACCTTAGCGAGCTTCGTCAACTGGAGGAAAAGCTTTGGCTTTGGTGTCTGCGCGAGATTCGAGATGGAAAGCGTCGCACGCACATCGACCGCGCTCGCGACGGCGTCGATCTTTGCGTTGATGTTGTATCGATCGACCTCAACTTCTTGCGCCGCAGCGCCTACTGCAAAGACCAGGATAGTCAATACTGCTGGTGGGATTCGTTTGAGCATCCAGAACTCCGAATAACATTTGAAACTTCGTGCACGGCGCTTCAAGTTCGGCCGCCGATTCAGCTGCATTATCAGCGCAACTCATCGCGGACAAGTGCGTGAATTGCTTTCAGCTTCTCAAGAAGAGGTTCGAGCCTTTCGAGTGGAAGGCTGTTGGGCCCATCCGAGAGTGCGGCCGCAGGGTTGTCGTGCACTTCCATAAAGACGCCGTCTACTCCGCAGGCTACACCAGCGCGCGCCATAAACTCGATATACTGCGAGTCGCCGCCAGTGCTGGTTCCCATTCCTCCCGGCCGTTGTAAGCTGTGGGTGACGTCGTAAACCACCGGATATCCGAATCCACGCATAATCGGCAACCCACGAAAGTCTACGACCAGATTGTTGTAGCCGAAGCTCGATCCCCGCTCTGTTAAAATCACTCGCTCGTTGCCTTGCGACGTCACTTTTTCAATCGCGTTCTTCATGTCGTTCGGTGCAAGGAACTGTCCCTTCTTTATGTTGACTGCACAATTAGACCGAGCTGCTTCGACGATCAAGTCAGTTTGTCTTGAGAGAAAGGCGGGTATCTGAAGCACATCGGCGACTTCGGCTGCTCCGCGAATTTGGCCAACCTCGTGCACGTCCGTCAGCACCGACAACCCTACGTCGTTGCGTACGCGCGACAGTATACGAAGACCTTCATCAATACCGAGACCGCGGTGAGAATTGATGGAGGTACGATTGGCCTTATCGTACGACGATTTGAATATGAAAGGGATAGCGACCCGATCAGTCACGGAGCGCAGCGCTTCGGCCATCTTCAGGGTGTGCGTCTCGTTTTCGACGAGACACGGCCCGGCGATCAGAAAAAGTTCACCGCCACCAATATTAATATTCCCTACTTTGAAGGGCTTCACTGCGACTGGCATAAATAGAGGATTATTCTACACGGCGGTACTTGGAATTCAAAAGCGAGGGATAAGAAGGGAATCGCCCCAAAGCGCAGAGAGATCTGGATACCATCGGCCTTAAAAAGCCGATGGAGTTTCAGTTTCAGCCTAACAAGAAGCTCGTGCTCCGCGATACCATCGGGCTTCAGCCGAGTAGTTGCAATTTCGCCCTAACAGATAGAAGCGAGCTCCGAGATACCATCGGGCTTGAAGCCGATGGTATCTTCGAGCGCCGACGGCTTGTTAGGTTGAGGTTGACACTTCGTGGGCTAAAGCCGATGGAATCTCAAGACTTTTTCACACGCTCGAGGGTTATTAGCGACATACGCTGCCAACTGCGGGCAACTCTACTTATCAAAGCACAAAATCGAAAGTGACTGTTGCGACCACTGTCCTGCCTGAGGCATTCGAGAATCGAAATTGCCTCGCGGCGTCGGCTGCAGCCTGGCGCAACTTCTCGTGGCCTCCTGTCGCCCGCGTTTCAATTACTTCCCCTTTGTCGTTCACCGTGATTTCGACCGCCACCATACCCTGAATTCCTTCGCGCTTGGCCGCTTCCGGGTACACTGCGTTAACTTTGTAGGTGTTCGTTAGGTAACGGCTGTCCCTTTGGCTTTCACCAGTACCGGGATTCAGCGCAAAGGCAATAGTGAGTTGGATCGTGACCGGTGCGTTCTCCGCAATTGCTAAAACGCCATTGCTTGACCGCATCCAAGGCCGCTTGTTGAAGCAATTTGTCACCGCGGATAACCTTGGTCATCCCAACTTCGCCCGTTTTTTCAATTGTCACTTCTATTACGACGTTGCCTTCTACTCCCGCCCGCTCAGCTTCTTCGGGGTAAACTGGGTCTACTTGCTTAATAACTTTCACACGACGCTCCGTTTGGGTGTTTATCGCGGCAATACTGCCTGCCGTCATAGCAAACACAATCACACAAAGACCGATTTGGCTTATTATCTTCATCGCGACCTCCAGTTGATACTTCTGGCACACTTGCATTGCAATCCCTGCGATATAGACTCCGCTCGTGATGATTTGTTCCACACGTTTTGTCAGAAGCGCGTCGCTGCCTTAGAATGACGTTCGAAATCAGCGGATAAATTCGTTACTACGTGAGAACGTTAGACTTATTTTGGTCGCAATCAAAGAGTAAATTCCTTAGTACTTGAAAATTGAAACTTATTGGGCGAGGAACGATGAGGCAATATCTGGATTTGATGAAGCATGTCCTGGAACATGGGACGAAGAAGGAGGACCGGACAGGCACGGGCACGCTTTCAGTTTTCGGTTACCAAATGCGGTTCAACTTGAGCGAGGGTTTTCCACTTCTTACAACAAAAAAGCTTCATATCAAGTCGATCATCTACGAACTGCTCTGGTTTCTTCGCGGAGATACGAGCATCAGGTATCTGCAGGAGCATGGCGTCAACATCTGGAATGAGTGGGCTGATGAAAATGGAAACCTCGGTCCGGTTTACGGCGCACAATGGAGATCCTGGCAGACAGCCGACGGACGCTCTATTGATCAAATAAGCAACGTAATCGAGGAGATAAAATCAAATCCGGACTCACGCCGTTTGATTGTGAGCGCATGGAACGTTGGTGAAATATCGAAGATGGCTCTACCGCCGTGCCATGTGCTGTTTCAATTCTATGTTGCGAATGAAAAACTGTCCTGCCAACTCTATCAAAGATCGGCGGACATCTTTCTGGGGGTGCCTTTCAACATCGCGTCTTACGCGCTGCTCACGATCATGATTGCGCAGGTTTGTGGGCTCCAGCCTGGTGATTTTGTTCACGCTCTTGGCGACACACATTTGTATTCGAATCATATCGAACAGGCCCGGTTGCAACTCACCCGAGAACCTCTGGCGCTCCCGCAGATGCAGATTAACCCCTCGATAAAATCCATCTTTGATTTTGATTATTCAGATTTTGAGCTCGTCGACTACAACGCTCACCCCCACATCAAGGCTGAGGTAGCGGTGTGATCATCTCCCTGATAGTAGCGATGGACGAGCAGCACGGTATCGGCAAGGCGGGCAAATTGCCGTGGCGGCTATCCTCTGATCTAAAGAGATTTCGCGAGCTCACGATGGGACATCATTTAATAGTCGGTCGTAAGACTTTCGAATCGATCGGCAAGCCGCTCGAAGGACGACAGATGATTGTGGTTACGCGAGATGAGTCATTCAATCCATCAGGATGCATCGTCTCACATTCGATTGAGGCTGCGTTTGGTGTCGCTCAGGCGAGAGGAGAAAGCGAAGTTTTCGTGATTGGTGGGGCCGAACTCTATGCGCAAACGGTGGGTTTTGCCGACCGAATATACTTGACCGAGGTTCACGCCAGGGTAGACGCCGACACGTTTTTCCCAGAGTTTTCGCCGGACTCCTGGATAGAAAAGCAATCAATACATCAACAGTCAAACGAGAAGAATCAATACGACTTCACATTCAAATTGCTGGAAACAAGATGATCGAAATTGAAATCAAACTTCTCGATGAGGGGATACCGGTACCGCGCTATCAACACGAAGGCGATGCCGGGTTGGATCTGCCAAGCCGCGTCGACTATGTGCTCAAACCGGGCGAGCGCGCGATGATACCTACGGGAATCGCGGTGGCGATCCCGCGTGGCTACGCTGGTTTTGTGTTACCCAGGAGCGGGCTTGCCTCTCGCCACGGTATCGCGCTTGTAAATTCGCCTGGCCTGATTGATTCAGGCTATCGCGGCGAAGTTGCGATAGTAATGATCAATACCGACAAGGATAAGCCGTTTGAGATCAAACGAGGGGATCGCATTGCTCAGCTCGTAATTCAACAGGTAGTCGAAGCCATGACCGTACAGGTCAAGGAACTCGACCTTACATCGCGCGGCTCGGGAGGCTTCGGCAGCACGGGAAAGTCTGCCGAGCGTCCCAAGTGATATCTTTGCGTTACAATTTCGCGAGTGTCAATCCTTTCTGATCCTGGTACTTTCCACCTCGATCGCTATAACTCGTATCGCACTCCTCATCCGACTCGAAAAAGAGGATCTGGATAAACCCTTCTTCCGCATACAGTCTGACCGGCAGATTGGCGGCGTTGTAGAGCTCGACTACCAGCCTTCCACACCAGTTCGCTTCGAGAGGAGTCGTATTGGCGATCAAACCGCAACGCGCATAGGTGCTTTTGCCTATCGCTAGTGCGGTCACGTTTCGAGGTATCTGAAACCGCTCGATCGTGACGCCGAGCGCGTACGAATGCGGTGGCAGAAGCCAGTAGTCAGAACCGTCGTCGGCTCTGCGAATCGGTACATCGAGTAGACTGTTCGGATCGAAATTCTTGGGGTCAATTTCGGTGCCGGTCACCGGCGAAAATACTTTGAACTCATCGCGGGCCAATCGGCAGTCATAACCATAGCTCGAGAGACCGCTGCTTATGATGCGGCGATCGGCCACCGCTCGAATGAGCTTCTCTTCAAAGGGATCAATAAGATTTTGCGCGCGGCTCATCCGCTTGATCCAGGCGTCCGACTTTATCGACATTAATATTCCTTTATCATTGGGATTTGTTGTTTGCGGAGCGCACAGTCTAGCGCCGAGCTCAAGGCAGGGTCAACGAAAGCGTTTCAACGAAAGCTTCGCAACGAAAGCTTTGCAACGACAGTTTCGCAACCTTAGCGGGTTTCCGAACGTAGCTCTCGCGCTTTTTTGACAACCTCGTCGTACTCAATCACAATGCTTTGGCTTTTTGCGAGTGAGAATCAAATGAAAGGCGCTTTAGACAACGTCAGAGTAATCGATTTAACGCAGGCGTTAGCCGGGCCATACTGCACAATGTTGCTCGGGGATTTGAATGCCGACGTCATCAAGATCGAAGCGCCTGGCGCCGGTGACCAGAGTCGCGGATGGGGACCGCCATTTGTCGACAGTGAAAGCACATACTTTCTCAGCATCAACCGAAACAAGCGTAGCCTCACCCTGGACATTAAGTCCGCATCGGGCCAGGAAATCTTACATAAACTGCTGTCGACCGCCGATGTGTTCGTGTGCAACATACCCAGGGAATCTTCCAGGAAGCGCGCCGGCATCGATTATCGAACCTTACAAACTCTGAATCCTGGATTGATCTATTGCCTAATCACCGGCTATGGAGATAGCGGCCCATTCGCCGAACGGCCTGGCTACGACCTGGTAGTTCAGGGGGAAGCCGGCATGATGAGCATCACCGGCGATCCGGGCGATGAACCGATGCGCTACCCTATCCCGATCGCCGATATCTCCACCGGTATGTATGCGACTATTGGAATCCTCTCAGCGTTACTGGTCCGAGAAAAGACCGGACAGGGTCAGTTCATCGATATGTCTTTAATGGAAAGCCAATCCGCGTGGTTGACTACGCTGGCATCCGCACTCATGAACGCACAGGAACAACCGCGGCAACTCGGTAACGCACATCCTAACATTGTTCCGTATCAAGTTTTCAAAGCGAAAGACAAATACATCATTCTCGCGGTTGGCACCGAGAAACAATGGCAAGCCTTTTGCGACGCTCTCGGTCTGGCGGATTTTAAGAATGATCCGCGTTTTGTTTCTAACGTCGAACGGACCAGGAACCGAGCCCAACTTATACCAATTCTTGATAAGCTATTCAGCACCGAGCGTGCCGATCACTGGCTGGAGAAGCTTAAGGATACTGCAATCCCCAGCGGACCAATAAATACAATCGCTGAAACCCTTGTTCATCCACAGCATACGGCTCGGAACTTTATTGTGGAGCTGGAGCATCCGTTGCTCGGACCCGTAAAGTCGATGGGCAATCCGGTCGGCCTTTCTGCTACGCCGGCAAGCTATCGACTCGCTCCGCCAACGCTTGGTCAACACACATCGGAAGTGCTGGGGGAATTAGGTTTCTCTGAGAGTGAAATCGATTCGCTTCGAAAAAAAGGCGTGGTGTGATCGATGCACAATTGATAACGGCGTCTATTGCAAGCGAACTTGTGTCAGGAGCCACCTCATCAACCAGAATGCAATTCCCAGACACCCAAGAAAAAGAGCTCCGCAAGCTATTGCTTCACCAACTCGCAATCGCATTGAGCCGACCAGCTCGGGCCGGTGATCTTCGACCCACGTGATTGAAGATGCAATCCAATGCGAGGCAAGCAACCAAACAATGATTCCCCCGACAAGGCCTGCGATTGCCGCTAGTGCGTACATCTTATCGATTTCCCTGGCCTTTGCGCTTCTGCGACTTGGCGGCTTTGCGTTTAAAGCGTCATTTCAAATTCAACAACTTTAGTGTCAGCTATAAACGCAAAGCCGCCAAGACGCTAAGGCGCGAAGATTTATGTCTTCGCAATCAGACGGAGCAGTCGCGGGCTCAACAGCCACATCAATTCGCCGCGAAGTGTGGGGACCGTTTCAAGCACATTGATAGCGCAAATACTCCCCTTTTTTAACTGGATCGATGCTGCGTTGCCGATGCCGTGAGTTACTTTCGAGACCAGGATTCCAAGATCGGGTTGATGTCCGACCAGGACAACAGTTTCAGCGCCCGGGCGGCTCTTTATTTCGGCAAACAACTCATCGTAGGAGGCGCCTGGCGAGAGATTCTCTGTCGAGGTGATGTCTTTTTTGTTGAAACCGACGCCGGAGGCGACGATTTCGGCTGTTTCGACCGCGCGCGCGAGCGGGCTACATAAAATCGAGTCCACCTCGACGCCCAGTTTCACCAATCCCTTCGCGATCTCGCGCAGTCGATTGCGGCCCTCAGCCGTAAGGACGCGTTTCTCGTCGGAGAACTCGTTTTTTTTGCCGAGCGGCTCCGCAATTCCGTGACGTACGATAATAAGCTCCATATAGACCCCGATGAACGAGGGTTGATTATAAGGTATGACGGATGAACGGGAAACAGTAAGGATAGGGGTTGGGGGTGGGGTGGTGGGGGTTGGCGGTTGGGGGCGTTCAGCGTTTAGGGTTTAGGGTTCAGCGTTTAGGGTTCATCGACAGGAATTAGCTGAAGCCGGAACTCCGAACTCTAAACGCTAAACGCTGAACCCTCCTAACCCCAAGTCCCAGCCCCCATCCCCTAATCCCCATCTCCCATCCCCTATCCCCCATCCCCTATCCTTGGTAGACTTTTTCCCGCAGCATATCGTCATAATCATGACTTTGAACCCGAAACCGTTTTATCTCGGGCGCGTTTTTGGCATCCCCATTTACGCTCACTACAGCTGGCTACCAGTATTCCCCTTTTATGCTTGGGCTATAGCGTCCGGTCTGTTGCCCCGCGAAGCTCCCGGATTGACGACGATTCAGTACTGGGCGCTCGGATTCCTGACCACGGTTTTGTTATTCATATCGGTTCTTGTGCACGAACTTGCACACGCAACCATGGCGAGGACCGAAGGATTGGGAACAGGTAACATAACCCTGTACATGTTTGGCGGTCTCTCGTCGCTCAACGGGCAACCTGCTCAGCCTTCATCCGAGTTCAAGATTGCAGTGGTTGGTCCTGCCGCAAGCTTTTTAATCGGTACAATCTTCTTCCTTGCGATTCCTCCGTTAGTCGGGGGCACCACTCACCGAGCAATCGGACAAGTCTTGCGTCATTTAGGTCTAGTTAACTGGTTCCTCGGCGCGTTCAACCTTCTACCCGGCTTACCGCTCGACGGCGGCCGAGTATTAAGAGCTCTTCTCTGGCGCTATAACAAGAACTTCAGGGCAGCGACACAAATGGCAATCCGCTCCGGGTTGATGATCGCGATCACCCTGGTCGTGGCAGGGATCATTTCGTTCATAATGGTTCCCGACTACGGAATAACCGGCTTATGGATGATGATCGTCGGGCTCATGATCGCTCTGATGCTCGGCACAACTGAAGGCCGAACCCGAGGAGTTTGGCGCGTCAAACGCGGGACCGTGGAAGATATTATGAATCGCGATGTCGTCCAGATCCCGCCAAACATGAAGGTCACCGACTTTATTAGCAAGGTGCTCAACAACAACCACCATACGAGTTTCCCAGTTGTGCTGGAGAGAAGACTGCATGGTTTGCTGCTTCTTGAGGAATTGAAACGAGTGCCGAGGGATCAGTGGTCTCGTCTTGAGGCGCGCGAAGTGATGCGCCCAGTTGATACTTCGATGTTCATCAGTTCGAACGCACCAATTTCGCAAGTGCAGTCGTTGCTCTCGACAAACGGACTCGGTCGCGCGGTGGTGTTGGACTCGAATGGATTGATCGTGGGATATGTGAGTTTGAAGGATGTGGCTCCGGCCCGCGGCATGGCCTGAACCCTTGTTCAGGTTCAGCCTTTAGCGTTCGTTTCTGATTCCCAGCTATTGGTCCTCGTCCTAATAATCTGCGTCATCTGCGGATAGACTGGGATGGATCCGGCTTAAGTGAGGGAGACCATCGGAAGGTGAGCCGCAAGCTGTCGGAAGCGCGCGTCGCGTATCAAGCAAAAGGGATTTATCCGCAGATTACACAGATTACGCAGATGATGAAGACGATCAAAAAAGGGAAACGTTGAACGCTGAACGTTCTATTTTTCCCTGTTCTTTTTCAAATAAGCGTTGAGCCCAGCGAACAATGATGCTGCTACTCGTTCACGGAATTGACCGGTCTGCAGCAGCGCCTCATCTTTTGGATTTGAAAGAAAAGAAACTTCAGCCAGCACACTCGGCATTGCCGCACCAAGCAACACAACAAACGAAGCATGTTTGACTCCACGATTCATCGCCGTCCGCGGCGACTGAGCACCGATCCCACGAACGAGCCCTGCTTGAATGTATCGCGCAAGCTCCCTTGATTCGGCGACTCGATTGCCCACCGTGACACTCGCAAACACCGGCTCAGCTTTTTCCCCCGGCTTTTCTGCCGCAATCCGCGCGTTCTCCCGGGCTGCAGTCTGAACATCCTCGGAAGGTGCACGATCCGGGCTCAAGAAGAACGTCTCAACGCCTGATGCCACTCGCGAAGGGCTTGCGTTGGCGTGAACCGAAATAAAAAGATCGGCGCGTCGCGAATTTGCTATGGCGGTTCTTTCTTCGAGCGCGACGAACCGGTCGGTGTCGCGCGTCATTATTACTTCAACGTCTGGATAATTGTTCTTGATATAAGCCTTCAGGCGACGTCCAACATCCAGCACCAGATCTTTTTCTCGCAGTCCTCCCGGGCTTATTGTCCCAGTGTCGTGGCCGCCGTGACCCGGGTCGATTACGATGCGTTTGATCGGTGACTGTGCGGCTTTTGCGTCGACCTTAGTAGCCAATGCATCTGTGGCTGCAGCTGCTGCACTGGCTGAAGTGCCTTGACCAAGCGGCACGATCGGATCGCCGATTTCTGGCAGCGACTTCAGAGAATTCTTTTCAGAAGCTGTCATTTCCCTCGTTCGAGGTTGAGCTTCGGACGTCGCAACTCTCGTTGAGACTCCCGCAACCGATGAACCACCGTGAGCGGCGCCAGGCTGACTCTCGCGATAAACAGTTTTCGCAACTGCTCCGGCGGCATGCAGATCAATAACAATTCGCTGCGGATCTGAAAGACGAAATGCAGAGTAGGCTGAAAGAGATCCGACGTCTATGTCGATATCCACTGACCGTTGAGCCGAGCTTTGCGAAACCGCGCCACCGTCGCTCACCACGATCCGCTTGAGCAAATTCCCCTCACCAACAATGAAACGCCGGCCGATCAGCGAGGAAGAAACTGCCACGCCACTCAGCTCAATGCTGAGCCGATTGCCGTCGCGATGTTCCGAATAGCGAGCCTGGTCTGACAGGTCTATCACAACACGAGCGTAGTCGGGACCGCTGAAGCTTCGGACGTTGGTAAGTACCGGTGTTCCTGTTGCTGGCCCAACGTTGCCCCTCGTCAACACATCAATCGGCCGGTGTTTTAGCTGCGCTTCAAAGCGCGCTAGCACCGCACGAGCTTCTCGAGCCATCACTGAATTGGGAAAATGCGAGACCAATTCCCTGTAGGCCTCAGCGGCACCATCCAGATCCTGGAGGTTCTCTTCATAGATTTGAGCGATCCCGATTAATGCCTCACCGACGAAGGAGCTGTGAGGATGTTCGGTTATCACACTCCGGTAGGCCTCGATTGCTTCTTTGTACTGCGCCGAATCCCCGGTGACATCCGCCATCTCCCTGAGCAGCTCGGCTCTGCGAGCCAATGACTCGGCGGAAAAATAGTTATCGGTGTTCAAGCGAATAACCTGGCTATAGGCGTCCAGCGCTCGGCGGTAGTCAGATGCAGAACGTTCCTCAAGGGGTCGCTCATGCAAAGCACGTCCAAGGTCAGTGGAAAATCTAAAAAGTCTTTCGGCGAGCGAACCAGGCGTTCGTGAAGCATTAGACTCGGGATCAGCGGCGTTGAGGACTGGTCGAACGGTGAGACAGAAAACCAGTGCAAAGACAACTCCACTGACTATGACTTTGTACCGTCTCGAATACTGCATGATCGACCTTAGAAGGGAGCTTTACAGGGGCTTGCTGCCGGAAAGATGGCAGCGATGGCGCAGTATACAACGAAAATGGCGGCGCAGTAAGTTAAAGATGTCGAAGCCTGGCTAGTCGGCAGTCAGCTCCGGATCTTCACGTCGCCCGCCATACCAGACTTCCAGCGCATCTCGGCTCTTTAGCGCCTTTGGTCCGGCGAGCAAAATACTTCCGAACAGTCGCAACACATCTCGTCCTGAGTACATCCGCAATTTTCTTCCCGAAGAAATGACAGATTCCTGAAGAACAACGAATCGGCCCTCTCGCTTTAGCGCACGACTCATCGCAATTTCTTCGGAAGCAAACAGCGTTTCATCGAATCCATCTACCGCATCGAATGCCTGTCGTTTACAAAACAAGAAGCAACCGCAGGCGAGACCAGTAGCGCGAAATGCCTTGGTCAAAAATGGATGAATAATTTGAGCATACCGCGGAATCCTGCCATCGAATGTAACCGCACAACCTCCGCCCACTGCACCCAGGGTCATCGCGTCGACCGCGGCGCGGACGACTTCATTGGTGACTACCGTATCCGCATCGACGAATATGAGTTTGTCGCCGCGTGCTTCTCGCGCACCGGCGTTTCGAGTCGCGGCAATTTGTCTTAAGTTTACGTAAACAGTCCGCGCACCGTGCCATTCCGCAATCATCGCCGTCCGGTCAGTGGATGCATCGTCGACCACGACGATTTCGTAAGGTTCGCAGAGATTTTGGCCGGTACGGTTTATTGCATCGAGGGTTCGGCCAATCAATGCCTCTTCGTTATAGGCTGGGACTACAAAAGAGATCATTCGATTGCTCAGTAGTTGTTCGAGAGTCTTCCTTCCGCAAATGCCTCCGGTTTGGGAGCAACCGGTGGGACATGTCGTTTGATGCCGCTTGTCCGGCTCTTGTTTGCATCGTAACGCGCAGTGATGCTGCGAACGTAATTCTGAGTTTCTCTGTACCGCGGTATTCGATAGCCTGAATTAACAACTGCGTTTTCCCCGGCGTTGTAACCGGCAAGCACGAGGTTGACATCGCCATTGAACTGATCGAGAAGGAACCGCAAGTATCGTGTTCCTCCTTCGATATTCTGGGCGGCATCGAAGATGTTTGTTACTCCAAAACGTACTGCTGTTGCCGGCATCAGTTGCATCAGTCCGGATGCGCCCTTGTATGATCGTGCCCTTGGATTAAAGCCCGATTCCTGCTTCATAACCGCAACGACAAGGTTAGGATCAACGCCGTTGCGTGCTGCTGATTGCGCGATAAGCTCATCGTATTTTGGATTACCTGTCGTCACCATTTCGCCATTGCCGTTTGCAGGGAAAACAATTGGCTGTGCGGCTGTCATGCTGGGCGCGCCGGCAGCGCTTATTTTTGACGCCGCGTTTTTTGTTGGCGCGCCCTGGGTCTTGAGCGCCGAGGCTGGTGCATTGCGCGTTACGACCTCCTGGATCACAAGTGCTGGTGTTTTCTGAAGCTGTTCATTAGTGCCTTCGATGCTAAGAGGAAGCCCTGCTTCCTGGGCTCGAGCATCGGTTGCGAACAACGCCAAGAAAGCCAGGATGATTATGCCGGCAGCTGGTCTCATTACCCTCCACTCCTTGAAAGCTCGATGTCCTACCGCAGTTGTGAACCCTTCACTAGCAGCTATCGAAGCGCGTTCAAGATTGGAAACCGAGTGAAGAGAGTTGAAATTAGGAGGGAGCTTCTTTCAACTGCACTTCGGCGGCCAGACATCCTTACTTCGATTTTGGATAAACAGTGAGTCGAAAGACTTTACAAAATCGAAGAAGGCCACGGCTTTGCGACCCAGGATCACTCCTGGTGTGCCTTTATCGGTGCCTTCAAAAGAACCGCTTACTTCGCGGCCAGTGTAATATGCAGGGCTTTCCTTGTCAATAATTACGAATTCCAAGTAGAGGTCTTGACGATTCGATCGAAAAAAGGACGTAGAAGCAACACGACGCCTTGCCGTCGAAGCTTCAAAACGCTGTATTCGCGCCAATTCGCGCTTAGGACTGCGTGTCGGTGAGTTCTTCTATTGTATTGTAGAAACATTACCTATTCTCCGAGTCTTCCTTTTCTCTAGTAGAATCTGAGCGAGCGGTGCATGATGGTGGAACTGCTCTCGTAATCGCGAGGCTGGCCCCTGCCAAAAAAGTAGTTCTGTAACAGTGAAGACCTTAAAAAGATTTTAGATGTCGAGGTCCCATGAAAATCAGATTAGCCATATTGTCGTTATCGGCTCTCGCTGTCAGTGGCTGCGCCAAACCCGCCGAGCAGTTGGGTACAACTGTCGGGAATAACAAGCATGGCGTAGTGCTTACACAGCGATTTGCCAATGCGGTTGAGGTGGCACGCAGCTCGGGAACCCTTATTCCCGCCAATCCAGACATGGTCAGGTTGATGAAATTGCCAGTTACAAATGACGACGGCGCTTATCCTTGTTGGCAACTCATCATAGAGCCCACTCCCAATGATGTTCGAGCCATCTACGTTGGAGAAAAGGATCCGGACATTATCATTCTTGGCCGTGTTAACACGCGACGCGAAGCTTTCGAACGTTATTCCTATCTAACGTCACCGAGGGGCGAGCTCAGGTGTGTTGTTTACACGAATTGGGTCTCGAAGGAACAAACAATCATTGAGCCGAATGACCCCCACTATCAGCGAGCAGCTTTGGATTTTGAGGATCAGGTGACGTTCTGGCGCAATGTAGAGGGCAATTCGCCACGCAAGGTCAAAAAAACAGGCTGAACCTGCTTGGTCAATTCATCGTTTAGACGCAGTTTTTATATTCATAACATTGTTAAATCGCCTCGCGATTCCTTCAGACTTACCTAACGTCATCGGTAGCTGTTACAGTTAAAGAGTCGTATGTGTCCGTCTCGTTACAAATTGGCGAAGCATATCGCGTGCTCTGTCGCGCTTGCTTGCACACTGCTCGGGTTGTTCCCGTTTTTGGGTAAGGCATATGGCTTGGTTTCAGCAACCGGGGAAATCACAGTCTCGAGTAGCGTTTCGTTAAGCGTTACCCCAAGCGAGCCATCAGCGACCTCTTCAGAGCGACAACTACGATCCTTAACTAAGGATGGAAGACGCCCAACTGTCCTGGGCCTGATTACCGCGTTCAACACATTTGTAGTAGCCAGGGATCGTCACTATTGCCCGTCTGAGTCAACAGTCATCAGTCTCTCGGCAGCTCACTCACTTCCAAATGATCGGGCGCCACCGGTTCTGTTCTCCTGACTTTTCTACTTTGTCGAAACAACCAGGTACGTCGTGCTGGACCAGCTGACGTGTCTTTAGCCGCAACACAAAACCCAGGAGAATAGTTATGAGTTCAGAGTTAATTGTTGTATTGGTATTAATCGCAACTGCAGTTGGCTTCGTTATTTGGCTTCGGACGAAGTCTCACGGTTATGAGGAGGAGGGACAAACAGGTAAACCTGCTGAAAGAAGCTTCAAAGAGTAAACATCTAGCTCGACAACGCCAGGAGCCAACTGGCTCCTGGCCATAGGAGACGACGTGAATCCCATCTTCACAAAACTCATCGTCGACGCAGTCCTGAAAATCAAGAAGACTTGCCCACATTGCAAGAAGAAAGCAACCTATCAGCGCAAGAAGCCAGGCCACTTCTACAAGTGTCGCCAGTGCGGCCACCGATTTAAAGAGAAGGGTTGATGAGATCCATAGATGAGATTCTCGTGGCAGCGTCCGTATTGCTGCTTCTCAGTATATTTGCCAGTAAGGCGGCGGCGCGACTCGGTGTTCCGGCATTGTTGTTGTTCCTGGTGCTCGGAATGTTCGCGGGCTCTGACGGACCGGGCGGAATCTACTTTGATGACGCTTACGTGGCGCAATCGCTGGGAGTTGTTGCGCTGAGCGTCATCCTGTTTTCCGGAGGACTCGACACCGAATGGGCGAGCATCCGACCGGTACTCTGGCACGGGCTTGGTCTTTCAACCGTCGGCGTTCTTATCACCGCAGGGCTGGTCGGTGTATTTGCAAAACTCGTTCTGGGGTTTTCATTGCTCGAAGGAATTCTTCTTGGGGCAATCGTTTCTGCAACCGACGCGGCGGCCGTTTTTTCCGTTCTGCGATCACATGGCATCGGCCTTACGGGTCACGTGCGTCCGCTTTTGGAGCTCGAATCCGGCAGCAATGATCCAATGGCAGTGTTTCTGACTGCCGGTCTGGTGGGCATTATCAGTGAGCCGTCAACAAACCCATTGACCCTCTTACCAATGTTTGTTTGGCAAATGGCATTAGGAGCAGGACTGGGCTATGCGCTGGGACGCCTTGCAATCCTTTTGATCAATCGCCTGAACCTTGAATTCCATGGCTTGTATCCAGTGTTGACGCTTTCGTTGATTCTTTTGACTTACGGGGGCACCGATCTGTTGTCAGGAAATGGATTCCTTGCGGTATACATCCTCGGGCTTGTGATGGGTAACAATAATTTCATTCACAAACAGAGCGTGAAGCGTTTTCACGATGGACTCGCCTGGCTGATGCAGATCGCGATGTTTCTGGTATTGGGGCTGTTAGTATTCCCCTCTCATCTGGTGCCGATTATTGGACTCGGTTTGATTTCGT
Organism: Blastocatellia bacterium; assembly: GCA_035258805.1. Classification (GTDB taxonomy): domain Bacteria; phylum Acidobacteriota; class Blastocatellia; order UBA7656; family UBA7656; genus Onstottus_A. Next base: position 14,124 of record DATFWY010000269.1, on the reverse strand, counting down.
CAGTATTTTTAATTTTCGTTGCGCGTCCAGTGAGTATCTTTGCGACCCTTGCGTTCAGCGGATTCAAGTTCAATGAAAAGCTTATAATCTCATGGGTAGGGCTGCGCGGAGCGGTGCCGATTGTTCTCGCGACATTTCCGCTTCTGGCGGGGATGCCTCGAGCAGAGATGATTTTCGACCTTGTGTTCTTTATCGTTCTCACGTCGATTCTATTACAGGGCACTTCGCTGCCTCTTATTGCGCGATGGTTGGGTGTGGAAGCACCGATACACGATGAACCGAAATCGCCCCTAACCCTCGAGCCTGATGCTGGGCTCCAGAGCGAGCTTGTGGACATAGAGATTCCACCAGGATCGCCAGTCGAAGGAAAACCGATCGTCGGAGCCGGTATCCCGAAGGGCGCATTGATTGTGTTGATCAATCGAGCTAATGAGTTCCTCGTGCCCAACGGTGGAACCGTGCTTCAATCGGGAGACCGCGTATTGGTGCTCGCCGACAAAGATGATCTGGCACAGACCCAATCGGTCATAGAGGCCAAGGCAGAACGGTGAACGCTGAACGTTAAACCCTGAACGCTCAGCGCTCAGTGTTCAATGTTCTAGTTGACCGTTACGCCTCGCCTGGAACCGCAGCTACATCTTCTCTGAGCTCCTCAATTAGCCTAATCGCACTCTTGCGGAGCGGCTTCATTAACGGATTACTCGCCAGCCCAATCAATCTGACTAATATGTCCACTGTGCGATTTACCAAACGGAATGTGCGACTGCGTTTTGGCGACGCGTCGTGAATCCAAAACAACGTAAGTCCCATGTGATACAGCCACAGCATGAACGGCAACTCAGCCAGCAGTTCCTTTGGCACTTTTGCGTTGGACCCTTCTACAACCTTGGCGAATAATGCGATGCTCTGCTGTCGCACCGGGTTTGACTCGTCGCTAAAAGGATTCAACGGACTCTGAGGGTCCGCCGCAGTCTTGAACAACTTGCCGGCGAATTGATGATAAGGCTCGAGCATCTCAAATTTTGATCGCAACACTCCAAGGAGCCGCGCCTTTAAATCGCGCTCCTTCTCCAATATCGATGCGGAGGCTACGAGGTGCTCTTCGTGAGTCTTCCCGTAGAAGGCCTGAATCAGGTGCTCCTTGGAGTGGAAGTAATAGTATGCGTTCCCCAGTGCCACCCCGGCTTCGTCGGCAATTGCGCGCATCGTTGTCTGCTCATACCCACGCGCGCGAAACATTTCCAACGCAGCCTCCAGGATTGCGGCCCGTGTCTGTTGCCCCTTATCGGTCTTCACTACTCCGCTGCGAGCCGTTGTCATTTAGCACCCCTCAACACAACCGATCCCAGGCCCTCGAGCTGATAGCGGTTTTGCGAGATCGTCGATATCACTCGCTTGGCAGTCGGCAGCAGCTCAGGCGAACTGAGTCGCAAGGCCCAGTCGCGATAGTCACGCAATGCCCAAAGACACATGAGCCAGGCTTTGGGCCCACGGTAGACTGCGCCCTGGTCACTGATCACCGTCAAGTCGGTCAGCGTCTGTTCATGGTTGAGCTGCGGATAGCGGCTCCTGGCCTCTTCGGAACTCGCCGGCACAAAGGCGAGTTCCAGATATTTTGGCTTGCTCATCAGCCAGGCTTGCGCTCGTCTGCACAGCCCACATTGCGGGTCGTACAAGACTGTTAGTTCACGCATGGCTATGCCCCCTTACCGATGTGTAACCATCGGGCATAACAGGTGGAGGCGCATCAACGATGGTGGCCCTCCGGCGCATGCGGCTGAAAATGAAGAGGTTGAAGAAGTGCATGGCGCCGAGAACCACCAGCACCATACCGACCTTTGAGGATAAGGCCTCGATCCCTTCCTGGGCGTTTTTTACGTCATATCCAAGCTTTAGCGCAAGGCTGACGTAGCCGAGGTTAATCAGGTAGAAGCCCACGACCAGCAGGTGATTGACCGAATCGGCAAGTGGTTCGTTTCCGTGGAAGACGTCGACCAGAAACACCCGGCCGTTCTTGTGGAGCGTTCGGGCGACCCAAACGGTCAGGGCGATGCTGATCGCCAGATAGAACACGTACGAAGCAACAACAACGTTCATAATTGACCTCCTGAGTCACTTTTGAACCCGTTCAATTTGCAGAATAAGCATGCCACAAATACAAGTCAAGAGCTTTTTTGAACAAGTTCAAAACTGCAAGAGTAGGCGCTAATGCAGAAGGCAGTAGGCGGTATGCAGAAGGCAGTAGACAGTAAGCGGAAGGCAGGAGGCCGAAGGCAGGAGGCCGAAGGCGGTAGGCGGTAGGCAGTCGGCATTTGGTGGGCGGTTGGTACCGCTTGCAGGGGCTGTAAGAGCGGAGCCGTGAGCGTACGCTGCCTCCTACCTTCCGCCTTCTGCCGTCTGCCTCCTGCCTTCCGCCTTCCGCCTTCTTCCTTCCGCCTTCTGATCAAAAATGCTCTTCTTGTTCTGCCGGATGCTCCTGTTGCGCTAGCCGGGAAATCCGGCCCCATCGGCTCGTCTGCCAGTTGTCATAAGCCTCTGCCGTCGGAACCCACGGCGGCAATTCAAAAAACAAGAAGTCTGCCAGCGTACTCACAAACGGTTCGTACATCGCCCTCAATTCGGACAACAGCTGTTCAGCCTGCGCGCCAGTCTCAAGCCTGACCCCTTCTGCTCCCAACACGGCCCGCAATCTATCCAGCTCGTCAGAAGGAAGCCGGTCGACGGTTAGGTCACTAGGGGCTGTGTTGAAAATCTGTGCCAGGTCGACCACCGCGTGACGGGCGATTGCGAACGTAAGCTGGGCCTGTCGCCTTGAAGCACCGTCAATCCCGACAATCACCAATGCGCTTGCGTCGAGCACGGCGGTCAATGCCGTTAACCAGGACTGATTATTATGTTGAGACCGGTAATAACACAGCACCGGATAGGAGAGATGACTCTCGAGTATATCGGCGGCCCACCTCTCCCAGTCACGCAGCAGCTGGTCGAGCTCTTGTATGTTGTGCCCGTGACGACGCAGTAATTCAGCGGCGCTCGGCGGCGAACCTGCGCGCGCATCCAGCAGCGAAATGTTAGATTCACGTCGTGAGAATGCCTGATAGATCACCGGCAAGTAACCGATTATCAGCGCGAGAAAGCCGAACCCTACTCCAGCTTCCAAAACCGCGATTGCTCGGCCAACCGGCGCCGTCGGAGTAATGTCTCCATAACCAAGCGTAAAGAAAGTGGTGCCACTCATGTACACGTAGGTTCCAAAAGCATGTGGAGCTGCGGAGGCGTTTAGAGGCGATTCAATTGACCAGTGCAACGCAGCAAACCCGAGAACCAGTCCTCCGGCCCAGGCACTCAAAAGCATGATCAAGGAAAGCGGGCCGAAAAAGCCGAGAAAAGAGTCGCGTCGTCTCCTCGCGCGGATTCGCCTCGCCAGTGCGGCAGACGGTATCCAGGTTATCCGATAAAAAAACCGCGCGAAACGGATACGCCTCGTTACCCTTCGTGGCAACACCACTGTCTCGAAGGCATCGAGGAGGACACCGAATACCACAAGAATGCTGAGGCCAGCGATTAAGGGCTTCATCTAATAGTGATATCTTCCACGTAGTAACGAATTTATTCGTTTTCGACCCACGTAGCTCCGTATTCGTTCCCGTCCCACGTACTAACGAATTTATTCGTTTTCATCCCACGTAGTGACGTATTCGTTCCGTCCTCGTAGTAGCGAATTATTCGTTTTGGTCCAACGTAGTGACGTATTCGTATCGTCCTCGTAGTAACGAGTTTATTCGTTCTGTCTTCTTTTCGAATGAATAAATCCGGGAAGAAACCAATAAACTCGTCACTACAATGGCGTGGTTCTCCATCGTCGTTCCAGCCGTTTTAAAGAAGCTTATATCGATTCAAGAAACAGCTCATCTATATAGCACCATCCCCAATCTTCCCCACGCTCGAAAGACTTAATGATCGGGTGTTTTGTCGATTGAAAGTGGTGAGTCGCGTGTTTGTTCTTCGATGAATCGCAACATCCGACGTGACCGCAGGTTTTGCAAAGGCGCAAAGACACCCACGTATCCCCTGTTATCAGGCAATCCTCACAGCCGTTAGCGCTGGGGGTGACGTCCTTAATCTGATCGAGATGACGGCAGTTCGCATCCATACTCAAGTTCCTTCTTTCTCAGACCGATTCCGAAAGAGTTGTCTTTACCTCACCGGCGCCACCACCTTCGATCATCATAAACGCGCTAAGAGCGCTTGCCAACGCCAGCACAATAGCGGCCGCCATCACCAATCTGAAACCGTGAAGAAACGACTCGTCGATCGCAAGCCTCAACCTCGCTTTCGTTGCTTCGTCAAACTCGCGGCCGAGATCCGCTCCCGCCAGCCTAACTCGCTGTTCATCTACTAAGCTTCGCTGCTCCGGCGTCAATCGCAGTTCCGAAAGCCGTGCGTCCATGCTATTGCTGAAAGCGTGAACCATCACTATTGCGAGACAGGCAATCCCGAGCAGACCAGCCATTCGAGAGACGGCGTTGTTGATTCCGGAAGCGACACCCGCTCTGTTTTCGGAAACCGCGTTCATAACTGCGGTGGTCAGCGGAGCGACGCTCGTCGCCATGCCCAAGCCGAGCACCAGCACCGCCGGGAAAAATGCGGTCCAGTAGCTCTGACCTATGCCTGGAATTATAAACAAACCGTAACCACCAGCGGCGATCGCCGGTCCGATTACCAATGGAAGCTTTGCGCCATACCGTGTAATCAATCCTCCAGACCACCGCGACAGTACAAACATCATCAACACAAACGGTAAAAAAGCAGCCCCCGCCGCGGTCGCCGAATAGCCTTGCACCTGAATCAAATTAAGGGGAAGGAAAAACAGCGCTCCGCTGAGCGCCGTGTAGAGGAAGAGCGTTAGAAGATTGGCTCCGGAGAAGTTTCTGGACTTGAACAGCGTGAGCGGCAGCATCGGATTGTCAGTCCTTGTCTCAACAATCAAGAACAACCCGAACATCGCCGTGCCGGCCAAAATCGCGAAAATCACTCGCACCTGGCCGAAGCCCGCGCTCGACGACTCTATTAACCCATAAACGACGCTGCCTAGCCCCGCTGTCACGAGAACGGCACCTGGCCAATCTTGTTTTCCTCCCTGATCGACGCGGCTCTCACGCGCTCGCCAGTAAGTGATTAGCAGTACCGCAATCGCCAGTGGCACATTGATGAAGAACACCGCCCGCCACGAGACGTGCTCGATAAGCCAGCCGCCCAAAACCGGACCAATCGCGGTGGTGATCGCCGAGAATCCAGACCACGTGCCGATCGCCTTGCCTCGCTTCTCCTCGGGGAAGGAGGATCGGATCATTGCAAGGCTTCCGGGCACAAGTAAAGCTCCCCCCACTCCCTGCACCGCACGAGCGACAATTAGCTGGCTGACGTCGGGTGCAATGCCGCACCAGATCGAAGCCAACGCAAAGACTGACGCGCCAATGCAGAACATGCGTCGCCGGCCAAAGCGATCTCCCATTGAACCGCCTACCAGCATCAAAGCGGCGAGAAACAGCGCGTATGATTCAACTACCCACTGAACGTCAGAAACTGTCGCTTCAAGATTTTTTTGCAGCGCCGGCAATGCCACATTGACCGCGGTTCCGTCGATAAACACCATGCTCGATCCAAGGATCGTTCCAGCCAGGATCCATGATTCGGCCTTGCGAGCACACGGATTTACTCCAGTCGCGGTTGTTATCGCGCGTTCATCACACGGCTGCAGCAGTACGGTTGACATGTGCAGAAAGGATTGTTGCGGAGATGGCCTTATTCAGGACCGGACCAGACGAAGGTGCCGTCTCGCAAGTCGCGAAGCGCCTGCTCAATCTCGTCTCGAGTGTTCATCACGAATGGTCCATATCGCGCGATCGGCTCGTTCAATGGGTTTCCGGAAACCAAAAGGAAACGCACTGATGCGTCCTTAGTTGTGACATTCACGAAATCACCGTCACCGAAAACGATCAGTCTTGTATGTGCGATTCTGTCACCGTCGCCCTCAAATGACGCTTCACCGTCAAACACGTATGCAAATGCTGTTTGGCCTCGAGGGATTTGATGTGTGAAAGAGGAGTCCGAAGGTAGAGAAACATCAAGATAAGTCGGGTCGGCAGCAATCCCCTTTACAGGACCATCGACTCCATCGACTGATCCGGTAATTATGCGAATGGTTGCTCCGCCGGCTTGAACTTCCGGAATCTCGTTGGCAAGGACACCCTGATATCTCGGACGGCTCATCTTGAGCTTAGCGGGAAGGTTCACCCAGAGCTGAAACCCGTCAATGCCCTCGGGTCGAGGTTGGGGCATCTCTTCGTGCATGATTCCGCCGCCGGCGGTCATCCATTGGACGTCTCCGGCTCCGATGCTACCGGAGTTGCCAATGCTGTCGCGATGATCGACCTGTCCGCGCAACAAGTAAGTAACTGTTTCGATCCCGCGATGAGGATGAAAAGGAAAACCCGCCTGGTAATCAGCCGGGTCGTTAGAAGCAAAATGATCGAGCAAAAGGAAGGGATCTAGGTAATCGAGCATCCGTGTTCCGATGCTTCTCTTTAGCTTCACGCCTGCTCCTTCGATCACTGGTTGCGGGATTATTACGTGTTGGGCTTTTCTCAGAGATGAATTCATGGGCTACCCAACATAATGCGACCACGAAAGCAAAGCGTCAATTGGATCGCATTACGTCAGATGGTATGGCCATTCGTTGTAGACACTCGTGTGAAAGCTTTCCAAGATGCTGCGAGTGTCTCTCTATGTTCGTAGTTCGGCCTTTAGGCGAAAGTTTGTAGCTTTCTCAGCAGCTGACAAACTTCAGGTTCAGACGAACTTCCGCCTTAAGGCTGAACTACGAACTCTTGACACACTCTCGCGGGTCGATAACATCAGATCGAAATTTGAAAAACGGCCTCGACCTTTCGACGGTTAAAGAATAATCTCTTCACTTCCCACGAATTTGAGGCGCCCCCTTCAGTACAACTAGTTTGTATCGCCAATAGGACCTATACCTTTATAGTAGAAGGTAGGTCTGTGCCTACGCATCGCTCGTTATGTACGGTGATCTTGATTCGAATCCCACGACCGCAACGACGGCGGCGCCGGTAATGCGATCCGCTACCAATTCCGCCGAGAAGCGGCGTTTGAGAACCGCGGTTTTGTGCGGGCCCTGGGCGCTCTTTACCTTACTTGTCGCCTTCGGCATTCACGGTTCTTCAACGGGCGTCTCGGCAACCTGGTGGTCGCCCGATAAACCGTACACCGGATATCTCCTCGACGCACAGAGTACATCAACAGAGGATTGGCCTGGCGGTCTGCAAAATCTATTGATGAATAAGGCACGGAGGATCAGGTCAGATGAGTCCCTTGGATCAACAAATGAGCAGATTATGTTACGCAGCAAAACTGCTCAGTTGCCTTGCTGTTTGACCTGGAATGAATGACCCGCTACGTTGATGGTGCCGCTGCGCACAGTACCGGTATTCGTCGAAACACTATAGCTCACCGAGCCGTTTCCAACCCCGCTGCTTCCTGATGTAATAGTTATCCAACTCGCGTTGCTGGTTGCAACCCAGCCACAACCGGCGCTCGCTGTAACCATTATCATTCCGCTTACTCCCCCCGGAGACTTGAAGCTCTCACTCGAAGGCGAAATTGAAGACACGCAAGCAAGCCCGACACCATCCTGTACCACGATAAAAGTCTGCCCGGCGATGGTCAGAGAACCGGTGCGCGGATCTTCACTCATGTTCTCTCTGACCTCGAATGAGATCGATCCGTTTCCTGTGCCGCTACTCGCGGGATCGATCATGATCCATGCGTCATTGCTTATCGCAGTCCAGCTACAAGCGGGTCCTGCAGTTACGCCCACCAATCCGGCCCCTCCTGCTGCCGTTACAGGAAATGTCGACGACGAAAGTGAGAAAAAGCAGGGCACGGGACTGAATTTGAAGAATGCAACAGCCATATCGTGATCTGAGAGCCGCTCAGGGCGATTCGGATCATTCCGATAGGCCTCTGGGAAGTCCGTATTGTTCCTCGCAAATGCCATCCGGCTGAAAAACGGAAGAAGATTGGTGTTAACCAACTCGTGATCCAGCATCTGCGCGTTTCCATCAAAGCTAAATGAGTACCTTTGATCAGCCGGCAGCGTTTCGAGCAGATCGAAAAGATCGGGATTGACGAGGTCGCTGCTCGCAAGCACAACTTCATTTGCGGGTGTCGGCGCGCCTCTTATCGCTCCTATTACATCAACGTAACCGTCGTTAAACTGAAAAGCATTGTAGTCGCCTACTGAAATGATTCGTTCACTGGGATCCGCAACCTGGCGCGCTTGAATTAAGCTGGCAAGAAACTCGGCTTGCGCTCGCCGCTTGGTTCGTACCCTATTTCCATCCATCGGATCGTCAACCCCGGACAACGAACGCAGGTGATTGACAATAACCGTGACCGCAAACTGTGTAGTATCGGGAGCGGTGATGGTCGCGCGCAGAACAAGCGGAGGCCGGTCATAAAGAATTGCCATAGTCCCGTCCGGCTGCGTGTACATCGCCTCCTTGCCGACCTGTGTAACACCGATGACCGTCACTCGCGAGCTCTTCACCAAGAAGCCAACGTCAATCCCTCCGACATCATTGCCCTCAACCAGAAACGCCTGGTAATTCGGATTCGGTTGGCCCGCAGCGACTGCATCATTATTAATCTTCATCGCTACTGCTTGCATCGTTGTAATGTTTTCCATTTCCTCGATACCGATAATGTCCGGCGTGCGCATCACATTTCGAATAGCCAGCGACGCTTTATTCAACCTGTTATTGAAAGCCGTGGGCGTCAACGCCACATCTGAAATTCCCGGGTCGTCGGTAGTATCGAAAAACCGCTCCATGTTGAACGAGGCAATGGTGAACTCATCCGCGTCGGGAACAGGCACTGAAATTGCACTGATTACGCCGGATGCAACCGGCTGCGGGGCAGGCGGCGGGTCTTGCAGGATCGTGTACGCGCGAAACGCATAATCCAGCGGACCAGTGAGATTGGTCACCGTCGCTCCGCTTGTCACCTCGAGAATGACACCACCCGTTAGACCATTGCTGTCGACGCGCAGCCGTTCCGGATTCGCATCGAAGCGCGGGATGCAGCAAGGCGAGCCCGCCGGCGCGGGATCTGGCGTCTCAATACCCGCCTCGCGAAAAGGCCTCGGCACACCAGTAATCACGCCATAGAAAATGCCGTTCGACGAAGCTGTTGCGTTTGCTTCGTTGAGGCTTCCCTGGGTTGGAGCGATTACGGTGAGAGAATTGACGTGCACTCTCATACCTTCAAAACGCTCCAGTTGCTGAATCGATCCCGCCGGGTTTGTGTTCGCTGCGGTGAGCGTGACGGCACCCGGGAGCGAATTTGCGGTGGACAGCACCGTTAAAGTCACAGGTCCTGCCAACTCAGTAGTCGGAGGGCTGTTAGGGTCCGGGGAAGGAATAAACTCCTGAACGATGCCTGACACCATGATGGAGTTTCCGACGGTGGCCGTATCCGGTGGCGCGCTGGATGTAAACACAAACATCCCTTCGGAAGTATTCGGATTCGCGTCGACATTTGAGTCAGGGCTTTGGATGTAAAAACCATTACTCTTGACTCCGGTCACGATTCCGGAAGTAGTGCGAAACTGACCCACCAGCGGTGAGATATTTCCGCTGCCTTGAATGGTGTGTATTGGGGTGAAGACATCTACGACAACCACACAGTTCGTTGTTTGGGGTGATGGATCATTGTTAGACCACGTAATCGTCACCATAAAGCGTCCAGACGGTGTAGAGCTGCCTACGGTGAGTGTAGCGTTAGCAGTACCGCCGACTCCCGTCGCCGGAGCGAAGTTAATTAGGTGAATCGTTCCTGGATTGCTCGGTGAGATGTTTGTAACCGCAGCGCTGGTGACCGTGCCGTCAGCATCACTCGCGCTCACGGCTGTGCTGGCAGGGTCTCCCGTCGAGGCGTTGAGATTTCCTGGACAACTCGGAACAACGGGAGCACTGACAACGACTACCACAGATACAATGCAATTCGCAGTCTGAGGCGACGGATCATTATTCGACCAGCTGATTGTTACGTTATAGCTTCCCGGCGGCGTCGCAGCTCCGGCATTGAGGTTTGCATTCGCGGTCCCGCCAACGCCGGATGCCGGCGTGAAACCGGTTAGCGAAATTGTGCCCGGATCGACTGGTGTAATGTTGCTGATACTAGCGCTGACCACGATGCCATCTGCATCTGTGGCGCTGACTCCGACTGAACCGCCAATTCCGAAGACGGTGTTAAGCGGTGTGGGACAGTTTGGTGTGACGGGCGAGTTGACTGCCATCGGCGCGAAGGCGATGCCGCGGAACGCTTTGTTTGTGCCTGCGGTCGTCAACAGTGTCGCGGCACCCGAAATGTTGGCGTTATAGCCGGTGGTATCGCTAAAGCTGAAGAATCCTCCGGTGCTGGCGGCGCCCGAGGTTGCGTACAGAGTCACAGTCGTACCGTTCACCACGCCGGTTAACCCGCGCACGGCTCCCCACGCGCTCGCGCTGCCTCGCGCTACCCAGGAGCCGGCTACAAGGCAGTACTTCTGTATCTGATTAGCAGTGTCATCGGCAACATAGAGGGTATCCGGTCCGGAAACGGTTCCATCAAGATCCGCGAAGAAAAACCCATAAGGGCTACCGGTCGTGACAAAACCCGGGAGATTAGTGATCGTTTGCGGACCAGAAGTTGGGGTTCCGGTACCCACCGAGCCGATGCGAACTGCGGTCCCGGAACTCGTTGAAACGTAAAGCTGACCGTTAAAGATCGCAGGTTCACGAAGATTCGTAACGGTAGTACTAATTACCAAAGAAGTTGTTGCGCCCAGCGTGGACACGTAGCGCACCCCGTCGGATGAACCGGTCAACCAGAAGGACGTCCCATTAACGCTAGTCACGCCGCGCACGTTATTTCCTGAGAAAGCGTCGCTCAGTGCTGTGGTCGTATCCACCGTCCCCGAAGAATTGATTCGACCGACGACCCTGTTAACGGCCGCGGCCGTGGTGCCCGGCAGTGACGGAGTGCCTAACGCCGCGTCGTAGCCGCCGAACACCAGGAACTGCCCATCCGCGGAGCGGGTGATGAGTCCCTCAGACGTTGCGGATCCGGAAGCAGTGAGGCGTCGGTTGGCGCCGCTTACCAGGACTGGCAACGCTATTGTTTGGACCAGGACTCCGGCGGCAGTGTATTCATCAAGAAAAACTGCGGTCGCTGCTGCGCTCAGTGCAGCAGTGCCGTCACCAACACGATAAATCACCAGGTTGCCGGGCGTGAAAGCTGAAGGTATCGCCGGCTTTGAAAACGATTGTAAGCCGAACCCAGTTGCTGCAAAGCGAGCATCAGACGCAGACAGGTACGTGTCGAAATCTACGCGATTCTCATCTCCTGACATCTCCTCAGTTATAAGCGTGTCCCTTGTAGCGATGCTGTGCACCGCGCCAGTTGATAACGAAATGAAAAACAGAAATCCGATCGCCAAGAATGTCGATGAGACGACATTCGAGTATCGATACAACGCGAAGGTTTGATGTGGCATGAGGTGCACCCAGGGCGCCTGCTTTGCCCGGTGTGATGAGGAAGGTGCATCCTTGGGCGAGAGCGGGGACAGCTCCTTTCAAGGAAATATGCTTCGGGACTTGCCCGATTTGTGATTTGGAAGGTGCTGCGGATTCTATAACACGCGTAGGTTCACAGCCAGACAAAGGAAGAATTGAGGCTCTTGAATAGACGTTCTTAGGGAAATTTTCGGCCATTCCGCCACAGGGCCGGGTCCCACACTGCGAAATTTCCGTGAACCTTAGTGAGTCTGGGCTTATTGGCTTTCGAGATGTTCACCTTCGAACTGAACTATGCGTTCGCGGAGTTCGTCTGGAATGGGAGTAGAAGTCAGCTTCTTTGGATCTACACAGACATAGAGAGAAGTGGCCGAATTAATCAAGCGGTCTTCGCCCTGAGGATAAATTGCGAATTCAAAAGTCAGGCTAGTCCTGCCGATCTTCGAAATGCGCGTATGGACTTCAAGGATTTCGTCGAAGCGCGCTGGAGATTTGAATTCCATGGTGGTTCTAGCCAACACCGTATCAACGCCAAGTGCCATCAAATCCTTCCATTCATACCCTATCTCCCGAAAATACTCGGTCCATGCGACATCGTAGTAGGTCAGATAATTTGCGTTAAACACGATGCTTTGGAGATCGGTGTCGGCGAACCGGACTCGGATGTCGTGATGGAATCGGAAGCGTGATTTCATTCGGCGTATGATGCCTGAAGAGATGGTTCATATCAATAACTGAACGATGAACGCCGAATGGTAAACGCTGAACGCGCAGCGTTCCCGTTCCACCGCGCCTATGCTATCTTCTATGCCCGCAATCGATATCTGGAGGTGCTCCGTGATCGTTCCTCTGAATGAATACGATTTTCTTAAACGCGCCATGGTCGCTCACTCAAGCAAAGAAGCTATTGTCTGTGGGGCTACGCGTCTTACCTACGAACAGTTTGGCAAGAGAGTCAATCAATGGGCCAACGCGATGCGCGCTCTCGGCATTCAGAAGGGCGATCGTGTAGCAATTCTTTCGCAAAATTGCCATCGCGTCCTCGAAGCCTTCTTCGGTACGCCACTCCTCGGCTCTATTCTGATGCCGCTGAACTTTCGGCTCGTCCCTGATGACTTCGACTACATTTTGAACCACGGCGGCGCAAAAGTTCTTATCGTCGAAGAGGGCCTCACCCATTTGATTGATTCGATTCGCAACAATCTCAAAACTATCCAGCACTTCATCATCGCAAGCGACAATTCACAGGCCAACGAAAAAGGCTGGGAAACCTACGAATCGCTTCTTGATGCGGCATCGAATGAACCACCAGCACCGGTCGAGATAGATGAAAATGAAACCTCCGCGCTGCTGTACACCTCCGGAACAACCGGCCGGCCAAAGGGCGTGATGCTCAGCCATCGCAACCTCTACATCAACGCAGTTAACTCGATCTGCGAGTTTGGCATTCACGAACGCGATGTTTATCTGCACACCCTAGCGCAGTTTCATTGCAACGGATGGGGTGTGGGCTACGCGGTGACCGGTATGGGCGGAACTCACGTGATCATAAAAAAATTCGAGCCGGCCGGCTTCTTTGATCTGGTGTCACGCGAACGTGTAACCTTCGCCTGCATGCCGCCAACAATGATCAACATGGCATTGAATCATTCATTGTCGGATGAAGAAATCAATGGCCTGCCGGGCGGCGTGCGAGTTGGCACTGCCGGATCGGCTCCGCCGCTCGCAACGATCCAGGGTGCCCAGGAAAAATTTGGCTGGAAGGTGATTCAAATCTACGGTCTGACTGAGACATCGCCTTTCTTGACGGTCTCAAAGGTTAAACCGAGTATGAAGGACTGGCCCGAAGATCAGAAGCTGCGAGTTCAGGCCAAGACCGGTTATCCGATGATCGGAGTCGATATTCGAGTAATCGACGATAACGGTCGCGACCTGCAACCCGACAGCGGCGAAGTCGGTGAAGTTATTACTCGCGCCAACGTAGTAATGAAAGGATATTGGCGACAACAGGACGCTACCGACAAAGTGATAGTCGACGGCTGGTTTCACACCGGCGATATGGCACTGCTCGATAGCGAAGGCTTCATCGAAGTGGTCGATCGAAAGAAGGATCTCATCATATCCGGTGGCGAAAATATTTCATCAATTGAAGTGGAAGGTTTTCTGTACAAGCATCCTGCCGTTTTGGAAGCTGCGGTGATCGCCGCCCCCGATGAGCGATGGGGCGAGACGGTAGCAGCACTAGTCGTGCTCAAACCCGATGCAAAAGCTAGCGAAGAGGAGTTAATTGAGTTCTGTCGCGGCGGCCTCGCGCATTTCAAATGTCCGCGGCGCATCCAGTTCATCGAGGCATTACCGCGCACCGCAACCGGAAAGATCCAGAAAAATCTGCTCCGAGAGAAATACTGGAGTAATCAAGCGAAGAGGGTTGGATAGGTTTAATGCATTCCTCAGCATCTTAGCGGCTGTGCGCCTTTGCGATACA
>DATFWY010000268.1:0-2710 GCA_035258805.1 Blastocatellia bacterium | reverse complement strand
AAACCTGCACCGCTTTTGTTATGTACACATAACAATTTGCCGGAAAAACACTGCAGGAAGTCAACTGCACCGGTGCTTTCGGGGCAAAATGGACATGAGCTAGCGGACAACCTACCCTGAATCCGTCGAAAATGACCCGTTGCCGACATGCGCCGTTTTTGTCCCGGCTCTACGCTCCCGCAAGGACCACCGGACTGCCAGCTAAGGGTTTGCTTTCATGCCCTGCAACTGACGAAGCGGATTGAGCGGGCCAATAGGAATCAGTTCGAAGCTCATGAGGTGGGCCTGTCCCAGCGGTAGCTTTTCGAGCATCTCACGAGCGGCAGCAGAATCCGTGACGTTCAGTATGAATACCACGCCCCTACGTTCCTGCTGCGAGTACCACTGTTCGATCTTGCCATTTAGGTAGAGGTCCACGGTGTCTCGAACTTCGTTCGGCAGGATCGCAAACACTTTGGCTGGGTCGACACCGGGATTGATCGTTCCGATTGCGAGAATTCTTGTGGTTGGCGTCGATGTCGTCATGGGCTGTGCATATCCAATTTATTCATGTTGCCCGTTTTTTGACAAGCTAGGACCGCTGGCTCAGGCTCCCGAGGATCGTCAATGTTCCGCTCCTACGTGCTGCACTATCCAATGACGCCCTATGCTGGGGTCTTCGTCGCGACAGTGGGAGTCTGCGTGATTGCAGGAGCCGTTCTGCCCAACCATCGAGCCAGTCTGGTCTGGATTGGTTTTGCGCTCGGAGCCATGTTGCTTGTCGCATTCGGACAGATTTTCAGTACCGGTCTTCACCCGCCCAGTTTCTTGCAGGTGAGTTTCCTGGCGCTGGCGATCGTCCTGGAAATCGCCGGGTTCCGTTACCTGATGCCGATCATGCGTCCGCGCGGCGAGCGCGCTACGCTCACCGCGACGCTAGGGATCGTCGGCGTGCATTTTCTAGTGATGCTTCCCGCCTTCGGCCCGCTGATCGGCGGGCTGGGCTTCGGCTGCACACTCAACGCTGCCGGACTCTGGCGCATTCCCGCCTATCGGCCGCGCTTTGCCTGGTTTGTCGATGGTTGTCTGAAGCTCGTGTTCGGAACGGCTATGATTGCCACGAGCCCGATTCTTCTCGGATAACAAGAAGGCTGACGTAAGCGTTAGTTCAGCGTGGACTCCGCGCACAAACAACTAGGAATTATGAGGTTGAGATGTGACCCCAGCTTCTCTTGCTTCTTCTCCTAACGTTCATGATTGAAACGTACTCGTTGCCCGCACTCGCTCGCGGCTACCTCGCCGTTTTACCTTCTATGTCGCGCATCCCATTCGCTCCATTCTTACTTCTTACTTTTTACTTTTCACAGATCCGCGCCACTGCCCGAACAAAGTAAAGATTCCCCTTCTGAATTCTTCGACCGCAAATTGGCTCCCTCGGGCGAACAGCAATAAACCCGCTGCGCGTGGAGGCAATCAGTAGATGTACGTCGCACTTTGAACATTTTCACAATTCCAGCTGTCGTAGGACATTCGAAGATAATATCCAACAATAAACGACTTGACATACTTTCAGAACTCATGTAAGAATTTAAATTATGAATCCAACATCAAAGACCGATACTGTCCAATTCACCACCAAGGGGCAGATCGTAATTCCGCGCTGGCTTCGGAAAGACTTTGAGATCACTGAAGGGACGCGGGCGGTGGTGTATAAACACAACGACCACATCGTGCTGAAGCCGCTGACAGCAGAGCATTACCGTCGGTTACGCGGATCGCTGAAGGGAACAAAGGCAATGGAAGTCTTCATGTTGGAGCGAAAACGGGAGCGAGAATTGTAGTCATGGCAACCATGGTCTTAGACGCTCACGCGCTCATGGTTCTGTTTAACGATGAACCTGGGGCCGAACAGGTGGAGAAGATTCTTTTGAAGGCCGAGAGCGGAACACCCAAGCTGCTCATGAGCGTCATTAATTTTGGCGAGATTTGCTATGCCATCTACCGCGGGGCCTCGCCGGAAGCAGCGGAAGCCAAAGCGCACGAGATCGCGGGAATGCAGATCGAACTTGTGCCTGTGGACGCGCGCGATTTGGAACTCGTCCGGCAGGCAGCCATGTTTAAAGCAACCAAGAAAATGTCCTACGCTGACTGCTTCGCTGCGGCTCTGGCGAAGATCAGGAACGCTGAATTGGTGACGGGTGATCGCGACTTTAAAGCAGTCGAAAACGATTTGAGGAAAATTCACTGGTTGTTGTGACAATGAACAACGAAGCGGCTAAACAGCTCTGTCATTCGCTCACCGTAGCAGATTCAGAGCAAGCGGTGATTGATCTGCTTACCGACGCCGGATTCTGGGAGGATGAAAGTGCTTGGCGATACTATGGCGACTACGAGAACAATTACAACACCATCGGAAATCAACAGAGCCGACCAGATGCAGCGCCGTCTTCCTATCTAGGCCTCGACGAATGCCCGAGCCGCTCGTCCGCCAAAACGGCGGCGTAGCTACAATGTATTGCCTAATATCAGATCTCTACCAGTGTGGTTAAGATCACCTCCCTGTCCGTCAAAAGCGTGCGCATCTTTTCGGCGACGGCTTGTTTATAATATCCGGCATTTCGATGCAGAGTTAATGCCGAATCATCGGAATACCCTTCGAAAAGGATCAACGTGTTCGGATCCGAGTTATCCTGATGTACCTGATAGAAAAGATTTCCCTTCTCCTGGATGC
>DATFWY010000267.1:0-14330 GCA_035258805.1 Blastocatellia bacterium | reverse complement strand
TGCTCGTGGGAAATCTACGGCGATTGGACGGACGACACGACGAAGCTGGAGACGCAGGTCGTCTATTTATTGAAGTGACGCTGGTCAACAGCGACACAAGTCAGTTGTCTACCGTTAAGTCGGAAGTTGAGTCGGAAGATGTCGATTAGATTTGCCAATGCCGTGCATTGAACATTGTAGAATATGAGGACTCCTCAACGCGGTCTCTTCGCCGACCGTGGCCGATGCGTCATAAGTACGTTCCCCTCGACTTGTCGTTACTTGTCATCTACCAAATCAGATGTTCTACCAACTGAGTTAGGCTCGGTACTTGTGTTGTCAACGGATTAGACCACCCAGTGAGGCAATAGCCATTTGAGAACCAAAAAAAATTGACAGCCTAACCTGAGTCCGCCGACAAAATTGA
Source organism: Blastocatellia bacterium (assembly GCA_035258805.1). Classification (GTDB taxonomy): domain Bacteria; phylum Acidobacteriota; class Blastocatellia; order UBA7656; family UBA7656; genus Onstottus_A. The sequence continues at coordinate 13,924 of DATFWY010000267.1, read as the reverse complement.
ATTATCTGCCGTCGCTCTTACGTCATTATCGAGTAGGCGGGAACAAACATCGCCAGGTTCCTTGACTAAGAATTACGTCCAGCAACGAGCTGAATTGCGAATACTCACCCGTTTCCTTATCCAAAAAGCGAATAGGATCCGCAGGCAATTGTGGGCGCCAATAATGATAATAGATAGTGGGAAGTCATCGTGGTGTCACGATAGACTGCGCTCTTGATGAAACAAAGGTCTCACACCTTTTTTGGCCCAACCTAACCTTATTACTCGCAAGCGAGCCGCGTAAGGCCCACGGCGGGTTAGCGTTTGAGAACGACGAAAACCATCTCTAACCGTTGATGGTCAGTGCTCTTCTAGTTTGAATTTGCAAAAATCAAAGGAGCTTCAAAGCCCCTTTCACCCCGAAACTCTAGTCCGACGAGCACAGCGGACAAAAACGCCGGGATCAACGAGTAAGCCAATCCTCAGTTTTTCCGGCTTAGAAAGGTCATTATGGCTACAAACTCATCGCCTCAAAAAACGGACTTCAGTCTCGATGTCCTCGGCCGCTTCATTTGCAATGGATTGGATGAGGCTCTTGCGAGCTCAAATCAAAACTTACGGTCCGATGCACGCCCATTCGACGTGATCGTGATCGGAGGCGGAAGCTTTGGCGGGGTCCTCGCCCAGCATATATTCAGCGACGACCAGACGCACAGCCGCCGTATTCTTGTCCTGGATAGCGGACCTTTTTTGCTCCCCGAACACGTTCAGAACCTCCCGATGATGGGAATCACGGCTCCAGGTCCAGTCGAGCAGGACCCCGGCTTCCTGCGCGAGCAGGTATGGGGTCTCGCCTGGCGTTCGAATGTGAAAACGGGATTCCCAGGTCTGGCTTATTGTGTCGGCGGACGATCAGTCTTTTGGGGTGGTTGGTCGCCTCAGCTTCTGGACACGACAACGGATACGGAAATGCCCAGGGACAAATGGCCCGCTATCGTGGTCGACGATCTCAACAACAGATACTTCCGCGAAGCCGCCGAGCAAATCGGTGTGACGCAGACCAACGACTTTATCCATGGAGCATTACACCGTGCAATGCGCCGACAACTCTTTGACGGCATCGGTAATGGTGACGTGACTGAGGCAATTCCTACCGCGGAATTGCCTCTGCATCTGGACAACGTACCAGCTAACAGGAGAGAGCAGTTCAAGCTTGAAGCTCCATTAGCTGTGCAAGCGGAAGAGCCGCGATCAGGATTTTTCGCTTTTAATAAGTTCAGTTCAGTACCGTTGCTGATGCAGGCTGCGCGATCTGCCTGGGCTGAGTCTCACCAGGGACTTCCAGATGGCGTACCGGGAGATGATGTGAAGAAACGGCTAATGATCGTTCCCAACATCCGTGTCATCCGGCTAATTACCGATATCAACAACGGCCACGCGCAAGTGACCGGTGTGTCGACAAACCAGGGATTCATCCCGCTCCCGGCTCATGGGGTCGTGGTGTTGGCACTGGGAACCATAGAAAACTCCCGCATGGCGCTGCTGTCGTTCGGTGGCGTGACGAACTACAACCTGATCGGGACGAATCTGATGGCACACCTGCGCTCAAATCTGACCATCCGCATTCCAACTAATTCGTTGAGCCGCCTGTCGCCCGGCGTGCAGGATCTTGAACAGTCCGCCCTTTTCGAGAAGGCTCGCCATCCGTTCCAGAACGATAACAATTCGAAAGGGTATTACCACCAGCAGATCACTGGTTCTGCGGGCGGTGGGGGTCTTGGCGTAGAAAGTGATGCTGAGCTGTTTAAGAAAGTTCCCGATATAGATTTATTGGACTTCTATCGTGCCGCTGATGGTGAGCACGTTGCTATCACCATACGAAGCATCGGTGAGATGCAATCGAACAACCCAAATAGTCGAATCACGCTAGCTCTCGATCAGATAGATGAAGTTGGTGTGCCGCGCGCATTCGTGCAGATCGCAGACCCGCGCGAACCGGAAACCCCTGGTGATAGCCCACAGACGAAGAAGGACCGCGAACTTTGGAATGCAATGGACAACAACGCCTTGGAGGTTGCGCAGGTCTTTGCCGGCAGTCAGAGCTTCGAACAACTATCAAAGAACCGCGATGGCATTGGCACGACACACCACGAAGCTGGCGGCCTGTGGATGGGTGTCGACCCGAACACATCGGTCACCAACACAGATGGGCGTTTACACTTCGCGGATAACGCCTATGTTGCCGGTCCGGCGCTTTTCCCAACTGTCGGTTCGCCGAATCCAATGCTCACCGGCACGGCTCTAGCGAGGAGAACAGCGGATAAGCTTCTCGACCTGATGCCTCATCCGGTGGCACCGCCCGCCGAAGCCGGCTTTAGCTACCTATTCGACGGGACCCAGCAATCATTTCGGCAATGGCAGAAGGCGCCAGGCCAGGGAACTTTTTCACTAATTGACGGCGAAATCGTCGCTTATCCGCGCAACAACGAATTTGCGCTTCTCTACTACGCCCCGGAAACCTTCAGCGATTTCGTCCTCCGCCTGCAGTTCCGTCTCGACGACGTCAACTTCAACTCGGGAGTCTTTGTTCGTTTTAACGATCCGCTCAAACCACCCAACAGCATTAAAAATGACCCCAGGGTGATCGGAAACAAGGCCTGGGTCGCGGTCCTCACCGGGTTCGAGGTCCAAATCGATGAACAGGCGATACCCGACAACCTGGACAAACATCGGACGGGGGCGATCTACGACATTGAGATAGGTGCAGGACTCGGTCAGCAAAACTACCAACGCGGCCCAGTGATTCAAGCGGGCCAGTGGAACGACTACGAGATAGAAGTAGTCAACAATACTTATAGGGTTCGTCTCGGGAACCAGCAGACCACCACCTTTACCAACACCGATGTCAATCGCGGTAAGCCCGCCTCGCAAGATCCGTTATCTGGATACATCGGCGTACAGGCGCACACCGGATTGGTGGCATTTCGCCGCATACGGATTAAGAAACTATGAGTGCGAAGCTATCGCTCATGAATTTCTAATAACACACCCCCCAACCGAATTTGATAAGACTGCCGTGAGTCCTCCAGTTGTGGGTGGAATGTCTCATTCTTTGTCCTTCGTTTGGATTGTTACAACGCATGCGAATTCTTCACATGACAACTGAGTTCCCTCCAGTAGTGTTTGGCGGTCTCGGTACTGCAGTTGGCGGATTGGTAAATGCATCCGCGCGTTCTGGACTCTCAGTGGGCGTGCTGCTCGCCGGTGGTGTACTTAGCATTGACGGCGGTGGATACGGGAGCCCTCGAGCAAGTTACTTTGCAGAGAACGAACCAATAGTCAGTCCAGAAGGCGTGACCTTCTTCCAGATCTCTCCCTTCGACCCGGTTGAGGCGGCTGTCCGCGTGGCCACGCAGTGGCGAGCTGATTTGCTACACCTCCACACTGCATGGGTGTGGCCATTTGCGGAGGCAATCCTTGAGCGAACTGGGATCCCGCTCGTGTATACCGTTCATTCGGTGGATCGAGCCGAGTATGAAATTGGGCAAGAGCTCGGCCACATCCTGGAGCATTGCGAAGAACAAGGAATCGCGATCGGCCGAGCGGAGCGCCTGGTGGCGTTGACCCAAAATGAAACTGATCTGTTAAGGCATTATTACCCGAGCTCGGTTGATAGGATTCGAATAGTCGGGAATGGAATCGATGACAGCGACAAAGCTAAGCAAGCTACAAATCGGGTAAAAGATAGCGACTCTCCGTTGGTCCTGTATACTGGCCGCCTCGTCGAGCGGAAGGGCATAAGGGATCTTCTGGCAGCAATCCCCTACGTGCTCGAAAGGGCCCCTAAAGCCCGGTTCGTACTTGCCGGCGGTCCACCTCCATTATCGGGCGAAGAAGTTGCGAGGCAGTGGTTGCCTCCCGAATGCGAGCCCTACCGAAGCCAGATACACTTCACTGGCTGGCTAAATGCCGCGGAACTTGAGGAGTGGTACTGCGCCGCCGACATACAAGTTGTGCCGAGCCGTTACGAACCCTTCGGGATGGTAGTCCTCGAAGGCATGCTCTACGGGTTACCAATCATAGCGTCAGCACTCGGTGGCCCGCTGCGGATACTGGAAGACGGTCGAACTGGCCTGCTTTACCCACCCAAGGATGTATCGGCGCTGGGCGAGGCTATATTGAGATTAGTAATTGACAAAGACCTTCGCCGACGAATTGGTGTCCAGGCCGGTGAAGAGGTAAGGCGGAATTGGCTCTGGTCGCGCCTAGTCCAAAAAATGCGGAAGGTTTATATCGAAGCGTTAGCCCGTCCTCACATCCCATTTGCCGCCCCCCTAATCGAGCACCCAATTTCACCTTAGACGACTTCCTTTATTGAGACTTCTGCAAACTCCCTTCGCGTAACCGAACCCGCCTCGCAATAATTAACAAAACGGCGCGACTCAAAGAGACGTGCGCTGACCATTAGCGTCGCGGACATTGCCGAGTGCTTGCCCGTTGTCTCATTATTTGTCATATTGACGTCGCGTTCTCCCGAACGAATTCCCCTCAAAGCCTCCACGGAATTCCACCTTCGTGGAAGCAAATCCACCCAATTAACTCAATCTACGGGAGTTATTAGATTCCCGTCGGGAGATGGAATGCGAATTGTTAAGAGTTCGGCAGTGGAAGCGATACGCGATCTCATCGAACCAGCAGAAGACGGCGCCCAACAGACCCAGGAACTAGATCGAACAGTCCGGCGCGCGGACGGCGTCATTATGCCGGTCGCTGGCGGCGCCAACCTTATTATTAGTTTTATCGCTTCTAGTGTAATTCGGGTGCGTTTCGCTGCGCCTGGACAATTGGAACGAGATTCCTCCTACGCGATCCATCGACCGGAAGGCTGGGGCTGCCCTGTGACCGTCCGAGAGACCATTGATGAGATAGAAATATGGGCTTCGCCTGGCGCACGAGTTCGGGTACAGAAAGAATCTTGTTTGCTTACGGTTTTTGATGAGCACGGCGGCGTTGTGGTTGAGGATGATCCGAGCCACCCGCCTTTGTTCAATTCGATGGACGGTTCCGTGGCCGCAGCAAAGCTCCGCAGTGAACACGAGTATTATTTTGGTTTTGGGGAAAAAGCATTCTTGAGGGCTCGAAACGGTTTGATCACCGAGATGTGGAACACGGACACCTATGGATATCCGCTCGGGACTGATCCAATCTATCAATCCATTCCCTTCTACATGGCCCTCTGTGATGGTCGCGCTTACGGATTGTTCTTCGATAACACTTACCGCACGTCTTTTGACATGGGGGGTACCGATCCAAAGCGATACACTTTCTCCGCGACCGGCGGTGAGTTGAACTATTACGTCTTCACAGGTGGCTGCGAGCGCTCGCCGCGGACGGTGCTACGCGATTATACCGATCTGACTGGACGCACTCCGCTGCCGCCTCTTTGGTCACTGGGCTACCATCAGTCGCGCTGGTCTTATCAAACAGAGTCGCGCGTTCGTGATTTGGTGCAGCGGTTTCGTGAAAGCCAGATACCTGTTGACGTCGTCCACCTCGACATAGATTACATGGACGGTTATCGCGTCTTCACATGGAACGGCGAGCGATTCCCTGACGCCGCACAGTTATCCAGAGATTTGGCTGAGACGGGCATTCGCCTGGTTGCAATCGTCGACCCTGGAGTGAAAGTCGATGAGAACTATGCTGTATATCAGGAAGGTCAAGCTCGCAATTACTTCTGCCGGAGAGCAGATGGCGAGGAGTTTCGGGGCCGCGTCTGGCCAGGAGAGTGTGCTTTTCCTGATTTCCTGGATCTTGAAGTGCGAACATGGTTTGGTTCGCTGTACAGCAGGCATCTGGATGAGGGCATTAGCGGCTTTTGGAATGACATGAACGAGCCTTCGGTATTCCCAGAGCTCGAATTGGACCCGCACGATTTTCATCATCCAGCCAAAACCTTTTCACCAGACGTGGTCCATGCCGGCGATGGCCTGCCGGGCGACCACGCTAGGTACCATAACGTGTATGGCATGCAGATGGCGCGCGCGACATTTGAAGGCGTTAAGCGTCTAAGACCCGAGGATCGGCCATTCGTACTTACGCGCGCCGGGTTTGCAGGAGTCCAACGTTACGCCGCGGTATGGACGGGCGACAATGTTTCCAGTTGGGAGCACCTCGCTTTATCGATACCAATGCTGACAAATTTGGGCGTCTCAGGGGTGCCTTTTGTCGGCGCGGATGTAGGCGGCTTCTCCGGCGAACCTTCCGGTGAACTGTATACGCGATGGCTTCAGGCGGCAGCTTTGACTCCATTTTTCCGATCTCACACAGAGACAGGTTCAAAAGATCAAGAGCCATGGTCTCACGGAACTGAATACGAACAGATCAATCGTGCGACAATCAATCTGCGCTACCACTTGCTACCTTACTTGTACTCTCTTTTTCACGAGCATGAAGAAACGGGCGCGCCAGTGATGCGTCCGTTGTGGTTCGAGTATCCATCAGACCAGAGAACATATGAAGTCAATGATCAATTCCTCGCGGGAAGGAACATCCTGGTTGCTCCGGTCGTGAGTGAAGGGACTCTTAAGCGTGGTGTCTATTTCCCGGCAGGCGACGACTGGGTCGACTGGTGGACCGGGATTCGTTACGAGGGCAACACGGAATCGGAGATCGATGCGCCGCTCGATCGATTGCCTCTTTTCATACGCTCATCCTCATCTGTGCTCCTACAACCTATCGTTCAGCACACAAATGAAATGAATAAGACCGCGCTCACCATCGCGGCGGTACTGGGAGCGCATGGGGAGAGTTCCTTCTATGAGGACCGCGGTAATGGCTATGAGTATATGCAAGGTGTTTTCAGTACAATTCGTGTTTCAATCGGCTCAGGGAGCTTGAGTATAATGCGATCCGGTGCGTATCACTCTCCAAGGCCAATCAACTGCGTTGAGCTGCTCGGCCTCAATGGTTTACCTCGGGGAATTCGCATTAATGATCACATTGTGGACAGCACACCCATAGATAATGAGTCACCGCGCTTGCGACTTTTGCTGCCGGATCAAAATTCACATGAAATATCGATTACGCTTGAGGGTATGCTTCACGCAAATGATATGGTCGATGAACTTCTACCCTTTCCGGCGTTAGGTTCTGGATGATCGACCTTCGATCTCAATCACAGCCTGCAGTTTCTTACTTCTAGTCTCTGTTCCTAAACCATTGAACGATGGGTCGATTCTGAAAGGAATTTAATCCGGGCTTCCTTTTGGTTTAATCTTCCGGTGATAGGTTCAAAATCGTCGAACATCACCCATGCGGATTCTTCTTGTAGAGGATGAGGAAAAGGTCTCTCGGTTCGTAGTTCGCGGTCTCGCTGCAGAAGGGTTTGCTGTCGATGCTGCCGCGGACGGCAAGGCTGGGCTGGAGCTGGGAACCACATATGACTACGATCTGATCGTTCTCGACTTAATGCTACCGGGTTTAAGCGGCACTGAAGTGCTTCGCCAAATTCGTCGAAGTAATCATCACGTACCGATTCTTATGCTGACTGCAAGGGATGCCGTGTCAGATAAGGTTGAGCATCTCGAAGCCGGTGCCGACGATTACCTGACAAAACCTTTCGCCTTCGCTGAACTCATGGCGCGAGTAAAGGCGTTACTCCGGCGCGGCTCAGTTGAGCGGCCGAGCGTGCTGCGCATTGCCGACCTTAGTCTTGATCGCCTTTCACAACAGGTCAAGCGTGCCGGGCGTCGCATCGAGCTCACGGCAAAGGAGTACGCGCTACTCGAATACCTGATGGCTAATGCCGGCCGTGTGCTGTCGCGCACAATGATTATCGACCATGTGTGGGACCAGAGCTTCGATGGAGCGACTAACATAGTTGACGTCTATGTTAGGCACCTGCGAAGCAAGGTTGATGACGGTCACGAAACAAAGTTGATACGCACCGTTCGCGGAGTGGGATACAAGATCAGCGACGAGACGGATTGATGAACACACGCTCGATTCGATTTCGCTTGACTGTATGGTACGCAGTTCTACTCGCGGGCCTGCTCGCGCTTTTTTGCGCATCTGTGTATATCGGACTCAATCAATACCTCAAACTGACTCTAAGGGATTCATTGGCGAAGGAGGCCCGACAAATTGGTGAAACATTGCTCGTTAACATCAGCGTCAGCGGTGAAGATTACGTAGATGATGAGATCAAAGAGCATCTGGCGCCGGAGATAAACGGAACCTTCATTCGAATCACACGATCCGACGGAAGCAAGCTATATGAGTCGGGCCCTCCGAGAGATTCTAGCTTTGATCCAGCCAATGTGAGCGCAACCCGCGCCGACATCAACCAGGAATCCTCGCGCGTAGAGCGGATGGAGGGCGGTAGCGGATTGCTAATCGCCACTGTGCCCTTCACATTGCCGGACGGCACGCGTTTCGTTATCGAAACCGGCGCGTTATTGAACCAGAGTGAAAGCGTGCTGCACGGGTTGCTTCTAACGTTTGCCGTAGGTTTACCGGTCTTTGTCGCCATCGCAATCGCGGGCGGGTACTTCTTAATGAAACGCGCGCTGTTGCCCGTTGGTGAGATAACACGCACTGCGGAGCAGATAACTTCTCGCAGGCTAAGCGAGAGGCTGCCAGTCGCGGCAACCGGTGATGAGCTTGAAGCGCTATCAGTTGCCCTAAACAAAATGATCGCTCGAATCGAGCATTCATTCAGACACATCAACCGATTCACCGCCGATGCCTCACACGAACTTCGGACTCCGTTAACTGTCTTACGTGGGGAATTGGAAGCCATCGCAAGAAGACCTAAGCTCGATGAGGATGTTCGCGAAACAGTTGGCAGCGCGCTGGAGGAGACCGAGCGCCTGTCAAAGATCGTCGAAAGTTTATTGTCTATATCCCGCCTTGACGCAGGAGAAGCGCTGTCAACACCAGAGCGGTTCGACCTGGCAGAACTAGCTGCGAGTACTGCTGAACAGATGCGTCTCCTCGCGGATGACAAACGTGTCACGCTCCAATGCGACGTGCGGGGCCGAGCTGAAATCGATGGCGACCCCGGTCGTCTGAAACAGGTGGTTGTTAATCTTCTGGACAACGCAATTAAATACACGAGCAACGGGGGCAAGGTGTCTCTCACTGTCTCCACGACTAACGGCAATGCAGTTCTCGAAGTGTCAGACACCGGAATCGGTATTCCGGCCGAGTCGATACCTCACGTGTTTGGACGTTTCTACCGAGTCGATAAAGCACGCTCGCGACAGATGGGCGGCACGGGCCTGGGTCTTTCAATAGTGAAGGCCATCTGCACCGCTCACGGAGGAAGCGTTAGTGCTGAAAGCATCGAAGGTCAAGGCAGTCGCTTTACTGTAGAACTGCCTCTTGCCAACAACGGGAGAGATCATGAACCGAATTAGTGTTCGCTTCAGCTTGTCTATGCTCTTGCTGCTTATCTTCGTTGGCTGCGGCAACAACGAACCGGGTGGATTCAACAAGAGCGGCTCGACTGCCGTGCCATCAAGTGTGACGCCCGAGACCCCCGCCGCACTTCAACCGGCCGGCAAGACGTTCGTGTACAACTTCGACGCCGATACGGTTGGGCAAATGCCTGCCAAGTTTCACACTGCCTTAACAGGACAGGGAGCGAAGCCTGAGTGGGTGGTAAAGGCGGATGCGACAGCACCTTCACAACCAAATGTCCTGGCGCAGCTTTCAAAAGACAAGACTGATTATCGCTTTCCGCTTGCGATTTTAGACGAAGGCTCATTCAAGGATCTTGAATTGAGCGTTAAGTTCAAAGCGGTCTCGGGTGAGGTTGATCGTGCGGCAGGTTTGGTATTTCGCCTGAAAGATGCGAACAACTATTACATCGTTCGCGCCAACGCGCTCGAAGGCAATTACCGGCTTTATCACGTAGTAGCAGGCAAGCGTCAGCAATTCGCAGGAGCGAATCTGAAAGTCGCTTCCGACGAGTGGCACGAACTACGGGTGGAGTGCATAGGAAACAAGATCACCTGTTACTACGATGGAGAAAAAAAGATTGAAGCGACCGACAACACATTCAGCGAGGCAGGAAAGTTAGGTTTGTGGACGAAGGCTGATTCGGTTACCTACTTCGACGATTTGCAGGTTACCGCGAAGTAGCGGTTCGACAGTCGTCGGCCCGCGTTGTGGACCTGGTGTGAGAACAGCACCAGACCTGGAGGAACTATGGATTGGAGAACTGGACAAACTTGTATGGCTATCCTCACAGCTTTCGCATTGGTGATCGTGATGATGGTTAGTCTCTCACATCGAACGGCTCTAGGTGCGATCGAAACGAAGAATATCGCTCCACTTAATACCAAAAAGATCGACGAGGTCCTGGGTCGCTCAGGCGAACTTAGGGGCGATGCGGTCAAGGTCGCGCGTGGTTTGAGGGCTGCGCTCGAAAAGACTAACAGCGCATTGTAAGGACCGCGAGTAAGGCGACATAGATGTGTCGCTTCCAGCAGCGCTCAATTAATTCAGGAGAATGCATGACGGCGTTAAACCATTACCGTTCTGTTCCAATTCTAGTCCTGCTTTTCAGTACCTTTGCCGCAGGTCAGGATTCTGCGAAAGTCAGCGCGCAGCATCCAACAAAGGGGGCATCCGTCGTGTTTGTCTGTGAGCACGGATCGGCAAAGAGCGTCATCGCCGCGGCATACTTCAACAAACTCGCTAAAGAGAAAAACTTGAAGATGCAAGCAGTCTCGCGAGGGACAAACCCTGATAGCGAAATCGCACCAAGAGTTGCGGCTGGGCTTCGGGCCGACGGTTTGACTGTAGCCGGAGAGAAGCCAAAGAGATTGTCACAAGCCGACGTTTCCTCTGGAACGCGACTAGTCGCTTTCTGCGAATTGCCTGAAGCCTACAAGAAATCCGGCCGAGTTGAGCAATGGAACGACGTGCCGGCAGTTAGTGAAGACTACAACAAAGCAAGGGACGTAATAGTCGAGCATATCAAACGTCTCCTCGACGAATTGAAATCGGAGAAATAGAACTAGTGCTTAGTTGCGCTAACAAGGAGTTGTCATGAAATGGGTTACTCGCGAGCGAGTTAAGGTTGACCGTGTTGCCTGTCCCTGGCTGATCAAGAGGTTCATTGATCCAGAGGCAGAATTCAAATTCGTGCCCGGGGATTCGGTGTTGTCGGTGGCTGAAGGCGAAGGTGCGATTCCATTCGACGTGGCAGGAGTCGAGCTCGGCCATCACGACGGCAAGTGTAGCTTCGAAGCAATGGTCGCGAAGTACCAGATCGGAGACCCTGCGATCAGCCTGTTGTCAGAGATCGTTCACGGTGCTGATGTGACTCAAGACTTGTACGGGCGCGTGGAGGCACCTGGGCTGAAGGCCGTTGCCGAAGGGTTCCGTCATCTTGGCTTCAAAGATGATCATGAAATCCTTGCCCACGAGTTCATCGTCTACGATGCCCTCTATGCTTATTGTCAGCACCAGGTGGCAAACAACAAACGTGATTTTGCTACCAATTAGACTGACTGATCCTTTTCTCAAGCTAATAACGTCAAGCAACAATTTCGCCATCGGTCGTGCGATAGACGCTCATCGCTTGAAGTCACGGAATGAGACAAGAGTATCGGGCATTGGATGTAGCCGAGAGAGATACGCCAAGCTGGCGAGAAGTCTTTCTCTACTTCTTGATGCTTGGCTTTATCAACATTGGAGGGCCCGTTGCGCAGATAACCATGATGTTCAATCACATGGTCGAGCGTCGAGCGTGGCTCTCGAAAGAGAGATTCGTGAGCATAATGGGATTCTGCCATATGCTTCCCGGACCTGAAGCACTTCAGCTCGCGATCTATGTCGGTTACTTGAAGCGGGGCATTCTGGCCGGGATCGCAGCCGGGGTGACATTCATTCTCCCCGGCGCCCTCGTGATGATTCTATTGAGCTGGCTGTACGTCGAATACGGCAGTCTTCCACAGGTGAATGACGCTCTTTACGTCTTAAAGCCGGCAGTTCTGGGAATAATTGCGGCTGGAATCATCAAGCTTGGAAGGGCTGCAATCACAAACGCGGTTCTTGGCCTGTTACTGTTCGGCGCTTTCGTCGGGATGCGCTTCGCCGGCATCAACTTCCTATTAATCCTTCTGCTGGCCGTTCTTTTGAATCTACTGTTCGTCAACCGGCCCCGTAGTCTCCGACCGATGTCGGCTTCGATAGCGTTTCTAACCAGCGGCTTCGGTATGCTCCTCCCTTCTTTTGACTGGAAGTTGCTGCAGCTAGCCTGGCTCTTTCTTAAGACCGGGCTATTCAGCTTCGGCGGGGCGTACGGCTCACTGGTGTTTCTCCAGCAGGGCGCGGTTGAGAATCATCACTGGGTGACATCTGGCCAGCTACTGGACGGGGTCGCAATCAGCGTCGCGACACCCGGCCCATTCATGTTGTTCTCAACTTTCGTTGGCTACATCGCCGGTGGAATTCCCGGAGCAATCGTTGCGACGGTGTTCGTCTTTCTCCCTTCTTTCGTCTTTGTGCTCCTGGGCGCGCGATACGTCGAGCAGGTTCGCAACAATAGTCAGGTCCAGGCGTTCCTGTCCGGCATCAGCGCCGCCGTCGTTGGCGTGATCCTGGTTGTATCCATCGATCTTGCCCGAGAAGCCATCATCGGTGCTATAAGCATCGCGCTCGCGGCTATCGCGTTCATCTCTATCGTCTTCTTCAAAGTTGACGTAGCGAAGGTCGCGGCCGCTGCAATGGTGGGCGGCGTCCTGTATGCCGTGGTCAGAGCGCTGCACTGAAAAGTACGACCCGATACTGCAAATCAGAATTCGTCCAGAGACTCGATGAGTCATACGACCCATTTCAAATCGAACGAAAGAGCATTGAGCCTACGGCCAGGGAGGGCGAGGAAAGTCCTTACCTGTTCCTTCGTGGTCTTTTTATTCGCTGGTACCAGCTCAGCTATTCAGAACAACTCGGCCACCACGGAAGTCGCAAGAACGACCGTCCTTCGAGCCAAATCCCGAATTACTATCGACGGAATACTCAACGAGCCCGATTGGATCGAGGCTCAAACCGTGGGCGAGATTATTCAACGCGATCCACATCCTGGAGAAAAGGCAACGGAGAAGACTGACCTAAAACTTTTATATGACGACGCGAATCTGTATATCGGCGTGACCTGCCACGACTCGGAGCCTCATCGGATTATTGGAACTCAGATGGAACGCGACGCCGACCTTTCGGCAGACGATCGAATCGAAGTACTCATTGACAGTTTTCATGACAGACACAACGCATTTTACTTTTCGACGAACCCGCTTGGCGCGCTTATAGACGGGCTGATTATCGAGAACGGCCAGCTAAACAGGAATTGGAACGCGATCTGGTATGTTCGCACCCGCAAATCTGAGACCGGTTGGACCGCGGAGTTTGCGATTCCGTTTAAGAGCATTGGGTTCAAACGAGGCGAAGAGATTTGGGGATTCAATTTCTCACGCACAATTAAGCGCAAGCTGGAAGAGGATCGCTGGGCTTCGCCTAAGCTCGACCTGAAATTTTTCCAGGTTTCAGAAGCCGGCGAAATTAACGGCTTCACCGGCATTCATCAAGGCAGAGGTCTGGATATTCGTCCATTCGTATCGGCGAAGGCACTCCACAACGCAGATCTCGGTAACGATGCCAGCGCCAAGGCAGGAGTGGATATTTTCTACAACCTGACCCCGAGCTTGAAGTGGACGACGACAATCAACACCGACTTTGGTGAGACCGAGGTCGATAGCCGACAGATAAATTTGACGCGCTTCGAGCTGTTCTTTCCCGAGAAGCGATCATTCTTCCTGGAAAACGCAGGCGTGTTCAGTGTTGGCCCAGACAGCGACGACGAAGCGGACCTGATCCCCTTCTTCAGTCGACGCATTGGGCTACTGGAGAACGGTCAGGAGGTTCCGATACT
>DATFWY010000266.1:0-39958 GCA_035258805.1 Blastocatellia bacterium | reverse complement strand
CGACCACACAGACGCTTGTTTCGAATATGTATTAGCCGAAGGCTCAAACGCAAGGATGCGCTTCCTTCGCTTCTCGTCAACACACGAACGGCACTTCAGTCAGCGGGGACGTTCTCAAGATGCGGCGATGACCGAGTTGGTTGCTTAAAGGGCCAGGCGTCACACGCAAAGTGAGTCGTCCAGCGCGTGCCGTAGGAACAAAGATTTCATTCAGGAGATTAATGTCGCCCGCAGTCCGAAATCATTCATCAAATCCAGTTCATCGCCGACGATCTGCTCGAAGATACAAATTTGGGCATTAACATACTGACTCATCGATGTTACTGCCAACTCGTCAGAGTCAGGAGGGAACTGGAGTTTGGACATTCGTGTCCGGTAAATGTTCTGGGAACCCGACCGGAGTTCGACAACCAGGTATTGGTTGCTGCCCGCGTCCTGCGCAGGACGGGCGCTATCGATGAGTCAAGTATGTTAATGCCGAATCGAGGCTCCTCTGCTAGAGGAGCTTCCGTGATTGAAAACTCAGTTCCCTTTGCCAAACAGGCTTTTCAATGAGCGGACGATGACCGTCCACAATGCGTGTAATGCAAGCGGGAGTGCGCTCACGGATTTGGGTTCAGCCGGAGCTTGCGCCACTGGTTCTGTTGCTTCAGCTGATCCCGGATTGTCCGCCAGTTCGAGCTGCTGTTTCGCACACGCCGCGAATTGACGGAACAATTGCTTGGACACCTCCTCGATCATTCCCCTTCCGAACTGAACGATCCTTCCGACCAGATCTACTTCGGCCTGAACCGTAACTTGTGAGCCTCGACCTTCGATTGCCACGATCCGGCTGTGCATCGTCAGTTTTGCTGAACCCCCTCCGCCGGCTTCGCGACCCTCTCCGACCAGCCGAACAACGCGTCCTTGCTCATCGCGTTCGGTGAATTTCACGACGCCCTTGTACGACATCGCCACAGGCCCTACTTTTACTTTCACAGCGCCAAGATATGATCCGTCATCACGCGACTCGAGCAGCTCGGCGCCCGGCAGACACACTGCAACTCGCGAGGGGTCGATCAGATACTCCCACACCCGCTCGACAGGGGCTTGAACCTCAAAGGACTCTTCTATCTTGAACGCCATCGACTACCTCCTTCAGTGGTTAAGTGAGACGGCGCGTACACAACGAAACTGCACAACCAAAACTAGCCACGCGCGGAGTTCAGTGTCAATCGGGTGCCGCAGGCCGATTGTGCTGCGGGACTTGTCGGTTTCGGTTGATCTACGAACGTCGATCACCACATACCATTCCTCAGATTGGACGGTCTACGGTATGTTTGAGCCGTCGATATCCGCACACTCGACAGTCAACGGTACATTTGAGCCATCGATATCCGCAGACTGGACACTCTGCGGTACATTTGATCACGGTACATGAGCTTTCGATATCCGCAGACTGGACAGTCTACGGTACATCTGAGTATTCTACGGCTGGTCGCTTGCGGGCAGGCGCCTTGCATTAAGAGGAATTGTCCAAAACAAAGTTCCCTCGTGTTTAAAACAAAATCTCGTCAGGTCGAAAGTCGATAAGCCGAGATGTCCTTTGAACCGCTTTTCCGTATCTTGAATCTGCACGATCTTCTTCAGAAGAACCGATACAACTGTTTCCTGAAAGCCGCGAAAAGGTTTACAACCGAGCGACAACATCGCAAAAGGAGGTGAGGACCATGATTCCTCGCAGCTTTGAGTACTCCGCTCCCGGTACCCTGAACGAAGCCGTCTCGCTTCTTCAGAAGCTCGGCCCCGACGCCAAAATTCTCTCGGGCGGTCAGAGCCTGATCCCGATGATGAAGCTGAGACTCGCTTCGCCTCCTCATATAGTCGACATCAATCGTATTCCGGGTCTCGATTACATAAAGGAAGAGGGCGGCGTCCTGCGTATAGGCGCGCTGGTGAGAGAGAGCGATCTCGAACACTCGGATCTGGTTCGATCGCGCTTCCCAATCCTCTTTGATACTACTTCAGTGATAGCCGACCCCCTAGTGCGAAACCAGGCAACGGTGTGCGGCAACCTGGCGCACGGCGACCCGGCGAACGACCACCCAGCCACGATGCTCGCGCTCGGTGCTTCAGTGGTCGCGATTGGTCCGAGCGGCGAACGCGAGATTCCTGCGGAGAAGTTCTTTCCCGGTCTATTCACAACCGCGCTTGAGCCGGACGAGATACTCAAAGAAATCAGAATTCCAATTCCTCCGCCTTCGAGCGGCGGGTCATATATAAAGCTGGAGCGAAAAGTCGGCGATTTTGCGACCGCCGGCGTTGCCGTTCAGATCACGCTCGATGGATCGGGCAATTGCTCGCGCGCGGGTATTGGGCTGACCAACGTCGGATTCACACCGATAAAGGCGACCAAAGCCGAAGCATCACTACAGGGAAAGGCTTTGGATAAGTCGACAATCCAGCAAGCCGCCCAACTCGCGGCAAGCGAATCGCAGCCGGCGGACGATATCCGTGGGTCGGCCGACTACAAGCGCGATCTGGTTCGAGTCCTTACCTCGCGCGCTCTCGAACGGGCGGTGGCGAGAGCTAAAGGAGGAAAGTAGGCGATGGCGACGATAAAGGTGAAAGTCAATGGAGTCGAGCACACTTCGGATGTGGAACCAAGGCTGCTCCTGGTCCATTACATCCGCGAAGTCCTCAGGCTCACCGGCACGCACATCGGCTGCGACACCAGCCACTGCGGTGCGTGCACTGTCATCATGGACGGTCGTGCAGTGAAGTCGTGCACCGTGTTCGCCATCCAGGCCGATGGTCGCGACGTGCTGACCGTCGAGGGGCTCGAGCGCGACGGCAAGCTGCATCCCCTCCAGGAAGGGTTCTTTCAAGAGCACGGTTTGCAATGCGGATACTGTACGCCAGGGATGTTAATGACCGGCGCGGCGTTCCTCGAGAGCAACAGCGCACCGACTGAAGACGAAATCCGGCACGCGATCTCCGGTAATCTTTGTAGATGTACCGGGTATGTCAACATCGTGAAGGCTTATCAGTATGCGGCACAGAAGATGCGCAAAGGAGGTGCATAATGGAGCCAAGAACTACACCGGAAATCGGCGGACTGGGTCACTCGGTAAAGCGAAAGGAAGACCCACGCTTCATTCGCGGACAGGGAACCTACGTCGACGATGTGGTGCTTCCCGATATGCTCTACCTCGACATCGTGCGCAGCCCATTTGCCCACGCGACCATCAAAAGCATCGACTCCTCAAAAGCGCTGGCCATCCCAGGGGTGGCGGCGGTGATTACCGGCAAGGATCTTGCTCAGTACAACCTCCACTGGATGCCAACCTTGATGTCTGACACACAGATGGTTCTGCCGGTGGACAAGGTGATGTATCAGGCCCAGGAAGTCGCCGCAGTTCTGGCAACGTCGAGATACATCGCGGCGGACGGTATTGACGCAGTTGAGGTCGATTACGATCCTCTTCCGGTTGTCGTCGATCCAAAGAAAGCATTGCTGCCGGATGCGCCGGTACTCAGAACGGACAAGGAAGGGAAGAAAGACAATCACATCTGGCACTGGGAATGGGGCGACCGGACGGCGACGGACAAGACCTTTCAAGAGGCCGAAGTCACGGTCAAAGAAGATATCTACATTCCGCGAATTCATGTTTCTTCGATAGAGACCTGCGGCTGCGTCGCCCACTTCAATAAAGTTACCGGGAAGCTGACTGTCTGGATGACCACCCAGGCTCCGCACGCGATTCGCACGGTATTCGCGCTCGTTGCCGGGCACGTCGGGCTCGCCGAACACAAGATTCAAATAATCTCGCCGGATATCGGCGGCGGGTTCGGCGGAAAAGTTCCGGTCTATCCCGGCTACGTCATAGCGGTCGCGGCGTCTGTGCTCACCGGCAAGCCGGTTAAATGGATAGAAGATCGGATGGAAAATTTGCAGGCCGATTCATTTGCGCGCGATTACCACATGACCGCCGAGCTTGCCGGTAAGAAGGACGGCACCGTGACGGGTCTGCGAATCAAAACCATAGCCGATCACGGCTACACTGACGCGGCTGCGAACCCCTCGAAGTTTCCGGCAGGGCTGTTTCACATCTGCACCGGTTCATACGATCTGAAAGCCGCGCATGTCGAGGTCGATGGCGCCTATACCAACAAGCCGCCAGGCGGTATCGCCTATCGCTGTTCATTCCGTGTCACTGAAGCTGTCCACGCAATCGAACGCATCACCGACGTGATGGCTCACGAAATCGGGATGGATCCCGCCGAGTTTCGCTTGAAGAATTTCATCAAGCCCGAACAGTTCCCCTATAAGTCTGCGCTCGGATGGGAGTACGACAGCGGGAACTATGCGGGCGCTTTGAAGCTTGCGATGCAGAAGGTTGGGTACGACGACCTTCGAAAGGAACAGGCTGAAAAACGGGCGAAGGGCGAATTGATGGGCATAGGAATATCGAGCTTCACCGAGATCGTTGGGGCGGGCCCATCTAAGCATTTCGACATCCTCGGGTTGAAGATGTTCGACAGTGCGGAGATTCGGGTTCATCCAACCGGCAAGGTGATAGCCCGATTCGGTACGAAGTCGCAGGGGCAGGGACACGAGACGACATACGCCCAAATCATTGCCGAGGAGCTTGGGATTCCCGTAGCCGACATCGTCGTCGAAGAAGGCGATACTGACACCGCACCTTACGGGCTTGGAACCTATGCAAGCCGGAGCACACCGGTAGCGGGCGCGGCCTGCGCCATTGCGGCTCGCAAAATAAGAGACAAGGCGAAGAAGATCGCTGCTCATCTGCTCGAAGCTCATGAGGATGATCTTGACTGGGAGCCGGGGAAGTTCTTTGTGAAAGGCTCGCCCGATCGGGCGAAGACGATTCAGGAGATTTCGCTCGCGGCTTACACAAATCATCCTCCTGGAATGGAAGCGGGCCTCGAAGCGGTTGATTACTACGATCCCCCGAATCTCACATATCCATTCGGGAGCTACATCTGCGTCGTTGATATCGATAAGGGAACCGGGGAGGTAAAGATACGCCGGTTTGTCGCGGTAGACGACTGCGGCAACATCATCAATCCGATGATCGTCGAAGGACAGATTCACGGCGGATTGACGATGGGGCTTGCGCCTGCGATGTACGAAGAGATTCAGTATGACGAGAGCGGGAACAACTTGAACGGCAGCTTCATGAATTATCTGGTGCCCACGGCGGTTGAGACTCCTAGGTGGGAAACAGATAAGACATGTACTCCGTCGCCTCATCATCCGCTCGGTACGAAGGGCGTCGGAGAATCGGCAACCGTCGGAGCACCTGCCGCCATCGTAAATGCTGTCGTTGATGCGTTGTGGCATCTGGGGGTCCGTCACATCGACATACCGATAACCCCGGCAAAAGTGTGGAAGCTGTTAAGAGAGAAGGGAGTGAGTGAGTAGCAATCCAATGTGGAAAGAGATTCCAGATCAAGCAGCCACGTTGCGATCCGAAGAACAGCCTTTCGTCATCGCAACCGTCGTAGCCTACAAGAGCCCGCAATCCGCCAGGCCCGGATCAAAGGCCATCATTCTCCCCGACGGTTCAATCGATGGCTGGATTGGCGGCGGCTGCGTTCAACCCATCGTCATTCGCGAAGCGCAAAAGGTGCTCCAGTCCGGAAAGCCGAAGCTTGTGACCATAAGCCCTGATTCTGCGCACGATGATTGGAAAGGAGTCCAGTCTTATCAAATGACTTGCCAGGGTGGTGGCTCGCTCGAGATTTATTTGGAGCCAGTGCTTCCCAAACCGGAGCTCCTCATCGTCGGGAATTCTCCCATCGCGCAAATCCTTTCCGGGATGGGCAAGCTTCTCGAATTCAAAGTTGTCGTCGCGGACCCGGCGGCAAATCAGGAACGATTCCCTGATGCGAACCTTGTGCTTACTGATCTCTCGGAGGCGCGGAGCTGTATCAGTCCCGGCAGCTTTGTAGTGGTGGCGACGATGGGCACCGGCGACGAAGAAGGGCTCGAAGCCGTCGTGGGCACAACGCCCAGATATCTTGGCTTCGTCGCCAGCAAAGAAAAGGCGAAGGGGTTGTTCGAGTATTTGCGGGGAAAGGGAGTGTCAACGGAATACCTCGAACGCATCACTTGTCCCGCCGGACTCGACCTAGGAGGCGAAACATTGCCCGAGATAGCTCTGAGCGTCATGGCGGGCATCACACAATTGCGCCGGCGCTCTTCAGAGCCGGCGAATGATCATTTTAAATCCCGGACGTCGAGCCTCCCGGTTATGAGCGCTTCTGCCAATCCGCGCGAACCTTCCACTTTACCGAAAGACCCGGTGTGCGGGATGACCGTCGATCCGGCTAGTGCGAAATACCAATCAGACTTCGGAGCCGCTACCTTTTACTTCTGCTGCATCCGCTGTAAAGAATCCTTCGAGCGATCTCCCGAATCCTATCTAACGCAGACTGCTGGTGGCTTATGAGAAAGTTTATCTCGGGTTTGGTCCTCGGCGCTGGGGCATCGACCCGGCTTGGCCAGCCAAAGCAGCTTCTGCCTTACCAGGGGACTACGTTGCTTGAATGGGTAGTCGGCCAGGCTCTGCGGGCAAGGGCACTTGATGAAGTTTTAGTTGTCCTTGGGCGCGCTGCTGATGAAGTCCGCAAGAGAGTAAACTTCGGCGGCGCGAAAGTGGTTGACAATCCGGTGTTCGGCGAAGGTTGTGCCTCTTCATACCGCGCCGGAATTGGCGCAATCGACTCAAGGTCCGACGCGATAATGATTCTGCTTGGCGATCAGCCTGGGGTTGATCCAGAAATAATAGCCCGCGTCGCCGAGGTCTTCAGGGAGTGCTCACACCAGATTGTTCTTGCCAGTTATCAGGGAAGAAAGGGCCATCCGATGCTCTTTGCGCGGCCGCTGTTTGATAAGCTGGTGGAGTTGCACGGAGACAAGGCGGCCTGGAAGCTGGTGGACGCGGACCCCGACCTGATCGGCGTCGCAGAGCTCGATATTTCGTATCCTGAGGACATCAACACGCCCGAGGACGCCGCGCGTTTGACGGGAGCGAGACAGGTTTGAGAGAAGAGGTCAGGAAGATCAAGGAGTTGCTCGAGCAACAGGCGTACGCTACCGATGCCGCAGTTGCCACGTCGGTGTACCTCGCAATGGCGCTTGGCAAGCCTCTGTTGATCGAAGGTCCAGCAGGCGTCGGGAAGACTGAGATCGCGAAGGTGCTGGCTGGTGCGCTCGGCACTGAGCTGATCAGGCTTCAGTGCTATGAGGGTTTGGACGCGACGACCGCGCTATATGAATGGAATTATCCCAGGCAACTCCTTCACATAAAACTTCAAGAGGCCACTCCTGGCAGCACCGCTGAAAAGGAAGCTTCAATTTTCAGCGAGCCCTTTCTTCTGAAACGGCCGCTGCTACAGGCGATCACACAGCCGGTTCGATCTCCGGTGTTGTTGATCGACGAAGTAGATCGCAGCGATGAGGAGTTCGAAGCGTTTCTGTTGGAAGTCCTGTCCGATTTTCAGGTTACGATTCCAGAGATTGGCCCGATCGTGGCAACGCACAGACCGCACGTCGTGCTTACATCGAATCGTTCGCGTGAGCTATCCGATGCGTTGCGTCGGAGATGTCTCTATCTTTGGATTGATTACCCGTCCTTTGACAAAGAGCTGCAGATCGTACGCAGCAAGGTACCCGCAATCGGTGAACAGCTCTCTTCGGAGTTGACGAGAGTTATCCAGGCCGCGAGGTCGCTCAATCTATCGAAGGTCCCGGGCGTCGCTGAGACATTGGATTGGGCAGCGTCGCTCGCCGCACTAAACGCGACTCATTTGGATGCAGAGGTTGTGAACGAGACAATGGGCTGTTTTCTCAAGGATCAGGAAGACTTGCGCAAATTTGAGAGGGAAGCCGGAAGCCACCTCGATGAAATCTTGAGCTCCGGGTCATGAGTGGACCACCTGCCAAATCCATTGTTACGGAAGCGGTATTACTCTGTCGCGCTCTGAGGGAAACCGACATAACAGTAACTCCCGCAGAGTCGGTTGCGGCAGTCAGAGCATTGCGTTTGATAGATCTGAGCGATCGTCTTGAGACCTTTCTTAGCTTGAGGAGTGTCCTTACGACGCGCGTCGAGGACTTCCCGGTCTTTGAAGAGTTGTTTGAAGAGTTTTGGAGTCGGCTCGGTCATCGAGGGCAGCGGCGGGTGAAAACTGTCCGAGAGGCTCAGTCTGAAATTAACCGTCGGGTTCCTACTCGTTCGCACCAGCACGCGCCGAAGGGGTTGGGATTCTTTCTGAAAAACTGGGCGCGAACCTCAGGACATTCCGAGCATATCAACGCTCCGTCGGCGAGCGATATTGAGAGCAACACGGAAAAGGACTTCGGCCAATTTGCCTCGGACGAGCTTCAAGAGATCGCCAGAGTTGCAAGGAGAATTGTGAGAAAGCTTGCCTCGAGGCCGAGCCGGCGCTGGAAACCTGTGAGGCGCGGTACGCGAGTCAACCTTCGCCGCTCCCTTCGCGCATCCATGAGGACCGGGGGAGAGTTGATAGAGCTTTCTTTCGCGCAGCGCAAACGAAAGAAGACAAGATTAGTAGTGTTATGCGATGTATCCGGCTCGATGGACTTGTACAGCCGGCTCCTTATTCAATTCACTTATGCTCTTCAGAACAGTCTTGCGC
This sequence comes from Blastocatellia bacterium, assembly GCA_035258805.1. GTDB lineage: Bacteria > Acidobacteriota > Blastocatellia > UBA7656 > UBA7656 > Onstottus_A. Next base: position 31,285 of record DATFWY010000266.1, on the reverse strand, counting down.
GGGTCGAAACTTTTGTGTTCAGCACATCACTTAAACGGATCAGCGGATACCTGAAGAACAGGGCTTACGAGCGAGCGCTTGAATCGCTGCGCGAAACGCGAGGTTGGTCCGGTGGCACGCTTATCGGACCGAGCCTCGCGGAGTTCAATTCCCGCTGGCCAGAGTTGGTCGACAAGAAAACCATCGTCATCATATTGAGCGACGGTTGGGATACCGGCGAAGCGGAAGAATTATCCGGAGCGCTTACAGTTTTGAAGAGACGAGCTCGGCGGCTGATCTGGCTGAACCCGTTGCTGGGGAATCCTTCGTACGAGCCGCTCACACGCGGCATGCGGACGGCGCTTCCTTACATCGACGTGTTCGCTCCGTTGCATAACCTGGAAAGCCTCCGAGCGCTCGAGCGACACCTGGTGCTGTGAGACGCTATGAAAGACGTCGCAGAACAGCTTGAGAATCTTGCAAAGGTCGAAAAACGAGTGGCGATGGTCACCCTCGTCGCGACTCGTGGCACCGCACCGAAGAAGGAAGGTGCGAAGATGTGGGTTGGCGAGGGTGGCCATCTGTTGGGCGCGGTGACCATCGGCGGTTGCGTTGACGCGCGAGCAATCGAGGCATCAGAACAGGCGCTTGCTTCCTTCCAGCCTCAGGTGCTCAGCATGAGTCTCGGCGAAGAGGATGCGTGGGAAGGCGGGTTCACGTGCGCCGGGACGATCGACATTCTTATTGAACCCGTGGATCTCGCTAAGCCAGAAGACAGATTGTGCAGCCTCTATCGATCGATTCGTGATGAAGTGAGTGCCGGGCGATGTGTGGTGGTGGCCACGCCTCTCGACTCCCCGGCGTTTAAGTTTATCGTTCATGAAGACGGGAGATCATCAGGCGAGCTGGGCGCACCAGAGCTTGATCGACAGGCGAAAGAAATCGCCCCGGAGCTCATCCGCAAGCGGACCTCTCGCACGATCGCGCTGGCATCCGGACGAAATTCGTCTGATGTGTTCTTTGAGTTACACGGGCCGCCCCCGACCTTGATCGTATTCGGCGCGGGACATGTCTCGACGGCGCTGGTGCACCAGGCCAAAAGCCTTGGTCTGAAAACGATTGTAGTGGACGGCCGGCCGCGCTTTGCCACAAAAGAGCGGTTTCCTGAAGCGGATGAGCTGCTGGTCGGAATACCATCCGAAATCGCTCGAGGCCTGCGCTACACGTCATCGACTTACGTTGTTCTCGCTGCACACGACTATAAGTACGACATACCGGTCCTAAAGATTGTCTTGAACACCGAAGCAGCCTACATCGGAATGTTGAGCAGCAAGCGAAGAGGCGATGCAATATTGGGTTTTCTCGAAAAGAGTGGTGTGGAAAGGCAAGCGCTTGATCGCGTGCGCGTGCCGATCGGTTTGGATATTGGCGCGACAACCGCGAGCGAGATTGCGTTGAGCATTCTTGCCGAAGCCGTGGCGGTAAGGACGAACCGGCCGGGAACGCCGCTCAAAGCCAGGTGAGACCAGTAGACCATGCCGACTCTTTATAGTGACGTCCTGCTCGACCACTTCCGCAACCCGCGCAATTTCGGCAGCCTGCCAGCCCCTGACATAAGCTACGAGATCTTCAATCCGTTATGCGGCGACCGGATCAGAATAGAAATAGAGGTGAACGGCGACACGGTACGAGCGGCTCGTTTTCAAGGCGACGGCTGCGCCATCAGCCTGGCGGCGGCTTCGATGCTTACTGAGATGATAGTTGGCTCGAATATAACCGGCGACGAAATCGTCTCTGGCGAGGAACTGCTTTCAGCTTTGAAGAGCGAAATCCAACCGACACGCGTGAAGTGCGCGCTGCTTCCGCTCGAGGCGCTTCGATCAGGCGTCAAGCTCTACCAGGAAGATGAGAGCGTCGAGCGATGATGTGACGTAATCGATTCCATCCTGAAACCCTTTCACCAGAATAGTCACCTACGTTTTTGCAGCATTTCCTTCAAAATATCTGTCTCGATCGATCAAGGGGGAATTAAATGGACTCGTTGTTGCAGGATCTTCGCTACGGCGCCCGCATGCTGATCAGCAAACCCGGATTTACTGTGATTGCAATAATTACGTTGGCACTTGGAATTGGGGCTAATACGGCTGTGTTCAGTGTTGTTAATGCTTTGTTGCTTCGTCCTTTGCCTTTTAAGGAGCCCGACCGACTCGTTTGGATTGCGAGTGGCGCGAGTAAAGCTTCCAGCGGACTCGTCGCCGCTGAGGGCGACCTGTCGGGAGTTACAACTCAAGTGGGCAACTTTTCAGACTGGCGCGAATTGAATCATTCGTTCGAGGACCTGGCTGCATATTTCGCCTTTTTTGATTATGGAAGTTATACGCTAACCGGTAGCGGTGAACCGGAGCGTCTCCGAGGCGTGGGCGTAACACAAAATTTTCTTGATCTGCTGGGAGTAAAACCGCTATTAGGGCGCGGATTCGAAGATGGTGAATGTGTTTGGAACGGCAAGCCGGCAGCGTTGCTGACCCACGGATTCTGGACGCGTAGATTCGCCGCAGATCCTGGAATCGTCGGCCAAACAGTTACGATCAATAACAAACCGACAACTATCGTGGGCGTTTTGCCTTCGTCATTCAATTTCGAGGCGGTTTTCTCACCAGGCGCCAGAATAGACTTGCTTATGCCGTTTCCAATCTGTGAAGAAACCAATCGCTGGGGAAACACGCTTGCGGTGATTGGTAGGCTGAAGCCGGGAGTTTCGGTTCAGAGTGCGCAAGCCGAGTTTGATGTTATCGCTCCACAGGTTCAAGCCTCGCATCCGGAGCGGAACGAAAATGGGGCTCGACTCACGAGCTTACAGGAGCGAGTCAGCGGGCGACTGCGGCCAGCGTTTCTCGTGCTGTTTGGCGCGGTCGGATGTGTTTTGTTAATAGCCTGCACAAATCTTTCAAACCTTCTGTTAGCGCGTGCAACAGGACGGCGGAAGGAGATTGCGATTCGTGTCGCGCTGGGAGCCGAACGGTCACGACTGATTCGCCAAATGCTAACCGAGAGCGTCCTCCTTGCCGGTTGTGGAGCGGCAGTTGGCTTGCCGCTAGCCTACGTAGCCACTCGGGCACTCGCATCGACTCGCGCAGTCACAATACCGCTCCTGCAGACGGTGGGTATTGATGGCTCCGTATTGATTTTTACTATTGCAGCCGCTCTGGCGACGGGTGTTCTCTTTGGAATCGCTCCAGCGCTTCAGATTTCCAGGTGGGATGTTCAAGAAACGCTGAAGGAAGCCAGCCGTGGGACGAGCGAGGGACGTCGGGCTGCATGGGTGCGCAATACTCTAGTGGTTTCTGAGGTAGCGGTTGCCTGCATCCTGCTTGTTGGCGCGGCGTTATTAGTCAGAAGCTTCTTGCGTTTGCTCGAGGTCGATCCAGGTTTTCGGCCGGAACATACGTCGTCATGGCGTATCGAGCTGGGTGGAAAATATGAGACCGATGCGCAGCGTGATGCGCTTTACGAAGAGCTTACGCGACGCGTAGCCGCGGTTCCAGGTGTAGATTCAGTTGGATTGACCGATGCGTTACCGATGGGCAGAAACCGAAGCTGGGGGATTGGAGCGAAAGGCGCGACATATACTCGGGAAACCTATCCCGAGGCGTTTCCTCGATTGATCGATCCCGGTTACATCCGCACAATGAAAATTCCATTGCGCGCCGGCAGGGAATTCAGTGAGCGCGACCGCGGTGAAAGCCGAAAAGTAATGATTGTAAATGAGACGATGGCGCGCCGGCTTTGGCCCGATCGCGAGGCAGTCAATCAAATTGCGCTCCTGGGGCGCGAAGAGTGGCAAGTAGTCGGTGTGGTAGGGGACGTGCGACACAGTGCTCTGGAGCAAGCGCCCGGTTTGGAGATGTACTTCCCGATGGCGCAAAACCACGATTGGGGCTCAATGGATCTCGTTGTTCGCTCCTCTGTTCCGCTCCAGTCGCTTGTGCCTGGGGTTCGAGCGGCATTGCGAGGGCTCGATCCCGATTTGCCGAACAGCGATTTCCGGCCATTGCAGGAACTCGTAGATCAGGCCGTATCGCCGCGCCGATTTGTGACGGGGCTTCTGGGTGGATTCTCGATGTTAGCGCTGATTCTTGCTTGCTTAGGTATTTATGGAGTCATTTCGTACTCAGTAAATCAGCGCACCAACGAGTTAGGGATTCGTCTTGCGCTCGGCGCATCGCTGAGCGCCATATTGAGGCTGATCATTACTCAGGGAGTGAAGCTGGTGCTGGTCGGCCTGTTTGTAGGTCTTGTCGCTGCCTTCGCGTTGACGCGTGTGTTGTCGAGCCTGTTGTTTGGAATAAGTACCACAGATCCATCGACCTTCGTTGGCATTGCAGCTTTGCTCATGTTTATTGCGCTGGTTGCCTGCTACATTCCGGCTCGCCGAGCGACAAAGGTGGACCCGGTAATAGCCTTGCGGTACGAATAACCGCTTCGGAGCCACCTTCGACGCAGGAGAGAGGACAGCGAAAATTAGACGGGTCATAGTTGTCGTACGCCCAGGAGCTTTATTGGCGCAAAGGTCAGATTCTCTATGTCGACCTTCTCGCCGTCCAAAACTTTTACTTTTGCGGCATAGATGAGAGTGCCTTCGCCTTTCTCCTTGCCGTTCTCCCTTTGTGTCAAGTCCAGCTCAAGAATTCCGAAAGGGTAATCCGTTGAGCGCGTACTGAAGTATTTCTCAAGAAAACTTATGGGTCGATCAGCAACCGCATAGATGTGCCTTCCATTGGGCGTTTTCTTCGAGAGAATAAACTTAAAGTCGTAAAAGCTAATCGATCCCTCGGGTTCGATCCGACCCTTGGATTTCATTTTTTGAAGAGCCTTTAACACAGCTTTTGGACCGCCATCGAGCAGAAGTCCGTGAAGTTGTTGTGCCTCCTGTTCGGTAGAGTAGCCATTTAAAAAGATTCTTACGTTCATCGTTACACCGGCTGTTGGGAGCTGAGCCAGTGCTGAAAATGCCTCCGAATGCTCATCCGTTCGATTAGCCGCCGCAGAACGACCCGACGAAGGAATTGCAAATACGAGACAAAGTACCAAAAACATAGCGCTCAAGATTCTCATAACGTTAACGCCTCCAATGCTTAGCTTAGCGTAAACCTGCTGAAAGAATTCTGCCTCCCGATTCATAGCTGTACAATCCGCCGCAAGGACATTCGCCGCAATTCAAGTGCCAAGGCGCCTGTCATATGCGTACCCACCGAGGTTCCTAAGTGGCATCGTGTACGGTAATATCTCACGGTCATGATCGTCCGTGCTTTTGTCCTGGCGTTTGTGTCATGCCTTCCTGTCCAGTCGTCGTTGGCTGGTATGGACATGCATCGAGCGGTATTCCAATCCGACAGAGAAAACCGGGCCGGCTCACAGATTGAGCGCGTCATCAAAGAATTTTTATTTGCCACATATGCGGGAAACGCTCTCGAATACCAGAAGTGTATAATTCCTGAACCTGGCAGCGATGAACTCATTGATCGTCGAAATCGTTCGGCCGAGGAGTTGAAGGAGCTTCGAGCGGAGGCCGATTCAATTCAGCTTCGCCAGATCTCTCCATTTATCGCGGATGGGAATCCGGTAAGTAGTTCATTTCCCGTTGACCTTCCGATCGGGACTAAGGCGACTTATATGACGAGCTTCCGTGGAACGCTCATCGTCATCCCAGTTGTGAATACGAAGATCGGGTGGAAGGTAGACGTTCGCTTCTGGGTTGCATCAAAGAAGCAAGGTGAGCGCTCGCTCAAGCAAACTGATCCAGAGATTGTCGCGAAACAGTTTTTGTTTTACATCCTGGCGAAGCAACCGGCAAAGCTCCAGCAGCTGAGTGCCTCAAAAATCAACGCGGAGGAATACACATCGGCGAACGATTTACCGGGAGGTGATTTGGACCAGATTCTCTCGCTTTGTTTGGAGATGGCGATTGTGCGAGCCAGGGAAGGTGAATGCTACAGGATGCCGTCGGGAGAGATCGTTCGAGCAGGAGCTGAGAAGGATACGCTGGTTCTTGTCGGATTGCTTGGAACGTCCGAAGTCGCATTTCAGGTCAAGAAAATCGGTGAAAGCTGGAAAGTGGTACCGCAGAGATATTTCGAGATGCTGCGTAGAAGCGGATCAATATGAGCACTATCGATAGGACACCGCTACGCGGTTATCCTGGCTTTCTGGAGTTTGGCAAGGTTTCACCGTGAGCTTTCCACGGCTTGTGCTGCCACGGGCATACTGAACGTGAACCGCGAGCCGTGGCCTACTTCGCTGGTCACAGACAGTTCCCCGCCGTGAGCGTGCACCAGGTGCTTCACGATCGCGAGTCCCAAACCGGTTCCCGCTGTTTTGCGTGAGCGCGACTTGTCTCCGCGATAAAGGCGTTCAAACACGCGCGGAAGATCTGACGCGGGTATACCGAAGCCAGTGTCCTCTACGATCACTGTGATCTCACTGTCATTTTCTTCGGCCGAAACCTTGACCGACCCAGCCGGACGATTGAACTTCACAGCGTTCTCAATGAGATTATAGAGAATCTGTTCCAGCCGCGTGCGATCGGCCTGTACCACGATGGTGTCAGGAATTGAAACACTGAAAGAGATCTCCGAATCAATCCGTCGTGATTCAACAAGCGCAAGGACCTCTTCAACAGCGGCACGCAGCCTGACCGGTTTCAGTGAAAGTTGGACTTGTCCCGATTCTATTGCCGACAAGTCTGAGATATCAGAGATCAGATCGCTCATCCTCTTCGCGTGTTTGTGTAGTATCTCCAGGAATCGCATTCGATCAGCCGGGTCGTCGGCGGCGCCGTTGATCAAGGTCTCCGAGCAGGCGAGCATTGCGGTCAAAGGAGTCCGTAATTCATGCGAGAGGTTTGCAAAGAACTCTCGGCGAACCCGCTCGAGCTTTTCCAATTGGGTGATATCAAAGAACACACCGACAGCCAGATCTTTCCCGAGCGGAGCCACATTGAGCTGAAAGCTCCGGTGATTTCGAGCAGCCATTTCAACTTTTATCTCTGTAGGTGCCTTGCTTGTGAGCACACGGCTAAATGCGGCGTTGATCGCCGGATCACGAGTAACGTCAGTCAAACGGTACTCGCGAGTTGATTCGGCCAAATCGAGTTTCACTGGTGCGAAGTAGGCTTCAGAACGTCTTCCATTATCGACTACATCCGCATTAGGTCTCTTCGCAATACCAGCCCCTCCGACTTCCCCTGAGCGTATCTTGAAGACTCCTGCCGCGGCATCGTTGAAAAGAGCAACACGCATCCTTGAGTCCACGATAATAACCGCTTCCTGCATCGTTGCTAATACGCTGCCAAGTAAGCGATTGCTTTCCTCAGTGATGGAAATCTGACGCTGAATATCAGCGAGAGCGGGGCTGTATCGTCCCAGAGCGTATCGAGAAACAACAAAGGCCAACACTGCTACTACGATTACAGTAATAACGTGCGAGCTGATAATCGATAGATTCGGGAAGAGCAGAGTCTTCAGGGTCTCGTAGACGACGAAGAGGAGCAAGGCCGTCAGCGTCACCAACCAAACTCGTTTTGCGAGATCCTGCATCAGGTTTGCTCGTCTACAGTCAACAATCTGTAACCGATCCCAGTGACGGTTTCAATTGCGTCAGGGTCTTCCAGTTTCTGCCGGAGTCTGCGGATATGAACATCGAGAGTACGCGAATCGCCGCAATACGTCACGCCCCAAACGCGATCGAGCAGTCGCTCTCGGGTCAACACTCTGCCGTGATTGCGAGCCATCTCTGAAAGCAGCGCAAATTCCTTGCGCGTCAACCTGAGCTTCCGACCGTGATATGTCGCGGTAAAAGTGGACGGATCAATCTTCAGCAATCCATTGTCGATTATTCTTGTATCGGCGGCTGATGCCTCGGAACGACGCAACGCGGCGTTTACCCTTGCCACGAGTTCACGCATGCTGAAAGGCTTTGTGATGTAATCGTCGGCTCCCAGGTTCAACCCTAATACCTTGTCTGCTTCATCCCCACGGGCGGTGAGCATCAGAATCGGCACCCGGTCGGTCGTGTTCTCAGCGCGCAGCCGACGGCACAACTCGAAGCCGTTCATATGCGGCAAGTTCAAGTCCAGGATGATCAGGTTGGGCGGGCGGTCAAGAATCAACGCGAGCGCGTCTTCACCAGATCTAGCTACGAGTAAACTATAACCTTCTCGTTCCAGGTTGTAGCCGATTGACTCAGCGATGTCCTCATCATCTTCGACGACGACTATGCCGCGAACACGGTGTTCTTCATTCGCTACCATACGGTGTGCTTTATAACCTGACCGCGCGACATATAAACGATCTGTTCGCAAATATTGGTTACATAATCGGCAATCCGCTCGAGATGCTTCAGAATGAACAGCCATTCGGCTCCGCGAACGACAATTGAAGGGTCGCTTTTCATCCCCGCAACAAACTGTTCGTATAGGCTATCGTACAGCTCGTCGACCTCGTCGTCCCTTGCGATTGTTGTCTGGGCCCGTTCCGGATCACCAGCAGTAAATGCGTCGAGTCCCTCAACGAGCATTTCCTGGACGACCTTGGCCATAGCTGAGAGATCGATACGCGACGATATTTCGGGTTCGTTGTTAAGTGAGAGAGCATGCTTGGCTATGTTCACCGCATGATCAGCGATGCGCTCAACCATTGGAGCGGTGCGGGCAGCCGAAACAACGAACCGTAAATCGCCTGCAGCCGGTTGCTTGAGAACGAGCACGTCGACGCACATCTGATCAATTTCCAGCTCCAGCTGATCGATGGCATCGTCTTCTCGAATCACGCGTTCCGCAAGCTGCGAATCCCGTTCGATTATGGCTCGCATCGAGAGCATTATCGCCTTCTCGGCGGCTCCTCCCATAATCATGAGTTTATCGCGCAGTAGGTTTAGATTTTCTTCAATTAGTCGCTTATGCATGGACTGAAGGGATGATACCAAAAAAAGAGGAATTATTGGACCGACAGGACCAATGAGACCAACGGACCAACGGACCAATTAATTGTTGATTGTGGTTGGTCGGCTTAATGCTTATCGCTACCGATCCGGCCGCCCTCTGTGGGTGCGGTGTAGCCTGGTCGCGTTCTGGCGATGAGCCGCCGGGCAGCGGAACTGACCTGCACCTTCACTGCCCGGTATGTTCCGTCTTTCTTTGAGTTGCTAGGGTAATAGCTGAGTGAGTACTGCGTCCTTAAATCGGTTGAGATCTGCTGCGCGATTGCGTGAACCTCCGACAGTTCCTTTGGGAAAAACGCCTTGCCGCCCGTTTCTTCCGCGAGCTTATTTAGAAGACCTTCTGCCTTATCTTTTGGGCTCTTTTTGAAAAGACCGCTTTCCTTATCGAGATCGTTTATAAATCCGATCAGATAAACCTGAACGTCAATCTCGCGCAGATGGTTTACCACTTCACCGAATTTGTAATAGCTGTCGTTATCAAGGCCATCTGTCACGACCATCACAGCCTTCCTGCGGTTCTTGCCTTCTTTGTTTGCGTAATCCGCGGCCAGGTATAACGCGTCCAACATAGCGGTCTGACGTGATGCCACCAAACCGTTGAGGGTATCAATCACATCGTTTACGTCGCTGGTGAACTCTTCAAGAAGTTCGGGCTGGTCCTTGAACTCGATCACGCCAATCTCATCGCCCTTCCGGCTTTCTTTAACGAGATTGGTTGATGCTTTAACAACGGTATCAAGCTTGGGACGCATCGAGCCGGACGTATCTATAGCAAACACGAGTGAAACTGGTACTTGTTCGCGACCGAAGAATTCAATCTTCTGAGGCACTTTGTCCTCGGTCACCACGAATTCGTCTTGCTTCAGGTCCATTACCGGTTTATTCGCAGGATCGACGACCGTAACGTCGAGCGTAACCATAGTCCTGCCTAGCTTGATCTCCCCTTCGTCCTTTTGGGATGGTGGGGGTCCGTCTTCCGGGGTACGAGGCTTCTGAAGGCTCGGCTTTTCCGGACGCTGTTGTTGCTGAGTCGTGCTGGCAAACGGAGTTTGAAGACAGCCTGAAATCAAAAACCCAAATATTCCGAACACGCTCGAAACAAAAGCCAACCTGACGATTTTGAACTTCATATCAGAATCTTACTCCGTGAACTCAAGATTGAAAACAGTACTCTGAAGCTTGGGATGCATGGGCGCGCCTCAACCGTTGCCGTAATAGTGAACGGGAGGGCAGTTGGCGGTTGCCTTCTAATACGGGTGGTTACTTTCTAAAAGACTGATATCCGTCTCGGTACGATAGCGATAGCCTGCCTAATCCGCGCGGTGGATTCACCTTTACCTGGACCTTGTGCCATTTGGCTTCGCTCTGTATGTCAGTCGGATAGAATCCCACTGAATACTGGTGCCGGAGTTCCAATGCGATCCGCGTGCAGATCTCCACAAGCTCCGGCTCATTGTAAGCGTTGGGGAAAAACGCACGTCCCCCAGTCATTCGCGTGATCTCTTCAAGAACCGAGCGGCCAAAACCCGCAAGAGTGTCGTTCGCGGGATCGGTAATTCCAATCGCGTAGATCTGAACGTCAGCTTCCTTTACGCGATTGCGTAATTCCTTATAAGTATACCGGCTGTTATTGTCCTGGCCGTCTGAGATTATCAACAATGCTTTTTTGGATTGCCGTCCTTGTTGAACCTTCTCTACCGCAATATAAGCCGCGTCATAAAGTGCCGTCGATCCATGTGGTGCTGCGAAGAGCAGATGACCGAGGATGCTGTCTCCAGAAGTGGTGAAGTCCTGTATAAGCTTCGCGCGATCGTTGAACCCGATCAGGAAGAAATCGTCATCATTGTGAGACGTCTCGATAAAGCGCCGCAAGGCTCGGATTGACCGCCCGACTCGTTCCTTCATCGAGCCAGAGACGTCGTAGACGATACCCATAGATATCGGCGCGTCGTCGTCAGTGAAATGCGCTATCTGTTGCTTGACCTTATCGTCGAAGACTTCGAAGTGGTCTCTGCCAAGGCCTGTTACGAATCTTCCATACGGATCGGTAACACTTATTGTTACGTTGACGATGTTGGCTGGCAGACGAGTGATGTCATCTTTCTTTGTTGCTGACTTCTGGTCTGCTGGAGTTGGTTTTGCAGGGACTGCTTCCCCGGCGTTTGCTTTCGCCGGCACAGGCTGAGCGCTTTGTTGTGGTGTGTTGTTCTCCTGACGAGCCGATACGGTAAGGAATTGCGACAGAGCGAACAAAAACAGCGCGGTCAGAGAGATGCACGAGAGTCTCTTCTTCATGACGATTGCCCCCGGTTATTACGGCTAGCCTCAGGGCTGAGGCTCCCGATCAGGCCCGGTCTCGAAAAGCTCACCAGGCGTCAGGCGGCAGACGTTGTCGCCACTACACGCGTCTCGATAAATCAGAAAGAGCGCCGATCAGAACAATCGGCTTCAGTGTCACAAGCGTCAGACAATCCCTGGTGCTTTGCTGCCCAGGTACGCCTTCATTCTAACCACAAAGAAAATTGCAATCAAGCTTTTGTACAGACTTTGCTGGCAATTCCCTCAGGTCTTTCTAAGGTTGCGACGAATTGCTCATCTCTATGATTAGTAGCGAGGCGCCTGCCCGGATCTCGACATCCTGCGCGTAACCCTGCTTTCCAAGAGCTTTCGCCTTTAAGGTGTATTTGCCAGGAGGAACAGGGCGATTGAGCTTAAAAGCGCCCTCTGAATTTGTGCTTCCCCACGTCAGAAGCGTCTGTTCCGTCACTTCTGTTTCTCCAAGGGGCAGCAGGCCTACCAAAGCACCGGTAATCGGCTTTCCGTTTGCCGCTGATTTCACCATGCCCCGGACGGTAATCGAAGCTGCTGTATCAATTAGTCTCGGGCTAAATGGAACGGCAGTGTTCTCACCGCCGCCATCCAGCTTTGCAAGCAGCTCTGCCACCAGATGCGACGGTCGAAGAAATCCAACCGCACCGTATCGCCGATAGTCATCGGGGAAACCGTCACCGTTCGTATCGACCGGTTGTTCGTCGGCAACCACTTTAGTCGGAATTCCAATCAGACGACCTTCACCGTTGACCGCCGCTCCGCCGCTGTTCCCATGTATGACTCGAGCGTCAGTCTTTATCCAATTGCCGAGTATGTCTTTTCCTTCGACGACTCCACGATTCACCGTTACGCTCGACCCGCCCTTCTCCGGAAAACCGATGATGAACAGATCATCAAGCAATTTGATCTTCTTTGAATCCCCTAACTCTATGCTCGGAAAAGTAAACGATTTTGGTAGCGGCTTTCCTGCAGCGTCCGAATCAGCTCGAAGCAACGCCAGATCGTAATCCTTGTTCATCAACAGCAATGTCACTCGATACCGATTAGGTGCCGTCGAGGTTTCTCCGTCTGATGAGAGACTGAGGTATAGTTCGTCATATGGTCGACTGGTCCTGGTGTTTATGATGACGTGACAGTTAGTCACCAGAATTCCATCACTGCGGACCATAACTGCGGATCCTCGTGGACGCGGCGGCTGATTTTGTGAATCGCTAGAGTTTCGAGCTGAGATAAGACCTGTGCAAGACACTGCCCGGCGAACGAGGTTACGAGTTTCCGGGGATAGACTTTCGCCTCGATTTGAGGTCTGACCAGCGAGCGCTGCCAGGGACGCAAACACAATTACCGCGATCCCTGCCCGCGCTGATACGCCAACCGCGACTCGATTCAAGGAAGGTTTAATCACGAGTGTTTGAGGCGAATCTCGAACGGAGCAATTTCACCAGCTTTCAGCTTACCGCCGACCGAACCGCTATCCGGAATTGCAACCACCGATCCGTCCGAATCTTTATCCTTGCCCGGAGCGAGAATGATGTCACGGGATCGTACCTTGTTGCCGTCCGTTGGAGTTACGACTGGTGTGACCTTCTTGGAGATCCCGCCCTGCAGCTCGGCGGCGGCGCCGGCAGCTGATTGGGAGAGGTACTGATCAGGTTCCTTGAGTGCCGCATCGAGATACGGAATCCGAGTTTTAGACATTATCACCTGAAGCACCTCGGTGCCCTTCTCATTGTCGAATTCAATCGCCGAAGTTCCCGGTGGAATGTCGTACCGTACGCCCGGTTGAACTGCGTTGTCAGAGGCGTCAGGGTAGGGGAACAGCACCTTTCTCTTGCCACTAGGCTCGATATTCACGACATAAATATAACCTTCAAAGTTGCTCTGAAATTGGACCTTGATCTGATCGCCTGCTTTGAATTCATTGCTCGGATCAACTGGAACGAGAGTACCATTAGCCACCTTGAGCACGAGAATGCTCATTGCGTCAGACTTTTTGTTGATGAAGAGTCCGCGGGCACGGCTCGCCTCATTCTCTTTCTGATTTTGCTTCCGGTCAGCGCTGATGGAAGTGGTTGCGAATCCTGCTAACACCAGCGCGATAAAACTCACTCTAATAAACATTTTCATATGCAGCTCCTTTTTTACTCGCTGTGCCTGAGTTCGATTGTAGCTATTAATTCTTCGTTGTCCTTCATATTTGTGTTCTGAACCCTTGTGGCGTACCGGACGGTTTTCTGGCCCGGTATCGGTAACTCACTCCCCGTCACCTGGTTTTTCTGCTGCTCCGAGCTTGCGATCAACTGATCGACAACGGCCCGCTTCACTGCCGCGTAAGGCTTGGAGATTTCGTTGGGTAAAGTGGTGATTTTGTCTCTGCTGAAGATGACGATCAGCGTTTCCGTTCCCGCGGGGGGTGCCATTTTGTACCAGCAGTCGTTTGGATCGTCGAAATCCTGGCAATAAGACGGAATGACATATTCTTTATCTTTAAGGACTAAGTTCTGACCTTTATTGATCCGAAGATCCGGGAACAGCAGGACGCCATCTTTACCTTCCGGCTGGTTCACGATATAGAGGTAGCCTGTCTGATTAACCGTAATCGCTACCTTGAGCTTGTCACCGGTCTGGAACTCCTGCGTTGGGTCGGACTCCTCCCGGTTCTTATCATCCACGCGCTTCAGCAAATGCCACTGAAGAGTCAGCAGAGCCGCCCTCTGTTTCCGCGTCTTTGGAATCGGTTGAGTGCGCTGCCGATTAGGTTTTTCGACGCGATTCACAGTGACCACCGAATACCACAACGGTGCTCCTTGCTTCTGAGCTAAAACCGGAGTGAAGAGGCCGGGTAGGAGCATCGCACCGGTACCAGCTACAAACAGACAAACCTTAAGCAATCGAGATCGCATCGCTAAGTCCTTTTGATAGCTACCTGCTGTTTGCCTGCAACAGCGCCTGGATTCTCGAATCGTTTGCCGATATGACGCATCGTATGCCGACTGGGAGACTCTTTCCTGCAGGAAAAACTCTTGGCGCATGGTTACGGTAGGATCCTCGCGCCTCCTCAGTCTTGCTGGCTTGAACGAAGGTTCCCCCCCTGATTACACGATCTCCCTTTTGGAAGTCGGGGTCTGATGTGCGGTTACCTTCGTAGGGCCCGTAAGGCGCATCGACCCATTCAAGTGCGTTACCGGCCATGTTCAGGGCTCCGTAGGGGCTCAAATCTCCTGTCGCTTCGGTCGTGGGAACTGGATGACCTGTTGCAATGTTTGCGCGGTCAGAAGTGAATTGATCTCCCCAGGTGTACTGCCGCTTTCTATGAGCAACAGAATCCCAGGATGCGGCCTTTTCCCATTCTTGCTCAGTCGGCAGGCGCTTTCCTGCCCAGCTTGCGTATGCCAGCGCATCCTCGAAGGTAACTCCGAGCACGGGATAATCCGGCTTTCCAGCGAAGTAATCGGGGTCAAACCCAGGATTGAGTGGACTGTTGTGACCGGTTGCATCACAAAACTTCTTGTATTGAGCGTTGCTCACTTCGTACTTATCAAGATAAAACGAAGCTACGGAGACCTTGTGGGCTGGACGCTCGTCTGCCTCGTGATTGTCGTCGCCCATTACAAATTCGCCTGCCGCCACCGCAACCATCGGTCCACTGTAATCGATCGTAGCGGGCAAAAGTTGGGCTTCGCAGGTCTGCGTCTCCCCCTTGTTTCCTGTAAGCGTAGCCGCGTAATCGGTGAACCCTTCACGTGAGACTCGAATGTTAATTGAACCCGGATCGATGCCAGAGATTCGTAACCCTCCGTCGGCAGATACTGCGTCGCGTCGAACGTCGTTGATAAACACCTGACTGCCAGCTGGGGCTCCTTTTATTAAGAGCGCGAAACCATTTTTGGTATCGGCAGCAGGACGAAGGAGAATGTACACAATAGCTGCAATCGCAACTACGGCGAGCACCAACGAGGCGACAATGACAAACCCTTTGCCGCGGCTGCTCTCAGGCTTAGCGATTATTGGATCGGCCAGGGCAGTTGGAGGAAGATCCCGCACAGTAACCGGAGCTGCATACACCGGAGTCGACTCCACGCGAGTCTCCGGAGCAGTGTCCGGATGTTGTGGTTTTGTTGCAGCCTGAGTTATATCGGTTGGTGCAAATGGAGTCGGATTTCCACGAGTTCCCGACGTCGCAGGTGGATTCGCGCGAGTTCCCGATGTCGAAGATGACGGTGATTGGCTGGTGAAAGCCGGGCTGCTATCGACGCGAGTCTGATGCCCCCCGAATTGCGCGGTCGTTCTGCCGTCTCCCGGGGTGGATATCTGCTCGGTCACCGCGCCCCCCATTATTCGTGTACCGCCGTAGGTGACTCGGCTCAGCGCGGACGCAAAGGCCTCGACGGTTTGCGGTCGAGTGTCTCGATTGCGGGTCAGACCGGCCATAACGGCCACCTCCACCGATTCACTCACTGTCGGTGCTACGGCACGAAGTCTGATCGGCTCGCTCATCACCCGCTTCATCATTACGGCCTGTGGATTGTCTCCCTCGAACGGCAAGCGTCCACTGAGCATTTCATAAACAATGATCGCCAGGGAATAAATGTCCGACCTTGGGTCAAGTTCTTCTCCCAACAACTGCTCGGGGGACATATAGACTGGGGTACCTAGCACAAATCCAGTCTTGGTGAGGTTGTCTCCGCCTGGATCCGCAAGCGCCTTCGCTATCCCGAAATCGAGCACTTTCACAAAGTCGGTGTTGGAGCCTTTGCGCGTGATCATAATGTTATCGGGCTTAAGGTCCCGATGAATCATCGGTAACGAATGGGCTGCGGCAAGGGCTTCAGCAATTTGATTTGTGATGTGGATAACGCGTTCAATTGGCAGAACACGTTCCTCAGCGATGACACGAGATAATGGCTTGCCATCGATAAATTCCATCGCCAGAAAGAGCAAGCCCTCATCGGTTTGACCAGAATCGTAAACAGTCACGGCATGCGCGCTATCGATCCTAACCGAGTTTCGTGCCTCGCGTTTGAATCGTGCGATCGCATCCTCTTTAGAAAGGCCGGTCATCAGCTTTATTGCGCAAACCCGAAGGTTTTCAACATGAACGGCGCGGTAAATTGCTCCCATCCCGCCTTCGCCGATCTTGCGAATAAGCCGGTATCGATCATCGATAAGCTTACCGATCATCGGATCATCAGACGGGTTGATCAGGATCAGTTGCGAGTGGTCACTGGGACAGACTTGTATCGCATCGTCGTGGGCCTTGCCGCATTGCGGGCAGATCTTCATGCTTGGAACCGAAAGTTAATAAAAAGTCAATAAACTGAGGAAGCTCTCGCAGTCCGAAAGCTATATTAGGTGGTATGCTTTGTCAAGATTCGACACTTTTAGGATGTGCCGTAGACTGTCTAGTCTGCGGAAGTTGAGAATCATAGGGACCCAAAGCCGCACGCAGAACGGGCGGTCCACGTTACTTAACGGGAGGACTAGATCGTGAGCATTGATGTGGTGATCTCGTTACTCACCATCGGCGGGACGCTCTTACTTGTCGTAACAGGTCTGCTCAACTACTCGGTTTTCGTGAGACAGTTGCGCGCGGCGAGGGAACAGCTGGAAACTGCACGCCGACAGCTCGATAGCGCTCGTCAACAGCCGGAAATACAATTGGTTCAGAGGGCTATGGACGAAGCTTCGGATCACCTTCGGATTCTCATCGAAAAACCTTATCTTAGACCTTACTTTTATGAGAACACGTCGTGGCTAAAGGGCGACACGGCGAGTCCTGATGAAGTCAAGGCGTTCGCAGAGCTGCTCCTAAATAACTTCGCTTCTTCGATAATTCACTCCGCAGCATTCCCACAGTACCCCGTTCGTAGCGTCGAACAAACCATCCGCTTTCATCTGCGAAACAGCCCGGCGCTTCGGGATTTCCTGATGGAAGCGTTCGATCGTTTCCAGCTTGCCGGTCTGGCTCTGTTGTGCCTCAAGAACGACACCAAAGAAGATACTGAAAGTGACTTGAGGGTTCTTATCTCCGCTGCTGATACCGACTTAAGAGAAAAAACTCGTCGAGAGCGGTTACTGCGGCAGCTGCAGGCGGCGGAGAGTGCTGACCCACTGCAACTGGCTAAATACAGCCTGGAAGGGGCTTATGAGATGGCTCGAATTGACGCCAACAGACAGGTCTTCAAAGCGTCAAACTAATTAAAATGATCAGAATTGAATTCGCAACGGGGGTTACATCAGCAGGATACTATTTGGCCCTGACTAAACCCGCGTTCCTCATTTTGTACTAACACTTTAGGAACCAAAAGTTCTCGCCGCCGTGTATTCGTTGACGGCATTCTCGGAAAAAGGGATAAGTGTGCTCCAAATTAGATTAGTTCTGGCTCACGAAAAATATATCTCGCGGTTCGTAGGCGGCGACCGCGTCTTGCTGGCATAGGAGAAGAAAATGATTCGTCGAACATTAGCCGCGCTGCTGTTAGTTCTCTTCACGCAAGCTGCGAGCGTTTCAACACAGAACGTGAATGCCGCCCACAAGACCGCCTCTCCTGTTCCGGTTGTGATTCCTTTTGAGTTTGTTACGCGGCACATCTTGATTAAGGTTCGAATCAACAATTCGGCGCCCCTGTCATTCATTCTTGACACTGGTGACAAAGTGGCCGTCGTAGATCTCGGCAAAGCGAGATCCCTGGGCCTGACACTTGAAGGTTCAGTCAACGTAGGTGGTGCAGGCGCAGGGACGTTGAAGGGGTCGATGGTTCGCGACGCCTCGCTCAACGTTGTTGGTCTCGACGGGATTACACAACCGGTCGTGATGGCCATTCCGTTGGATGGGCTCGCACCAAGATTTGGCCACGCGATTGACGGAATAATCGGAGCTGACTTTATCGGACAGTTTGCGCTGGAGATTGATTATCCCGGAAGAGTCCTTCGATTTTACGATAAAGCGAAATTCGAATACTCGGGCTCAGGCGAAGCGATTCCACTGACATTCGTCAATGGTGGATATCCTGTGATTTCTTCTGAGATTTTGATTGCTGGCCGGCAACCAATTACGGGCCGGTTTGTCATCGATATTGGTTCAGGTGCAGCACTTGCGCTCCACAGGCCTTTTGTCGAGCGGGAGGAGCTGCTGGCTGCTACACCCAAAACAATTAGAGCAATAGGGACTGGTGGTGCTGGCGGAAAGGTTACGGGACGCTCAGGCAGGATCGCAGGCATCAGGATCGGAAAATTCCTGATTGAAAACCTACCGACGTTGTTTTCGGAAGATAAGACTGGCGCCTTTGCGAATTCAGAATTGCAGGGAAATATCGGAGCGCTGATCCTGTCTAAGTTCAAAGTAATATTTGAGTACTCGCGCGCTCGGATGATCCTCGAACCGAATTCCAGTCTTCCCGAGTTGATTCTTCCCGCAGGTAGTGGGCTGAGGATCATTGCCGAGGGCTCCGATTACAAGACATATCGAGTCGACGAATTGTTAGAAGGATCACCGGCTACGGAAGCTGGATTTCAAACAGGAGACGTTGTACTGACGGTCGACGGACGTCCGGCGGCAGAATTCACGCTAACGAATCTTCATGAGTTGTTAGAGAAGCCCTCAACAAGAAAGATCTCAGTACGACGCGGCGAGAAGACGTTGGACATTACGCTGACGCCAAGAAGACTAATTTAGTCAACCCAAGGCGAAGTCAGAATTGATCTTCCATTTTCTGGTACTCACCCTGTCGACGGGTCATAATTCATCAACCGAATCGCATTACCCGAACTGGTAATTTACCTTTTCATTGAAAAATACGATGCTGCTATGCTAGGTTGCGGCCGAGAGTTGGCCTGCGGATGTATACGCGTTCTCTCATTCTCCCGTGCCATCGTCTAGGCCGTCTCGGTTGAGATCGTGGGTAACAATGTTGCATGCTCGGCGTTGTCTTAAGACGTCGCCCGTATGTTATTAGTGACCTATGCCCGGAGAGCGATGGAGGTAAGGGCCTCGGAGGCCTGCTAAGCGTTGATCAAAGAAACCGCAAGAAAGGGCAGGTCTTCAGCAGGTGCGTTGGATCCTGACAACTCCCTTGCAGTATGGTTGCGTCTACAAAGATCCCTCGCCGAAAAGAACGGAATTGCGCTGATGACCCTCAGCCGCGACAGCGCGGTGATAGGACGGATTGAGAATGACAACAGCATTTGCAGGGCAATGCGCGTTTCTGCCGAGCATGCCCCTCTGTGCGCCGCCGATTGCGGAGCAGCATACAGCAATGCTATAGAGGCGGATAATCAATTTGATTTTACCTGTCACGCAGGACTCCACTGTTTTGCCATTCCTGTAGCTATCGATCAAAAGCAGCTTGTGATTCTTGGGGGTAGGGCGTTCACTTCAACAGCCGAGTTTTCGCAGTTCCTGAGTGGTTACAGTGAACTTGCCTCAGGGGAAAGTGGGGATTGTCTCAAGAACATCAAGTTCGTCGATTCCCGTGAACTCAGAGAAGCCTCAGACCTGGTTGGCTCAACTGCCTCATATCATTTTCAAAGTGCTCGAAAGCCGGAACAGCAGGCAGAGTCCTCGCAAGGCCCGGGTTTGTTGGACGCCCAACTCGAGATAGTTCGCCTGACCGATCAGCTGGAGAATAGAAGGAAATCCATAGGACAATTCTATGAGTTCCTCCGCGGAATTTCTGCAACTCTCGATTCCCAACGAGTGTATCATTCGTTACTCCAGGAGTTTAGCGGGATGATGAGCGCGGAACGCAGCTCACTCATGATTCTGAACCAGGAATCGAACGAGCTTGCGCTGGAAGCCGCGCTCGGTGCTGACCTGGAAGCGGGCGGGCCCATTCGACAAAAGCTCGGTGATTCAATTGCAGGAGCTGTTCTCGCAAGCGGTACTCCTCTCGTGGTATCGGATGCAGAGAAGGATTCGCGCATTCCGCCTGATCGCCCCGGCAGCTATAAGACCAAGTCATTTATCAGCTATCCCCTTACGCTCGGGGTGCGCAAGGTAGGCGTCATAAATCTGACAGAACGCACGGGAGGCGTCCCTTACGAAAACGATGATCTGATGATGCTGGAAATGATAGCGCCTCAGCTTGCGCTAATCATCGACAGGACTGAGTGGGCGAAAAAAGCAGAGACGTTTCAGCAGATGTCTCTGACAGATCCTTTGACCGGATTACCGAACCGTCGATATCTACAGGACAGGTTGTTTGAGGAAGTCGAACGTTCGAAGCGCTATGAGACGCCGTTGTCTTTCATGATCATTGACGTAGACAGATTCAAGTCATACAACGACATCTACGGGCATACAAATGCGGATCGCGTTCTTGTTCAGACTGCCCACCTCCTTCGCGGCTCGATTCGGGCGATTGATATGTCGGCGAGGTTCGCCGGAGATGAGTTTTGCATCATACTGCCCGAGACCGAGCTCGGTGACGCCGCACGAATAGCTGAACGCTTGCGCAAGACAATATCAGAGACGGAATACAGAACCGAGCAGGGCGAGTTGATGGGGCAAGTGACGATCAGCACCGGGATCTCTTCCTTTAGCGGTTCGCGGCAGAGCCCGCTTGCAATTGTAGAGACGGCTGACAGGGCTCTCTATCAGGCAAAGACAAGAGGCCGAAATTGCGTGGCGGTTTACGAGGATGTGCACGCCGCTGATTAGTACTCCCACGATCGCCGATTGCTGAAAATGACTGATCTAAATCAACGAAGGATTCTGAGTCGGCTTTTCTACGGAGAGTTTTCTGACCGCGAAAGTGAGATTGAGGCAGTCTTTGACCTGATTGTTCGCGCGTCTGATGATTTTGATTCGCCGACTCTAATCGGGCTATTACTTGGATTGCCTCGCGTAGGAAAGTCCGAATTACTTCGTAATTGTTTTGATAGATTGTTCAATGAGAATGGGGGAGCGGCGCCGTTCTTTTACGCGCTCAGGCGTTCGCGGCTCGCCTCGGAAGAATTCGCCCGCGACTGTTTCTCTCAGTTTCTGTCACAGTTCGTCGCATTCAGACGCAATGATCCTCAACTGATTGAAGCTGCAGATCAACCCCTGTCGATTATCCATCGTGCGGCGCTTCCCGAAGACTATTCCTCAGTCAAACAAGTTATCGATTCCTTCACCAAAGCGGCGGAAGACAACAAACCAGCAATGATGGTGCGATTGGCGTTATCGGCTCCGGCGCTGTTTGCCGAGCATGCACAACTGAATGCTCTGGTGATGATGGACAACTGCGAACTAATCATTGGGACAGATCTGGACTCTGCTATTTCAGGGACACTAGGCTCAGGTCCCATGCGATCCCCTCGAGCAAGCTATGCGCTGACTGGGTTGCGCCGGCCATTGATTAAACTGATTCCGCCCGATCAAGAATTATTTAGTCGGATCAAAGTAATCAATATAGAGCGAACAAAGGACGCTGTTGTCGAGAAGTTCACAAGAATGCGCGCCGAGCGGTTGGGTGTCGAAACCAGCGATTCAACCATCGAGTTGATGTCCCAACAGCTGGATTGCGACTTTTTTTATGCGAGCGCAATCATAGACGCGGCGGCTTCCGGTGGAGTCTCATTGAAGACGTTCATCGAATTCGAGCGAGTCTACACAGCTGAAGTGTTAACCGGGAGAATCGGTCACTACCTAGATGCTTCTTTGAGAGAAGCTGCGGTTTTACCCCGCGACGGCCGGGCGGCGCTTGAAGCCATTGCATTGATAAATGAGGCAGGTTGTCCTGTGCCGCTTGATGCAGTTGCGGAACGCATGGGGATTCCCGCGGACCAGGCCGAAGCGTTATTGGATAGGCTCCACTCGCGAGAACTGATAGATGTTAATTATGGTTTTGTGAGCCCATCGGGAGATCCTGTTCTCAGTGACTACGTGCGGGCCAGGCATCGCAGCGAGATTGCGGGCGCGCCGCGACCGATTGCAGGTCAGGAGCTACTTGGAGAAAAGCTCAAGCACTCATACCGCTTGATGATGTCGAGATTCAACCGGGGGATCGAATCTCAGCTCGTACAACTGCTATCGCGATTTGATTTTCAGTCCGTGCCGGCGAGTCTGTTCGATCAGGACGAATATGAAAAGCGCTATCGAGGAGTTAGTCGTGTGCAGGTCCGGCGCGGCCTTGATGACGAGAAGGACCGCGTGCGGTTGCCGCAAATCGTTTTTGTGCACGATCTCGGTGGCGGCGAGCAGCCGGGAGTGAATTGGCGCCTTTTTGCCGCCTCGGGGTTTGAGGGCGGCATCTACACAGAGGCCAACGAGGTTCTCTGGGTGATCGCCCTGATCAATTCCAAAGAGCCTTTGGATGTTGAATCGCTTGGCCGAATCGATCAGCGGCTCGAGCCCTCGATTCGCAGCAAAGTCGGGAAGTCGGGAGTACTTTCCCACGCTGTCAGATGGTACGTAAGCAAGGAAGGATTTTCTGCGATAGCTGCGGAGCGCCTGGCGAATGCTCACGCTTATCGATCTTCGTACTCTCACCTCGATCTCTTGCAGGACTATCTAACCAGACTCGCATTATCGGGTGCGACGCGACCGGCGAGTGAATTCGAGCTCGTAATTCCGATAGAGGACGAGGCTGAGTTGATCGCTGCGAGGACGGCAGAACAGATTGCCCGTGCCGCAGACTTCGATCAGGAATCAATCAATCAGATTAAGACCGCCTTGATCGAGGCTTGCATCAATGCCGCCGAACACAGCGACAGTCCCGACAGAAAAATTCATCAGCGCTTCGCAATCGACGAAGATAAGCTTATAATAACGGTATCAAATCGTGGTAAGATATTTGGCAAGGCGAACGGACAATCTGCCCCCTCAGTAAGAAGTTCGAAGAATTCGCGCGGCCGTGGATTGCGAATAATCCGAGCGCTTATGGATCAGGTCGAGTTTGAACGCACCGACGAGGGCGCTCGACTCGTGATGACCAAGTACTTCAAACGCCCCAGCAATCAATAGCAGGAAGATTCCACAAACAGCAGTTACGATGTTCGAATGACGCTTGTAGTCGTATGACTCGTCTGCTGTTAAGTCGGAGGACGCTATGAGTGCTGCTGAGATAAAGACGAGATTGACTGAAGGCGCGGCGGTCATCTATCCCGGGGCCTACCTGAATCAGTTACGTGGAGAAAGAATAGAGTCGGTATGTCAGGAATTTCTCGACCGTGGCATCCGGCGAATCGTGGTTAACTTTCAAGAAACCGAACTGATAAACAGCATCGGCATTTCGATACTATTGGGTGTGATTGAATCGGTGAACAATGCCAGAGGCGCTCTTGTTCTTTCGAATCTTAACGATTCGAATCGAGAGCTGTTTGAGATGCTCGGGCTCGGATCTCACGTGGAGATGGCAGCCACCGAAGAGTTGGCGCTTCTGAGCCTTTCCGAAGAAACTGTAGGAAGCGCAACGTAGAAGGTAGTCAGATTGTTGAGCGGAGTAATTTTGAGTTCTTAATTCAGATTCAGAATTCAGATTCAGATTCAGAATGCAGATTCCGAAGTCAGATTCCGAAGTCAGATTCCGAATTCAGATTCAAATCTGAAGTCTGAACTTAAGAGTGAATCAGAGGCTGAATCCGCATCTGGAATCCGAATTTGCAGTGAGTTTGAAACTGGAATCCGAATTTGCAATGAGTTTGAAACTGGATCCGAATTTGAGTCTGAATCTGAATCTGAATCCGAATTTGAAATGAGTTTGAAATTGAAATCAGAATTTGAATCTGAATCTGAATCCAAATTTTGGAATCCGAAATCCGAAAACCCTAAGGAGACCTGATGGACCTCACGCTCAGAAAGTTGCTGCACAACTTCGGCGCACTCACCGATCTTGCTGCCGAAATCAGCTCAACTCACAATTTTGCCGAAGTCACGCGTTCGTCTCTGCACACCCTGCTCGGCGCGTTGGCGATCCCTCGTGGCGCAATCGCAAGATATACGACAAATCCTCGCCAGCTGAAGATTGTCGCGGCAAAGGGACTGGCCGGCGCCGTCGGCGAACGAATAGCGCTCGACCAGGTCGAAGTAGAGCGCCTTACAAAGCGTGCCCGCCCGATTTCAATCAAAGCAGAAAACAATGGGCTCGCAGGTTTTGTCGAGCGGAACGGCGAGTTATTTAGACGAATGCGAGCTCACATTTCCGTCCCGATGATTGCGCGTGGCGAGTTGCTGGGATTGATAGTCCTATCCGAAAAATTCACTCGGCAGGAATACAGTGAAGAGGACATTGAAGTGGTGGGTGCGATCTCACGCAGCATCGCGATTGCGTTCTACAACCACCGGTTAATGATCATGCACAAGCGCAAGGCGGATGAGAACCGGCGGCTGTACGGAGAAATGCGTCACATTTATCGTGATACCGTGCGTGCTTTCGGAGCGGCGATCGATTTGAAAGACGCATACACCGCCGGTCATTCGGATCGCGTGGCCCGATACGCCGAAGCTATCGCCCGCGAGATGGGCCTGACTGGTCTGGAGCTTGAGCATATTGGAGTCGCGGGCTACCTGCACGACATCGGTAAAATCACTGTCGATCGGGCGATCATCAACAATCCGCGACCGTTGACCGACAAGGAATTCGTTGAACTGAATAAGCACGTGACTACTGGCTTCGAAATACTCTCAAATATCAGACGACCGTGGGATGAGATCGCTTATATGACCAAGTGTCACCATGAAAAGGTTGATGGGACCGGTTATCCGCAGGGTCTTTTTGGAGATCAGATTCCGCTTGGCTCAAAAATAGTGACTCTAGCCGATTCTTTCGATGCGATGATGACCGACCGTCCGTATAGATCTCGATTGACCCTCGAGCAGACGCTGTCTGATTTGAGAAAGCATGCGGGAAAACAGTTTGATATTAACGTTGTGGCGGCATTCTGTAGGGTATTGCTTAAAGAGATAAATGGTAAGGTCCGCCGCAGAGTGTTCATACCCAGCATAGGTTTGAAGTTTGATCGCGAAGCAATCTCAGCGACGCTCGATTCAATGATTTCGGAGCTTAGCGAAGCGCCGCGACGGAGCTTTGTTTCATAGAGGTTCCTTCGCGGATGCGGCACTCAGATTGGGACGCTAGAAAAGAGCAGAGGTGGAGGTGAGCCGACTTGACCGCAAGAACTTAAAAGTCCATCCGTCGCTAATGAACGCGCGGATTATCTCTATTGAGCGGTTGAAGCAAACTGCCTCCACCTCTGGATATGAGTAACAAAGCAATGGACGAATCTAACCCCCGCCTACCGCCAACCCTCGACCTCCATTTCGGTAGTCACGCGGGTTGTTAGAACTCGCAGCTTTAACCTCCGAGTGAATCATAAGGTCCTCTCTGGAGAAAATCTGTGACCGCGGACACCATCAAGTGTGATAGCAGTCACAGGACCGTTCTCCGAAAAAAATCAGCCGCAGGTGGAAGGAGAAATGACCTGCGGCTGAATGGGCGACCTACCCAAAAAACATGATAGGAGGTTCGTTATGAAGCTATTTGACTTTTACCTCGATTTGTTTCGGTTTAGCCTCCTCGCGTTTTGGCAAGGTGACCATCAAGATTCCATCCTTGAACTCTGCAAGGATATTTGTAGTGTCGACGAAAGCCGGCAGCGTAAAGCTTCGTAAGAACTCGCCATAAGTGCGCTCAACACGATGGAAATTCTCACGCTTGACCTCATCACTGAACTTCCTTTCGCCCCTCAACATCAACACGTTGTTCTCGATGCTAACGGATACGTCTTCTTTCTTAAGACCGGGAAGTTCGGCTTTGACGACGATGTCTTTATCGGTCTCGTAGATATCACAGGCCGGTATCCAATTGGTTAGGGGAAGTGCCTCGTCCACGAACGGTTCGAAGAGGCGATTCAACCTGTTTTGAAATAGGAAAATTGGGTCGGCTGTGAGCAGACTCCGCAGGTTCTTGATCGGAGCCAGCGCGGTAGTGGGTTGCATGGTTATTCCTCCTTACATTTAAGCTTCGGTGATTAGGCGAAGAGTTGTCTCGCCTAATACCGCAGATTCCTTTGGCGGTCGGACCAGTGGCTCACATTTGCTCGAATCGCAATGCTGGTCGCCCCTCCGGATATCTCAATCTACTGCCTCACATCGTTGTTTACGTTGCGTATGATAAAGGGTGTGGCGAATCAGAATCTATGACCTCGGTCACAGCTTGTTGTGACGGTCCACACCGTCTGAAAGGGTAAAGCCCGAATCACTACAGAACGCCTACGTGACGTTCATCACATCAATATGTGATGCTGGCGCTAGAGAGCCGCAGCCGACTTGTTTGAGAATCGTAAGTGGCCGCAACCGTGTTTCTGGGCTTAGTTCCTGCAATATTCGGGCGGTGCGAATAAAGGCCTGGTGGCTGCGGCCGTTTGTGAGCGCAAAAAGCAGAGTTTCGCTGTATGACTCGCCGTGTTATTGTCAGCCTGGAAGGAGAGTTGTATGACGTCAACGGTGGCGGATGCTCAGGAAGAGATAATAGAGGTCTCACTCAGTGGTCAGGCGTTGTTAGAGAACCCGCTCCTGAACAAAGGGAGCGCATTTTCGGAAGAGGAAAGACGCGAATTCGGACTAATGGGACTCGTGCCGCCGCATATATCTTCTACCGACGAACAGCTCGCGCGAACCTACGGAAGCTATGCACAAAAGAATAGCGACATCGAACGCTACATCTACCTGGTTAGCCTTCAGGACCGCAACGAAACGCTGTTTTATCGATTATTGCAGGAACATATCACCGAGATGATGCCGATAATCTACACGCCGGTAGTCGGTGAGGGATGCAAGCAGTATAGCCGCATCTATCGAAGGCCTCGCGGTTTATACATCTCTTACAACCAACGAGAACATATCGCGACGCTGCTCTCAAATGCACCTAATAAGAAGGTAGATGTGATTGTGGTGACTGATGGTGAGCGGATCCTCGGATTGGGAGATCTTGGAGTCGGCGGAATGGGAATCCCCGTTGGCAAGCTCTCACTTTATTCCCTCTGCGCCGGTGTTCCCCCTTCCAGAACCCTCCCAATCATCCTGGATGTCGGGACTGATAACCAGGAGTTGCTTCAGGATCCGTTGTACCTCGGATGGCGACACGAACGCGTGAGGGGTCAGGATTATGATGACTTCGTTGAAGCTTTTGTAATAGCGGTGATTAATCGTTTTCCAAATGTACTCCTCCAGTGGGAAGACTTTGCGAAGAACAACGCTACCCGTTTGCTCGAACGGTATCGCGACAGGCTATGCACTTTCAACGATGACATCCAGGGCACCGGTGCGGTCACACTCGCCGGCCTGCTTGCGGCGATGAGAGCCAAAGAAAGCAGGATTAGCGAACAACAAATCGTGATGCTCGGGGCGGGTTCATCTGCGACGGGTATCAGCGACCAGATTGTTTCGGCAATGATCAGTGAAGGCCTTAGCCAGCATGACGCAAAGAAATCGATTTGGCTTGTGGACAGCCGTGGATTGGTTCATAGCGGGCGATCCGATTTGGAGCCATTCAAACAGAAGTATGCTCAGGACATTGGTCGAACTCAGGATTGGAAGCTAGCAGGGCCGAGCACGATAACATTTTTCGATGTGATCAAAAATGTTAAGCCCTCCATTCTGCTTGGCACCTCGGCGCAGCCTGGCGCATTCACGCAGGATGTGATTCGCGAAATGGGGAAGAACGTCGAGCGACCGGTGATCTTTCCACTTTCAAATCCTACTTCGAAGAGCGAGGCTATCCCCGTAGATCTGATAAACTGGACGGACGGTCGTGCTCTGGTCGCAACCGGCAGCCCGTTCGCTCCGGTCGTATTCAAGGACCGAACGATCCACGTTGGCCAATGCAATAACGCTTTTATCTTTCCTGGGGTCGGGCTCGGCGTGATTGCCACTGGGGCTCGAAGGGTGACGAACGAGATGTTTGTTGCAGCGGCCCGCTCGCTTGCTGAATTCTCGCCGGCTCTGAAAGATTCCACCGCTTCCTTATATCCAGCACTTGAAGGTGTCCGGAACGTGTCACGGGAGGTGGCCCTCGCAGTAGCCCAGGAGGCAGTACGGTCGGGACTTGCCGAACCTGTTTCTGATAGCCAATTGGAACATAAAATCGATCGAAAGATTTGGACGCCGCGTTATGCTCGCTATGTTCGTCCAAAGCAGCTGAATTAGTGGGTGAAGGAATCAACGAGCATGTGATTATCCCGCCGAATCGACTGAATTAAGGAGGAAGTATGAGCGCGGACACACTTACGATAACTGACAATCGAACTGGAAAACAGTACGAGATTCCGATCGAGAACGGAGTGATCAGGGCAATGGACTTGAGGAAAATCAAGGCCTCCGACGATGACTTTGGATTGATGAGTTACGATCCGGCTTTTATGAATACGGCATCGTGCAAGAGCAATATTACATTTATCGACGGAGACAAAGGCATATTGCAATATCGCGGCTATCCGATAGAGCAACTCGCGGAACGCAGTACTTATCTTGAAGTTGCTTACCTTCTTATTCACGGAGAACTTCCCACCGCGGCACAGCTAAGAGACTGGTCCTGGAATATCACGCATCACACTTTCATACACGAGCAGATTAAGAAGTCGATGGATGGCTTTCATTACGATGCGCACCCGATGGGTATGCTGATAGGGACCGTGGGCGCGTTATCCACTTTCTACAAGGACGCCAAGGATATCTTCAATCCCGAAGCGCGGCGGCACCAGATCTACAGGCTGATAGCGAAGATGCCTACGCTTGCTGCCTTCGCATATCGGCACAGCGTGGGGATGCCCTACGACTATCCCGACAACGATCTGAGTTATCCCGGTAACTTCCTAAACATGATGTTCAAGATGACTGAAGTTAAATACAAACCTAATCTTGTCCTGGAGCACGCACTTGACGTTTTGTATATCCTTCACGCCGATCACGAACAGAATTGCGGTACAAACGCGATGCGCAGTATTGGGAGCTCGCACGTCGATCCGTACTCGGCCGTCGCGGGCGCGGCAGCTGCGCTGTACGGCCCCTTGCACGGCGGCGCCAACGAAGCAGTGCTTCGAATGTTAAAGGAGATTGGGTCAAAGGATAATGTGTCTGCATACATAAAACGCGTGAAGGATGGCGAGGTAAGGCTGATGGGCTTCGGCCACCGCGTGTATAAGAACTACGATCCGCGCGCGAGAATAATCAAGCAGGTGGCGGAGGAAGTGTTCGAGGTCACCGGCAAGAATCCAGTGCTGGATATTGCGCTCGAGCTTGAACGGATTGCCCTCGAAGATGAGTACTTCGTGAGTAGAAAACTGTATCCAAACGTGGACTTTTACTCAGGCATCATCTATCAGGCAATGGGATTTCCGGTAGATATGTTCCCGGTGATGTTTGCGATTCCGCGCACGTCGGGCTGGCTGGCGCAATGGGAAGAGATGCTACTGGACAAAGAACAGAAAATCGCGCGTCCACGACAGGTCTATCTCGGCTATGACAAGCGGGATTATGTTCCGATCGAACAGAGAAAAGAGACTGACACCAAGGCCGCATCCGCGGATTAGACAATTATATGGCCTATAGGACCTATTTGACCGATAATGGATTTATTGACATTACAGCGATCGGCGTAGTTAAATTGAAGATTCTAGTGGACCGGAGAGACCGCAGAGTTGAAGAAGTTTACCAGGATTAATTTGAAGTCGCGTGTAGCTTCAATCGCAATGCTGTGGCTGCTAGGCCACGCGCTCTTCGTCAGCATCACCCATCACCACAATTCAACACAGTTGCGTTTTGCTGCGGCTGCCGCAAGTGTCGCCGAGAGCCCAGGTGATTCCGGAGCTTCACCCGAGTCCGGCAGTGATGCGCACTGTCTTTCTTGTCGTCTCCAACGGAATTTTACCTCCAATATTCATCCCTCATCAGTAACGATCCAATCGCAAGACGAACCCCTCAGGCGCGAGACGCCCGATTATCACGCGACTCGTCGTGGGTGTTCTAAATTGCTGTTTGGCCGCGCACCTCCTCTCGTTTAGGTCAACGTCAAAGCGGCGCTCGATGGCGCCCTCATTGAATTACGCCGGCAGTCGCGCATCTTACTGATGGCCGCCTGCGAATTCAGATTGCGATTAATAGGAGGTAACAAATACCTCAATGATCCGTCGCGCATTTAGGCGAGGACCATAACCGAGATCGGAGTTACAGATGTTGTTGAGACAGTTTCTGGTTGTCATTATTTTTTCAACGGTTGCTTATGCGAGTACGCCTCCTTTTCGTATTGGCGATGGAACTGAGACGCCCCAGGCGACGACCGGCACTGTTCAGGGTCAGGTTACTGACCCCTCGGGCGCCGCGGTCGCAGGTGCGTCTGTCACGCTGATGAACTCGATTACCAACTACAAAGTATCTACTCAAACAGATGACTCAGGGGCATTCAGGTTTCAAAATGTACCCTACAATTCATACAAGATGACCGTTTCCGCACCCGAATTTCAGGCGTCCGAACAGACTATAGATCTACATTCTTCTGTGCCCCTGCAAACTCCGGTACAACTGGCAGTAAAAGCGCTTACTGCAGAGGTCAACGTTACCACCGATGACTCGCACATGATCGAAGCTGATCGCACCGGGGCCGACACAGACTTGAATACTCCGATGTTGATGAAACAGATCGGTTCGGCGCCTGCCCGAGGTCTCCAAAAAATGGTCGAGTCAGCCCCTGGGGTAGTCGCCGACGACAACGGGCGCATCCACCCCCGAGGCGCGGAGTCGAATGTCCAAACCGTGATCAATGGCATTCCAGTGACCGAGAATATGTCCGCCATATTCGCAACGTCGATTGACCCGAGAACGACTTCACATGTTGAAGTGCTGACCGGCGGAATACCGGCCGAATTCGGCGATAAGCTCGGCGCAGTCGTCAATGTGAATACTAAATCCGGACTGGATATTCCTATATCTGGCGAGATCAGCGGAAACATCGCGAGCTTTGTGACGGGAGATGCAGCCGCTACTTTTGGAGGCCACGTATCA
>DATFWY010000265.1:0-29072 GCA_035258805.1 Blastocatellia bacterium | reverse complement strand
CTCTCTCACTACAGCAAGAGTGGGTGCCACGAGCATGTCGATAATCGAATCACCAACCTGTCCCCCAACAGCCAAGGCGGCACCGGTCAACGCAGTTGTCACTGCAGTGCACACAAGTAATAGGCTATGAAGAAGGATTCGGGAAGTTGATAGCTCGCTCTCTCCAGTGCGGGCTAGTGGTTGGGCAGCTTGAAATTCGGTAAACAGATAAGGCTGTTCTGTATTCTGCACAAATTTAGAATACAACTCACGATCAGAGAACTGTCAACCAGAGAGGCAAGTTTAGTGTAGGGAGAGGCGGCACTATTATCCCAGAGAATAACTAACGCGGATGCAAATGGTGCTATCTCAAGATTGAAGTTCTTTTCCGGGTTTGAATCTGATCGTCTTGCCGGGAGGAATATCAGTTACTTCTCCAGTCCGTGGATTGCGTCCAACGCCGCGTTTTCTTGGCTTGACGACAAAGACACCGAAGCCTCGAAGCTCGATTCGTTCGCCACGTTGAAGGGCCTTTTTCATCGCCTCGAAAAGCGATTCTACGGCTATTTCGGCTTTGATTTTGGGTACGCCGGTTTTATCCGAAACGTGATTCACAATGTCTAGCTTTATCACCTTAGCCTCCGCGACCGGTTGAGATTGGAGCTTTATAACCGGGCTTTAATGAGGGCTGCATTATAGGAGCCACCTGAAAAAGTTGTCAACGCAAACTTTTTGTTTGTCGGCATATAGAGCTTTCGCAACGTGAGCTTCGCGGATTTTGTAGGCTTTGATAGACTGTCAGTTCTAGTTTGCAGGGACAAGTATGAAAGAGGAACAAATGGCTACCTCTGAGAAAAGGATCGACGAAGAAAATTCGGCTGAGGATGGGTTGCAAAAGCTTGCCGAAAGGAACGCTGCCGCGTTTGCGGGCGGCGGAACCGAAAGGGTCGAACGACAGCACGCGGCTGGAAAAATGACGGCTCGGGAGCGGGTCGAGTTCCTGCTCGACGATGGCACTTTCGAGGAGTTCGATCGCTTCAAGAAACATCGCTCGCTAGATTTTGGTCTGGAGAATCAGCAGTACCCCGGGGACGGAGTTATCGCGGGTCACGGCCTTATCGATGGACGCAGAGTCTTCGTGTTTGCACAGGATTTCACCGTATTTGGCGGGTCATTATCAGAAACCAATGCCGAAAAGATTTGCAAGGTTATGGATATGGCGATGAAGGTCGGCGCGCCGGTCATTGGCCTAAACGATTCGGGTGGGGCTCGGATTCAAGAAGGCGTCGTGTCCCTTGGAGGCTACGCTGACATCTTCTTGCGCAACACCCTAGCCTCAGGAGTTGTTCCTCAAATCTCCGCAATCATGGGTCCTTGTGCGGGAGGCGCGGTCTACTCTCCCGCAATCACCGATTTCAACATAATGGTAAAGACCAGCTCATATATGTTCATCACCGGGCCAGACGTAATAAAAACTGTCACACATCAGGAGGTGAGCAAAGAGGAGCTTGGCGGCGCAATGACTCACAACTCCGTCTCGGGTGTCGCGCACTTTGCCGCCGAAAATGACGAGGAGTGTTTGAGGACAATACGAGAGCTTCTTTCGTTTATTCCCTCGAATAATCTCGAGGATCCCCCACGAGGTGGAGCTAACGATCCGACTGATAGAGTTGACGAACGTTTGAACCGCGTTGTTCCTGAGGCGCCGAATGTTCCATATGATATCCGCGACATAATTCATCTTGTAGTCGACGACGGTTATTTATTTGAAGTCCACGAGCACTATGCGAAGAACATTGTTGTTGGATTTGCGCGTCTTGCGGGGAGATCGGTTGGAATAGTAGCGAATCAGCCCGCGCATCTTGCAGGGGTGCTTGATATCGATGCATCGATAAAGGCTGCGCGCTTCGTCCGTTTCTGTGATTGTTTTAACATCCCGCTGATAACCTTTGAGGACGTGCCAGGATTCTTGCCGGGCGTTCAACAGGAGCATGGTGGGATCATCCGCCACGGCGCAAAGCTGTTGTTTGCGTTTGCGGAAGCTACTGTGCCAAAGATCACTGTGATAACGCGCAAAGCATATGGCGGGGCCTATTGTGTCATGGCAAGCAAACATATCCGTGCTGACGTTAACTTTGCCTATCCGACGGCGGAAATCGCCGTGATGGGTGCTGAAGGAGCGGTAGGTGTTTTGTATCGTCGTGAAATTGCGCAAGCAGAGGATAGCGCTGCTGAATCAAAGCGTCGCGCGGCAGAGTTTCGTGAGAAATTTGCATCACCTTACGTCGCGGCTGAACGGGGATTTATCGATGAAGTTATAGAACCGCAAGTAACGCGGCCAAAACTGATTAGTGCACTTGAAATGCTCGATACCAAGCGTGACCAAAATCCTCCGAAGAAGCATGGAAATATTCCTCTCTAGAAATCCGTTTTGCGAGTGAGAATTGCAAAACCACCCACAAGGTGAGATTTAATCTTTCTTGATTAATTGGAATTACTGGCGCTTGCTGGGACTGCTGCTACTGACAATAGCGGATTGAGATAGGTATAATCGGCGATGCGCGAGGAGGATGATTAATGAAAGAGTGCCCCACGTGTCGTCGATTTTTCCCCGATCAGAACAGCTTCTGTAGCTTTGACGGCATTAAACTAATCAGATCGGTTCAAAACGCTGACGAGCTCCAACAAGGTCAGGGTCAAAGGCAAATTCCACCGCCCGCGGAGCCGGTACCCTTGCGGGTGACAATAATTGATCAGAGTAACGAAGGTCATCGATCCAGGAAGATCGATGGTTTGGCTCTTGATTTCGGAAAGCAGGGCATGCGGATTCAGACGGGAACCGTAGAGACCGGGCACCTTCATATAATTCGTGATCACACGGTTGCGTTCAAAAACAAGCTTGAAGTTGAGGTTGATTTGCCAAACGCCACCGTACGATTCACTGGTTTTGCTGCGTGGTACCGTCCGGAGGCGGAGGGGCTCTTTTGGGTTGTGGGCGTATATATCAGAGATATGGCGGCAGCGGATCGCCAGGCGTATGATGATTATTTGAAACTCCTTGGACGGACCGAGGGGAGCCAGAGCGCTCCTGTGTAGAATTAGCGGGCCCTCTGTCGCAGGATTAAGAATCAGGCTGTGAGTTCCGGCGACCTTGCGATTTCTGAAACAGTGAACTGCCCCTGAATCGTTAATCTGTTGTCAGCGAGTTTTTATTCGCAGCGTCTGAGCGACCGTTTCTGATCAATTGAAAAGGGGGCACAATGAGTAGTGATACGACCGCCGGCCGCAATTGGATCGAGCGATTAAGCAGCAAAATTCCCGGTTACAGCGGTTATGTCGATCGCGAACGACGGCGC
Source organism: Blastocatellia bacterium (assembly GCA_035258805.1). Lineage (GTDB taxonomy): Bacteria > Acidobacteriota > Blastocatellia > UBA7656 > UBA7656 > Onstottus_A. The sequence goes on along the minus strand of DATFWY010000265.1, from coordinate 25,737 downwards.
AATATCGATAAGTTGCACAGAGAACACCTCGCCAACCGGTTGGGTGGGCTCAAAGCGCCTCTCACAGATTTGATGAGAGACCTGACGAATAATGGCCGTCTATTCGAGGTCGGTGCGGTCGATTCGACCATAAAGAAGCTGGATCATCTCGAAAACCGTATCAGGTTCGCGAGCTATGGATACGCGGGATTCTTTGATGTTGTAAAAATAGAGCAGCCACAACTGGACGCGATCTACCAGTTTGATCTGGCGCTTGTGGAGTTCGTTGACGGAATTGAATCCAAAATTACAAGTCTGAAGAATGAGAAAACGACCTCGGATAGCTTGAAGGCGGCGTGTTCTGAGCTAGGCGAGACAATCGATAAAGCCGATCGAGTATTCGACGAGCGATACAAAGCGATAAACGAATTTTCCGAAGGGCAGCCGCCGGGCAGGCCGCTGTTCAGCTAATAGTTTTTGGTTTTGCGGATTCTAGTTTCTGGTTGCAAGTCTGTGTTGAATGCTAGTAGTCATCTGCGAATTGTCCGGCGACGTTCGGCTTTCCATCCGACTCAGCTTACGCGGAGGACGGCAAACCGGAAACTAGAAACCAAAAAGTAGAAATCAAAAACCGTATCTAAGTTTATGGCAGAAACATGTAGAAATTGTGGTATCGAATTGTTTGAAGCGCAGCGATTCTGCCGCGCCTGCGGCACGCCGACGGAGGAACTCTCCGCCGAAGATGCACCAACGAGAAGGATGCCGCCACCCCCTGACCAGTGGTCGGCGCGCTCCTCAGCGAACACCTCACCAACCTCGAGGCAAGAAACCAGTCCAGTTTACGATTCTTCAGGCGGCTATCAGCCAACAGTCCCACCGCAATATCCCTCGACGATTCCGCCATACATGCCTCCGCGAAGACGCTCGCCGGTGGGATGGATTCTTGCATTCATCGGCATGGGCTTGTTTGTTCTGGTGGTGATTGCGGTGGCGTTGATGGCTCGTTTCGCGCGTAACAATGGCGGCGGCCCTGGGAGCGGTCCCCCACCCGCAACACGGCAGGGCGAAAATGCGCTTGATGACAAGACCGCAGACACAGTTACAAAAACGGGAAGTGATACAACGCTTGTCAAAACATTTCAAATGGTAGATACCGGCAAGGTCTTATTGAAGAACGTAAACGGTAACATCACCGTCAGCGGATGGGATCAACCACAGGCCCAGGTGACTGTAATCAAGAGTGGCGGTTCTGATCGAGGCCCACAGGTGTTTTTCAGTAGTAACGGTGGAACCCTCGCGGTCAGAACTGGAGAAACCAGGGGCAACCAAAATGTGAGATTCGAAGTAAAGCTGCCTCGCCACCTTTCTCGTGTCGAGCTATCGTCGACTAATGGTGTGATCAAGATTTCCGATGTCACTGCGGACATCCTGATTGATGGGACCAATGGTTCAATCGAGTTGGCAAACATCGCCGGTGTTTCCAAGGTAAGAACAACAAATGGCAGCATCAAGGCCGGCTTGCTTGAGCCGAGTGATCGCAGCATGGAGTTCGAAAGCGTCAACGGAAGCATTGAAGTTACCGTTCCGCCGGAGTTCGAGGCAGATCTCGAGGCATCGACTCTGCACGGCTCAATCAACCTCGATAATTCTTTTGGAGTACAGGTAGAGAAGGGGCTCGTCGGTCAGAAGGCCAAAGGCGAGATAAACCAGGGTGGAGAACGGCTTAAGCTGTCAACGGTAAACGGAAATATAAAACTATCGACTGCTGAAGCTGATACAAAAGCCAGCACGAAGGGGAGACAGAATGGCAATTGAGGTTCTTCAATATTTCGATCAGTCTGGAACTGAGTTGGTTCATCGCATACCCGAGAATGGATCGTCAGATATCAAACTGGGCGCGCAACTCATCGTCCAGGAGAATCAAAACGCGGTCTTCTTCCGTGATGGCAAGGCCCTGGACACGTTTGGTCCGGGACGACACACGCTTACCACTAACAACATACCCTTACTAACCAAATTGTTATCGATTCCCTTTGGCGGCAAATCACCCTTCCAGGCAAGCGTCCTGTTCATAGGGCGGCAGACATTTCAGGACTTGAGATGGGGCACTAAAGAACCGATCGCGTTCCGAGACACTGAACTCCGAATGGTCCGATTGCGCGCGTTCGGAAAGTATTCCTTGCGAGTCGCCGAACCACAATTATTCGCCGGTTCGATCGTCGGCACACGGGGGATTGTTTCGACTGAAGCGATCGGATCCTTTTTGCGAGACATAATCGTTCAGAGGCTAAACGATTTACTGGGTGAGAACCTTAAGACTATCTTCGACCTGCCTGCTTACTATGATGAGCTGGCTTCGGGAGTGAAAGCCCGAGTGGCCGAGGATTTCTCAAAACAAGGGCTCGAATTGGTCGATCTGATTTTATCGGCAATCACTCCGCCGGAAGAAGTTCAGAAGATGATCGACGAGCGATCGGGGATGGGCGCGATCGGAGATATGAACGCCTACATGCAGTTCAAGGCAGCTCAGTCCATCCAGGACGCTGCTCGACAAGAGGGTGGCGCCGCAGGGCAGGGAATGGGGCTAGGTCTTGGCCTCGGGTATGGACAAATGATGGCAGGAGCCGTCGGCGGCGCGCACGCTCAGGGTTCGGGGACATCTCAGGCGCAAACAACTGCGTGCCCTAAATGCGGAACGCAGAACCCCGTTGGCGCCAAGTTCTGCTCAAACTGCGGAGCAACCCAACAAGCCCCAGCTTCTGCTGAATGCCCCTCATGTCACGCGCAGATACAAGCCGGGTCTAAGTTTTGCGCAAGCTGTGGAGTTTCGCTTGTGCCTCAGCAGTGCAAGAATTGCCAGGCGCCAATTCAGCCTGGCGGAAAATTCTGCGCGAGCTGTGGTACACCTGTCTAAATAATCTCAGTGGGACTTGAGAGGAGGCTCAAGCACCCGAGATTAAGAGCGAACTCGATGGTAGCTATCTTTGTGTTGGCCATCCCGATAACCACCCTCCCTTCAATTTTGTCAAGACCTGGGTCTACCAAGCTTACCGCCACCGGCGAGTTGGGATGTCATCGAACTACGCCCAGCTGCCAAGCCCACACTATTCGTAGAATTCCAGATTGTAGTTGTGTGATTTTCGATTCGGAAATTCTTAGCATCGACATGATGAAAAAAGGGTTGCGTCTGCACGCGACCCTTTTTGATTTGCCACGCCGGCAGCTAAAATGAAGTGCGAAAAAAATAATACTTCAGGAGGCAGCGATGACAGCTTCACGCCAAGAGCAAGTAACCGTTCGAGATAAACTCTACATAAACGGCAAGTGGGCTCCGCCGGCAGGGAGCGGAATGCTGGATGTAATCAATTCAACGACTGAAGAAGTAATGGGGCGTATTCCCGAAGGAACTGTGGAAGATATCGATAAGGCCGTGGGAGCAGCCCGCGGGGCTTTCGAATCGTGGGCGGGGAAATTGCCAGGCGAGCGAGCCGAGTTTCTTCAAAAGGTTGCGGCCGGGCTCTCATCTCGTCAAAGCGAGATCGCGTCGATAATCGCGAGCGAAGTTGGGATGCCCCTACCATTGGCTACCGCGGTTCAGGCAGGGCTGCCCGCCCTGGTCATGGGCAATTACGCGAAGCTTCTGAGCAATTACTCCTTCGAAGAACAGATCGGAAATTCGCTCGTACTCAAGGAGCCGGTCGGAGTGGTCGGTTGCATCACGCCGTGGAACTATCCACTTCATCAGGTCGTTGCGAAGGTTGCGCCGGCGCTTGCTGCAGGATGTACGATAGTGCTGAAGCCGAGTGAGGTTGCTCCACTAACTGCGTTCATACTTGCTGAGATCATCGACGAAGCGGGCCTGCCTCCAGGTGTGTTCAACCTCGTTACCGGCTTGGGAGCTGTTGTCGGTGAGGCTTTGGCGTCTCACCCTGACGTCGACATGATCTCGTTCACCGGTTCAACGAGAGCAGGAAAGAGGGTGAGCGAGCTCGCATCCCAAACCGTAAAGCGCGTGGCTCTCGAACTGGGCGGAAAGTCCGCAAACATCATTCTCGACGATGCCGATTTCGAGAAGGCAGTTCGCAGCGGAGTAGGCAGCTGTTATTTCAATTCCGGCCAGACCTGCTCAGCTCACACGCGAATGCTCGTGCCGGAAAAACGACACGACGAAGCGGTACGCATTGCCAGGGAAACAGCCGAAGGATTTACCGTAGGTGATCCACGTGAAGGCAAGGCAAAGCTTGGCCCGCTGGTTTCCAAAGTCCAACTCGATCGCGTTCGGGACTACATTAAGAAGGGCATCGACGAAGGAGCCACGCTTGTAACCGGCGGGGCTGACGCACCAGAGGGACTGGAAAAAGGTTATTTCGTCCGACCAACAATTTTTTCGAACGTGAAAAACGATATGACAATCGCCCGCGAGGAGATTTTCGGACCGGTGCTGTCGATCATTCCGTATAAAGATGAAGATGACGCGGTAAGGATTGCGAACGACACGGTATACGGGTTAGCGGGTGGAGTTTGGTCGGCGGATGTTGAGAGGGCGAAGCGAGTGGCTAAAAGGCTGCGCACCGGACAGGTCGATATAAACGGGGGAAAGTTCAACCCGCTCGCACCGTTCGGCGGTTACAAACAATCGGGCCATGGTCGCGAGATGGGAAAGTACGGCCTGGAAGAGTTCCTGGAAACAAAATCGCTGCAGTTATAGCCGAGCCCGCCGGGGGCTGTTAGATCCCGCCGAAACGCCGAGAAACTAAGCAAGCACAATGGAGTCTTTGTGTATCCACGGTTGATGATTACTTCAAGGTACAAAACTCACTTATGATTCAATCACTTGGAGAATACGTTTATTGACAATTAAGATCAGCGCTCGCTACGATCTGGTCTTTCTCCGAATTGCGAGGAACCGCACCAAAAATGCTTAAGCTAAGAAACACTCTCACCCGCGCGCTGGAGGAGTTCAAGCCTCTCGAAGGAAACACGGTGCGGATGTACGCGTGCGGCCCTACCGTATACGACTACGGTCACATCGGGAACTTTAGAACGTTTGTATCCGTCGATGTGCTGCGGCGCTACCTGAAATACCTCGGATATCAAGTTCAGCACATCATGAACATTACTGATATCGAGGACAAGATCATCAAAGGGATGCTTGCGTCCGGAAAGAGTCTGGAAGAGTTTACAGGGTTCTACACCCAGGAATTCCTGAAGGATTGTGAGTCGCTAAACATCGAACGACCGGAAATGATGCCGTTTGCGACTAAGCACCTCTCACAGATGATCGAGATCATGCAGCGGCTTGCCGACAGAGGTCATACTTATCAAAGCGACGGATCATTGTATTACAGCATCTCGTCCTTTCCGGGTTACGGAAAGCTTTCGGGGTTGAAGCTCGAGGGTAATATTGCAGGCGCTCGTGTCGACGTTGACGAGTATGAGAAAGCTGATGCCCGGGACTTCGTCTTATGGAAGGCAGCGAAAGAAGAGGGAGAACCGCGTTGGCCTTCACCTTTTGGCGAAGGGCGTCCTGGCTGGCACCTCGAATGCTCAGCGATGTCGATGAAGTACCTTGGAGAATCGTTCGACATTCACTGCGGTGGCGTGGATCTGATCTTTCCGCATCACGAAAACGAGATCGCGCAATCAGAAGGCGCGACTGGCAAGCCATTTGTCCGGTTTTGGGTGCACACAGAGTTCCTGCTTGTCGAAGGCGAGAAGATGTCGAAGTCCAAAGGGAACTACTATACCGTGCGCCAGCTTATAGAGCAGGGCCACGATCCTTTGGCTATCCGATACTTGCTTATGTCGGTGCCGTATCGGACACCACTCAACTTTATGCTGGATGGTTTGCGAGGCGCTGAAACTGCTCTCGAAGGCCTCAAGAACTTTAGACGCCGAGTTGCGGGCTTTGAAGGGGCGTCTGGTTCACATTCTCGAATGCAGTCGCTTATCGCGCGTGCTCGTGAGGGTTTTGAATCCGGAATGAATGATGACTTGAATACATCCAAAGCATTGGCTGCAATATTTGAGTTTCGACGAGACGCCAATAGCGCGATGGATGCTGGTGAGTTCGGTCAGGATGATCGGACTTCAGTGCTCGAGTTTCTTTCGCGTATCGATTCGGTCCTGGGGGTACTGGGCGAGGAAGAAGAGCAGCAGATTCTGGATCCTGTGATCGAGTCAAAGATTGAAGAACGCAACGCTGCTCGCAGGTCCCGTGATTTCAAACTTGCGGATCAGATACGTGATGAGCTCGCTGCAAGAGGAGTTCTGTTGGAGGATACGCCGCAAGGAACGAAATGGAAGAGGAAGTGACTATTAGGAGGAGCGTTCCTGCGTAGGCGTGCCTTTCGAGATTGTCGTTCCTTTGTTCTGCCAGTTAAACGCAAAGACGCTGAGCCGCTAAGACGCCAAGTCACGCGAGCTGTGGTTCGTGCCGCACCGCCGCTTTCGACTCTTCAACGGGCATTAGCCATCCAAAATAATCGTCGGTTTCTCCAGCAATTATGTCGAAGAATTGTTGCTGAATCTCAGCACACACGGGACCTCGGCGACCGGCTCCAACCTGGACCTTATCAACCGAACGAATGGGTGTTATCTCGGCTGCTGTTCCGGTAAAGAAGACTTCGTCGGCGATATACAGCATCTCGCGAGGAATCGCCCGCTCGAGCACCGGGATACCCATTCGCTCGCATATCTTAATGACTGAATCTCGAGTGATTCCCGGTAGGATGGTTGAGTAAAGCGGCGGCGTCATCACAGTGCCGTTCTTGACGAGAAAGATATTCTCTCCTGAGCCTTCGCTGATGTAGCCTTCAGGATCGAGAGCTATGCCTTCGACATAGCCATTAACCTTTGCCTCCATCTTGATCAACTGTGAGTTCATGTAGTTCGCGCCCGCTTTTGCCATTGACGGCAGCGTGTTCGGCGCAATCCGAGTCCAACTCGACACGCAAACATCGACGCCCTGCTCTATTGCTTCAGGACCGAGGTATTTCCCCCACTGCCAGGTACAGATGTAGGTGTCTATCGGGCATGGGAACGGATCCACGCCGAAGGTCCCGTAACCGCGCACAATGATTGGACGCAGGTAACACTCCTTGTACTCGTTAGCCAGCACTAGTCGGCGGCAGGCTTCCATGATTTCATCGCCATTGTATTGAACCTGCATCCGATAAATATGTGCGGAATTTAGAAGTCGCTCAATGTGCGCATCGAGCCTGAAGATAGCCGAACCTCGTTTTGTGTTGTAACAGCGGATACCTTCAAAAACGGACGAGCCATAGTTAACCACGTGAGACATCACGTGAATTGTGGCCTCTTGCCAAGGTACAAGTTGGCCGTTTTTCCACACTATTGGGCCGTGTTCCTGCTCGGTTACCATATTTTGTTCTCCCGATTCTGAAGGATGTTTGTATCGAGTTGCGGGCCACCGGCGTCCCCGGCGTTACCGTTCGCTGATCTTGATTCGAGGGCGTAAATAGCAAGCGACATAATACGAATCGATGGTTGTGAAGGTCAAGCTACAGAATTGCGGCTTGTGGTAACGACTCAAGCGTAAAAGGATTCTATCAGCAGAGGTTGGGCTCTGGTCGAGATGAGATTACTACGTCTCCATCTTGATAAGAAATCCCTGAATACAACTTGTAAGTTTCGTCCATCAGTTTGGGCTTCTTTGCCGTGCTGGCTGTGCTTATAATAGCCTGCCGCAGAGAATCAGTTTCTTCGGTTTCTGCTCGACAACGAGGAAAGGAGCTATAGAATGCAATGTCCAGTCTGTAGTGCGGAGCTGCCGAACACTGCGAAGTTTTGTGGTAGTTGTGGAACGACGCTATCTCCGCAGCCCGCGCCCCCTCCAGCCGCGCCCGCTTACCATCAGCAACCGTCGTCATCACCGGTATTCCAACAACCGCCACCCGCCATGAATTCATCTCCCTCCTATGGCTTTGCAGGCAACGCGCCACCGGAGGTAAAGAAAAAGTACAAGGCATTACGCTTGATTGCGGTGTTGCTGAAAATATTGTCAGTCATCGCCGGGGTAGCTCTGATCATCGGGGGACTGGTGATGGCAGTTGCCGGTGCGGCATCCAGCACCCGAACTAGTACTACTCCGACGTTTGGCGAACCTGGTCCCGCGGCGTTATTCGGCGGATTGGTAGGAGGATTGGTCCTGATCGTCTACGGCGTGTTTGTTTTTGTTTTTCTCTATGCATACGCCGAATGGATGTATGTGTTCATGGACATTGAGGAGAACACTCGGCTCACCAACGAGATGCTCTCGGCAAGAAAATAACTGGATCAAGACGATGAGGGTGGAAAATCAGTGGTCGATTCGTAACGCGGTCATTATCAGCTCGGTAAGGTAGAGCAAAGCCACACCCGCGAACACCATTGCCGACGTTCTCATTCCGCCCTCTCGAGTGTTCACTTCAGGTATCAGGTCCGAGGCCGCCACATAGAGCGTGACGCCGGCCGAGAAAGGGAGCATGTGAGCGGACAGCGGACGAGAGTAGATCGCAGTATTCTCGAAAAACAGAACAAGCGCTACTCCGATCAGAGTCGCCATCCCGACTAGAAATGCTGACGTCATTGCGCTTCGATGGCTGCGCCCCGCCGCAAGCATCATAGACGCAACAGTAAAACCCTCCGGTACCTTGTGCAGCAGAATGGCGATAAAGATCAACACACCGAGCTGCGGGCTCACGAGCGACGCTACTGCGATCGATACCCCGTCGAAAAAAGTATGCACCATTAAAGCACTTACCCCAGCCATGGCTGCGTGCTGCGCGAGCATCGCTTCTTCATGAGTTTCCTCTCCAAAATGAAAGTGAGGAGCAACAGTGTGCTCAACCAGTTGTATCAGGAGATAGCCGGCCAGAAGCCAGGCCATCGGAACAACCGGCGACCCCTGCCATTGCTCAATTGTCTCAGGAACGATCTTCAAGAATACGGCGGCCAACATGAAGCCGGCGCCCAGCGCAATCAGGTAACGGAGTGCTGATTGCCCCAGCTTGCGGGAGGTGACGAAGAGTCCCCCGATCAAGTTAGCCCCGGCGGCTGCCAACCCGTATACAATTGTGATCACTGTAGTTCTGTCCATTCTTCATCCCGCTTCACTCAAAGTTCCGGACTATACCACAACTTACCGCTTACTCGCGGAACTAATACGGATGCGGCAATCCAACTTGCTAATTGGATAAAACCCCAGGCGCATTCGTGTCGGACCGAAGCGGAGCGGCGAAAAAGCTCGATCGAGCCCTGCTGTGAGCGACCGTAATTCCACGGAACCAGCGCTCCAGGAACGGAGCTATATGCATAGCTCAAACGGCCACAACTTCTTGTCCCTAAATAATTTTCACGCTTGACACACCCTATTATCTGACGTACCATACCGCCGCATGGTGGAGTAGAGTGGAGCACAGTGGAGCAATGAAGTCTACGCTTCGGAGAGTCGGAAATTGAATGCTCAGAGGTCACTACACAGTCAGGATGGACGAGAAGGGGCGCATCAAATTGCCCGCCGCCTATCGTCGCTATATCGAAGAGCATTACGGAGCCGAATTCTACGTTACCAGCATTACCGGCGAGTGCGCTCGTCTGTATCCAATTGAGGAGTGGGTTGCGATTGAGGAAAGGCTCCAGTCGAAAGGTACGAGCTATTCCGCGGTAAGAAAGTTTCTGGATCGAACAAATTATTACGGCCAGCTTGCTGAGGTCGACGCGCAAGGTCGAATTCTGGTTCACCCACTGCTGCGCTCCAGCGCTGAATTGATAGGAAATGTAGCGGTGCTTGGCTATTTGCATTATTTGGAAGTGTGGGAGCTCGACAAATTCAAAGCTCGAATAGACAGCCAGCCGTTTACGGATGAGGATGCGGCGAGCCTGGCAGCGCTTGGGATCTGAAGCGCTTAGACCGGTCAACCACTAAATGCGATGATAAAACAGTGGAAACTAAGGGTGAATCAAAGGATGTCGTCCACCAGCCGGTCATGCCTGGCGAGATTGTCGAGTGGCTGCGTCCTGCCAAGGGCGGAATATTCGTTGACTGTACGGCCGGACTTGGCGGACACACGGAGGCGCTTCTCACAGCATCATCGGAAACCCGAGTCGTCGGAATAGACCGCGATCCTGAAGCGCTTGCGCTGGCACGAACGCGACTATCGATCTTTGGAGACCGGGTTCGACTGTTCCAGGCTAATTTTGAAGACATCGGTTCGGTGCTGGAAAGCGAAGGAATCATGGAAGCGCGTGGGATTCTGGCGGACCTGGGCGTTTCTTCGCTTCAGCTGGAGCGCATTGAGCGGGGATTCAGTTTTACCTCGGATGCGCCTTTGGACATGCGGATGGATCCGGATTCTGTGGTTACTGCCGCGGAATTGGTGAACGGGTTAAGCGAGCGTGAGCTTGCGGATACGATCTTTGAGTATGGAGAGGAAAGAGGTTCCCGTAAGATCGCGCGCGCGATTGTACGTCAACGTGCTCTGGGAGCCATGAATACTACGAAGCAGCTCGCTGAGATTGTGGTAAGGGCGCTTAATATTCGCGGACATTGGCGCATCCATCCTGCCACAAGAACGTTTCAAGCGCTGCGAATCGCGGTGAACGATGAGCTTGGAGCATTGGAGCGTTTCATTCCCGCGGGAATATCGGCGCTAGAACGCGGCGGGCGGCTTGCGATCATTTCGTTCCATTCGCTCGAAGATAGGATAGTAAAGAGAAGCTTTCTTCGGGAGTCAGGACACTGCATTTGTGATAGGCGAGGACCTCAACCGGCGTTGTCGCGAAAAGAATCCGCAGCAGGCGCGGTAGTTTGCGATCGTTGCTGTGCAACCAAGAGAGTCAACGTGCTGACGCGGCGACCTTTGCGCCCGAAACAAGAGGAGATGCATCGCAACCCTCGCTCACGCAGCTCCCTTTTGCGTGTTTGTGAGCGAGTTTAACAGCTTAACCTTTTCGAGCCCTCAAAGCGCCGTTGGACGTTGTATCCGCGGCAAAGCCACGAACGAATCGCAGGTTGGCAAACCTTATCAAATCCTGAGGCAGATTGATGACTGATAGATTCTTTCCTGAGAAACAAATATCCAATGATCCGGTGGTTCGGCCGGTGAGCTCACGGGTAATCAGCTGGCTTGCGGCTATCGGCGTCGGCGGAGCTCTGCTGTCTTGTGGTTTTGTAATAAGCGCACGGCAGCACTTTCAGGCGATTTCAATCGGATACCAGAGTGAAGAGTTGAGGCGTCAATCAGCGCAGCTCGAAGAGAAGCTGAGACAACTCGAGCTGGAATATGCACGCGCATCATCTCCAGGTGAAATCGAGAAACGCGCGCTGAAGTTGGGGCTAGAGCGGCCCGATAAGAGGAACATCGTCAAAGAATCGAATGACTCCGCCAAGGTCAAGGGAAAGACCAGGAGGTAGATTTGGTCCATTTGAAGAGGATGGCGAATGCATTCCGAGAAGCAGGACGATCTTTAAAACTCAATGTCAACTGGAGATAAAACCACAGCAAAACGGCTTATTTTTATTCAGATCGCGACCGTTTTATGGATGACGGCGATTGGTGCGAAGCTCGTCTGGCTTCAGGTCAGACAGCACGATTCATTGGTGTCGCGAGCAACACGGCAGCAGCAAGCAGAGATTAACCTCAGCCCGATGAGAGGTGTAATTCTCGACCGCAACGGCAACGAGCTTGCGCGATCGGTGGCCGTGAAGTCGCTATACGCGTCGCCCGGTGACATCGCGAATGCTGACAGTATGGCGGACACGTTGTCCGGGGTGCTCGAGATTGATCGTGACGATTTGTTCAAGCGTCTTACATCGGGCCGAGCGGCGGTAGCCGTCAAACGAAAACTCGACGACAAAGAAGTTGAAAATATCCGAAAGCTTGAACTTCCCGGGCTTCGGTTTGTGGACGAGATGAAACGATTTTACGTCAGCGGCGCGAACGCTTCTCACGTGCTCGGTTTCGTCGATATCGATGAGCGTGGAGTTGGTGGAATCGAACTCTCCTACGATAAATCAATTCGCGGCCGGGCCGGCCGTCTCCTCCTGGATGTCGATGCCCTGAATAAGTCGTACGACCATTCATTCGAAGATCCGGCGCCCGGCGCGAACATCGCGCTCACACTGGACCTTGTGATTCAGAGTCACGTCGAGAAGGCCCTTGCCGATGCCGTTCGGAGCACGAAGGCGCGAGCCGGTCAGATTGTCGTTCTCCGGCCCGCTACAGGAGAAATATTGGCGCTCGCCAACTATCCGACTTTTGACCCGAACAAGGTGTCCGGGTCGACCGAGACTCAACGCCGCAACCGGGCTGTTGAGACCGCATTCGAACCAGGATCAATCTTCAAACTGGTGACGTATTCCGCGGCTCTTGAGGAACACCTTATTCGTCCTAATACCTTGATCGATTGTGGAGGCGGTCAGATTCGTATCGCGGATAGAGTGATCCACGATCACCCTTATGGCTTGTTGACCGCCGCCCAGGCGCTGGCGAAATCTTCCAATGTTGCCGCGATCAAACTCGGGATGCGTCTGGGAAATGAAAAGTTGGCAAGTTACATAGAGCGATTCGGGTTTGGACGCCGGACCGGCATAGAGTTGCCAGGTGAGTCTCGTGGCCTGTTTCAGCCGGCAAGTGAGTGGGGTCCCACAACGATCGGTTCGATCCCGATGGGACACGAGATTGGCGTTACCGCTGTGCAGGCTGCCGCGGCATACGGCTGCATCGCAAACGGCGGCGAATGGGTCAAGCCCCATCTTGTAGACCGGGTAACTTCTGCTACCGGCGAGCTGCTTGAAGAGCAGCATCCTGAAAAGAGACAAGTGGTGAGTGAGGCAACTGCGTCGACGTTGAAGGAGATGCTTGAGGGAGTTGTGCTCCAGGGAACCGGCAAGGCAGCCCGTATGGGTGCGTACAGTGCCGCCGGCAAGACCGGAACGGCTCAAAAAGTCGACGAAGCAACCGGTCGATACTCACAGACACGCTATGTCGCGTCCTTTGCTGGATTCGCTCCGGTGGAAAACCCCGAGATCGTTTGCGTTGTGTCGATCGACGAACCTGTTGGCGCGCACCTGGGTGGAGCGGTGTCAGCTCCGGTTTTTGCCCGTGTTGTTGCAGACGCCCTCCATATACTGGGCGTGCCGCCCGAAGACGATCCGCAATCATTACTGGCTGGCGTCCTTCAGGTGTACAACATTGCAGATTTCTCGGCCGAGACTCAGACGGCATCCTCAGAGGAATCAGTTGATACGCGTCCTGCGCTTCAAGTTTCAGCGGAGGCTCCGAACGATAATTTTGCATCTAAGCGATCTGGACCCACGGTGGTTATGCCTGATCTGATTGGCAAGGGGATTCGTGAGGCTTTGTCGCTCTGCGCGTCCGAGGGGATAAAGCTCAAAGCCTCAGGCGACGGAGTAGTCTCGCTGCAGAACCCGTCGCCGGGCGCACTGGTGTCGCCGCAGACCACGTGTCGGGTTAAGCTTTCTAGAGAAGCTGCTCGAAAGTTGGACGTCGAGCCTACGATGAAGACACCGTCATCGGGGGATCCTCCGCACAGCAAAGCAGGACGAACGAATTGACGCTGGCAGGTTTGGCAAAAGAAGTGGGCGCTGTGAATGCTACAGGCCGCCTCGAGGCACAAGCAATCGATGTGACGCACGATTCTCGTGTCTGCAAACCAGGATTTGTTTTCGTTGCGATTCGCGGTGAGAAAACCGATGCGCATCGTTTTGTTCCGCAGGCAATTGAACGCGGAGCGATCGCGGTTATCTCGGAACAGCCGGTCAGCGGTGAAAGCGTCGATGCCTGGATTCAGGTCGAGAACGCCCGGGTTGCGCTCGCTCGCGCAGCTGCGTTGGTGCATGGGCATCCCTCGGCGAAGCTCAAGCTGGTGGGTATCACCGGCACCAACGGTAAGACCACGACCGCTCATTTGATCGACTCGATTATTCGCGCGAGTGAGGGAACTTCGGCGATGTTCGGAACGATCACGCATCGTGTAGGCAACCAAGCCGAGGGTGCTTTGAACACGACACCTGAATCATCTGACATTCAGCGTATGTTGAGTCGTGCGGTGGACGCCGGATGTCGCTCGGCGGTAATGGAGGTCTCATCTCATGCGATCGAGCTCCATCGTGCGGATGCTTTGAGGTTCGCGGTAGCGGTGTTTACAAATCTCACCCGCGATCATCTCGATTATCACCGCACCATGGAGAACTACTTCGCGGCGAAGCAAAAGTTGTTCGATGGCACCCTGGGTTCAGGCCCAGGTGCTTCCGTTATCAATGTCGATGATGAATATGGACGAAAGCTTTTCGTCGCGGCAAAGGGGGACCGAATTAGTTACGGTTTAGGCAGCCGGACTGATGTGGGTACCGATGATTTCAAGGTAACCGCGCAAGGCCTTGCATTCATCGTCAATACACCTTCAGGCAAAGTTGAGGTTACCTCTGGATTGGTAGGTCGTACTCACGTTTACAACATCCTGGCTGCGGTTGCAGGGGGATTGGCGCTTGAACTCAGTACAGAGAGTATCGCGCAGGGCATTAAAGTGTGTTCTACAGTTTCAGGCCGCTTTGAACAACTGATGCTTGAAGGTTCGCAACAGCCACCATTTACGGTGATCGTCGATTACGCACATACCGACGATGCATTGAGGAATGTATTACAGACCGCACGGGAGGTCGCAGACAGGAACCGGGTCATAACCGTGTTCGGTTGTGGAGGCGATCGAGATCGGACGAAGCGCGCGCCAATGGGGGAGTTGGCGGCTAACCTCAGCGATGTGGCAATAGTGACCTCGGACAATCCACGAACCGAAGACCCCGAAGCCATCATCGGAGACATCGAGGTAGGAATCAAGAATGCGGGGCGAACATATGTGAAGCTGACCGACAGGCGTGAGGCCATTTTTCACGCCATCAATGAAGCGCGCGAAGGCGATGTTGTGTTGATTGCAGGTAAGGGCCATGAGGATTATCAGGTCATCGGCGACAAGAAAATTCACTTCGATGATCACGAAGTCGCACGCGAGGCGCTGCGTTTGCGACTGGGTTCTTAAGATATCGAGTTGCACACCGGTTCGGTGTACGGTTTTACAGTTTTTGAGGTGCTTACGGACATATATGAATCTTGGTGAGATCGCGACAATTCTGGGTTCGAATATTCGGGCTGCTCGTGGCGCAAACGAACTTGCGGAGCGCGAACCGATTGGCTATTCGATCGACTCGCGAACGCTGCGTCCAGGCGAGTTGTTTTTTGCCATAAGAGGTGAGCATTACGATGGGCACAATTTCGTCGTCGATGCCTTTGCGAATCGAGCAATGGCGGCGGTTGTATCGCGTGGCTTCCTCGATTCGGATCAGGGAAGGCAGATAGATCCCCACAAATCGGCTTTGATTTTGGTAGATGATACTCTGGCGGCCTTACAGTTGCTTGCCTATTCAGTGATCAAAACGTGGAAAGGCAAGGTGGTTGCCGTCACCGGAAGCCTTGGAAAAACAACTACCAAGGAGATGATCGCAGCCATGCTTGCTCGTATAGGGACAGTTGCAAAGACCACCGGGAATCTAAACAACTTCTACGGGGTGCCGTTGTCGGTGCTGCAGATGGAGTCCAACGGCAAACACGCTGCTGATTTTGATTACGCTGTGTTGGAAATGGGAATGAACCATAAAGGTGAGATCGCGCGCCTCACCGAGATCGCTCCGCCAAATGTAGGAGTTGTCACAGTCGTTGCTCCTGCGCACCTTGAGTTCTTTGCTTCAATTGATGAAATCGCGGAAGCAAAGGCTGAAATGGTTCTGGGGATTATGGAGGGCGGTTCGGCAGTATTGAATGCGGACGACGAACGCGTTGCGAGAATGTCATTGCTGCGCACTGACATCGAGAGTGTTAGATTCGGGATTGATCATGATTCCGACGTTAAGGCGAGCGAGGTAAAGCAGGAAGGCGTCAACGCCAGTAGCTTTCTGCTGGCAACTAAACGCGGTCAGATCGAAGCGCGAGTGCCATTGGCCGGCCGCCACAACATCTATAATGCATTGGCGGCGGCGACGGTGGCGGACTTGTTCGAAGCGCCTTTGGAGGAGATCGCCGGCGCGTTATCCGAAACTCCGGCTCCGAAAATGCGTGGCGAGGTATTGCGTTTTCGCGGAGGCTTTTCGGTGATAGACGATTCGTACAATTCTAACCCACGCGCATTGTTTGAAATGGTTTCGACGGTCTGCGCGAATCAGGAAAGTAGCCGCGCCGTTGTAGTGGCTGGTGAAATGCTCGAGTTAGGCTCCTCCGGTGCAGAGTTGCATCGCGATGCAGGCAAACAAATTGCGAGGTTGGGCGTTGATTTGCTGATCGGGGTTCGCGGGCTTGCGGAGGAAATTGTTCAGGGTGCTCGCGAGGAAGGGATGAATGCGAATGCTGCGCTTTTTGCGGCAACACCCGAAGAGGCTGCGTCGATCTTGATTCCGCAGCTGCGACCGGGCGATTTGATACTGGTTAAAGGGTCGCGCGGGGTAAAAACAGAAGTTGTTGTTGAGCGAATTAAGCAAAACTTTGAAAGATTGATGAATTCGGGGGAAACCAGGACCGGTGACGCCGCCACGGGAACATGTTGAGAATTGATTGAGGCGGTCGCGGCGGTGAGGCGGAATGTTCTATTACCTGAGATTACTGCAGAATCACGACGCGCTGTCGTTTCTCCGGGTATTTGATTACGTATCGTTTCGCACGGCCTGGGCCGCGATCACTGCGTTGGGGATCAGCCTCGTGTTTGGCCCGAGGATGATTCGGTTGTTAAGGGAGTTTCAGATTGGACAGCATATTCGCGAAGAAGGTCCGCGCAGCCACGCAACCAAGCGTGGCACGCCGACGATGGGCGGCGTTCTCATTTTGCTGGCTGTTGCGATTTCGACTCTGCTCTGGTCAAACCTGTCAGTAGCGTATGTTTGGATAGCGGTTCTCACGACACTGTTGTACGGGGCCATAGGATTTGCCGATGACTACTTAAAGGTAAAGCGGCGTCACAATCTGGGGCTGACCGGCAGACAGAAGCTCTTGTTTCAGTTCCTGGTTGCATTCGCCTTTGGGCTGGCGCTGAATTATTTGACAACCTATAACACGCGTTTGAGCCTTCCATTCTTCAAAAGATTCAATCCTGAAGTATGGTGGCCGATTTACTTTCTGGTATTTGCGCCGGTAGTGGTTGTGGGTTTTTCAAACGCAGTGAATTTGACCGATGGTCTCGACGGGCTTGCGATCTCGGTAACAATGGTTACGGCAGCCGCTCTAACTGGTTTTACGTACGTGAGCGGAGATCTCAGGTTCGCCGAGTATCTGGGCCTCGAGCACAATTCGGGCGTACACGAATTGACGATTTTTTGTGCGGCTTTGACGGGAGCGAGTCTGGGATTCCTTTGGTTCAATGCGCCGCCCGCGGAAGTATTCATGGGCGACGTGGGTGCCCTTGGTATCGGTGGAGCAATAGGCGCGGTGGCGGTGATGATCAAGCAGGAGTTTTTGCTGGTGATGATCGGGGGCGTGTTCGTGATAGAGGCGTTGTCGGTGATACTGCAAGTCGCTTCGTTCAAGATTTTTCACCGCAGGATATTCAAGATGACACCCATTCATCATCACTTTGAGTTGCTTTATCCACCGGAGGTGTCACGCCGGATGGAGCCGAAACTGGTGTTTCGGTTTTTAATAATTGCGATTCTGTTTGCGTTGTTGAGTCTTTCAACCCTGAAGTTGAGGTGAGGAGGCGATCAGAATTTCATATTTCAGATTTGTGTATTTCAGATTTCAGATTACATATTTCATATTGCTAACAACGTTACGCCCCCAATGAAGCTCGCAGGAAAAAAAGTATTGGTAGTCGGGATCGCGCGAAGTGGCATCGCAGCAGCGCGCCTGCTCGTTTCACAAGGCGCAGTCGTAATCGCCAACGATATCAAGACCGAGTCCGAGTTGGCGAAGATTAGCGATTCAGGATTGGCGGTCAGCAATTCCGGATTGGCGGTCGGCAATTCCGGATTGGCGAGCGCGGTCGAGGAACTGCAAAAGCTTGGAGTCGTGCTTTCGCTTGGCGGTCATTCGGAGAGCCTGTTTAGAGATGCCGATTTGATCGTACTGAGTCCCGGCGTGCCCGCGGATCTCCCGGTCCTTGAGGTCGCAAGGCTCGCTGGCATCGAGATCATTAGTGAACCGGAGCTGGCAGGACGATTCCTGCGGGGTCGAATGATCGGTGTGACTGGTTCAAACGGCAAGACCACAGTCACTACCCTGATTGGCGAGTTGATGCGGGCGGCGGGCGCGGATGTAATAGTGGGCGGCAATATCGGGACGCCGCTGACCGCCTTAGTCGAGAGAAGTAACGACAAAACCTGGACCGTTGCTGAACTGTCTAGTTTTCAACTGGAGATGATTGATACTCTGCGGGTGCATGTTGCGGTCGTAACCAACATCACCCCGGATCATCTGGATCGACATGGTTCAATTGAGAATTATGTTTGCGCCAAGCACCGAATTTTTCTTAATCAAACTGACGACGACTGGGCGATTCTGAATGGACAAGATCATGGAGTCAACGAGATGGTGACAAAATTCGGTGTGCCATCAAAGAAGGTTTACTTTAGCTCGACTGGACGCGAGACGCTCGGGGACGTCCGCGCGGGTGTATACGTTCGCGGCGGTAGTGTGTACACAACAATGATTGCCGACGATGAGTCAGACGTGGATGTGTTGCGACTTGATGAAGTACCGCTGCCTGGGATGCATAACATTGAGAATGTGATGACAGCGCTTGCGGCGACGATCTGCGCAATGGGCACCAAACGAAGTGAACTTCCGGCGCTGGTGGACGCAATAAAGCTTTTTAAGAGCGTCGAGCATCGGATCGAATATGTGGCTGAGATCGATGGCGTGAAGTTTTTCAATGACTCAAAAGCCACAAACGTCGATTCGACAGTCAAGGCGCTTCAAGCTTTTCAACGCAACATAATCGTGATACTTGGCGGAAAGGACAAGGACAGCGATTACACGTTGCTTGGTCCGCTTGTTCGCGAACGGGTGAAGCGCATAGTTTTGATAGGAGCGGCCAGCGACAAGATTGCAGCCCAGTTGGATGGTGACGCGCCGATGTCGAAAGCTGTATCGATGGAGGAGGCGGTGCTTAAGTCGATGGAAGTTGCCACTGCCGGTGACACAGTGTTGTTGGCGCCGGCGTGCGCGAGTTTCGATATGTTCAACAACTTTGAGCACCGCGGGAAGGTATTCAAGGAGGCGGTGCACAAATTAGCGGGCAGAATTCATAGCGGGTGGACAGGGCGTCTGGCCACGTGATGGGAAATCGGCAATCGACAACCGCCAATAACCAAGCAATGGTAGCGAACGATCGAGTACCAATACCAAGATGGAAGCGACAGGCCGATCTGGTCCTCGGTCGAGGTGTGAATGCCGAATCACAACCTCGCCGCGACTTGCCGGTAGACAAAGTCCTGCTCGCTATCGTTCTTGGCATAACTCTTTTTGGAGCCGTTATGGTTTATAGCGCATCTGCGATCCTCGCCGAAAAAACCTACGGCAACCAGTTCTATTTTCTCGCTCGCCAGGGACTTTGGGCACTAATTGGTCTGATCGCAATGGCTGCAGCGCTCTCAATAGACTATCGGTATTACAAACGGCCCGTGGTCATTTACACGGTATTGATAGCAACACTGGTCCTGCTGGTTGCGGTGTTGTTCCTCCCCAGGATAAATGGAACCCATCGATGGATTCGGCACGGGCGCTACTTTTCACTCCAACCCTCCGAACCGGCGAAATTGGCTCTGATTGCTTTTTTGGCCTTTTTTCTTGAACGTCGGATCAGAGAGATTGCGAGTTTCAACCGCACGTTTATCCGGGCGGCTCTTGTAGCAGGCGCTCTGATTGGACTGGTGGCTTTGGAACCCGATCTGGGCACGTCTCTGGCTCTCGGACTAGTTTTCTTGACGATGATGTTTCAAGCCGGGACGCCGGCTCGTTACTTTGCTGTGCTTGCGGTTCCAGTCGTGCCGGCGATCACTTTCATGCTTCTGAAGCCGTGGCGGTTCGCAAGGCTTCTGGCGTTTCTGGATCCGTGGAAGTACCAGACGACATATGGGTTTCAACCAGTACAGTCGATGATCGCAATCGGCAGCGGCGGACCGGGAGGAGTTGGATTTGCGCAGGGGAGACAAAAATTGTTTTATCTCCCCGCCCCGCATACGGACTTTATATTCGCGGTCATCGGCGAGGAGCTGGGATTGATTGGAGCAGGGACCCTGGTGTTACTTTTTGGACTGCTTGCCTGGAGAGGTTTACGCGCAGCTCGGTTTGCACCGGACTTGTTCGGGCAGTTACTGGCTGTAGGGCTCACTACGATGATAATCGCTCAGGCATTTTTCAACATAAGCGTGACGTTATCACTTGTGCCAACAAAAGGTATTCCTCTGCCGTTCGTGAGCGCCGGCGGATCATCTCTCGCAATCAGTCTTTTCGCAGCGGGCGTACTTTTGAACGTGTCCAAGCATGGAAAGACATGAGGACTCTGCTGCCGATTTGCGATTGCTGATTTTGCAGATGCCACGTGGCTTTTGTGAATCCTGAATCGGCAATCGAAAATTGGCAATTCCTATGAGGGCCATCATCGCTGCAGGCGGCACAGGCGGGCACATTTTTCCGGGCGTCGCGATTGCGCACGAATTCAAAAAGCGCGACCCCTCTGCAGAGATCCTGTTCGTGGGAACCGCGCGAGGTCTTGAATCCAAAATCGTTCCTCGCGAGGGTTTTGCTCTTGAGCTGATCAAAGTAAGTGCTCTAAAGGGCGTGTCGGTCTTTGAAAGAACAAAATCGCTAGCGAGCCTTCCGATGAGTTTTGTCGCGGCAAGGGGGATTTTGAAGCGATTCAATCCTGACGTGGTGATCGGAGTCGGCGGATACTCGTCTGGGCCGACGCTGCTGATGGCTGCGCTGAGTCGAATTCCAACGATGGTGGTTGAGCCTAACGCGATGCCGGGCTTCACAAACCGAGTGCTTGCAAGATTCGTCGACGCCGCGGCATTGAGCTTCGAAGAGGCAAAGAGATACTTTGGGAAGCGCGGAGTGGTTACGGGGAATCCCGTTCGCCACGACTTTGCACAGCTCGCCAAAAAAGTTCGCGGCGAAACGCTCAGCCTGCTGATCTTCGGCGGCAGCCAGGGAGCACACGCTATCAACATGGCAGTCGTTTCATCACTGCCTTTGCTTGCAATGATGAAAGACCGTCTAACAATTACACATCAAACCGGCGAAGCTGATTTCGATATAGTAAAGCGCGGTTACGAAGATGCAGGTTTTGAACGAGCGGAAGTGAAGGCGTTCATTCACGATATGTCGGCCAGGTTTAGTAATGCAGATGTTCTAATTTGCCGATCCGGAGCAACGACGGCGGCGGAGGTCTCCGCGGCCGGAAAGGCGGCGATTTTTATTCCGTTCCCGTTTGCGACCGACGATCACCAGCGTAAGAATGCAGAGGCGTTTGAACGGGCGGGCGCGGGAAGGATGATACTTCAGAAGGAATTGACAGCATCGCGTCTCGCTGAGGAGTTAAAGAGATTGATCGATCATCCGGAAGAGATTGACAGGATGGAGAAGGCAAGCCGGGGGGTCGGCCGTGCTGATTCAACCGAACGGGTTGTTGATTTGGCGATGTCGATAATATAGGACCAAGACGTATAGGACCGCGTATAGGACCTATGCTTTTTCGAGGACTAAGGCACATTCATTTCGTTGGCATTGGCGGCATCGGTATGAGCGGTATCGCTGAGGTCTTATTGTCACTAGGCGAAAAATTCAGGGTATCGGGTAGTGACCTCAAGCGATCGCAGATAACCGAGCGACTGGAATCGATGGGAGCCGTGATATCCGAAGGACACAAGTCTGAGAACATAGCGGGTGCTGACGTCGTCGTCACATCTTCCGCAGTTCGCGATGATAATCCAGAAGTCGTTGCGGCTCGTCAAAAACAGATTCCTGTGATTCCACGTGCCGAGATGCTGGCCGAACTGATGCGTCTTTATCGACACGGAATCGCGGTGGCCGGAACGCACGGAAAGACAACCACGACCTCAATGATCTCACACTTGATGACCGCGACTGGTTTCGATCCCTCGGTCGTGGTAGGAGGTCGTGTTGCCTCTCTTGGTTCGAACGCGCGTCATGGTCGAGGCGAATACATTATCGTGGAAGCAGACGAATCCGATGGTTCATTACTTCTTTTGACTCCGACAATAGCCGTGCTGACTAACATCGATACCGATCATCTCGACCATTTCACTGGTGGCATCGAAGAGATCAAGAAATGTTTCACTGTTTTTGCCAATAGTGTTCCATTTTACGGAACTATCGTTCTTTGCCTCGACGACCAGAACGTTCAAGCGATCATCCCTGAACTGACAAGGCGAACTATCAGCTATGGATCCGCCGTTCAGGCTGATGTATCGGCGACTGCAATCACTCTGAATGCTGAGTTCGGCTCGGAGTTTGTTGTTCGCGCGTTTGGTCATGAAACCGGAATGATGAAGCTTGCCGTACCCGGCCTCCACAACGTGCACAACGCGCTTGCAACTGTGGCGGTTGGACTCGACCTTGGCGTCAAGTTCGAAGACATTGCCGGTGCGCTTGCTGAATTTCGAGGGGCCGAACGCAGGTTTCAGATTAAGGGTGAAAGAAGTGGAGTCCTGGTGGTTGATGATTACGGCCATCATCCGACGGAGATCATGGCAACGCTTTCAGCAGCTCGTACAGCCGGGCGGCGAGTAGTGACCTTGTTTCAGCCCCACCGCTATACTCGCACCCGCGATTTGAAAGATGACTTTGCCCGATCTTTTTACGGCGCGGAGCTTCTGCTGATCGCAGACATCTACGCCGCGAGCGAAGATCCTATTGAAGGAATAACCAGCCGCGCGTTGGCCGAACAAGTCGAGCGGTTCGGCCATCGTCACGTCGAATACATCGGCGGATTGGGAGGCGCGGCGGCGAGACTGAAAGAGATCGTTAAGCCCGGCGATCTCGTACTCACGCTCGGAGCCGGCAACGTTTACCAGGCAGGAGACGAGTTGCTGAGATTACTTGAAGAGCCGAGGAGCGGAGAAGTTGAGAGTCAGAGGAGCGGCCGTATTTGACGCGTACCTCTGCTTGTTCACCTCGATGCTCTCGTGGGAGGTGGCTCTGTGGGAAATCAAAAGAATGAACCCAGGGCACGCAATCAGGTTGTCACACCGCGTTCCACTCGTCGCCTCGATCGAACGCGCTTGAGACGGCGAAGCGTCATCGACTTTAGAAAGATTCTAAGTGCGACCGCAACTTTTGCGAGACCGGGGGCCGTGCTGGTAGCACTGGGGCTCCTGATTCTTGGCTATAACGTACTCGCCAGTTCAAAATTGTTCCTGTTGCGTCGCGTCACTATTGCCGATGCTGAACCAGCGGTCCAGTTCGAGATTGAGCAAATCATCCGGCGGAGCGTCGGTCAGACAACAATGATGGAAGTGGACTTGTCAGGCCTCAGGCAAAAGATTGAGGCAATGCCCAGGATCCGTTCGGCTTCAGTAGGGCGTGTATTGCCGGATGGCATCTTCGTGCGAGTAGTTCAACGGCAGCCGGCGGTGCTCGTTCGACGCGAATCCGAGGTTCTGACGTGGCTGGATGAGGACGCAGTCGAGGTCGGTGAATTCTCCGATCTCAAAATTTCGAGTGCTTCAAACGCGAACATTTCTGCGGAGGTTCCCCCAATAGCGAAAGGGTTCGCAGAAGGCAATCGTTCGCAAGCGGCAATTGCCGAGGACCGCGAACGAATTGCGCTCTACAAACGGATCGAGCAGGAGTTCACTGAAGGTCCGAACCAGCTTTGGAACCTTATCGACCAAATCGATCTCTCTTTCACCAAATCCGTGAACATGCGACTGGCGCACCCTCCGGTCCTTATTCATATCGGCAGTACCGATTTCCGTAAGCGTTTCGAGAGAGCATTGCAAGTGCTTCAGGCAGTAAGACAAAGAGATTCTGAACAGTTGAGCCGCTTTCGAATTCAGGACATCGAGCGGTTGATTCAGAACGCAGACAACATAAGCTTTATCGATGCGGCCTCAGG
The DNA here is from genome assembly GCA_035258805.1 of Blastocatellia bacterium. Classification (GTDB taxonomy): domain Bacteria; phylum Acidobacteriota; class Blastocatellia; order UBA7656; family UBA7656; genus Onstottus_A. Next base: position 1,617 of record DATFWY010000265.1, on the reverse strand, counting down.
TGATCGCATCGTGGTAAATATCGCCACCCCCGGCGCAAAAACTGTTCGGCAGGAAGCAATACCGAACAGCTTCTCGAAAAAGAAGTAACGGAACGCGCGATTGCCAGGGCCCTCGCGAGATCGTTTGCCCTGGCAACATCTGCTCAAAAGCAATCGCGGGACAAATTCGAGTCCCTGGCGTTCCGCAATTCAGTTCCGCCGGAGAATAGATATGGCTAAAGGCAACAAGCAAATCGCTGCTCTCGACATCGGAACGACTGAAGTCAGGGCAATTGTGGGTGAGATAACGGACAACGACAGACTCGAGATTATCGGCATCGGCCGGGCACCGTCACGCGGCGTACGGAAATCGGTGGTGGTCAACATCGAGGCTACTGTGGACGCAATCAAGCGCGCGGTGGAAGAGGCAGAAATGATGTCCGGCCTTCCAATCGATAGCGTTAACGTAGGTCTGGGTGGGGTGCAAGTTCGCGGAATCAACTCTCGCGGAGTAATCGCAATCAGCCGCAGGAATCGCGACATCACAGAAGAGGATGTTTATCGGGTAATCGATCAGGCACGGGCTGTCAGCGTGCCGACCGACCGCGAGATTATCGACGTGCTGCCACAGGAGTTCACGGTTGATGGACAGGACGGCATCGGGAATCCGATCGGTTTTCTCGGAATGCGCCTGGAAGCTTGCGTGCACGTGGTCACTTCACCTATAACCGCTCGCCAGAACGTGATTACCTCAGTCAATCGAGCGGGGATAATGGTCAGCGACACAGTGGTAAATCACGTTGCGGGCAGTGAATCGACGCTTTCACCCGACGAAAAGGAATACGGCGCGGCTGTCATCGACATCGGCGCCGATGTTACGAATCTGACAATCTTTTTCCGCGACGCGATTCGACACACCGCGGTCTTTCCAATGGGCGGCAATCACTTTACCAACGACATTGCAGTGGGATTGAGAACGCCAGTCCCGGAAGCTGAACGGATCAAGCAGAGCGAAGGATGCGCATTAGCCGGGCTGATTCCCGACGGTGATCGATCGCGGATGGTGGAGGTACCTTCAGTGGGCGGCCGGCAGCCGCGGATGTTAAGCCGTCAGATTTTGTGCGAGATTCTGCAACCGCGAGCCGAAGAAATTTTCAGTCATGCACTGGAAGAGATACAACGGGCGGGATTTGATAAGCAGATACTCTCAAGCGTCGTGCTGATCGGCGGCGGAGCGCTAATGGAAGGTGTGGTTGAGATGGCGGAGCAAGTTTTGGACCTTCCGGCGCGGCATGGTTTGCCGGATTTCGTTGGCGGGCTCACGGGTGAGATTGACAGTCCGGCTTTTGCGACAGTTGTTGGAACGATGCTGTACGGTTTCCAAAAGCAGATGAACCAGAAAAAGATTCACTCGCTGAAGGACGGTGCGCCGCGGCAGCCGAGCATCTGGAAGCGATTGTTTCGTTAATTTTCTTGAAGAAGACTTTGAATTTTGCTGAAAAAAAGGTTGTAGGCTAAAGGCGACTGTGCTACCATTTGGTGCGTCTTCAGAAACTTGGGCTACCACATATTGTAGCAACCGGTTGCCAGCCTCAAAGGCACTGTTAGGAGAACCCCTAGAGCAAGGTCGCTTGACTC
>DATFWY010000264.1:0-7533 GCA_035258805.1 Blastocatellia bacterium | reverse complement strand
GGTCGGATTCAGTCCACTGAGAGAAGTGTTTTTTGTGCAGGGTGGTATACGCCAGGTTCGTCGCTGCACGTATTTCGTCCGATTCGATAAAGCTCAAGAGCGAAAGAATATGTTGCACAGAGGTACTGCGACGCATTTCCTGCATCTGCTCACTCATGATCCTGACTTGCCGGTAGTTAATAAGAAGCGTAATCAACAAAGCCGCTGACCCGGTCATTTGAGTGATTATTTGTATTTTTAAGAGCGTATTCATCTTGTAATCGCGATCACAAATTCCATACTGTCGGCTTCAGCGGCCGATGACATAGACCACGGTGAAGACAACGACCCACACCCCGTCCACGAAGTGCCAGTACCAGGACAGCATCTCGATGCGCTCGCCATCTGCTTTCCTGATGCTCTTCTTCAGGCTGAGGACCAGAACCAGGGTCAGCAGCGTGAGCCCTACGATGACGTGGCTCGCATGCAATCCAACCAGCGAATAGAAAGTCGTGCCGAACAGGTTGGTGCTGATAGTCAGGTGATGATCAACGATGAGCCGTTTCCACTCGGCAGCGGTTGAGCCCAGGAAAACTGCCGCGAGCAGGATCGTTGTTGACCACCAGAGACGGAAGGCTCCGATGCTCTCTCGCTTGAAAGAGCGCTCGGCCAGCACGATCGTCAGACTGCTTGCGAGCAGGCAGATGGTCGAAACGATCGGCGTCTCGAGCACTTCTGCCGGGTATGGTCCAGTCAGGCTCTTGCCGATGTAGTACACATAGGCGACGACGAAGATCGAGAACATCGCCGATTCGGTCACGATGAGAGAGGTGATTGCCACCTTGCGGCTAGAAGGCAAACTCCACTCAGCGGATGTGTAAGGCAGATTCAAACGATCAGCATTGATCATCGTCTGGTTCTCCAATTCATTCGTACTTCCAGTCCGGATCTTCAGGGTGTTTCAAGTCCCACAGCGGGCGGGCGCTGCGTACTGGGGGCACGGTCTCAAAGTTGTACTCCGGCGGCGGAGACGTCGTAGCCCACTCGAGCGTCCAGGCATCCCAGGGGTCATCCCCAGCTTTCTCGCCCTTGCGCAAGGATCTGATAAGGTTCCAGGCCAGGCAGGCAATGCCTACGATTTGAAAGACAACACCGATCGAGGTGATCAGGTTCAACAGCTCCCAACCGCGGCCCGGGTCGTAGGTGTAGATTCGACGCGGCATACCCAACAGGCCGGGGATGTGCATCGTGTCAAAGGTCAGGTGGAAGCCGATGAAGAAGAGGGCCACATGCCAGAGGCCGAGCGTCTTGTTCAACATTCGCCCTGTGGCCTTCGGGAACCAGTAGTAGATCCCGCCGAAGATGCAGAACAACATACCGCCGATAAGCACGTAGTGGAAATGAGCGACGACGAAATAGGTATCGGTCAGGTGCCAATCGAAGGGGACGGCCGCCAGCATAATGCCCGTCAGCCCGGCAATCAGAAATTGAAATAAGAATGCCAGGCAGCAGAGCATCGGCAGTTCAAAGCGGATCTTGCCACCATACATCGTGGCGAGCCAGTTGAAGATCTTGATCCCGGTTGGCACGGAGATGGCCATCGTTGAGATCATAAAGAAGGTATTACCGACACTCGTCATGCCCATACTGAACATGTGATGCGCCCAGACGCCCATGCTGACGAAGGCGATCATGGTTGTCGCACCCACCATCGCCGAGTAACCGAAAATTGGCTTGCGCGAAAAGACGGGTATGATTTCAGAGGCGCACGCGAACCCGGGAATCATAAGGACATAGACCTCCGGGTGACCGAAGATCCAGAAGAAGTGCTGCCATAAGACCGCCGATCCTCCGGACTGCGTGTTGAAGAAGTTGCCGCCGAGAAAACGATCAATCAGCAGCATTATCTGCGCGGCGGTCAGCGGCGGGATCACGATAAACATCATTGCTGAGACGACGACCATCATCCATACGAATAGCGGCATCCGCATCAGCGTCATGCCAGGGCTGCGCATGCCGAACGCGGTGGCGATTACATTAACGGCTGAAGACAGGCTGCCGATGCCGCTCACTAGCAGGCACAGTGTCCAGTAATCCGTGCTGTTCCCGCGCGAGAACGCCCGACCCGTCAACGGCGCGTAGGCGAACCAGCCTACGTCGGGGGCTGAGCCATGACCGGACAATCCAGGCGCGCCGATATAACTGAAGAAGAGCAGCGCTGCGCCGAATAAGAACATCCAGTAGCCGAAGGCGTTCAGGCGCGGGAATGCCATGTCACGCGCGCCGATCATCAGAGGTACAAGATAATTCGAAAGGCCCGCGACAATCGGCATCCCGACAAAGAACACCATCGCTGTGCCATGCACCGTGAAAAGGCGGTTGAAAGTATCGGGGGCGACGATGTTGTTGTTGGGCAAGGCCAACTGCAAGCGGATGACGGAAGCCATCAAACCTGCGACCACCAGGAAGAACAGAGCGCTGGCGATATACATCAGGCCAAGCTTCTTGTGATCGACGGTGACCACTAAGCCATGCAGCCGGGTCACAATGGATGGCGAGACCAACGGGCGGGCTAACGGAATTTCAGGATTGGCGGCGACCATCAGGCTTTCTCCCGTCTAATTTAGGGTCAGTAAGTAGCGGACGAGCTGATCCATCTCCTCATCCGTGAGTTGCATATCAGGCATATAGCAACCCGGTTTCAGATTCTGTGGATTGCGAACCCAGGCACGCAGCTTTTCGGGGGTGTTCAAAGCGGCGCCTGAGCCGAGCGTTTGGCGGCTCATCAAATGAGTGAGGTCGGGGCCAAACTTGCCGTTGGCTTCAGTTCCATTGATCGTGTGACAGTTGACGCAGGAGGTCGAAAAGAATACGTCACGCCCTGCTTTTACTTGCGTATCTGTCGCTGAGTCAGGTTTCTGCGCAGCCACCAGGTTCGTATCTGTTGCTGAGTCAGGTTTCTGCGCAGCGACCCAGTTTTCGAACTCACCCTGCGGATGCACGATCACGCGAATCAGCATGCGCGCGTGTTGAGTTCCGCAATACTCCGCGCAGTTGCCCAGGTATGTTCCTGGCGTCACGGGTTCTATCCACATGCTGTTGTCGCGGTTTGGAATGACATCGGTTTTTCCGGCGAGCTGTGGGATCCAGAAGCTGTGCGCGACATCGGCAGATTCCAGTTTAAGAAACGTCGGTCTCGGTTGAGCCGGGTCGCTCACCGGAACATGCAGTTCGTTCGCGGTCACGACGCCAAGGTCGGGATAGCGGATCTCCCACCACCACTGGTGACCGACGACTGTGACTTTCAATGCTTTCGGAGGCGGGACGGCGTTTTGAACTTCGGCAATCGTGCGGGCGGTGACCAGGGTCAACACAAACACGATAATGATCGGTATGACAGTCCATGCGAGCTCGATTTGATTGCTGCCGTAGACCTGCGGTGGTTCTTGCCCGTCGTCTTCGCGGCGATGTCGGAATCGCGTGACCGTATAAACAAGCAGGCCGACGACTATCACGAAAATCACCGCGCAGACAGCAAGCACCAGCATCGTGTAGTCAAATATGGCGCGGGCCGGCGGACCATCGGGTTTGAAAATGTTGGTCACGCTGCTCGCGCCATCGGCGAAGACAGGACTTGCTGACAAGCCTAACGCGAAGAACATGAACAACGCCCTGGTAATCATCGCTCGCGAAGATCGAATGTTGAATTGCATAGAGATTCTGGAGCGCTCCTTCCTGGCTTGTTTCCCGTTAGCTTTGCGTTTCATCAGAGTGAACAGTCTTCACGCGGCCTTCCTTCTTAATTAGTTGGCATGAACGGCTATCGACCGAGGAACGGACTGTTTGATCTGGTTTTGTGAGTACGTCTCGCCTTGGCCTCACGTATACAGGTTCTTTGCCGATACTCCTCGGTCGGCAATCACAACTGCAAAGGTACTGCCACGTTAGATGGATACCCTTCGTATCGCCTAAATGACTGCAGTGGCGTCCGATAGACATTTGCCTTACTGGAGAGAGGCTCAAACGGTGCTGACAATATATGAACACGTGTTAAGGGGTTGTCACGCTTTCGCTTTAGAATACGTGTGATTTTAAGAGCACGATGGCCTTTCGAATCCCACCAACGCGAAGACTGTGTGAAAAATCCTAAATTCGACCCACGGCAGTGCGTGGATATTTCAGGTCAGAACTTATCATCTGCGTTATCTGCGCAATCTGTGGATGAGGTCGTCGTACTTCAACCGAAAAGACTCATCCGCAGATTACGCAGATTACGCAGAATGAGATTGGACCTAGAATATCCACGCAAGCATTTGGTGGGATTTATCTAAGCGCGGCGTGCGAGCTGCCTCCAGTAGGCTGAGTATGAACAAGCTACCAACTGCGTTGGTGGGCGTTGGTGGGTTTAGCTGTGATCGTGAATTCGCGGTTCTAATTAGTCGTCTTGAGCCTTACGCAATTGCCCGGGTCTGATCCGGTAAGGGCGACTCATTAGCTTTTCGAATCACTTCAAGCGAGCTTACGACCCCCGTCACTGCGCCATCCGAGCTGACAACTGGCAGCATTTCAATTCCCTCGCGCAGCATTGTAACCGCCGCATCAACAATGCTTCGCTCAGCTGAAATGACTGGTGGATCCGGGCGCATGAAGTCACTGATCGGTGTTTCGAGCGCCGGCAATTCACGCAAAGTCTCAAACAACTCAGCCCTCCCGCAGTAGCCTTTCATACGACCGCTCTCATCAAGTACCGGGTAGCCTGGCCTGCCCCCATCGAAGCGCCTGATTGCCTCGCCAAGCGAAGTATTCGTCGATATAGTCTCGGCCGGGCTGGTCATGATGTCGGCGACTTTGATCGATGCAATTGAGGGATCGTCCTTTACCCTTGTCATTAAGGCCTCATACCCCTTGAGAGCTGCGGACGAGGTTCGCAGGTCCTTACGCAGCGTGGCATCATACTGTAAAAGTCGTTCGACGTCGTCGCTGCGAACGGCGATCAAATCGAGCGCGGTCTCAGCCTTGATCGAAACCAGATGTGGTCCCTGACCACTGGGCGTTAACGACTCTGCGCCGAAACGGTCGCCCTCGTTGAGCGTCGCAATCGGGATGGAAGATTCGTCCAGGTACATGCCGGCGGTTCCTGATTGAATGACAAACAGGCTGCTTGCAGGATCGCCTTTATGAAAAATGAACTCGCCCGAGGCGTACCGAGCCAGTTCGAGGCTGCCTGTCCGCGACATCGGTAATTGAACAATGTTGGGAGGAAACAGCGCCTTCCAGGTCCAGTCGCCGACCACTTCAAGCTTGCGCGCAAGGCTAGGAAGTTTGCTCAAGTAGATGCCTCGCCACAACACCCAGGCGATGAATCCCGAGATACGTACGCCGAGAATCTGTGCGACCGCGTTGCGATTGCCCAGCGAAGCGAGCATGCCGAGCACCTTGAACGAGAACGGTTTGGTCGACTGGCCTTTGAACGTGCGCACCAGATTCGCGGCAAGCTGTTTGGCCTGCCTCATCGCGAATTGTGCCGTTGGCGGACTGGGTTTTTTATCGTAAGCGTTCGGAATAATCGCGCAGTCCCCGACTGCCCATACGTTGTCCGTATCCTTAACCGACATGTCGGGATTGGTAACAAGCCGGCCATGATCGATCGGCAAGCCCAGCTTCTGGATAAGCGGATTGGGCGATGTTCCAACGGTTGAGACGACGGTTGCGGCCTCAAGCAACTCGCCGGTCGTCAGTCGCACACCGGCCGCGGTGATTTCCTTCGCGCTGGAATTGAGCCGGACGTCAACGCCGGCTTTGCGCAACTTCTTGTCGGCAAACTTTGAGAGCGACGGAGCATTCAATTCAGGGATCAGGAGCTCACCACGTTGCAACAGAGTAATCTGCGGACGCTCGTGCCTCAGCGTTGTATAAAAGCGATACGTTTGTTCCACAACTTCGGCGATCTCTCCGGCCACCTCAACGCCGCTGAAGCCACCGCCAATTACCACCGCACTGAGTAGCCGCTTGCGACGCACAGGATCGGTTTCAACAGCAGCCTCCTCAAGCCGTCCGATCAAATCGTTGCCAAGATAAACTGCATCTCCGAGCGTCTTGAGTGGATAAGCGTAAGCCGCCAGGCCCGGAACCATGTTCATATTCACGGTTGAGCCGCAAGCCAGCACCAGGTGATCATAACCAAGCTCTGCTATTTCTCCGCCCAGGCCGGAATAACGGACCACGTTCATTTTCAAGTCGATGTCTGTTACCTGCGCCGTCAACCACGTCGTTCGTCGGACCATCTGACGGCCGACTACAACGACGTGCAACGGAGAGATCGCCCTCCCCACCGCTTCGGTCAGCATAGGTGTAAAGACGAAATGATTTTCGCTGCTGATGAGAACGATCTCGATCTCAGAACGAAGTTTTCGCTCGAGGTGTTGGGCGACCGTCACGCCGCCGAATCCACCACCGATAATGATTACCCGTTGTTTACTCATTGTTCCAACTCCTGGTTTGTTTTTGTTAATTCCGTTGACTCCGGTCTTTGGCTTTCGAAGAGCGGCTATGTACCTGGCGGCTTCGTTGATTGTGAATCAAAGAAAATCGTCGTCCGTTTCATGAAAGCGACGAACACAATGATCCCAACGCAAAGCCAGGCTATGAACACAAAGCCGTCCATGTAGGCCAGTGAGTACGCTTGCTGTCGTACCTGTCCGCCAAGCAGCGCGGCAGAACGTCTCTGCGCTTCATCCATTCCTGCAGAATTGGAACTGACTCCGCCGGTGAGCCAGCGCAGTCGCTCATCAGTCAGCCAGTCGCCTGCTTCAACGTGCAGCCCAATCAAATTCGAATGAAACTTTTCTCGTACAGCGATGAGGTGGCCCATGAAGGCGGCGCCAACCTGACCTCCAAGTATTCGTACGGAGTGAATGAAAGACGAAAAGGTCAGGACATCAAACGGTCTCGAGAGGGCTCCCACTTCGTTAATATACTGGACGATCGACCCAATCAGGCCAACGAAAGTGAAAGACAGACCAAGCGCAATAACCAATTGCGATGTCAAGAAATTGTCACCCGCCCACGCACTTGTAAGCTGTCCGTTTATCAGGCAAGCAACAGCTACGGTTGCAAATCCGGTGGCCAGCACCAACCGGCCATCAATACGCCGCATCAGCCACGCCCCCAGGAGGCCGACGATTATCTGAGGCGCGGCGACCCACAGCAAGACCCGTCCGGTCTCAAGCGGGCGATACCCCTGTATCGTTCCTAGAAATCCCGGAACCACCAGGGCAATAGCGAGTATCACAAAACGCAGTCCGAATAAGGAAATAGCCAGGATGATTATGTTTCTCTGGCCAAGGAAAGGGACATTAATCAGCGGGTTGGGTGACATCCACCGACGAATGACTGCGGCGATGATCAGGAATCCGGCGCTTGCGAGCATCGCGACGATCACACCCGATCCCAACCAGTCCAATCGCTCTCCCTGGTCGAGCACGCCAAAGATCAAGCTGAGCCCAATACTGGCATACAAGAAACCAGCCCAGCTGATCGTCGGCTTTGGGCCGG
>DATFWY010000263.1:0-44797 GCA_035258805.1 Blastocatellia bacterium | reverse complement strand
CAACACGTTTTGGGGGGATGGCAGGTTTCAGGAGTGACATCATTCCAATCCGGCGCACCCTTCACAATCATCAACGGGTTTGACAGAAACGGCGATGGTCTTGCGACCGCTGACCGGCCGGATATTGGGAATCCAGACGCTGCTCACAATACGCGGGCGATCGTCGTAGCACCCGCGACGTGCTCGACAGGCTTCCAAAATCCTGATACCAAGAGCTGTGTCACGCCGAATGATGTATTCGTCGTGCAAGGGACTGGATTTCCAAACGCCAGGACGATCGGTCGAAATACCGAGCGGTCGAAGTGGACGCAGAACTTCGATCTGAACGTCTTCAAGAATTTCCGGCTTACCGAGCGCTTTAAGCTGGAATACCGGCTCGAGGCGTTCAACGTGTTCAACCATCCGCAGTTCACCGGAGTTCCTAACAGGAACGTGGTTAGCACGCTGGCGGGACAATATTTCGACTTCAACTTGCTGAACGGCGGCGGAAGAACGATGCGGATGGGACTGAAGCTATTGTTCTAGGCATCAAGTCTGATTCCATCTTCCAGCACTCACGCGGAGCCGGATCGCGACTAACGGCGGTAACCGGCGAATTGTTTTAGCCGCGAGGTTGACGTTCTAGCGTTCGGGCGGATTTTCACGTATTCCACCAACCACTGAGCCTCCCACGCTGATTCTATGATGTACTGCTCGGCAAGACAGCGCCTGACCCACGTAGAAAGGACGCCCTAATTTCAAGAGCGTCCGAGTCCTTTAATTCACGCACTTCCATCACACGTACTTACAACATGCGGTTCAAACATACTTCTGCGCGAATCCGTCATTGAGAGCGGCGATCTGATCAGCTAAGCTTATTCGAACGACGCAAGTACAATGAGTTTTATACAAACGCTGGCTCTCGCGATGGGATCGTCATGGGTCTCAGGGATTAATCTCTATGCGGGAGTTGCGACCCTCGGTCTGCTTGGGCGATTTGCGCACCTGAACCTTCCTGGTGATCTCAACGTCGTTACGAACTGGTGGGTTATCGGGATAGCAGGTGCTCTGTATGTAATCGAGTTTTTCGCCGATAAGGTTCCCTTCCTCGATAGCGCGTGGGACGCACTCCATACGTTTATACGTGTTCCTGCGGGAGCCGTCCTCGCCGCCGCAGCGTTTGGCGATTTTGACAAGACGGTACAGGTTGTTGCGTTCTTGATCGGGGGAGGAGTCGCTTTAAGTTCTCACGGCACCAAGGCAGCTACACGAGCAGCTTTGAACACAAGCCCGGAACCTGTTTCGAATGTAAGCGCAAGCCTCGCCGAGGATGTAGTTGCGGTTGGTTCGATATCTCTTGCGCCCTTCTATCCGATCATCGTAATTGCAATTGTCGTAATAGGCGTAGCGGTGTCCGTAATTTTGGTCCCACGCATTATCAGGTATCTGCGAAGCGTAAGATCACGACTGAGTAGGATTGTCGGAAGCGAGCCCTCACGGTAGGCATAGGCAACAACAGACTCACAATGCGCACACCGATGTTAAGAGACTGTCCAAAATACCACCCACTGGCAGTGGGGGGATGTTTCAGGTTCAGCCTACAACAGAAGCAAGGCGCGATTACGTTGTTATCTTTCTTTTCCTCGCGTTTGCGAGGAAAAGAATAAAAACGGGATTCAACCGGTTTCGCTCCTTGTAGGCAGGACCTGAACAATCCACCCACTGCCGGTGGGATTTGGACTTTCCGCACAGTCTCTGCCGTGGGCGGGATTTGGACTTCTCGCACAGTCTCTCCCGTGGGTGGTATTTTCGATTTTTTCACATCTTCGGCATTGGGTGGTATTTAAGACTTTTCACAAGGTTCTTCGTCGTAGGTGGCATTGAGGAGTTTTTGGACGGCCTCTTAACTCAATCGTGTGGAATTCCAGTTTCTGGACTTAGCTGCGGGGCCAAACAGATTCATGCAGCAGCGAACCCTCTTCCCTTTCGGTCTTGGTTCGCGCGGCAGATGTGACAGGAATCGGATAGTCGTTGGTGTAACACGCAGTACAATGGCGGTTGCCGTTCGGATCTCCACAAGAGCGAAGCAATCCCTCGAGGCTCAAATAACCGAGGCTGTCGGCGCCGATGTGCCGGGCGATGTCTTCGACATCGAGGTTTGCGGCAATAAGTTCTTCCCTGGTTGGAGTGTCTACCCCAAAGAAGCACGGCGCGATCGTAGGCGGACAACTGATTCGAACATGAACTTCTTTCGCGCCGGCTTGCCGTACCATCTGAACTATTTTCTTTGACGTGGTTCCGCGAACGATCGAATCATCGATCAAGACAACGCGCAATCCTTCAATCAAATCACGTACCGGATTCAGCTTAACCTTTACGCCGAAATGTCGAATAGATTGCTTCGGTTCAATAAACGTTCGCCCTACATAGTGATTGCGCACCAACCCGAACCTGAATTTCAATCCTGATTCAGCGGCGTAACCGATGGCAGCTGCCACCCCTGAATCAGGGACCGGTACCACAATATCGGCATCGGCGGGATGCTCGCGGGCAAGCTGTTGACCCATCTTATGGCGGCTCTTGTTGACCGAGCGGCCGAAAACTATGGAGTCCGGTCGCGAGAAATACACGTGCTCGAAAATACAATGGCAGGACTTTACCTTGGGTAGAGCAAAAGACGAATGCAGCCCATCGTGGTCGATCACCAGGATCTCGCCAGGCTGCACGTCACGAAGATACGTTGCGTCGATCAAGTCGAACGCGCATGTCTCCGATGCCACTACGTAAGAATCACCAAGCTGGCCCAGGCAAAGCGGCCGGAAACCACGCTGATCACGCACTGCGATCAAATTGTCTTTGGTGAGGAACACCATTGAGTACGCGCCTTCAATCTCGCTGAACGTGTCGACTATCGCCCCGATAAGATCGATGGCCCGTGAACGCGCTATCTTGTGAAGCACAACCTCCGTGTCGGATGTGGAAGAGAATATTGCCCCGCTCATTTCCAACCCTTCACGGACCTCGTTGGCATACGGCAAGTTGCCGTTGTGGCAAAGCGCGAGCTGTCCGCGGTAGCCATCAACGAGAAAGGGTTGCGCCTCGCGAAGGGAAATGCTTCCGGCAGTAGAATAGCGGACGTGACCGATGCACGATCGTCCAGGCAAGTGGGATAGTTCCTCCTGCCTGAATATTTCGCTGACGTAACCCATCCCGCGATACGCGTGCAACCGCTCCCCATCGGAGGACACCATACCGGCGGATTCCTGTCCACGGTGTTGCAGCGCGTACAGTCCAAGGTACGTCAGGCGAGCGGCATCCTCATGGTTGAAAATACCAAATACGCCACATTCATCTTTGAACTTGTCCTGCATCTTGTGGTTGGCCGGTGAATTAGGATTCTAGCCCGGATTGCTTACGCGTGGCAATATCAAATGGATTTTATCGTCCGACAGCTTAGGGCTCGGCAAGCTGGACGACATCTGCGCGCTGGCGCGCTGCCGCTAAGAAGCGATTTATTTCAGCATCAATTTTTTCCTGCTTGAGAATCTTTTCGATATCCTCGCGGATCTTTGGGGCATCGAGACCTGGCGGTACCTGGCCGCCCGCCCGAACCTTGGGCACAAGGACTTCATCGTAATACTTTTTTATTTCCTGCTCGGTGACCAGGACAAAGGAGCGGAACCTGAAGTCCACGAATCTATCAATAAGGATACGCTGTCTCAATATTTCTTCGAGCTTTTGCCGGGTTAGGCCGACCGATCCTACCCGCTCCCGGAACTGTGCTTCCGACGGGAAACTCTTGATCAACTCAGCTCGCTTTTTCTCGAGCTCATCGCGGGTTATCTCGGCCGACGGAACCCGTGCAGCCTCTTGTGAGATAAGCTTCTCATCGATCATCACGTCCAGCTTCCTGGCGAGAAGGTCTGAACTAATCGGACCAGCAGGATTTGGCGCCTCGGAGTCCATTGCGATACTCCAGAGCAGTTCCAGGCGCGTGATCGGCTCTTCGTTCACCAGCGTTAAGATCTGGTCGATTGTCTCAGCACGCACAGCAACCCTCGGCAGTGCGATCAAGATCGCAACAAACGCACTCACGATTACTATTGTTCCAACGGAAGCTCTCACGTGAACCACCGGTTTAGTATAGAAGCTGAGCCTGTTATCGCTAAGAAACATATTCAGAACGCTTGACCGACCGTGAAATGCTTGTGAGAGCGAGACACGCCAGGTGGACGATTAACAACAAGGAAACCATAATCAAACCGAATCGGCCCGACCGGCGTTTTCAGCCTCAACCCGACACCTACTGTCTCGGTCATATTTCCGATCGTAAAATCCCTTATACGCGCAAAAACATTACCGGTGTCGGAAAAGACTGCTCCTCCAAGTGGGCCCCATAACGGAAAAGTAAGCTCATTGTTTATGACCAGCAGTGCGTTGCCACCCAGTGGGCTTAGAACCAAAATCGGATTTCCTTCCGAATCAAACTCAATATTTCCGTCCACATCGCGCTTCCGCACTACTATCTGAGGGCCCGCTTCTTCAAATCCGAACCCTCTCAAATCGCGAGCGCCACCACCAAAGAACCTTTCCGAGATGGGAAGCGAATCTTTGCCCCCAAAAGGTGTTGCGAGCCCGACTCGCGCAGTTACTGAATAAATCGTGTCGCGGAAACGACGGATTGCGTAATAACGAGTGTGCTCGACAGTTAACTTTACGAACTGCTCAGTACCGCCGAGCGCGGTCGCAGCGATGAAGAGACTGCCGACGGTCAGGTTTCCGGCGGTTGGATCAAACTTATTGTCCCGTTTGTCGCGAATAAAGCTCGGACCGATTCTGCCGAGCCTAATAGGCTGCGCGTTGCGCTGGATCTCTGCGAGTGAGAAATCCGGCGGTAGATCGAAGATGCTTATTCGTTCAAAGTAGTAGCTGAAGTAAGCGATAACATCCTGCGAGTAGCGCTTCTCAACCTGAAAATTGACGGTATATCGATCAGTCCGAAAATCCTTCTCTCCAAGTCTTCGCGCGAAAATTGAGATAACTATGGGGTAATTCTCGCCAAATGGTCGCGGATTCTGAAAGGACAACTGACCGAAGAGCTCGTTCTCGGCGACTCGGACCTGCGTGCTACCAGTGTACACTCTCCCAAAGAGATTCGAGTAAGTTAATTGAGTCAAACCGCGCAAGCCGTTTAGAAATTCCAGACCGGGAACAGCCTTAGTGTTTGAAGTATTCGTCTGGTAGCCGATTCCATAGACAACATCGCGCCTCTTCGCCTCGAGTACATTGACAGTGACGGCGCGCTCTTCGACACCGTTTACCACTTGACCGACAGCATCCGAACTAATGGTAACCGAATTGAACGCGTTCGTATCGTACAGTTGACGCTCCGTCTCCTGAAGAAGATCGTTGCGAAGCCAGTCGCCTTTCTTGAATAAATAGAAGTCGCGTTCGAGACGCCCGGTATTGGTAACCGATGCGCCTCGGGTCGTCACTCCGGCAATGCGCGCTCGATTCCCTTCAAAAATATTGAATACAAGTCTTGCGCGCTCCTGGCCGTCAATCCTGCCAAGTTCAACCGCGTCGAACGTGACTTCTGCTGAAGCATAGCCAGGCTTGGTGTACGCCGCGAGCAACTCATCCGCATCCTGGGTGACAACGCTCTCTACCAAAGGATCGCCTGGTTTGATCGTAATGCGACTGCTCAATTCGGCAGTGGTCAACAAGTCGTTACCGCGCAGCCCGATCTCCTCAACATAGGTGCGCGGGCCCTGTTGCACGTCGAAGGTGATGATTAATTTCTCACCTTTCACGTTCACGCCTCGCCTGACATCTACATGTGCGCGGCGGTAGCCGAGTGCTCTCAATCTCTTTAAAATAAGATTTGCATCCTGGCGAAGCAGGTCATCGCTGGTAAAGCCACGTCCGCCAACAAAGGGGATCGGGATGGCTTCCTTCGTTTTCATTGCGTCTTCCAGCGTGCGGTGCGGTATCGCATCAACACCTTCTATCTCGATATTGCTAAGTTTGTACTTGCCACCGGGATCAACGTTGTAGACCACCTTCACAGGGCCGGCTGACAAATCCGGCGTCTTTGGACGGGTTACGTCAGCAAAGAAGTAGCCCTTCCTTTGTGCATAGTCGAGCAGGCTTCTTCGGCCCTCCTCAATCGTGAACTCGTCCACTCCACCTTGAGTATAAAAAGGCAGTACTTTGTTTTTTTCCTTTTGATCAATCTTTAGACCTTCGACAACCACCTCGACTCGAGGCCCCGTTTCCACATCGATAGATACCGCCACAGCGTTGGTGTCATTGTTGGGGGTTGCCTTGCCGGTCACGTGTGCGGCCAAATAGTTCTTTTGAAGTAATGCCTGCTTGATGCGATCCACTTGTTCCTGAACGAGAGCCTGATTAAATGCCTGGCCCTCGGTGATCGTTTGTTTGATCCTGGAGAGGTCTATTTGGTCTCCTTTTATGGTCAGTTTATAAGATGATACCGTCGCTTGCTCGCCGGGATTGATCGTATAAACGACTGTTGCCCGGGTCGCCGAAGAATCAAGCCGCACGTCATATGAAATTTTTGATTGATAGTATCCGCGAGCCGAATAATACGCAGTAAGGTCTCCAAGCCCACGAGTCACCCCACCGATCGACAGCCTCTCTCCCGGATCCAGTTGGTTCAGTCTCGCTCGGAGCTCGGCGGCGGGGAATACGGGCGTACCTTCGAAGACAACGTTCTCGATTCGAGCCTGCGGTTTAACGATGAATTGTATTGCGACTCCATTATCGGATTCCTTCGACCCTTCCACACGGGCCGCTGAGATCAAACCCGATCTATACAATCTGATCAGAGAGTCGTGAATTCGAACGGGTGAAAAATCCTGACCGGGCGCAACATCGACAAGCGATTTCATTTCGGCAACATTTGAGTTCGGCGCGCCCTCAATAACAACGTCAACTTTCGTTATTCGCCGGCCGATAAACTCATTCAAGTCGCTGGCCAATACATCTGCTTGAAACATAAACACCGACAAAAGCAACCATGCCACAATGACAAAACAACGAAATGAACCGCCAGTTAATCTCGAGAAATAAGTGTTGTAAACCGAATGCCCTCCTTCACTGCCTTTTGTATGAATGGATTTGGCGAACATTTTGGTCCTACTGCGACTCATTGCTTGTAGAATCTCGCTCTTGCCCTTTAGCTCGTTTTCGCTTGCGCGTATCACGGATTACGAATCACGGATACGATTTTCTAAAACCTCTTTCTCAGCCGAATATCGAAGCCAAGCTCGCCGCGCTCGTTCCGAACTCCGACTACCGAGAAGCGATTGCTCAACCGGTACTCAACCAGCACCACTCGATCTATGCCGCCTACGCCGGAGGTGAGATTTTGTGAAAACGTAACCGTGAGGTCTTTGGTGACCCGTTGTCCGATCGTAACTCGTCCGGTGGGATCGTTGCCGCGTCCGATCAGCAATGGGTCGATCGCTATGTTAAGACCGTATAAGCGTTGTTTGCCCTGGGTGACTTTTTCCAGCAACGAAGCCGAAAGAATTGATTGGGCGAGCCCGAGGCCGGTTTGAGTGGTTGCCGCCTCCGTTGAACGGTCCGTCGAAATGTTACCCGTAAGAATCAGAGAAACAATGTCCGGCTCCGGCAGTTCAGGTTCGGAGTTGACCGTTGTTTGAAGCTTGGAGACAGTACCGTTAAAACCAATCGAAATATGATAACCCCGTATATCAGTTTCGGATTGAACATCAATAAACGGTTCGGCCCCACGACGACCAGGGATGGTAATTAAGCCTCGAGTTAACTCATATCGACCATTCCGGAAATTCAGAGTGCCTCTCGTCAAAAGTATACGGCCCGATACCTGCGGTTCATCCAGAGAACCGCGAATGTTCAAATATGCACTGCCTAAAGCGTCGGCAAGATTATTCTTTATGATCAGTGTGTTGTCGGCAGTAATGTGAACGTCCAGCGCGGTTGTCAGCTCCGAACGACCACCGGACCCGCCGGGACCTGCTTCGAGGAAATCAGATTGAAATGGACCGCCGCCGGTCACGAGCTCATCGAATGTTACCTCTTTGGTGAAAGCAGCTCGACGAATCTCGGCGTTTCCGCTCAGTATCTGTAGTCGACGGTTCCCTTCCAGCGTAATCTGCGCGTCGAAGACTGTCTGGGTGTCCTTGGGGTACTCTGCGCCGACCTGATCGGCCTTTGCTTCCAATCGCCATTGAACAGGAACCAGCCCCGAGAGAGCAGCGCCACCGCTGATTGAGATCGTTCCGCCCCCGGCTGTCGAGCCGACGAAGTTTTCAATCACCGCCTGGTTCGACGTGAACCTGATTTGGCCGTTTCCGCGAGCCATTGAGATCGGGAAATCAAGGATCCGCACACCGGTATCGCGCAAATTCGCAATGCCGATAAGCTGAGGCGAATCGAGCTTGCCGACAATTGAAGCTCGTACTTCCGCGATTCCGGTCGTGAACACAGTTGTGGTAAACGAAGACAAAAGCCTCAGGTCGATTTCCCCGTTTATTGTCAGGTTAGACCTGGCGGCTTCTCTGGCAAGCGTTCCCTCTACCGTAACGCTTGTACCGTCTCCAGTGAACATCACCCGATTGAGCGTTATCTCTTTGGGAGTCGCGGTCAGAACAATGTTTCCCTGGTTAACAATCTTATATGTCTGGCGTTCAGTGATTGCGCCGCCAAATTCGAGCTTCGTCAGCGTGGCGACCGCCTGAATCCGATCGGTATCGAGCAATGGTCCCGAAAGCTTTATTGTGCCGCTGGCAGTCCCCTTTATTTCAGAGAGCTCAGGAGCAATCAAAGCGAGATATGGACCTATATCAGTATCTGTAAATTCAATTCCGGCATTAATCGGGTAGTGGTCCCGATCGCGCAAGTCAACGGTGGCTTCAAGTGAACGTTCTTGATCCAACAGCTTGCCTGAAGCCGTGACCTTCAGGAGACCGCCCTCGGTGAACGCCACAATCTTAGCATCGCCAAAGTCGCGACCTTCGATCGCTACGCTGTGTCCTTGAATTGTTGCATTGCCCCGAACGTTCGACCAATCTTCCGCTTTTCCCCATTGGCCCTGGCCGACAATTTTCAGGTCCGCTTTCCCGGTGACGTGAATAGTGTCGAGAGCATCCGATAGTTGAGCGAGATCTACATTCTTGCCTTCAGCATTGATGGAATATTCGTAAGTATCAAGATTGTAGCTTCCCTGCCCCGCAATATCGCTGTCACCTATTCGCATCCGCAAATTCTGCACGTTGATCAGGCTGTTAGCGATCGTTATGTCACCATTGAATTCGGGTACTGAGATTTTCTTTGGTTCCTGCCCCTCTTCAGTGGTCGGAGGACTGATCTCTACTGCGGCAAGCTCAAGTTTGGCCGCACCCTCAATCGTGCGCGGACCCGGCAAACCCTTCAGATCCATGGTGCCGTTAATAACTCCTTTGCTGAACATGCTCGCTAACACGTTGTCGCGACCTCCAGGCAACGCCACCTGGGCGATCGTTCCCAGATCGAAGTTCTGTACATTCGCCTTGACAGTTATGTTGTCTTTCACTGGAAGAGGCGCCAGCACGCTAAAATCTCCTCGCGAACCGTCAGGACGTACAAGCGAGCCATTGTCAACGCGCAAAAGCTCCGCGTTATAGGAGACATCTCCTGCAAAAGATCCAGTTTCTTCGTTATGTGATTTGATAGTATCCAGCTTTAAGTGTCCCGTTACTGACGGCTCGGACAACTTACCTTCGACTCGCCCAACGAACTCGCCGGAACCTTCGAGATTGACTTCGTAGTCTTGTTTAAACGATTCGGGTATAGCCCCGAACGCGTCAATGACGCGCTGGACTTCCGCCATATCCCCGGACTTGAACCCAACGTTTAATGATCCCCTTCCGTCCCAATCGACTGTGCCGGTGATCGTTAGGTCACTCTGATTTGAACGGACGGATGCCCGTTCGACGGTGAATCCTGCGCGGCCATTCGCAATGACGTTTAATTCGCCCTTTGCGGGGGCCTCTGTTCCGGTGCCTTCAGTTGGAGAAACTGCCGCATCGAAGGTGGCGTTTATTCTGCCGGTAGCGGCCCGAAAGTCGTAACGAGGAAATTTCAGCTGTGCAGTTCCGTTCGCTGTGCCCGTCACCTTGACGTCTTTTGCAGAAGCCAGGGTTGCGGCTTGATTGAGATCGATAGATTTGAATTCAACATCAATGCTCGACGAACCGCCGGCATAGGCTACCGTTGCCGAACCGGTGACGATCCCACCGAGGGTTTCCGCCGAAAACCGATTCAAGCTTGCCTTGTTTGGATCAACGGACAGAGTTCCCTTTAATCCTTTAACGGTTACTTCGCCGCTTTTCAGAGCCGCAAGATTTAGCGCGCCGGTTATGTCGAAGTTGAGCTCTTTGCCGTTAATCTTTCCATCGCTAAATGTAATTGACGTTATGCTCAATCCCGGACCGGTTAGCTGCGGAGCATTCAACGTCGCTCGCCCTTCATACTCATCGCCCTTGCCAGTCACATTCGTTTTGACATTAACCGAGGAGACGCGAAATCCGGCTGCCGAGATTGGTGCCTTTGCCTGTATCGATCCATCTGCTTTGTAATCGGCACCGACTCCAGCAAAGCTTCCAATGAAGTCGACATCGCCGCTCATTCGCCTGGAAGGCGAGAAAACTTGTGCGACTTCGGCAAGCTTAGCGCTGGCGCGGACCTCAGGAAATTCGTACTTGAAGGGTTTAAAGCTCTCTACCTTGCCTTTCATTTTGATACTGCCGAGGCTGGAGCCGATCTCAAACAGCGGCTGATTATTGTCGTCCATCTGGATCTCAGCATCGTGATCAGTGACCTGCGCCTTAAGGTTGATATTGATGTCGCGGACCGCGCGACCATCAAACGATGCAGTAGCGCCCTTGAGACCCATTTCCAGACGGTGGTTGAGCTCATCTTCCACCGATTCAGGCGTGAGCGGTACGAGATGGATGTCAAGATTGTTCGCGTCGAAGGTCGTATTGTTCTTCAAATCAACGAAATGTATTTCGAAGCCTGTTACCACGAAGTTTGAAGTTAAGAAGCGGATGCCTTCCTCTTTGGTCTCTTCCTTCTTTTCAGGGGCGTGCAGCGAGGAAAGGTTGAAGCCACCTTGTTTGTCGATTTCAATCCATGCGCTTGGATGGACTATTTCGACTTGTGTGATGTTGATGCGCTGCTTCAGGTAGGAAACTACAGAAAATTCGGCGGTGAGTTTTTCAATTGTTCCAAAACGATTTTTGCCATTCGACGCGGATAACTTGATATCTTCGAGTGTTACCTTGTATCCGCGGATGTCCAGATGCGTGCGGCCAATCTCCGCGGTAACGCCTACATCGGCCAACGCGGTGACGATCTGGTCCTGTAGGTAATTGTCCAGATGACCGCTACGGATATAGACAAAAACACCGACGATTAGGAGAAGAATAAGACTTAGAAGTGATACGGCGCCGATCAGAAGTTTCTTGCGCATAACCCTTAGTGCGTTCGGGAAAGTTCCTGATTCGTGATCGAGGCAGGGATATCAGTCTCGGTCGAACACTTTCAGAATTTTGATCACGAATCATTCACAAAAAAATTGGTTCGTTGCGCTACACTTTAGTGAGGAGATGCCCAAGCTTATCCTTTCGGGCGCGAAGGACTTTTTCGTTTGACTCATTTGGTTCAATTTCAATCGGTATGCGGTCGGTTATCTCCAGTCCGAAACCTTCAATTGCAGCTCGTTTTACAGGATGATTGGTTAGCAACAGCATTTTGTGAACACCAAGATCGTGAAGAATCTGAGCGCCGATTCCGTAGTCTCGCGGATCCATTTTGTGAATGCCGACGATCTCCGCGTCTGCCTCGACGGCATCTTTGTCATGCTCATCCATAAGACGATACGCTCGCAGTTGGTTAACCAGCCCAACCCCGCGGCCTTCCTGTTTTAGATACAGCAACACACCGCGGCCTTCGTTTGCGATCACCTCGAGGGAACGATGGAGCTGCCAACCGGTATCGTCTCTCAAAGAACCGAACACGTCGCCAAGAACACATTGGGAGTGCACTCGAACGGGCATGCTCACATCTGGATCTATGTCACCCATAACCAGCGCCAGGTGCGTATCATCGTTGATATCGTTGGTGAATGCGATAGCGCGAAACTCGCCGTAAACGGTCGGCACTATTGCTTCGCCCGCCCGATGCACCAGCACTTCATTGGACATCCTGTAGCTAACCAGATCCGCGACTGAAATAATCTTGATTCCGTGTTGAAGCGCGAACTGCCGAAGCTCCGGGAGACGAGCCATTGAGCCGTCATCATTCATGACTTCGCAAATCACACCGGCCGGCGTCAGCCCTGCTATTCGTGCGAGATCAACGACCGCTTCTGTTTGTCCGGGTCTCACCAGCACACCACCTTTTCGCGCTCGAAGCGGCGAAATGTGCCCGGGCCGGGCGAGGTCAGAAGGCTTGGAGCGCGGATCCACTGCGACCTGGATCGTCGTCGCCCTGTCGGCTGCAGAAATCCCGGTAGTCACGCCACGTCTCGCCTCTATACTGACGCAAAAAGCAGTGCTGCGCGTTGCCGTGTTGTCTGCTTCGGAGACCTGCAACGGAATCTGCAATTCGTCCAGACGCTCCTCGGTTAACGAAAGACAGATCAGCCCACGACCATAGCGAGCCATGAAGTTGATGATTTCTGGCGTGACCTTTTCCGCTGGACAGGCGAGGTCCCCTTCATTTTCGCGGTCTTCATCATCGACGATGATTACCAGCCGTCCAGTGCGAAAATCTTCGACGGCTTGCTCTATCGTTGCAAAGGGCATGTTCACTCCGGGGCTTAAATGAATTTTCATTCTCCTGTACGGGTGGCCCTCCGTGGCCACCGTTCCTTGCAGCGATTAGGGTTATGTAAGGAGGGGCGACCACGGAGGGCCACCCGTACAGGACTCTAATAGATCACCTTCGACATCACTATTACAGACCACTAGTATCCTCTCTCGATCAGATAATCCATTGTCAATCTACTGTCTGCGGTTTCTTCGTTTTCTTTGTGAAGCATCAGTCGCTCGACATATTTTGCGAGCACATCCACTTCGAGATTTACTCGATCACCTGACTTCAAGTCGGACAGAGTAGTTTCTCGCCAGGTGTGCGGAATAATCGCCACTTCGAACCAATCTTCGCCCAACCCCGCGACAGTCAAGCTAATTCCATCAACGGTGATGGATCCTTTCATTGCTATGTAGCGCCCAAGGTCCGGTGGAAAGCTGAAACGCATTCGATAGGCATTTCCCTCCGCAGTGACGGATATGAGATCGGCGACGCCGTCAACATGTCCCTGCACCACGTGTCCGCCCAGCCGCTCTCCGACCGCCAGAGCCCTCTCGAGGTTTACCCGATCTCCGCTTCGCAGTTCTCCAAGTGTCGACCGCCGCAGAGTTTCTAATGAAGCATCGGAACTAAACGAATTTGCGTCCATCTCAATCACAGTCAGGTCGACGCCATTGATTGAAATTGAATCGCCTATACGCGTGCCTTGAAGGACCTTTACAGCTTCGATAACCAGGAATGCGCCATCGGTACGTTTCTGAATGCGGCGCACCCGGCCCATTTCAATTATGAGTCCAGTAAAGATTCCCATCGTGAGGTATTCGGGTGGCTACTTGAAGGCTTCGAGCGCGTCTTACTCCACGTGAGACAAGTTAGATCCTTGCGGCGAAGTAGGCGAGCTCTGCTTTCAAGTCTCCTCTTACCAAGCTCTTAACGGTTCAAGCGATCCAACCGACGCGAGAGAAGTCTAGCTGCGCGTTGAGACAATATCAAGGAATCGCATTGACAGAGGCGCATGCGTGAACAGTCCGTTTCATTAATTTTCCCCTTCCAACGCATCCGACTCACCCGCAAGTGTCACCGTCCAGGGCGTACCGGCGAGTCGCCACCGGCAACGCTTGCTTGACGCGAATCTCGCGTACGGTAAGAGAAATGTGTTTGTACAAATATGTTGTTTTAATAAGACCAGCTCGGGCGAATCGAGTTTTCGAAAATCAGGACAAGGAGTTGCTACGGGACCTCGCAATCTCCAGCACATCATTGACCACTCGGTCGAGACCCAACGACGACGTATCTATGTAGACTGCGTCAGCCGCTTTCACAAGCGGGGTTGCACTGCGCTCGCGGTCACGCTGATCTCTCTCTTCAAGCTCTTTTCTGATTTGATCAACAGTTGTCACGCGCCCACGCGTCCGCTCTTCTTCAAATCGCCGGCTCGCGCGAACCTCGATCGATGCATCGAGAAACACTTTTACGTGAGCATTCGGAAAAACTCTCGTCCCTATATCTCTGCCGTCCATCACAATGCCGCCCTGTCGTGCCATCTCTCGAAGCTTCTCCACCACAGCCGCACGGACTTCGGGCACTGTGGCAACAACCGACGATGCGTGGCTCGAATCGGGCGTCCTTATCTCCGCGGTTACATTCTCGCCATCAAGAAAAATTTCAAGGTGATCGGGATCACCTTTCAGGATGATCTCGGATTCTGTGGCAAGGTGCGCAATCGAACTTCTGTCCGTCAAAGGGGTGTTGGTCATCAACGCCTTCAGCCCTACAGCGCGATACACCGCTCCCGAATCAATGTAGAGGTATCCCAAAAAACGGGCTATCGTCTTACCAACTGTACTTTTCCCTGAGCCAGAAGGGCCGTCGATGGCTATAACCAGGTTTTTCTTCTCGTTCATTTCGAATTGGGACTCCTGAAGGCGGGGAAAGGAGTTAAATCAACAATTCAATACAATTGGGTCTGGTATGCATTAACAAGCATCTTACTGCACCGATTCGCGAATGGCACTCAAGGCTATTTCGCAATCACTAAAAGAAACGTCCTTATGCGTCACCATTCGCATTTGGTGGTCATCAATGCCGTTTGCGAGTACACGCCGTTGCTTGAGCTTCGCAGAAATTTCAGCGGTTGTCAGTCCGGTGCCGCTGATATCAAATACGATAATGTTGGTACGCACTCGTTCTGGATCAAGAGCTATGCCCTGGATCTCTGCCAGCCCCTTCGCCAGGAATTTTGCCATGTGGTGATCTTCCGACAGACGGTCAGGCATCTTCTCAAGCGCAACTAACCCTGCAGCTGCAAGCACGCCTACCTCCCGCATTCCGCCGCCAAGCATCCGCCTAACCGGGATTGCGCGATCGATAAAATCGCGTGAACCCAAAAGCATCGACCCAACAGGGGCGCAGAGCCCCTTCGACAAACTGAACATCACCGAATCGAACAGCGACGCGATTTCCGCAACATCGCGTTTGAGAACGATTGCCGCATTGAAGACCCGTGCTCCATCAAGATGCACCGGCACGCCTGCATTGTGAGCGCGTTCGGTAATGTTCTGCATCTGCTCAAACGACATAACAGTCCCACCCGCCCAATTTTGAGTATTCTCAATTGCAATAAGCCCGGTCTGCGCGTGAAACGAGTTTTTTGGTCTGAGAGCGGCTTCAATGGAATCCCAGTCCATTATTCCGTCCGCGCATCGAATCGGATGGGCAAGAGTACCGCTGATTACCGCCATGCCTGCCATCTCCAAATTGAACATATGGCTTCGCTCTTCGATGATGACCTCCTGGCCCGGTTGTGTATGTAGCCTTACCGCAATCTGATTACCCATCGTGCCCGATGGAACGAATAACGCGGCTTCCTTTCCGAGAATCTCGGCCGCTCGTTCCTGGAGCCTTCGGGCGGTTGGGTCTTCACCGTACACATCGTCTCCCACCTCGGCACAGGCCATTGCCTCACGCATTTCGGTTGTTGGTTTTGTGACGGTATCACTTCGCAGATCAATAAATTCCACAGTCTGAGCCCTCGTGGCAGCTTTTTATTAGCAGCCGAAGAGGATAAGCTATCCATTGGGCAATCCTCAAGCATTCAGATCCCAAGGTTTGCAATCAACTCGGAGCATGTAGATAATCAGCGCGTTTGACAGACGCGCCAGTCCGAGAATCAACGATATGATCAACCTTTCCCCGGAGGTCTTCCAATCTGCGCGGGCAATCGTAAGCCCGTATGTCTATCACACGCCTCTTCTAACCTCGCGGCTCTTGAGTGAGAAGAGCGGTTTCAATATTCGGCTCAAGGCAGAGATTTTTCAGAGAACCGGATCATATAAGATTCGCGGGCCACTAAATAAGTTCGCACATCTTACGGACGAGCAGCGTCGTCGGGGGGTGATCTGCTCATCCGCGGGTAATCACGCCCAGGGTGTTGCGCTGGCGGCAAAGCTGAATGGCATGCGTGCTGTTGTCGTTATGGCCGAGAACGCTACACCCTCTAAGATTGAGGCCACGCGCGCCTACGGTGCGGAAGTGGTGCTCCACGGCAGCATTTGGGATGAAGCAAACGAGAAGGCGAAACAGCTCTGCGAGGAGCGTGGGCTTACCTACATACATCCTTTCGACGATCCCGATTTGATTGCGGGACAGGGGACGCTGGGATTGGAGATTTACGAGGACTGGCCGTCTGTGGAAGTTGTGATTGTACCGATCGGGGGAGGCGGACTGATTTCAGGGGTGTCGATGGCTCTAAAAGGCCTGAACCCCAGGATCAGGATTATCGGGGTTGAATCCTCAGGCGCTCCGGCAATGAAGCTTAGCGTCGAAAAAGGCGAGCTCGTCACATTGGATCAAGTCGACTGCGTCATTGATGGATTGAAGGTAAAGCGAGTTGGGGAGCACACCTTCGACGCTGTGAGGCAATTTGTCGATGAGATCGTTGCTCTGCCGGATTCCGAGATTTTTGACGCGATCATCTGGATCATGTCGCACTGTAAACTCGTAGTGGAGGGCGCCGCTGCCGCATCGGTTGCAGCAGTCCTCAATGGACTAATCAAAGCGCCGGCCGGCTCAAGAGTTGTTTGCGTACTAAGCGGTGGTAACGTCAACCTGCAACAACTGAAAGGTCTAAAATGGAATTGAGTGACCAAGTCCGGGTGATCTGTTCCTCGGCCATTTTCAGGTCGAAGCGTTTTTAATTTAGCCGATTTTATGATCCAACCCTCGAAGCTTGTCGTACTCCACCCGAAACCAATCATCGCCATAACTATTGCCGTCACCGTCGCTTCTCTCGCCATCATTCTGTTCTTTGGTATTTCCTTCAATGGCTCGCCTGAAACTCTCGCGCGAAGAGACGAAGCGTTTGATTTTTATAATGAGACCAGAAAAGTTTTTGGCGATGATCATGTAATCATTGTCGGAATAACAACCAGTAACGTATTCAGCTCAGACTTCCTCGTAAAACTGGGCCGTCTCACGGATCGACTCGCCACTATAGATGGTGTCGATCAGTCGCTCAGCCTGACGAACATAAAAGCGGTAACAAAGGTCGAAGGCGGCATCAGCATTGGGCGACTAATCGACCCTGGAAGTCTGAGTCAATTGGATTCCAATTCACTCGCCCGATTAAGAGACGAAGTCACTAAAGACCCGCTTTATGCAAAGAACTACGTTTCTACAGACGGAACTACTGCAGCTATCGATGTATTCCTCAAGACGCTTGACGAAGCCAGAGCCCGAGAAGTTGCCGAACAGATCGAGCAGCTCGCAAAATCTGAAGCGAAAGGAGACGAGGTATTCCTGGCGGGCGTACCCATTGTAGACTCACGCGGCATCAAGAGCATGCTCCGGGATATGCTGGTTCTCTCGCCGATTGCCGCGGTCCTTTGTTTCGGTGTTTTCCTTTTCGCGTTTCGGAGTTTTTGGGGTGCGGTTCTCCCGATGTCCGCACTGATCATAGACCTAATCTGGACGATAGGTCTTATGAGTCTGCTCGGGAAACCTTTCACACTCGCTACGCTCCCGCTTCCTACGACTTTAATGGCCGTCGGCAGCTCGTACATCTTCCACGTTCTCAATCAGTATCGTGTGTCGATGTCGTCTCTCACTTTGAGTCATGACGCTCGCAGCGAACAAACTGCCTGGCTGGATGGTCTGACCTTTATATGCCCAGCTGTAATTGTTTCGGCAACCGCCACGATGGCTGGGTTTGGCGCATTGGCCTCCAGCACGGTGCCCACGGCGCGCGACATGGGTATCTTTGAAACCCTCGGGGTCCTCGCGTTGCTCTTTCTCACCATAGGCTTCATTCCTGCGGCGCTCGCACTCCTCCCTCGTCATGCTTTGGGCGAGGCAGGGCCGGGGAAAACCGATTATGTGACATGGCTGAACCCTCTGCTGGTCAATATCACCGCTCTGATTCTGTTCAAACGACGTCAGGTCTTAGTAGCGACTCTGCTTGCGACGGTAGCGGTCGGTGCCGGAGCGATGTGGCTCAAAGTAAATACCAACTATTTGCGAATATTCCCGAGCCATAGTGAGACTGTGCGCGATGCTGAGAAGCTTCATCAGCGGCTGGCGGGCGGGGCTACGGTTCAGATAGTAGTCAGCGGAGCTCCCGGTGCAATAACGGATCCTCAGTTCCTTCGCTCAGCTCTGAAGCTCGAGCGATTCGCACTGACTCAACCTGGAGTTGACGCTGGAATTTCGGCTGTCGACATTATTAACCGGATCGATAGTTTAATGCCTCGACCGGTTCGAAACGTTGGAAACGAATCGGCTGGCGATCTCCCTTCGAACGTTCAAGACGTACCTGCCGATCCGCGGCGGCTGAGCGCAATCTTTCGCGATTATCTTTCTGAGGATTCATCACTCTCCCGATTGGTCTCTTCTGACGGGTCGCGCATGGTCATCATTCTTCGCGTAAACCTCTTCAGCTCAAACGAACTCAGGGAGTTGACTCAGAATATCGACAGGTGGTCAGCGGCCAACCTTCCAAGTGGCGTGTCACAACGAGCGACCGGATCCATTATCCTTCTAAACGACGCTTCGGATGCGGTTGCCGAATCCCAGTCATCGAGCCTGGCGATTGCTCTGGTAACCATTTACCTGATGATGGTTGTATTGTTTCGATCGTTTGCTACCGGCCTTCTGGCGTTGATTCCGAATCTGATTCCAATAGTCGGTTATTTTGGTTTCTTAGGTTGGACTGGAATCCCTCTGGATATAACTACAAGCCTTGTCGCGAGCGCCGTGCTTGGCCTTGCAGTAGACAATGCCGTTCACATGATTCGACGCTATCGACAGTGCGTCGCCGAGCGCAAGAGTGTGGCTGGTCCGGTCGAGGCTTCCGAAGACATTTCATCCACCAATGCGGGATGGGCAATGTGGCTTTCAATGTTGCGGACTGGCAAACCGATGGTGCTGGCTAACTTTATGCTGATCGCCGCATTCCTGGTTTTCGTGTTATCGTCGTTTGTCCCGGTTAGAATTGCCGGAATCCTTTGGGCCCTGGGTATCGGATCGTGCCTTGCAGCAGACCTGGTGCTACTGCCGGTCCTGATGAAATCTAAAATCTTTGTACGTGCTGCGCTCGGCAAGGACTTAAACACCAGTGGGCGGGAAACATTGAAAACCCGCGTGCAATCGATGAGGTCAGGTCGGTCTCATGACTCACTTTGATTTTCACCAAAATATGATAACGAGGGTAAATGTTCTTACAATGATGAAGACCGAATCCTGGTATGCGACGCAGACCCGACGGTGCAGTTGGATTCGTATTTTTTCGGTAACCGTTCTTGTAGCTTTTTCGATCGCGATCTCAATCGCCTGTGGCCAAAAGCCCGGAGGGACCGCACCCGTCGAAACCAACTCCAACTCGAGTCATAGCTCAACCGCTGCTGTTGATGCGGGTCCGATTATTCAGCGTTATCGCGCCCTGGATGACAGCAGGGATAGCACAATCAAACTTGTCGCATCAATAAGCGGCAACGGAGAGCATGCCGAGATCGTGCAACCCAAACAGGTCAACTTCACGATGTACCGAAAACGGCAGCCCGATGGGCGATTATCGATGCTCGTTGAGTTCACCGCCCCTTCCGAGGAACGAGATCGGGACGGTTTGATCACCGTGTTTCCTGATGGACAGATTGAAGGGATCCGATATGTTCAAAGCACCGATAGCTTTATTGTAACTCGCGATGTATTGAGCGAAGACGCACTTTTCGGATTGACGCTGCAGGAGTTGGCCGACGGTCAGCCAGAAAAATACGATTTCACGGTAACTGGCGAAGGGGGAGATGGGGATGGAATCTATGAACTCGAAGGAAAGCTCAAATCCGGTGTTGAGTCCAAGTTTATGCGCTTAGCGTTGGTTGTTTCGAAGCAGAACTACGCGGCAAAGAAGGCTGACTTTTATGACAAACAAGGCCAGTTGGCGCGCACTCTCATCGTAAATAAGACTGAGCAGATTGGTGGACATTGGACCCGCACAAAATGGACGATCGACAATCGCGCACGGCAGAAAAAAATTGATTTTTCGCTCGTCGACGCGGTTTACGACCACGGCCTCAATGATTCGCTATTCACTCGTGAGCATCTCAAGAAGATCGCGTCGCGTTAGGTGACTTCGCCGACGTGTGGCAATTGCAAAATACAGGAGCGGTTTTGAAGGCACTCGGTTGAGAATAGTAAAAGTTTTACGGTTCGGACTTATCCTTATGAGTCTTAGCTCCTGGTGATCGAGAGCCGTCAAGCAGATTTATGCCCACCGATGATGTCCTTGCGGTAGTCGGCCGCGCTGACGACCTGTATTTTCGTCGAGCGGAGCCCGGTGCAGTCAGAGAATCTGTGATGGTGCTATCCGGCGCGCACGGAGGAGCTGATCGGTACGAAGTGCAATGGCGGCTCGCTCGCGCGCTTTTCTTTTTGGGGCAAGAGGCCGGATCCCGCGATTCGGCGCGACAGCTGTATGCTGCCGGAATCGGTGCCGGCGAGCGAGCCGTTGCGCTCAATCAAGAACGTGTTGAGGGTCATTTTTGGCTTGGTGTGAACTTCGCCCTTTTCGCCGAGGTGATTCGCGGTATCAGGGGAATTCGGGGGCTGCGTTCAGCGCGATTGGAACTAAAGCGCGCGATTGAGATCGATGAACGTTACCATGGTGCTGGGCCTCTTCGGGTGTTGGGCCGCCTTGAACACAAATCTCCGAAAATTTTAGGAGGCAGCCGCAAGCGTAGTCGTGAACTGTTTGAGCGAGCGCTAGCGATTTCTCCGTGTAACAGCGTTTCGTTATTGTATGCTGCAGAGCTTGCCATTTCTGATGGTGAGTCTGATCGAGCCTCCACACTTCTGGAGCTATTGCTCGAGTGTTCCTGTGATAGCGAGTGGGCATTTGAACACAATCGTGATCGGAAACGAGCAGGTTTATTGCTTGAAGAGTTGCGCCGAGCTCTGCGAAACGATCTCCACGGATAAGGCTACTTGCGCCTAGCGGCTTTGCGACTCTGCATTTTAATCGCGACACTAGGTCCCGAATAAATGCTTAGTCGCAAAAGCCGCAGAGACGCTGATTGATGGGGGCGCGCAGCTCGTTCCTAATCCCTCGATCAATGTACAGGTGTTGAAGTCAGAAATACGTCCCAAGCCCAGCGCCCAACATGAGCGTGTTGCGCGTCATAGACTTTTGCACGATACCTGTACCTGTTTCCGTACTCGTCGGTCCTCCCTGACTCTTTGTAATCAAGGTCTAGTGTGTGGATGCCCAGACTCTCGAGGGTATTGAGTTCATTTGGCTGCGAAACGCCATCGTGGTTTGTGTCTCGCCAGAGCCTCAGCAGTGAAAAGACCGCATCTCGGCTATCGATCACACCGTCATCATTGCCACCACGCAAGGGTTTGTCGTATTCCGCCAACGCCAGAAACCCATTTGGCTCTGAAGAAGTTGTTTGCGGTGTTACGTTACCAAACAATTCCTTGCCACTATCGATGAGCCCGTTGCCGTTTCGATCGAGCACTAACCATGCATCATCTGATTCGGCCGAGGTCCAGGAGATCTGGAGTGCATGTCCGTTGCCAAAGAAGTCGAAGACTACTCCACCCGGTGCATCGGTCATGTCAAAACCGTTTCCGAGTGTATCAATGAGTATAGGCGAGAGCCAGCACTCATTGTTCATGCAAGCTTCGAAGTCAAATCCTCCACCCCCGTTCCCCTGAGGACACGCATTCGGATCATCGCTGCAATCGGTCGGGTGCTGGCAACTTCCATTAAGTGTGTGCTCATACTGCCATATTGCATCTGCAACGCTGACGCCGGTACCTGAAAAGGTGATCGTCACGTTACATAAGCAAAAGAGGCACGGTTTTACGCCCGCCCCGAGTGTCGTGCTGCATGACGCACCATTCTGCTGACTTCCGCCATTACTGGAATCTCTAAAAAGCTGATCCCCTCCAAATGCGTGACACGAGCTCGAAGGCAACCCCGTATCGCCAACATTGAAGCTCACAACCTGTACCTGACAGAGAAGACTACAGTCGGATGCGTAGTCGCAGCTTGGCTGCAAGTCGGAATTCGCGAAATGATTGCCCCAGACATGAGCGATATTGCTGCTCACATTGCGTCTTGAGTGCTGACCGGTTGTGTTCTGTTGAACGCAATTCCCTGTCATCAAATGAAAGTCGCGGTTTCCGTCATTCGACTTTGTGGTACACGCAGGATAGTTACAGGACAAGGGATCGCAGGCATTCCCATCATCGTCACACAAGGATGAGGGAACGACGGTGCCGATGTCTGCGCGCGATGTGATCCCGATACTGGCTCCAGTCCGCCAGTCACCAGGCCACAGAGCAGAATTGCTTTGTGCGCTCGGAAGGTCGCTCTTAACAGCAGCGGCATACTCCCGGTATTTTTTTGTCCGGACATAATCTGCCCATGAAGCTCTGACCGGAGGTCGTCGTTCATAAAAAACCTTTGTCAACGCAGTCTGACCGACGATATTGTCCGCAAAATCCAGTCGTGGCTCGGAAGCTGATTGAAACCCGTTGTGATGAAGAACCATCGCGCGATATGTGCGCTCTCTACCCGCAAGGCCGATGGTCACTTCATACGTCGTGTACCGGTCCACGTCGGCACCCCGGTCGGGAGATAGACGCAACACCTCGCCCACTGTGCTATTCCAATCTTCCAGCATCGTGCGATTGTAGTCGCTGAGAATCCAACTCGCGTCGTAAAGCACGTGGTTTGGTCCGCCGTCGAAGTTGCGCTGAGTTGTTATTACCTTCAGAACGTAACCTGTCGGCTTAGTAACCAAGCTCGCGTATGGTTGCCGCAATATTTCCGTAATCAGGCCGGAGCGAATGTTTCGTATTTCCACTGCCAGTTCGTCATCCGGATTGTAGGTTCCCCTTTTCTGTACCGCGTTAAAGCCATTGCCTGCTCTAACATAGAGAGCCAGTCTTCCGTACGCGAGTTTCAAGAGCTCTTCTTCTTCAGTGAATTCGCGTACGGTGGGAGCTTGCGATGCTCGATCATTCTCCTGGCCGCGTTCCACCTGGGCGGATACGCGCGACGCGAGTACCAGAAAACCGAACCCAAACAGAAGGGTCATAGAGATTCTCACTATGTACGTCATTTCTAACCTCCTTTGGTGTCGTGGTCGTCAGACACCTGTCCTAACACTTGTCGATACAAGTGGAAACGATGCGTTGTTTTTTTGGGCGGTAACTCTGATTCGATCAATTTTGGCGGAGAGCCAGATCGATCAGATTCTTGAGGTCGTCGGCGTTCCTCATCCCTCTAAGGATGCGCCCGTTGACGAAGAACGTTGGTGTCCCTTGAACGTCGGCGCGTATTGCTTCCTGCATATCCCGTCTAACCGCCGCCGAACTTCCTTCCGAATTGAGACAGGACTCGAAATCATTGATTCTCAAACGCAGAGAGAGAGCGTACTTCTTCAACGCTTCCAGTGACAGGTCATTAGAGCCAAAGAGCAAATCGTGGAATTCCCAGAATCGTCCCTGATCGTTTGCGCATACGGATGCCTTAGCAGCCTTGAACGCATCAGGGTGAATTGAAAGGGGCATTTGCTTGAAAACTAACCGAACGCTGCTGCCATATGTCTCCAGTACACGCTTCACAACAACACTTGCCTGTTTGCAATAGGGACATTGAAAATCCGAGAACTCCACTATTGTAACCGGCGCTTCATTTGGACCAAGCGATGGTCCTTCGGCATTAACTCGTGCCGCGGTGGCGACCGGCTGGGATAGATATGTTTGAATATTCGCTTTTCCTATTATTTCCGCCACCGCTGCCTTGTACCCGTCCAGCCTCAAGCGACTCTCGAGATCCAGTCTGATTCTTTGTTTCGCCTCCTCCTCATTCATGTTCTCCAGCGTGCTGAGCATCTCGGTGTAGGCCTTGTCTATGTCGGCTTTCTTCACATCGACGTGAGCCGGCATAAGCCGATCTCTGAGCTCCTCCTCAGTCACTCCCCGCTTGCTCGCTTCGTCTCTCAGCAGTATTTGCATTATGAGATTATCCAGAGCCCCTTTTCGCAAGTTGTATATCCGTTCCTGCAAGCTGTAGAGCTGTGCTCCAAGGGTCTCGTCGATTTCCTTTTCTCGTATCGTCCGGCTGCCGTTGATAACTGCCACAACCGCATCGCCGTCCTTTTGATTGCCATCGCCGCAACAGTTCTTGGCTTCCTCTTGTGCCTTCTGAGCGTTTGAGATACTCAAACCGAAAGTACACACCGTGAGCACTATCAAAATCGATACTCTAACTTTCATTGTGATTCAACCTCCGATTTAAAATTGAGATCAGTTAGAAAAACCGAACGCCGGGCGACTGGCTGTTAGCCGAATCCGGTTGCTTCTAGCGTCATCAACTCCGTGATTCCGGACAGGCATCCACACTTATCCTGGCGCGGAGGAATATGGGCCTCCGCAAGCGGTAAAATCAATCTGAAGGCTTAACGTCGCTAGCGCTCAGCTATGAGGATGACTAAGCGATAGGTTTCATACGCGCCGCGAATGCCCGAAACTTCAACCACGCCGGCTATCGCCCCCTCGGAATACTCCAGATAAGAATCGTTGGTGCCGGCACCTTCACCCGTCGTTTTAGCTCCATACTTTCGCAGCTGTTCGATAACCTCGCTTTTTATTTTCGCCAGAAATTGAGATTCCTCGGTCTCGCTCAGTGACAGCTCCGCGCTTATCGTCCGGTGTGTTATTCCCAACCCGCCTGATCCGACTAATGCTCCACTATTTGAAACAATCGGTTGCTTTGTTCCATCAGCCGGAACATAAGCTCTGTTGATCGCGTCCTCCGGCGAGAAGCCCGTAATGAATCGACCGGGAGACTTGCTCGTCGCTACACCGCACCCCGCAGCAATAGAAGCAGTCACAAGACTAACAACAACTATTGATCGCTTCATGGGTCTCCTGTTGATTAGTTTTTTAGCGCCGGGCCTCGATGTTAAAACCAAGGAATCGATACAAGACTACGCCGCTTGAATAATCTTCCAAATCCCAAATGCTTCGTAAGCCGGCCCCAGTATCGTCCCAACACCTTTTTTGAGCAATAGGAAAAGAGTGGCGAAACTTACTAAAGGTGGCCAATTATCCTAAAGAGTTACTTATTATAATCAGAACCTGGCAACTCGTACAACTGGTTTCGATATTCGGATGGCGTAACGCCGAACGCCTCTTTGAACTCACGCGTGAAGTGACTGCGGTCCACCAAACCCACCCTTGAACGGATCTCTTTTATGCTGAGGTTCGTCTGTCCCAATAGATCACGAGCTTTCTCAATTCGAACGCGCTTGATGTACTGTATCGGAGCTACGCCCGTCTCCACCTTGAACAAATAGCACAAATGAGAGCGTGAAACCCTCGCGAATTCTGCCAGTTGTTCTACTGTGATCTTTGCTTCGAGGTTGGCGTCAATGAAACCGAGGACCCGTTTGATCTTCAAAAGCATTGTCACCCCCACCGGATGAGCGTCATTCAGAGCAATCTGAATCAGGCTCTCAAGCTTCCCTTCGCCGTCCCCTAAACTCCGACGGCGACCGGCAGCCTGTTCGCCTTTACCCAGTGAAGGTGATTAAGTCGCTGCAATCTTACTTGCAGCGATTGGAACGTTCAAGGTATCACGGTGCATTCCAATCGAAATTCAGACAGTCACCTGCGCTTGCTTATGTAGCGCATGCCTCGTTCAGCGGTTCGTCCAGTAAAATATTTATTCCTCCTCAAAACAGCGTCTTTTTTGGGAAGATCTTCTATGAAATTGGGCTTAGCCGGAGCAGTCATGTGATATCTTGTCATCGCTGCAACAGTGACATCAGACTTGCTGGCTTGGATAATCGAGCCGTTCTTGTCGTACAATGGCAGGCAGCGAACCCCCAAATCAACGTAGCACAAAAATTCGGAGGCATTCTTGATGGGTTTAAGGCGTGTAGTTGTAACCGGAATAGGAGCAGTGAGCCCCAATGGCATCGGCCGCGACCTTTATTGGAAAAACACTGCCGCCGGCGTAAGCGGTACAGGTCCCATCACGCTGTTCGACGCTTCCAAGCTGTCCTGCAAAGTTGCTGCCGAAGTCAAAGACTTTGATTTCGATCGATATATTTCAAAGAAAGACAAAGACCGCGTCCAGCGAGCAGTACCCATGGCATTCTTCGCAACGGATGAAGCTGCTGAAGACGCAGGTATCGACCTTCGCGCTCTTAGTCCCTCTGAACGCGAAAGCATTGGCGTAATAATAGGCACAGGAGCCGGAGGAATTGAATTCGCCGAACGACAGTACAAACAATACTACGACCGCGCCGATCACGATGCCGCGTATCGCCGAGTTAGCCCTTATTCAATTGTCGCTTCGTTCGTTGGCATGCTTTCGAGCGAAATAAACATGGCTTATCAGCTTCACGGAATGAGCCATGTGGTATCTACCGGCTGCACCAGCTCTACGGACGCGATGGGACATGCATGGAATGCTATCCGCCTGGGGCAGATTGACATGGTTGTGTCAGGTGGAGTGGAAGCGTGCATCACATTCGGGTTGATGACCGCTTTTTGCCGAATGGGAACCGTAACTACTAAGTGGAACCATGAGCCTGGCCGCGCTTCACGGCCGTTCAACGCCGACCGAGACGGATTCGTGCTCGGCGAAGGAGCGTGGATAGTCATTCTCGAAGAACTCGATCACGCATTGAAGCGCGGGGCACCAATCTATGCGGAACTTGTCGGATATGAGTCGACGTGTGATGCCTACCATCGAGTGCAAATCGCACCTACGGGACAGGATGCTGCTCGCGCGATGGTTACTGCCGTGGAGCGAGCTGGACTCAGCACTGGTGAAATTGATTATCTGAATCTGCACGGGACCGCAACAAAGATAAATGATCGGACCGAGTCCGCGGCGGTGAGGATGGCCTTTGGCGACCGCGCGCGAACCATACCGGCAAGCTCCACCAAATCGATGATTGGACATCCTCAAGGTGCCTCAGGCGCCGCTGGAGTCGTAGCGACGCTGATGGCGATGAAACACAATTATGCTCCTCCAACAATCAACGTAGAGGCTGCTGATCCTGAATGTGATCTTGATTATGTGCCTAACCGCGGGCGCGAAACAAGAATTGACACGGCATTGTGCAACTGCATCGCATTCGGATCCAAGAATTCGGCCCTGGTCTTCAAGAAGTTTAAGGACTAAATCGCTCAGTTACCATCTGGTCATCCATTTATTGCGAACCCTTGCACGATCGAAATAAATCAGAACCAGACTAGTGTCTTGCCTGTTCTCATCTTAGAGCACTCATAGCCAATGTTGCTGCCTCAATAGTCTTCTCAATATGATCTTCACCGTGCGCAAGACTCACAAAAGCGCATTCAAATTGAGACGGTGCGAGGTACACTCCTGACTCAAGCATGCTTCGGAAAAACCGGCCGTACAGCTCAGTGTCAGAGAGCTTCGCGGTAGACCAGTCGCTGACCGGACCTTTGGTAAAGAAACTGGTCAGCATTGAACCGACGCGATTTACCACTGCTGGTATCCCGGCTCTTGAAGCCGCGTTCCGTAAACCTTGTTCCAGTCGTGCACTACGACGATCGAGTTCGTCGTACGGTTTCGAATCTCTTAGCAATTTCAACATTGCAAGACCGGCAGATACTGCGAGGGGATTACCGGACAGGGTTCCTGCCTGGTAAACCGGTCCGAGAGGAGCCAGACGGTCCATCACGTCTGCCCGGCCGCCAAATGCGCCTACGGGAAGGCCACCTCCGATTATCTTGCCCAGACAGGTAAGGTCAGGTTTGATACGGTAAAGCTCTTGAGCTCCTCCGTACGCCACCCTGAAACCGGTGATCACCTCATCGAAAATTAGTAACGAGCCGAACCTGGTTGTAAGCTCTCGGACTGCCTTCAGGTAACCGGATTTTGGCGGCACACATCCCATATTGCCTGCCACTGGCTCGATAACAATTCCTGCGACCTCAGTTCCCTGCTCTTCAAAGGTCTGCCGCAAAGTGTCAACATCATTAAAAGGAACGACAATGGTATTCCGGGCAAAATCGGCCGGGACGCCGGCGCTGTCAGGCGTCCCAAAGGTCGCCAGACCAGAACCCGCCTTCACAAGAAGCCCGTCGCTGTGTCCGTGGTAGCAACCCTCGAACTTCACAATTCGGTCCCGACCGGTGAATCCGCGCGCAAGCCGGATCGCGCTCATCGCCGCTTCGGTACCTGAGCTTGTCAGTCGGACTCGTTCAATCGATGGAAAAGCCGACACTATTTCGTTTGCAAGCTCAACCTCGAGCTCTGTGGGTGCTCCATAGCTTGTTCCCCTAATGGCGGCTTCACGAACAGCCTCTATAACTGCCGGATGCGCGTGTCCCATGATCATGGGTCCCCAGGATCCTACGTAATCGATGTAGCGGTTTCCGTCGACGTCCGTGAGATTGGCGCCCGCAGCATCGCGTATGAACAGAGGCGCTCGGCCAACCGCACGGAATGCACGAACCGGACTGTTAACGCCGCCGGGAATCACTTGTTGAGCGCGAGTGAAGAGATCATCGGATCTCGTTGTGTCGAGATTTGTCATAGGTCCTCACGTTAGTAGAATCGTCCTTCGAGCCGCTATACTTTGACAGTTAGGTTGTGCGTTGGATCTGGCTGTCCAAACCGCAGTATAACAACGCAGGATTTATCGAGTAAAAGAATCGATGAAACCTAAGCACCATTTTTGGTCGTCAGTTGTGACGGGAGGAGCCCTCTACTGGGCCACCGGCTCGGCCTCGGCGTTTACCGGCGCGGTCATTGGCGGTTTCCTGATCGATTCCGATCACATTATTGACCAGATGTGGTCGATTCGCTACGGAGCTCCGTTCAGGCGTCCTCAACGTGACGTTCTCGAAAGCCCTGGGAGTAAGATGAGTTGGGTGATGAATCTTCTGCGTCCGCGAAAGCTCTTACGGTTACCATTGGTGTTCCACTCATACGAGTTACTCGTTCTGATCATGATAATTACGGTTGTATTTCGAACACCGTTTTTGATAGGTCTATTAGCCGGCTATGTGTTACACCTGACACTAGACATGGTGAGGCACCATCACGAGTTCAATTCTCCGTTCTTCTACCTGATCTCCTACAGGCTCGCCCAGGGCTTTCGTCGGGATTGCCTGATCAAACGGGAGTACCTTTAGGTCCGAGGACATTCGGAGAAAGGGGAAACCTCGTATCGATTACAGCCGTTATTCTTAATAGTAGAGCTCGGCAGTTCTTAAAATAAGCACACGAGATATGAGGTGAGCGATGTATTGTCCAAACTGCTCAACCGAGGCCGGAGTCGACCAAAAATTCTGTCGATCTTGCGGGATGGAGCTCACGGGAGTTTCAGAACTTATTAGCGGCCAGACTGATCTCGAAACCGTCTCGGCCTGCAAAACCCCTTTCTTAAGGAAACATCATCGCGTAATGCTCATCCTGGGAGCCATCCTGATGCTCTTGGCCCTCCTGTTCGGATCGAGCCTGAAGATTCTTAGCAAAGAACACATTCAGATAGCGGGAGAGTTCACACCATACCTGATGGTCTTCAATCTTTTGATATTGTGTGTTGGTATTGGCTTGATTTGTCTCCCGTTTCTGGTGATGATGACGCCCACCCCACGCGATCGAAGGCCGATTAACAAAAAAGCCGAAGCGACCTTTAAGCTTGATCCCCATTTGCTCCCCGAAGAGCCGGCCAGCGTGACAGAGCAGACCACTGAGTTTCTCCGAGCTTCCGAAGCGGCAGTAATCACACGGACCACCGCACCGCAAGGCGACTGAAACAAGAGATCGGCTAGTAACTCAATTTGTCACGGAAAAGGGACATCGCCTATAATCGGCGTTCATCGTGGCCACTCGGATAAACAAACGCGACCTTCCCTGGGTCGTCCTCATAGCAGTGTCCTTTTTATTTGGACTCGCGGTCTCGTGGGAACGATGGGGTAATCCGCTCGTAGACTGCGGGCGCGAAATGAACCAGCCTTTGAGGCTGGCACGCGGAGAAATGCTGTACTCCGATGTGCGCCATATCTACGGGCCGCTCTCTCCCTATCTCAATGCTTTCCTGTACAAGATTTTCGGTCCGTCACTGGCTGTTTTGTACGCGGACGGCATCATTACAGCAATCCTGATACTAGCGACGG
Organism: Blastocatellia bacterium; assembly: GCA_035258805.1. Classification (GTDB taxonomy): domain Bacteria; phylum Acidobacteriota; class Blastocatellia; order UBA7656; family UBA7656; genus Onstottus_A. The sequence goes on along the minus strand of DATFWY010000263.1, from coordinate 14,275 downwards.
TATATTGGCTTTCGAGGCGGCTGATGGGACCGGCAGCAGCGGCCGCAACAACTCTGAGCGTGATGTGGCTGTGCGCGTTCAAGCAGGCTGGCAACTACGTTCTTCCATATTCCTATTCTGCCCTGCATGGCTGTGCGCTGGGTCTTCTATCGCTGGCATTGCTAGTTAACTTTCTCGAACGGCGTGAGCAAACTGGTGAGAGTATAGAGAGTGCGGTCTCTAGCCTACGTGGGCAGAGGACTAGGACTATTATGGCACTGGCTGCCGCCGGGGTTACAACCGGTTTTGCGATCCTCGCCAAGACAGAAATGGGACTGGCCGCATTGAGCGCCGGGATTGCGACAATCGCGCTGGCTGGCTACCCGAATGTGAAAAAGGCAATTAAGTTTGGATTGGTATTCACTGTACCAGCATTAATCCTTGTTATTGGAGTTTATAGCTATATCGCTTCGCGCGTTGGTTGGTCCATCCTTTCTCACGATAGCCTTCTTTTCTTTCGATACCTTCCCCCTGAATTGGTTTATTTTAACAAGCGTGTATCCGGCTTCGACCAGCCTCTCCGATCGATCGCCAGCATCCTCGGAGCAGCCGTACGAGTAAGTGCATTGGCCGCAGTCGTTGGAACGGTGAGTGTGCTTTTCACCTGGCGAAAACGCCAGACTGCTCCATCCAAGGTTTCTTTCTCGGATCTAACCAGGGTGAGCGATGCCGGGCGCGCCACCTATGTTCAGATATGGATGCTGTTTGTGCTATCGCTGCTACTGGTAGTCGTGCCTTTTGCTGGAGCATTGAACTTTGAGAAGGGCCCTTACTTAGCAATGCCCTTATTGCTGATTGGCTTAATCGGAACTGAGGTTGTCAAACAACTAAAACAAGGGCTAGGGCGACCGCTGAAGAGCCAAACAATGATAGTCGTGGTTGTCACCGTGTACGCGCTTGCCAGTCTTGCCCGTGTAATTCTGCGAGTGAGAAGCGGAGGCGCGTACAGTTCATACTTATTGCCAGCATCGGTAATTATGTTCACATATGCATGGGTGAATCCATTCGCTGATATGTTTCGCCAGTCAGATACGAGGCGATTGGCGCGTAACATTGCCGTCGCGCTTTTGATGCTCGACGTGGCTATAACAGCCTCGCTGCTCTCGTTCCGTTTTCGAGACCGAAACACCTCGCCGATAAGAACAGCACGTGGAACAATCATTGCCATTCCCGATCTGGGCAAAGCCATCACTGATGCAATTTCATTCATCGATCGAGAAACGGAACCCGGCGAACCAGTGGCGGTGATGCCTGAGGGCACGTCGCTCAATTTCTTCACGGATCGGCCCAATCCTTTGCGCGAAGAAATCACCACACCGGGTTATTTGAACGAGGAAGGAGAAGAACGCGCAATCCTCCAGCTCCAACAATCGAATACTCGATTAGTACTTGTGGCCAATCGCGCAACATCTGAGTTCGGTGCGGAGGCTTTCGGAAAAGATTACTGTAAAACTCTGATGGCCTGGATCGAACAAAACTTCGAGCCGTGCGCGATTTTCGGTGTTGATCAGGAACGGAACCAGCAGATCGGCGACAAAGCCTTTTTTATACGTGCTTACCGGAAACGGAATACAACGCAGCCACCAGAACTGGCTGCGGTTCGACAATAGGTCTAATAGGTCCTACGTCCTCTTAACTTTCAAATCGCGGGATGTTTATCTGTTTCTCATCAGCAGTTTTACGCGCATCTTCATAGCCAGCATCTACGTGACGAGCAACCCCAAGACCAGGGTCGTTGGTAAGTACTCGATTTAAGCGCTTCGCTCCATCTTCGGTTCCATCCGCCACGCTAACCTGCCCAGCATGAAGCGAATAACCAATCCCAACCCCGCCGCCGTTGTGAATTGATACCCAGGATGCTCCGGACGCCGTATTCAACAAGGCATTGAGTAAGGGCCAGTCCGCAATCGCATCCGAGCCGTCCCGCATACCTTCGGTCTCTCGATAAGGCGACGCAACTGATCCCGTGTCTAAATGATCACGACCAATGACAATTGGCGCCTCCAGTCGCCCGGTACGCACCATGTCGTTCATTGCTTCCCCAAACTCTGCTCGTTCGCCGTAGCCTAGCCACAGAATCCGTGCAGGAAGTCCCTGAAATTGCACGCGCTCGCTTGCCAGTTTGAGCCATCTCGAAAGAACCTGGTCGTCGGGAAAGAGCTCCAGCGCCAGGCTGTCGGTCTTTCGGATATCGGCCGGGTTACCTGATAGCGCTACCCATCGGAACGGCCCGCGTCCCTGGCAAAAGAGCGGGCGAATATACTCTGGTACAAAGCCGGGAATCTCAAACGCATCTTGCACTCCAGCCTTGGTCGCTTGCGTCCGGATGTTGTTGCCATAGTCAAACGTCACCGCACCTTTGCGCTTCAGCTCAAGCATCGCTTGAACGTGTGCCGCCATCGAATCCATCGAACGTCTTATGTAACCTTCCGGGCGATCACGTCGCATCGCCGCGGCTTCATCCAGACTCAGACCTGCCGGCACGTACCCATTTAAAGAATCGTGTGCGCTTGTTTGATCGGTTAGCACATCGGGAACGATATTGCGCCGATTGAGCTCGGGTAGCAGGTCAGCACAATTTCCGACGAGACCAACAGATACTGTTTCGCCTCTCGAGCGAGCTTCATTTATGATGTGTAGCCCTTCGTCGAGATCGCTCGTGATCCTATCGCAATACCCTGTGTTTATCCGCTTTGCGATTCGGTCTCGATCAACATCGATTCCCAGAAAACAGGCGCCATTCATCGTCGCCGCAAGAGGCTGAGCACCTCCCATGCCTCCCATTCCTCCAGATACGATCAGTTTGCCTTCAAGCGACCCACCGAAGTGTTTTGCGCCAGCCGCGGCAAAGGTCTCAAATGTGCCCTGAACAATGCCCTGGCTCCCGATATAGATCCAGGACCCAGCGGTCATTTGGCCGTACATCGTAAGGCCAAGCCGCTCGAGCCGCTGAAACTCCTCCCAGTTGGACCATTGACCGACGAGATTCGAGTTCGCAATCAATACTCGTGGCGCATACTCATGAGTTCGAAATATTCCTACCGGCTTGCCCGATTGCACCAGCAGCGTCTCGTCGTTTTCGAGGTCGCGTAATGAACTCACGATCGCATCGAATGAGCGCCAGTCTCGCGCGGCTTTACCAGTCCCGCCGTAGACGATAAGTTCATCGGGTTTTTCTGCAACGTCGGGATCCAGATTGTTCATCAGCATTCGAAGGGCCGCTTCCTGATGCCAGCCCTTGCAGCTGATCTCACTGCCCTTCGGCGCTCTGATACTCCTCGTTTGGGTCATAAATTCCTAACGAAACGCTATTTTTGAAATTTGTGAGGGATTGATCATCTAACTTAAAAGAGCCCATAGTTCTTAGAAATTGGATTCTAGCATAGGGCATTAGGGGACGAACGGATCGGGTCGAATGTATTGAGATGCCCCGGTCAGGTTATTGATTCGACGCCAGCGATGATAGTATGTTTATGCGCTCATTAGCGGCTGATTGAAGACGCGAGAGACTTTAGGGGGCCCCATTCCCGTTCCCGCGTTTAATAGATCGAGCAGAAGAGGTTAAACATGGATACGTCGGGTGTACTGTTTCGCAACTCCAGGATGTTTAGCTATGTCCTCGCCGCCATCGCAATGTCAGGATACGATGCGGTTGCCACAATGCAGCACATCGGGCGCGGCGTTGCTGCCGAAGGAAATCCACTGATGGCATCCCTGATCCATCAAAATGCCATACTATTTTTTCTGGTAAAGATGGGAATAACTGCCCTTGGCCTTCTGATCTGCTACCACTTTTCCCACTTGAGGACCGCTCAGCTGGGAATCAAGTTGGTCGTAGGGATCTACCTCTGTTTGTGCGCCTATCACGGAATGATCGTTCTGCTCGGATAATTGCAAGTCTTTATCAGACCTCTCCAAGGCGACGTACTACCGGGACAAGAGACTCGATGTAACTTGAGAGCGGTGCATCCCGCTCGATCGATGGGACAAGTGCCCGTACCCGCGAATAAGCCTCCGCTAATCGAGGCCCTGGTTTCAAGGGCATCAGAAAATCCAATCCCTGCGCCGCACACATCAATTCGATAGCAATAATAATCTCGACGTTCCGAACAACCTGCGCAAATTTTATTGCGGATGTCATACCCATACTGACGTGGTCTTCTTTGTTTCCAGAGGTTGGGAGATTTGTGACAGATGCCGGATGTGCAAGGACATTGTTTTCCGCGATCAGCGATGCCGCCACGATCTGGGCGATCATTAAACCGGAGTTCATTCCTGGATTGGGTGTAAGAAAGGCCGGCAGACCTGAGAGATCAGGGTTAACAAGCCGCTCAACGCGGCGTTCTGATATCGTGCCGAGATCTGCGATTGCTACGGCTGCGTAATCCAAAGTCAGCGCGATCGGCTCGCCGTGAAAGTTCCCGCCCGATAAAACTTCACCCGCTTCGGCGAAGATCAAGGGGTTATCGGTCGCGCTGTTGATCTCGATTTCGAGGATCCGTCGGGCATGCGCGAGCGAATCTCGAACCGCGCCGTGCACTTGAGGCATACATCGAATCGCATAAGCGTCTTGCACCCTGGGGTCAATCGAATGATCGCGGTGAGATTCCCTGATCTCACTTGCCTCGATCAGTTCACGCAATCTCCTGGCGCTTTTGATTTGTCCGGGATGAGGTCGTACCGCGTGGATCTTGTGATCGAAAGCCACGGGTGTCCCGCGTAAGGCTTCAAGAGACATTGCACCCGCAACATCCGCTGCGTCCGCAAGACGCTCCGCATCCAAAAGCGCGAGACCTCCAACCGCAGTCATCGCTTGCGTCCCGTTTAGCAATGCCAGGCCTTCTTTGGCTTCCAGCGCAAGGAATGGGATATTCGCGGCCTTCATAGCTTCAGCGCCGTTCATGCGCTGACCGTTATAGCTCGCTTCGCCCTCTCCAATTGCGACCAGCGCAAGATGGGCCAGCGGAGCGAGATCTCCAGACGCCCCCACCGAACCTCGTGATGGGATAATTGGATGGACGCGTTTATTGAGCATCTGCAGGAGAGTTTCAACGACTTCGATTCGACAACCTGAGTACCCTTTTGCGAGAACGTTAGCCCGCTGAAGCAACATTGCTCGGACGACGCGTTCTGGCAGCGGGTCGCCAACTCCGCACGAGTGTGAGCGCACAAGATTGACTTGAAGCTCACGCAGCTTCTCGTGCGGGATCGTCACATCTGATAGCGCGCCGAACCCCGTATTTATGCCGTACACAACTTCGCCTCGCGCGACGATGTCTTCAACGAAGCGCCGCGCTCGTTCAATCCGTCCCCGAGCAGTGTTAGCCAGGGAGACCGCGGCTCCGTCCGCTACATCGGCGGTTTGCTCTAAGGTTAGCGATGCGCCGTCTATTTCCATACTTTGGACGAAGCCTATTTGAGCGAATGTGAGAAGTCAACATAGTGATACTTTAGAGAAAACCTACGAAAAGGACCCGACAACAGGTACCAGGAGCGGAACATATCAATTCCCTTTTGCCGCTGTCGGCCGCTGCGTCTAAGATTTTCGTCTGTCTACGAAAAATCAATTGCTGCGTGAATCGATATGTTGACGTATAATAAAATCGCTTAAATCAGATGTGGCCGAGGCGTAGAAAAGAGAGGACTTCAATTGAGTCTATGATGGCTGCGACTAGTCAGTCTGTTGTGACGGCGATGGGCCACGCCGATCTTCACGAATGCTGGAGACTCGATCAGCGATGTTTCGCGGACGGTGAGGCATACGACCGCGAAACGATTCGATATCTTCTCTCTCACGCACAATCCGTTTGCCACAAGGTGATTTCTTCGGGCAACGAGATGATCGCTTTCGTGGTCGGAATGATCGAGCCTGATGGAACGGGGCACGTAGTTGCACTTGGGGTCGCTCCGGAGCACCGGCGATATGGACACGGGCGGCGGTTAATGTACGAAGTTGAGCAGGGGTTTCTCCGTCGAGGAGTAACGACCGTTCGCCTCGAGGTACGCACATCAAACATAGTGGCCCAGCGGCTCTATCTGGACCTGGGCTATAAGATCGTTCGAAGAATGCCACGATATTACACAAGCGGCGACGACGGTTTCTTGATGATTAAGAGCCTCGTTTGAACGCTCGCCGTTCGAGCATAAACTTCCACTGTAGATTCTATTTCGACAGAGTTCAAAGCCACGATTCGCATCAAGCTGAATCTTGTCACTATTCTCTCGAATCTATTAATATCTCGCTCGGATAAGATTCAATGTCAGAGGAACTGAATGGAATTGAGAAATCGTGTATCTACACTCCTGCTTGCGGTACTGGTAGCCTTGGGAGGACTAAGCTGTAACCCTAAGCAAAGTAATACTAACAAAAAGGCAACTAGCGAAATTCCGGCGAAACCCGGTAAATGGATAGCTCAGTACCGGTCTCCTGCATCACTGAGTTATTCTGGCTACAATCTGGGCGTCTTCTTCTACAACGGAATATCGGTAGTGTCCCCTGACGTAGTTTTTGTGTGCGGCGATATGCCTAACCCGAAAGGCGGAGAGGAAAGGGTTGGGGTTGTCCTACGAACGTCGGACGGAGGAAAGAACTGGATTGAGACCCCAATCGAAAAGCCGGGAATGCTGATCACCAAATTGAACTCGCTCCATTTCATAAACTCGGACGTCGGGTGGATGGTTGGAGCTGATTCCGGCAATGACGGCATCGTTCTCAAAACGACAGACGGAGGGTCATCATGGTCTGTTGCGAGAATAGGCTACAAACAAATACCGGTCACAGTCTTTTTCAGCGATGCCGATCATGGATGGATAGGCGGAGCGACCCCTTTGCAGGGAGAGGAAGAAGGGGTCGGCGGTCCAAGCGCAATTTTGGCGACGAATGACGGCGGAAATACATGGAATGCACAGACCAACATTCCAATCTCAATCCTTCGCATTACATTTATCGATACGTCTACAGGCTGGGCATCGGGCACAAATGGAGTCATTTATAACACCATTGATGGTGGCCGAATCTGGGATAGACAACGAACTGAGATTGAAGCAGGCGATGGACCCGTGGATCCTCACGGCGAGGGTGCGAAGAAGTTCTCCGTCAGGGGTCTGCAGTTCATTGACAAGGATCATGGCTTCGCGTCGGCCACCGCCGCCGAGCAACCAGCAGGTCGAATGCTCGTCACTAGCAATGGGGGCGCCGCATGGCGGAGGCAATGGATGGTAAATGCCGGCGTGCGTGATGTCTTTTTCTTGAACCCAAACCAGGGCTGGGCGCCAACCGATCAAGGTCCGTACATCAACTATACGGTTGACGGGGGCAAATCGTGGTTGAGCGAGCCAAAGGTGTTTGAACAGGAAATGACAACATCGAGAGTGGCAGGCGCGGATCCAGCACACGTGTGGGCAGTTGGCGGCGGCGCCATTTTCTTTCGCGTCACCGACTAATACCTGAACGAATCACTCACCGCACAAATTCAGAAAGAATACGCCGTTAAGAAACTGTTTCTCGCGGCTAATCCTGGTTTCTGAATTGGAGGCTTCGATGCGCAGAGCAAATTGGCTTCTAACCGGTTGGATTTTTGCGGCGGCTATCGTGGCCATCACGCCTCTCTTCAGCGTCAAGGCATCTTCATCATCTCAACGCCCGCGCCAAAAACCTTCAGTGACGCTTCGCATACCCGAGCCACGGGACGTCATCGGATTCCGTCCGGGCGACGACCGGAAGTTAGCTTCGTGGGCCCAAATCGTTGATTACTTCAAGCATCTGGAACAGACCAGCGATCGCCTCAAGTTCCAGGAACTCGGCAAGACTACGCTGGGCCGCCCTTTCGTACTCGCAACAATCTCATCGCCCTCAAACCTCGCGCGACTTGAACACTTCAAAGAAATTCAACGGAAGCTTGCGGACCCGCGTACCTTCAACAGCAACGACATCGAAGCCGAAAAACTGATAGCCGAAGGCCGCACAATTGTGCTGATCACCTGCGGGATTCATTCGACTGAAGTCGGTGGCAACCTCGTATCAATGAACATCGCTCACAAACTTGCCTCGGACAATTCTGCTGAGACGCTTGAGATACTGGACCGTTGCATCGTGCTGCTGGTTCCTTCCTTGAATCCGGATGGTGTTGACATTGTGAAGAACTGGTATGACAAAACCGTCGGCACACCCGCTGAGGGAACGAGTCCGCCGGAGCTTTATCATCATTACACCGGTCACGATAACAACCGAGACTGGTATGCGTTCACGCAGGTGGAAACCCAATTGACGATCGACAAGGTGCATAATGTCTGGCACCCGCAGATTGTCCACGACATTCATCAACAGGGGGAAAACGGCTCGCGGTTTTTCCTCCCGCCATACGTGGAACCGTGGGAGCCCAATGTACCGCCGATAATTCAAGCTGGCGTCAATTTCATGGGTTCTACAATGGCGTGGGAATTGGTAGCTGAAGGCAAGGCAGGCGTGGTGACCAATGGAGTTTATGATGCCTGGACGCCGGCTCGCTCATATCAGCACTATCACGGCGGAATCAGGATTCTGAGCGAGACGGCTTCAGCCAGAATTGCTTCACCAACGAACATTACATTTGATCAACTAACCCCGCAAATTGGGGTTAATCCGAAGCTTCGAAGCGCCAACTTTCCGCTTGTGTGGCAAGGCGGCGAGTGGAAGTTGGCTAACATCGTCGACTACATGCAGTCTGGAGCTTTTGCATTGATGCGCAACGCGGCGCGTTATCGCGAACGATGGATTAGGGATTTTTATAAAGTTGGAAAGGATGCCGTACGAGAACGAAAATCAGGCGAGCCGTTTGCGTTTTTGATCCCGCCAGTGAAAGATGGCAATTTCTGGCGAGTTGAAGGCAGAAGGCGTCTCCTGGCGATTCTTTCCCGCGGCGAAGTTGAAATGATCGATACGCCTGCCGCATTTGAAGTCGACGGAATTCAATATCCTGTAGGAACCACGATCATCCCGTTGGCACAGCCTTACGGCGCGTTCGCAAAAACATTACTTGAACGGCAGCAATACCCGGACATTCGCGAATATCCCGGCGGCCCTCCTCGTCGGCCTTATGACGTTACTGCACACACCTTACCTCTATTGATGGGAGTCAATGCGGCTCAGGTAAACCATTCCTTTCGACTACCCGAGCCGCAACGCTTTCTGTCAACGAAGGCTGAGCCCACCAGAAACGCCAAAGCAGTTCGCGTCGGTCTGTACAAAAGCTACGCGGCTTCAATGGACGAAGGGTGGACTCGTTGGGTACTTGATCAATACAAAAAGGACTCCATAGGTTTTGACCTCAGTTATGCCTCCGTGAAGGACGTAGATCTTGTAGCTGCAAATCTGGAGTTAAGACTTGTTGCAAGAGAGACTGACATCCCGTACGAAACCCGGGAACAAGCTGAAAGTGCAGCGAAATCAGCGAAGCCAGGCAAGACTCCGTATACTGCCGAATGGGAAGTGGTCGCGTATCGCGAGCAACCAGATTCGAATGGCCCAAGTATAAATGGCTGGATAGTCGTAAGCAAAAACCCAATAGTAACGAGCCGCGATATGCGCAATGTTTCGGCTAAACCGTCCGAATACAGCCCGGTAGTTTTTGATATTGATTTCTCTCTCACTCCGCAAGGCGCGAAGCGTCTCGCTGAGGCGAGCAGCGCACATATCGGCGAGAGGCTGGCCATCAGTCTAAATGGCGAGGTCAGCTCTGCACCTCGCATCAACAGCCGAATCAATGATAAAGGTCAGATCAGCGGTAATTTTTCTCGGGAATCAGCTGAAAAGCTCGCAAGCGCCTTGAGCAACATCGGCTCTCGATTTGATTGCATAATCATACCGGCCCAAAGCGCCCAGCAAATCTTTAACGGCCTGTCGCGCGAGCGTTATCCATCCAATGTGTCGGGCGGGCTCGGCACCACTGGCGTTGATGCACTAAAGAAATTCGTCCAGGACGGCGGCACGCTAATAACCCTCAATGAAGCATCGCAATTCGCAATCGAGAAACTTGGAGTGCCCGTAAAAAATACTCTGGAAGGTGTCCCGCCAAAGGATTTTTATTGCCCGGGCTCAATCCTTAAGATCAAAGTCGACCCTTCCAGTCCTTTAACCCGCAAAGCGCCAATGCTCGAATCATCGCGCGATGAATCAATCGCTTGGGTAGAAGGCTCACTCGCTTTCGAGACAACGAGCCCGGATGCAAAAGTGATCGCACGCTTCGCCGATTCGAACGATATCCTGCTATCAGGCTGGCTTCTGGGCGGAGAAAAGCTCGCGAACAAAGCTGCGATCGTAGAAGTAAAGATGGGCAAGGGTCGAGTGATAATGTTCGCATTTCGTCCTCAGTACCGCGGCCAAAGCATTGCCACCCTTCCATTCTTGTTCAACGCGATTGAGACCAGCGTCTCTCAATAGTTCTCTCCCAAAAGCACTGGCGCTATCAATTTCTCGCGGGTAAATTGAATTTGGGGGTAATCATAATGAAACAGCTAAATTTACTGATAACTGGTGCCGTGATCTTGATATTAGCTGTCTTCGGATTCGCGCAAAGGCGCTCCGCATCGCAAGCAAAAGGCCTTGGACCATCTGAAGCCGCACTCAATGTCATTACTAAAGAAGGCCTCCTGAGTCACATAAAAGTCCTTGCTTCCGATGAATTCGAAGGCCGTGGACCGGGAACTAAAGGCGAAGACCTCTCAATCAACTACATTGCCGATCAATTCAAGAAGATCGGTCTTGCGCCGGGAAACACTGACGGAACCTATTTCCAAAAGGTGCCTCTTGTCGGTATCACCACCGGCCAGGATGCCGTGATGAGCGTAAAGGTCGGCAGTAAAGATTTGAAAATGAAGTTTGGCGATGACTTCGTGGCTCGAACAGTTCGTGTAGTCGAGAAAACCGGCTTCGATGCAGACGTCGTTTTTGTTGGATACGGCGTGGTAGCGCCTGAGTACGGTTGGGACGACTACAAGGGAATGGATGTTCGCGGCAAGGTCTTGATCATGCTTGTGAATGATCCGCCTGTAACGGACAGCAACAATCCCACCAAGCTCGACGACAAGATGTTCAAAGGCCGCGCGATGACCTATTACGGTCGATGGACTTACAAGTTCGAAATCGCCGCCGAGAAGGGCGCCGCCGGCGTACTGGTCGTTCATGAAACCGGACCTGCCGGCTATCCCTGGTCGGTACCGAAGGGCAGTTTTACAATCGAGAACTTTGATCTGGTTTCAAAAGACAAGAACATGTCGCGCGTACAGGTTGAGGGATGGATCACTGATACGAAGACGAAGGAGTTGTTGAACACCGCCGGATTGAACTTCAATACGCTCAAGAAAAACGCTGCCAGCAAGGACTTCAAGCCGGTAGCGTTGAATGCTCATGCAAAACTTGACTTGAACCAGAAGCTTCGATTCATCGATTCGCACAACGTAGTCGCGAAGCTCGAAGGCTCGGATAGGCTAAAGGATGAGTATGTGATTTATACCGCTCACTGGGATCATCTTGGCATCGGACTGCCAAACGAAAAGGGCGACAAAATCTACAACGGAGCGCTCGACAACGCCTCGGGCTGTGCAGGGCTGATCGAAATAGCTCGTGCGTTCAAAGCGCTGCCGACGCCCCCTCGCAGATCGATTCTATTTTTGTCCGTGACCGCCGAAGAGAAAGGATTGATCGGATCGAAGTATTACGCTGAAAACCCGATTTATCCTCTGGAAAAGACCGTCGCCAATATCAATATGGATGGCCTGAATCAATGGGGACCGACACGCGACGTAACGGTTGTTGGTCTGGGAAACTCGACCCTTGATGACGTATTGCAACAAGCGGCCGCCGAGAAGAAGCGAGTATTGAGGCCCGATCCGGAGCCGGAAAAGGGTTTCTATTACCGCTCTGACCACTTCAACTTTGCGAAGGTAGGAGTTCCGGCGCTCGATCCGAATGATGGAATAGACTTCATTGGAAAGCCTGCAGGATGGGGACAGAAGAAGAGGGACGAGTACACCGAGAACGACTATCACAAGCCGTCGGATGAGATAAAACCTGACTGGGATTTTTCTGGGGCAGCTGAGGACTTGCGGCTGTTGATGACGGTGGGGTACAGGGTGGCGAATACAGACAAGTATCCGGAATGGAAGCCGGGTACGGAGTTTAAGGCAAAGCGGGATGCGATGATGAAAAGCGCCGGTCAGTGAGAAGAGCGCAGGAGGATGAAGAGCACTGGGCAGTGATTGTGGAGTTATATAAGGATTGCAAATTCGAAAGCAGATTCAGATTGCAGATTCGGATTGCAGATGCAGATTGCAGATTCGGATTGCAGATTCGGATTGCAGATGCAGATTGCAGATGCAGATTCAGACTGCAGATCTAGGTTTCAAATGATTTCAAATTTCAAATTTCAAATTTGAAAAGCTGGAATCTGAGAATCGCAACCTGCCATCTAAACTTTGGAATCCGGATTTGAAGTCTAAGTCTGCAATCCGAATTTGCAACCTGAATCTGCAATCCGAATTTGCAATCTGAAATTGCAATCTGAAATTGCAATCTGTATCTGCAATCTGTATCTGCAATCTGAAATTTGGAATCCGAATCTGCAATCTGCAATCTGAAATTTGCAATATGAAATTTGCAATCTGAAATTTGCAACCCAACAAAGAAAAGCGATGAACTAGATCACCCATGAACAAAAACAAGGAGAAACCTTGAACAAACGAAAACTCGGTACTCAGGGCCTTATCGTCTCCGAGCAAGGCCTCGGCTGCATGGGAATGTCCGAATTCTACGGCGCTACGGATGAGACCGAATCAATCGCCACCCTCGATCGAGCGCTCGAGTTAGGCATCAATTTCTTCGATACATCCGATGCCTATGGCCCGTACAAAAACGAAGAGTTGCTTGGCAGGGCATTCCGCAACCGTCGGAACCAGGTCATAATCGCAACCAAATTTGCAATCCGCCGCGATCCCGCGAATCCAACCGTTCGAAGCATCGACGGCCGCCCTGAATACGTCCGCGAAGCCTGTGACGCATCACTGAAACGACTGGGTGTTGAGTGTATCGATCTTTACTATCAACACCGTGTCGATCCTAACGTGCCGATCGAAGACACCGTCGGCGCAATGTCCGACCTGGTGCGCGCGGGCAAGGTTCGCTATCTCGGCCTAAGCGAAGCCGGGCCACAAACGATCCGTAGGGCACACGCAGTTCATCCAATAACCGCTCTGCAAACCGAGTACTCGCTATGGAGCAGAGATCCGGAGGATGAGATTCTGGCAACCGTACGCGAACTTGGAATCGGGTTTGTTGCGTATAGCCCTCTCGGTCGCGGATTCTTGACTGGACAGATTACGAGCATTGATGACCTTGCCGAAGATGATTACCGAAGGTACTCGCCGAGGTTTCAAGGGGAGAACTTTGCCAGAAATCTCGAGATGGTGACGCGAGTCACGGAGATGGCTCAGGCAAAGGGAGTCACACCGGGCCAGCTCGCACTAGCCTGGGTGTTAGCTCAGGGCGAAGACATTGTTCCGATACCCGGTACAAAGAGACGTCGATATCTTGAGGAAAACGTCGGAGCTTCGGAGATCAAGATTACGGCTGACGATCGCAACCAACTCGATCTCCTTGCCCCAAAGGGCGCTGCGGCGGGTATGCGCTATCCGGAAGGAATGATGCGTTATGTAGATATGTAGAACGGTTTTGGACCGGGCGTTCGCAAAAGACAACCCAGAATAGAAAAGAGGCCGGGGCAGCCCGGCCTCTTCTTTCATATTTTTGTTCGGAGTCAATCACCAGCGCGGTTCTCGACGCTGTCCGCGTCCTCCCCCGTAGCCGCCTCCTCTGCCGCCGCCGCCGCCACCGAAGCTGCGCTCCGGCCTGGGCCTGGCTTCATTCACGTTAATGGTTCGGCCGTTTAGTTCAACGCCGTTGAACTTTTCTATGGCCGCTGCCGCAGCATCCTTGTCCATTTCAATAAAGGCAAAGCCGCGCGAGCGACCAGTATCGCGGTCAGTGACTATAGTCGCCGATTCAACCTGACCTGCCTCTGAAAACAGTTCGGTGAGCTGATCTTCTGTCGTCTGATACGACAGATTTCCAACGAATATTCTCATTGTCTCTCCTGAGTTTCTAACGAAACTTTTGTTAGAAGGAACTCGTTTTTGCTATCCGGCAGAAAGTCGAGCAGTAGAAAGCTGGCGGACAATTCCGAACAGAGAAGACGCGCTCCTGGAT
>DATFWY010000262.1:0-3668 GCA_035258805.1 Blastocatellia bacterium | reverse complement strand
AATGGACGCAGCCGCATCAAAGAAACAACTTGCGCGAGCCGTTTAAATTGCAAGATTCGCTCAATGGCTTCCATTTTCTTATCGAGAAAGCGTTCTGCTAACGAAGCCTCTGCCAGTATGCGCCAGCCTGACCTGTGCGTTCCATTTTCTCTGTAATGCCTTGTTCAGCCCTGAAATCAGACACCGCCTTGACGCAGCCTGGAAGCCTCGGCTCATAATCGTCAACGATTACATACCCTCCCAAAGACAGCTTCGGGTAAAGAGAGCGCAACGCAATAATAGTCGACTCATACATATCACCATCCAACCGAAGCACTGCAAGCCGATCGATCGGCGCTGTTGGCAAAGTGTCTTTGAACCAACCTTTCAGGAAGCGAACTTGATCGTCGAGCAATCCGTACCGAGCAAAGTTTGACTGAACCTCTTCGAGGGAAACCGCAAGAACACGGCTTGCCAAATAGAATTTGTCATCTGCGTCGGCAGGATACAGTTGAGGTGTTGGCTTCGGTAGTCCTTCAAAGGAGTCCGCAACCCACACAATACGTTCCCGCTCACCATAAGCTTTCAGCACCCCACGCATAAAAATCGTGGCTCCGCCTCTCCAAACACCCGTTTCCACCAGGTCTCCTGGGACGCCGCTCCTCAGCACATCGACAATGCATTCCTGAAGGTTTTGCATCCGTCGAAGACCGATCATTGTTTCGGCTTCCAGCGGCCAGTCAACTCCTTCGAAACGAGCATGGGGGTCAAACTTCTCTTTCCGAACAAGCGCCAACCGGCGACTAGCAAGCAGCCGACGGGCCGGTTCGAACAGAAGCTGCTTGATGCTACCTTTGGCGGGGCAGAGTGCCTTGTATCCCTCACCGAATGCTGATCGAGTGAGGCACTTCTTAAGAAGATCGATATAGAGTTCCTCAGGCGTCATTAACGTTCGCAGCAGCTGTATCGTTGAGTCGAGCGACGCGCCTCCAAGTTAGCGGGGTAATGACAGCACCGACTTAATAACTAGCATCGCTTCTTCTTCTGATAGGTGCGGACCCATCGGCAAGCTCAGTGCCTCTTTATGAATCGCCTCCGAAATCACGTATGTTTCCGGAAAGTTCGCATTCCTGTACGCCTCTTGCAAATGTGGCGGTATCGGATAGTGAACAAGCGTGTTGACTCCGCGACTTTTGAGATATCTTTGCAGCACATCGCGGTTTCTACTCCTCACCACAAACAAATGCCAAACTGGATCGGCGCCTTCGCAGATGCCGGGCAGGATGAGATCGGCGCCTTTAAGCTCCTCCAGATACATCGCTGCAATCTTTGCCCGGCGCGCGTTCCATTCATCCAAATGCTTCAGCCTCACTCGCAGCAATGCCGCCTGCAGCTCATCAAGACGACTGTTGATTCCTTTTTCTTCGTTGTAGTACTTGCTCTTTGATCCATAATTCCGCAGCAATCGTACACGGTCCGCTAGCTCATCATCGTTAGTCGTCACTGCGCCTGCATCGCCATATGCCGCGAGATTCTTCGTAGGGTAGAAACTCCACCCCGCAGCATCACCAAGACTCCCCACTCGTTGATCCCGATAGCGTGCCCCGTGAGCCTGAGCAGCATCCTCAATTACCTTTAATCCATGTTTGCGCGCAATATCGTTTATCGGGCCCATATCCGCCGGCTGGCCATACAAATGAACGGGCAGAACAGCCTTTGTTTTACTCGTGATCGCTGCTTCGATCCGTGAGGGATCCAGGTTGAAGGTCCTTTCGTCCGGCTCGACAGGGACAACAGAAGCGCCAGCATTTGAAACCGCTAGCCAGGTTGCAATGTAGGTGTTTGCCGGAACAATTACTTCGTCGTTGGCCCCAATTTCCAGAGCGCGGAGGATTAGCTGCAGAGCTTCCAGTCCGTTTCCGACGCCGACACAATGCCGGGTGCCGCAGTACTCGGCAAACTCGCGCTCAAAAGCGGTAACTTCCTCTCCCAGGATGTACCAGCCCGAGTTCATTACCCGCTGGTATGCAGCATCCAGCTCGTCTTTTATTTCAAGGTAAGTCTCTCTTAAATCGAGAAATGGTACTTGATCACCCATCAAAATGTCTTTTCAGACGAACCGGGGCGACGCGTCGCGAGAAACTCTTCATAGTCCCTGATATATTCATCGGGATCGTACACCTCGGACGCAAGGACCATGAGCACTGCGTCTCGAGAGAAGTCCTCCTGCGTCGCCCATATTTTTGGCGGCAGGTACAACGCTAATTCTGGTCTGTTGAGCAGAATGTTCTCGCGAACGGTTCCGTCATCCACACAAACCCGGCAGGCCCCTTTCACGCAGATGAGTAGCTGGTGAACTTTGCTGTGCGCGTGGCCGCCCCTGATCTGTCCTTGGCCTACATCGAAAACAATGAAATAACGTTTAGGCAAAAACGGAAGCGTCTCTTGATACTGCGCAAACGAAAGGCTGCCGCGCGAATCCTTAATAACGGGCAACTCCAAGAGACGGGCTCCTTGAATCTTTAGCCCTTCGCCCAATTTCTCTTTGCCAGTCATTTCTTGTGAGTTGGGATTATTTTCACTGGGTATTTTGGATTGTCAGGGGCATTGGCCGGGAGCAAGGTTCGGAAGATAACATCAGGCTTAGCCGATGAAGTTTCAATTTTGGCCTGACAAAGGCAGCAAGCTTCCGAGATACCATCTGGTATCTTCGGAAGTGAACCGGACTTGCTATGTGGTTCCTGCTTCGACGTTTGGTTTCTTCGAACCTTCTTGTTCGTAGCCCGAATAATATCGGTAGTAATAATAGTTGTCGTACCCGTCGCGACGCAGATCCACGTTATTAAGCACAACCCCAAATATCTTCGCGCCCACCGTTGAGAGCTCTTGACGGGCGCGTCTCAGAACGTCACGAGTGCTCTTTCCTCCGTGAACAACCAGGATTACTCCGTCCACCATCGTGGACAGGATGACTGGATCAGTTACGTTTATTAACGGTGGCGAATCAATGATGATGTGATCGTACCTCCCAGCCAAATCGTGGAGCATTTCCTTCATCCGTTCAGAGATGATCAGCTCTGCAGGATTTGGGGGAACCGGTCCGCACGGCAATAGCGAAAGATTTGGTATCGGCAGTTTATGTATCAGGTCATCTATTGACACGTTGCGCGACAGGTAAGTCGATAGTCCTTGTGCGTGATTCACGCCGAGAACTTTGTGAGTCGCAGGCCGCCGCAGGTCGCAATCCACAATCAATACCGAAGCGCCCATCTGAGCGAGGGATATCGCGGTGTTTACGACGGTGGTAGTTTTTCCTTCTCCAGGCTGGCCGCTGGTTACGAGTATGGTTTTCGGCGGGTTCCCGGCGGCAGACAACAACACTGAGGTTCTCAATACTCGATAAGCCTCGGCTGCTGAGGAATGGCTGTCGAGCGTCGCGAGTTTATATGCCGGGTCCGACTGAGGACGTCCGGAACCTCCGTTACCGAGCGCCTTTCTTCCTTTTGCGGCGAGGCTTCGGCGCGCATTTCCGGCCACAGCGGGCACAACGCTCAGCGCGGGTAGTTGTGCATAGCGGCTGACGGCCTCAACGGTCTTAATCGTGTTATCGAGATAATCGAGCAGAAATGCTAAACCGACTCCCGCGGCAGTACTTAAAAGCAGGGCGACCATGATGGTAAAGAACCTTC
>DATFWY010000261.1:0-2492 GCA_035258805.1 Blastocatellia bacterium | reverse complement strand
GTCTTCGGGCGATGGATACGCACACAGAATTTCGATGTCACATTGTTGTGCTAGTTCGTTACAGAGTTGTTCGAGTCGAATCGCCGCGTCGGTTTTTCCTTCCGCCCACAAGCGACCTGCTCGTTCACCGCAAACAGCAACTCGGGGATGTTTCGTACCTGCTTTGGAGGCGGCCTCGCTCAGGTCTCTGACGGCCTGGAGCATCCGAACGGGATCCGGCGTCTCGGCAGCATCTGATGAAATGTAGGTCCCGGCTTGAACGGCCGCATCAATATCCACGCCTCTTGCGCGCAATCTCTCAACTAAAATCTCCTGATGTACCTCGGTGGCCCATACGATCGCCGCATTCCCGGTACTTAGAGCGCCAGCGATAAAATCGGCAAGGCCATCTACAAGGATCGAATCGTCAGAACAGAAGAAAATCTCGTGGCGGTGGGAAGCTTGGGTATGGCTGGCATCGTTAAACTCGAGTTCATTGCTGACGAATCGCTTGCCTTCGAGAACTGCATCGATAGCGGGCTGCAGATCACGGTCGGCACGCTGCTTATGAACGTAGCCGTGCGCGCCCAAACGGAGAATTTCTTCTACGACTTCCGAAGAAGACTCCAAGCTAACGAACAAAAGTTTTGCGTTGGGAGCAACCCCCCGAATCCGCTTGGCGGCCTCTATTCCATTCAGGCGCTGCAAGCCGATATCGAGCAGGATGAGATCCGGTTGCAACTCTTCGGCCAGCTGAACGGCTTCCAGTCCGTCTGACACTTCCCCAATGATTCGGTGCTCCCTCTCTTGAAGCCCCAAACGAATAAATCGGCGAAACGGCTCATGGTCTTCGACAACAAGAATTCTGGGGGAGGTCATTGGCTGAGGTGTACTCTGTTTTGGCTCTACCAGTCAATTCAAGAATTAATTGTTTAGGAAATCCCACTACGTCCGGCAGTTTATCGACGGATAACGGTCCTCACGTGATTGAATACCGCGATGGAATACGTGTGTAACTTTCCAAAGCTGCCCGACAACTATGATCGGGCTTTGCATGAAGCCGTGTCGTTCGTCCTGGAACGATTCAAGCCCGTTGGCATTATCGCTGCAGGAACCGTTGTCCGAGGAACGCCTGACGCTGCCAGTGATCTGGATGTCTGGGTTATTCATATGGAGCCGGTCCGCCAGCGTCTTCAGAGGTTTTTTGTTGGAGTCCCGGCGGAAATCTTTGTGAACCCGCCCTGGGTTATTCAGAAATACTTTGTCCAAGATCAGGCAGAGGCACGTCCCATATCGGCGCACATGATGGCAACAGGGACTGTTGTTCTGGCGACCGATCCTGTGGTCGAGCAACTTCGACAAACTGCAATTTCCTTGCTTAGATCTTCCCCGACGTTGACTCCACAGAGACTCATTCAGGCAAGATATGCTGCTGCCACCAAGTTGGAAGACGCAGTGGATATCGTCGAGCGAAATCCAGCGGCGGCGGTTATGTTGGCCTCAGAGGCGGTTCGACAGATGCTGCATTTCGCGTTTCTGAAGGCCGGACGGTTCATCCCTCGCGATAAGGACGTGTTGGACGCTCTGATGACTCTGGACCCTGAACTCGCGACCAAAGCGCAGCTGTTTTTCGATAGCGTGGATTGGAAAAGACGCATGCACCTGGCTAATGAACTCGCCGATCACATTCTTGAGGTGCGAGGTTTCTTCGAGTGGAATAGCGAGCTTGAAGAAATGCCTCAGCCTGCAACATAACGGCACGCGGACGGATAACTGCGATCCCGGAAAGTGGTGCGTCAAAGCGAGCACGCCCGGCATAGCGACTATCAGGCAATCAAGGCAAAGAAGATTGCTTTCCTGGTGTCCGCCGCCGAAACACGTCGCGATCTACCACGAGCTACTGATTGCGCAAGGTCGTCAGGGGGGCCGCCTTCGCCACGCGCCAGGCTGGGAAACAGCAGGCCAAGAGCGCCACCGCTACCAGCAACGCCCCGGCGACGCCCCACATCATCCGATCCGTCGGGCTTGTATCATAGAGCAAGCTCGCCAACACACGCGTGAGCGCGAGCGACGCGACCGCCCCGAGAGCGAGTCCGACCAGGACCATGAGCATCGCTTTTCCGATCACAAGCTTCAGCAGATCGCCCGGTGACGCGCCCAGGGTCAGGCGAATGGCCATCTCACGCGCTCTTTGTGCCACGGAATAGGAGACAACGCCGTAGATCCCCACCGCAGTGAGCAAGACCGCGATGCCAGCGAAGATGGTCAACAGCACAGTGCGAACCCGGGCTGGCGCTACGGATTGTGACTTGATTTCTTCTAAGGTCTCAACGTTCTCCACTGCCTGGTCCGTGTTCACTTTCCAGATTGCTTGTTCGATCAAGCTGATTAAGAGCGTCGGATTCGTGGCACGAACTACCAGGCTATTGCGAGTCCCAGGGCTTTGATAGAACGTGACGTATATGACCGGCATATCCTCGCTGAGGCCGCTAAGGACTTTCCCGGCGACTTTC
>DATFWY010000260.1:0-10926 GCA_035258805.1 Blastocatellia bacterium | reverse complement strand
GGCGCTCGCTTTCATTCTGGGCGGCGCGATCGGTAATCTCATCGATCGCATTGCCTACGGCGAAGTCATTGATTTTCTCGACTTCTATTGGTCAAACTTTCACTGGCCGGCATTCAATCTTGCCGATAGCTTTATCACCGTTGGTGTCCTGATCACCGTTTACTACCTTATCAAAGCCAAGGGCGAAGATCCTTTCGCAGGAAACTAACTTCTTTTCCCAAAAAACAAGACCGCAGCGTCCCGGGTAGCAGCTTCCGTCGGGACAACAACAACGCCCACAAGAATTTCTTCCGGACTTTCCTGAGGCTGGTTAGGCAGGACATTTCGTTGAGAAATGAGATAACTTGCCATACCAGAGGTATCCTGGACACCTACCGGCCTTTCGTGGTATCTGAACCACCAAATAGCTCGTGCTGCGGGGTGTTCCACGAACATTCTCCGCTTTGATCGCATGAGACAAACTGACCGTCTGATCTTCCGGTGTTGTATGTTCCGGTGGTGCATCTTGATACATTGCGTTTCCATTTAGGCTATCAAAAACAAACCCATGCCGCAGATTATTTCTGTTCACTCCTATCGAGGCGGAACAGGCAAATCAAATACTACAGCCAATATTGCAGCGCTATTGGCCGACAACCAGTGTCGCGTCGGCGTCGTTGACACTGACATCCAATCCCCAGGAATTCATATCTTGTTCGGCTTGGACGAGTCAGAGATGCGCCATTCGCTAAATGATTATTTGTGGGGCACATGTCATATCAAGGAAACCGCGCATGACGTGACATCACGGTTGGGAACAAACATCGCGGGGCGAGTCTTTCTCATTCCATCCAGTATGAAAGCCGGGGATATCGCGCGCGTGCTACGGGAGGGCTACGATGTTGGTGTGCTCAGAGACGGCTTCCAGGAATTGATTGAGGCACTGAAGCTGGACATCCTCATGATCGATACTCATCCGGGACTCAATGAGGAGACGCTTCTCTCGATTGCTATCTCTGACACATTAGTGATTGTCCTTCGGCCTGATCAGCAGGATTATCAGGGAACCAGCGTCACGGTGGAGGTAGCTCGCAAACTCGATGTTCCTCGTTTGATGTTGATCGTCAACAAAGTCCCTGCGGTGTTCGACATTGCCGACGTCACGGCTCGCGTGCAACAAACCTATAGTTGTGACGTAGCCGCCGTGCTACCTCATTCCGACGAAATGATGGCCCTTGCCAGCGCCAGTATCTTTGTCCTGCGCTATCCTGATCATCCGATCACCACCGCGCTCAAACAGGTCGCAACGCGGTTAGTGTCCTGAACGTGACATGCCGTCCGACGAACAATTATTCACGCGCGACGAAGCGCTGGGCGGGCTTCCCGCGAGACGCGCGGCAACACTATTGTTCCTGATCGAGAGCCGAAGCGCGCAGTTAAAGGCTCGATCACTGCTGGCCGCAGAAGAGTTTCCGACTGAGAAAGCAGCCCAAGAGCTGGACCTAGGGTTCCTCGAAGCGTTTGCTTCAAGCCGGGAGCCACCATTGCGGCCGACGATTCAGGATCTTGAGCGTTACGCGCCCCAATGGGCGCAACTAGTTCCGGAGAATACGCGCCTGAGGGCGGCAATAGCCCACCTGCTGAGCGAAAAATATTCTTTTAGTGCCCAGGCGGTACCGGGAATGCGGTTAGCGCTGGGACTCGACGAGCCTGCTGTGGAGCGGGCTTATCAAGAGCTTTACAAGCGATCCCTTAACACAATTTTCGTTCCACGCATTTCACTGATTGAGCGGCTGCGGTGGGTGCCCACGGCGGTCGCTAAACGGCTGGACTCGCTACCCCCTTTCTGGACAACATTCGTGCTCGTTATTACGCTTAGCCTGCCACAAGCCGTTCTGGCATTGCCCATCGCCACAGCCGGCCTTGGCCCTTTGGCCGGAGTTGGACTCTTGGTATTGTTTGGTTTTTTCAACGTGTTGACGATGGCGTGTATGGCAGAGGCTTTTGGGCGCAATGGCTCGATCCGGTATGGCGGCGCTTTCACTGGCCGGGTGGTGTCCGACTACATGGGTGAGGCGGGTTCACTGCTTTTAGTCTCTGCTACGATAATGCGTTTGTTCATTGGGCTTATGGCCTGTTACTACGGGCTATCGGTTACTATGGCAGGCCTCACGTCCATACCTTCGAGCCTATGGGCGGTATTTTTATTCTTGCTCGCGCTCTATTTGTTGCTCGGTAAATCGCTGAATTTTTCGACCGCCCTCTCGGCTTTGTTGGGAGCAGTCAGCATTGCGTTAGTCTTTTTTATATCGCTGGCCGTATTGGACGACATACAATGGATGAACCTCTCCTATTTCAACGTACCTTTGATTGGAGGACGTCCCTTCGACCGCGCAACTTTGCAAGTGGTATTCGGCATCGTTATCCAGTCATACCTTGGGCATACTTATCTTACCCAATGCGCTAAGGTAGTTCTTCCCCGAGATCCCGGTGCAGCGTCGCTACTATGGGGAACAGTGGCGGCAAGCGTGGGCATGACTGTCCTGCTATGCGGTTGGGTACTGGTAGTCAACGGGGCAGTGGCACCATCAGTCTTGTCTCACCAGTCCGGCACCGTCTTGATGTCACTGACCAAAGAACTAGGTTCTCACCTGAACATCCTCGGTTTTCTTTTAGCCATTTTGCTCCTCGGATTGGGATTTGTCCGTCAATCGACAGTCCTTTTCAACTTGGTCCGCGAGCTCATCCCTACGCGTCTGCCATTAATGGTTGTGCTGCCGCGCCGCCGCGCGAGTCTGCTGCTCGGAAAACCCACGCCAGGCAACGGTCCACGCTTGGGGTTGACGTATCTTGGACTGAGCGAAGGTCAGCCCCGCGTTCGCCTCGACGTTCAAGTAAATGGCAACTCTAATCACGTCGAGATGAAAATTGGGACGAATTGGGATGTTTCGGCGCTAATCGAAGAGATCCCGGAGTTACGTCCGTATAGCATTAGCCTAGCCCTGGAAATAGTTGACGTTGCGCCAGAGAGCGTCCGATTGCGCGTGACTTCGACAATGAACTTGAAGTACGAAGGCGATTGGGGTGCTACGGGGCTGCATCTAGCTGATGTTCAAATGCTGAGAGATCCGTTACGAGAGCTCATCAATTGGATGACAAGGCAACGGGAGGTAACTCTGGCCGAGATAACGGCCCATACAGGAGGCAACGAGTGGATTGCCCAACTCATGGTGGAAGAGTTGATCAAAATGGGCTTTGTCCAGCCCCTGGAAGGGGCGGGCGATCCAAGCTACCGAATTCATCTAGCCGCACGACATGGGCGGCAAGTTCCCAGTGAAATCTGGAAATCGTTGGACGAAACGAATCCTGCGCCACCGAGCTCTCGCCCCGTTCAAGCTAAACAAGGATTTCATCCTGCGGCTCTGTGGCTCCGAAGATCGATCTTCAGCGACAGCGGACGCTTCTTGATCTCTATGAGTCCGGTCATAGCGACCTTTGTCCTGATCGAGTGGCTGATCCTCAAAGGCACGAGTTCATTTACGGGCCTTCTTGCCGTCGGAGGCTTGCTTGCTAATTCCGTGGTCTCGGGAGTATTTCCCGTTCTTTTGCTCGTTTCCAGTCGTCGCAAAGGCGACCTCGTGCCCACTGTGGTCATCAATCCACTAGGTCATCCGCTCGTTGTGACCGGCATCTATTTACTTTTTCTCGGTATCTTGTTTCTCCACGGCATTGTGGTCTGGTCCAGCCCCGGTGAACGTGCTGCGGCGTTATTGGTTGGTTTGCTGGTGATTACGGTGACCATTGCGATGATGCGACAGGGCGCCTTCACCCGCCGCGTTATCGTAGAACTCAAACAAGACAAAAGCGGCGGAAACAAAGAGCGAGCCGTCTTCGCTATCACTGCCAACGGTCAACCGGCAGTAGCTGAAGTAGAGATGAGCTATGCTGGTCGCGAAGAAAAACGGTGCGCGGCCCGTGGCGAAATTCCAGCCTTCCGTGACCTGCGGTCAATTACATTTCACCTTCCCGTTACGCAGGCAAGGGAACTGAAGGTATGGGCGCATACGGTAACTGCCGACGGGGCCTCCGAGAGCCTACCCGTGCACGTAGACGTCTATTGCGGCAATGAGACGAAACAGTTCGATTTGAGACTTTCTGGTGGACAAATTGTTTTGCCTCTGACCGTCGGCGAATGTTCGTTGCGTATTACGCTGCCAGAACCGGAAGCCTTCAGTGAGATTCTCGGCGAGCGGGCGATATGAATCAAACTGTCCGCTCTGTTTTCACATGGCGCCGCAAGATTTTCGCTTTCTCCTGTAACTCTTGAAAGTAATCCGTCTCGGTAATCTCGGCAACCTGCCGTGACTTTTTGACTTCGTCGATCTCGATGCGCAAGACTTGGATCTGCTGCTTTAGTTGTTCCTCACGAGCAGCAATTTCCTGAGCCATCCGTTGAAAGACCCTGGCCAATTGTCCTAATTCATCAGGCCGTGTGCTAACATCGGTTAGCATCTCGGCTGCAAATTCACCGGTCTCGACGGCAGCGGCCGCATGAGTGACATGTCCGACGTCTTGCAAATACAACACCTCCTGGTCACGGAGATGTTTTTTCTCGAGACAGGCGCCGATCCTCGCGCGCAGCAGCACGGGGTCAAATGGTTTTGACAGATAATCTTCTGCTCCCTGTTCAATGCACCGCACTACACTTTCAATTTCGTCGAGAGCCGAAATCATGATAACCGGGATGTCGCGCCACGTGGTATTGACCTTCAGCTTCCTGAGGACGTCGTGCCCGTTCATCTCCGGCATCATCACATCGAGCAGTATGACATCGACCGCTTGCACACTGAGCAGTGCCAAAGCTTCATGGCCGCTGTCGGCTATGCAGACATCGTAACCTTCGTGTTGCAGACGCCGGGAAAGCATGTCGCGGTTAGTTTCATTGTCGTCCACAACAAGGATTCGGCCGGATGCCTTAGCATCGCCGGGCAAAGGACGAATGTCAGGCTTTGCCTTACCAAAACCGTCATCCGCAGTGGCGGTTTTTGGGATGTGAGCAGCAGCCCTTTCCATCGCCGGCGCATCAAAGAACTCATTGATGAAACCCAGCAGTTGCTTGCCGGCTTTGTGGATCTTCTGGAGGTCGGCGGTAAAGGCCTCAAGACTGCGTTCACCGGCCTCTTCAAGTAGCATCTCGCTATATCCGATAATGTGGTTCAATGGAGTCCGCAGCGTATGGCGCACATTGGCAAGAGAAAGAGCTTGGTTTTCCCCGTCCTCAGTTACCATCTGTTCTGTCACGCCACCGAGGGCAGTTTTATCACTCATGATGGCGTCCCTTTGGCAAGGATAGTCTCGATCTTCTCCAGCAAACGCTGAAATTCGACTGGCTTGGTATCGTAATCGTCGCATCCCGCTTCGATCGCCTTTTCTCGATCTCCTACCATCGCGTGAGAGGTGAGTGCGATGATAGGAATAGCCCGAGTTTCAGGAACAGCTTTAAGCCGGCGCGCAGCTTCCCAACCATCCAACACAGGCAAGCTCATGTCCATCAATACCAGGTCAGGAGCTTCCGATCCGGCCATCGACACGCCTTGTTCTCCATCCAGGGCTATGGCGACTCGATAACCGCGCCGTTCGAGACGGCGCGACAGCATGTCACGGTTCATCTCATTATCTTCTACGAGCAGGATTTTCGGCATCCAGAATCCTCCCTTGCAATCTGTCGCTTTCCAACTTCCCTCACGGCTTCGTGCTGCGGCTGACGAGAGACTGGATTTTCCCGACCAGCCCATCAAAGTCAATGGGCTTTAGTTCGAATTCGTCACACCCCGCGGCGAGCGCCTTCTCTCGACTTTTCTCCTTGGGATCGGCAGTGAGGACGATGATCGGGATGTCTTTCGTTTCCGGCTGGTTCTTCAAACGGCGGGTCGCCTCCCAGCCATCAACCCCTGGAAGATTGAGATCCATTACGATGATGTCGGGCTGCAATGTTTTCGCCCATTCGACGCTCTCCGCGCCGTTCATTGAGATCGTAACTTCGAATCCGCGGCGGGTCAGCCGCCGCTGTAGCATCATTAGGTTCTCCGTGTTGTCCTCGACGCAAAGAATTCTGCTCATCGTAGCCGCTCCTCTCCGCCCAATGGGCGCGCGTCAGCTGGGCCTTTGGCATCCGAGATCTGCTTTTTAACTGAGCGTTTCGCGGAAATGGAAGCTTTCACCAGGTCGCGAACCTCCCGTATTAGTTCCTCTCGGCTGTAAGCGCCTTTTTGAAGGATCTTTTCCACGGAACCATTTAAGCGCTGCCGATCCTGTGCGCTCAGTTCCTTCGCTGTGACGACAATGACCGGAATTGCATGCCAGTCTTTGCGCTTGCGAATTTCATCCAGAAATTGGAACCCGTCCATTTCGGGCATCATTAAATCCAGCAGAATCAGGTCGGGTTGCCGCTCGGTCATCTGCTCCAACGCCGCTCGTCCATTCTCGGCCTCGATTACTGTCCAATTCTCTTTCTCCAGCCGTCGCCGAAGCATGTCGCGCATGACCGGATCGTCTTCAACCACCAATAGCGGACAGGGTGGCCGGGCACAGTCGTATCTCTGCAAAATAGCGGCAAGTCGATCCCAATCAATGGGCTTGGTTAAATAGTCGGCTGCGCCGAGGGCGTAGCCCATTTGTTTCTCGTCCATTATCGTGAGCATGATCACAGGGATCTCAGATAGAGCAGCGTCAGCTTTCAACTCCGTCAAAACCGCCCAGCCATCCATGCCTGGCATCAACACGTCTAGGGTGATGGCGGCCGGATGCAGTTCTTTGGCGAGCCGAATCCCCTCCTCGCCGCTTCTGGCGGCTATCATGTTCAGCCCCTCTTTATTAAGAAACCGTTGCACGAGATCATGCACCGTCGGGTCATCATCGATAACGAGCACCGTGGGTGCCCCTTCGGACACCTGGGCTGTAGTCGAACCCGTTTCTTGGGAACGAGGCAAGACGTCATCTTTAGATTCAACAACGCTAACCGGAAGCCTGACTCTGAATGTCGAACCCTGCCCCTGCGCGCTTTCTATCGTGATTTCGCCGCCCATCAGGCGGCAAAATTTCTGGCTTATGGCAAGACCTAACCCGGTCCCACCGTATTTCCGTGTGGTAGAGCTATCAGCTTGGGTAAAGGCCTGAAAAAGTTTACTTGTCTGCTCAGGAGTCATTCCTATGCCAGTATCAGATACGCTAAAACTGACCCACTGGGTGCCGTTCACGCTCTCTCGATCGACCCGAAGCGTAATAGTGCCTCGCTCTGTGAATTTTGAAGCGTTGCTGAAGAGATTGAATAGCATTTGGCGGAGTTTGGTCACGTCGCTGCGCATTTGTCCGAGGCCATCGGCACAATGGAGCTGTAAAGTGTTCGCATTCTTCTCGATGAGTGGTTTGACGGTGGCAATGACCTCTTTAATCATCGGAATGATTTCGAAGTCCTCCAGGTAAAGATCCATCTTGCCAGCTTCGATCTTCGATAAGTCAAGAATATTACTGATCAGCGACATCAGATGCTTGCCGGCACCGTTAATTTTTTGCAGATCGGGGATGAAGGTCTTCTGGTCCAGGTCAGCGGCTTCTTCTTCGAGCATCTCGCTATAGCCGATGATTGCGTTGAGGGGCGTGCGCAGCTCATGCGACATGTTGGCCAGGAATTCCGATTTATGACGGTTGGCCACTTCGAGCTGCAAGCCCTTGTCCTCGATCTCGCGGAATAGCCTCGC
Organism: Blastocatellia bacterium; assembly: GCA_035258805.1. Taxonomy (GTDB): domain Bacteria; phylum Acidobacteriota; class Blastocatellia; order UBA7656; family UBA7656; genus Onstottus_A. Next base: position 3,190 of record DATFWY010000260.1, on the reverse strand, counting down.
GTTTTGAATCGCGAGAACCGATTGGGTGGCGAATGTCTGAAGGAGATTTACAGTTTCCGTGGAGAAGTTCCCCGCTTGCCGACGATAGACGGAAAGTCCGCCCATGATCTGGCCTTCACGAAAGAGGGGAATGGCAAGGAGCGAACGATAACCGAGTTCTCGAAGATTAGACCGGGTTCGGGTCGCGCTGTTTTCTTGTTCGTCGAGAATGTCAGCAACTTGGACTGGAGCGCCGGTTGCCGCAGCCCGGCCAACCGTGCCGGAACCGAAGTGGATTGGGTTTAAGCGCAGCGCCTGCACCAGTTGCTCTTCCATCTGATGGCTGGCGCGCAGACGAAATTCTTCCGCCTCGTCGTCGTATTCATAGATCGCCCCCGCATCGCTCCCGCTTAACTCAACGGCGTGAGAAACAACAGCCGTGAGCACTGTTTCGAGATCCAGCGTCGAGCTCACCGCTCGCCCGACGTCGCCCAGGGCACGGAGCTCATTTAGCGCATCCGTTAGTTCGTGTGTCCGCTCTTCCACTCTTTGTTCAAGGGTCCTGCTATATTCCTCCAACTTCTCCTTGCTTTCGCGCAGCTCTCCGACTAATCCCTTGATCGATCCGCGCATGACGTTGAGATCGTTTGCGAGGTGACCTATTTCATCCTGGCTGGTCGTATCGATCGGCGCTTCCAGATTCCCGCTGGCAATCAATCCCGCTGAGTTTTGCAGCTTGAGCAAGGGACGGGAGATATACTTCCGTGTGACGATCACGGAGGTCAGGGTAATGGCCACAATGACGAGAAGAGTTAAGGCAACGATGCCTAAAGTATATACGCGGATCGCGCTCCTGACATCTTCCCGGGAGACGGCCAGTTGAACTGTGCCAATCTTCCTATCTTTATAGGAGATGTCAGCGACCTTGACCAGAAACTCGGAAGATTGGCTAAAGTGACTGAAATCCTGTTTTTGATAGTCTGCGCGACCCCTTGTGGTGATGGGTTGACCTTCTGATAAAATCCTCACAAAAGCCAGGGACTCATCCAGCAGTAAAGCGTCGGCGAAATTGTTTATGGTTTCGACATCGAGGTTCCATAAGGGTAGAGCCACGGTCACCTGTGCAAGTTTGGCGGCATTGTCTAGGCGATCTTGCAGGTCAGCATCTATTTTACGCACATTGATTAGTATGGCGACCGCGGCAAAACCCATCAAAAGCAAAGTCACCACGCTAATTAATGCGTAGGTAAAACGTTGGCTGACGCTGTAGTTCTTGTGCGGAACGGCCGCTGAAGAGGGGGTTTCCACGGAGCTATTTCCTACCGGGGCACTTCATAGAAAACGAGCGGCTGTTAGTGGTCATTCTAATTGCGCTGCTTCCATATGATACTTTGCGAGGATTTCTTGAATAAGTCCGCGCTTATACAAATTGCGAAATGTCGCGTTGAATTGATCGACAAGTTTTTTGTCCGTAAATTTTTGTGAGAAGCCGATGTAATACTTTAAGGTCTGTTGGCGGCCGCAATATCGGATGTTTCTTATGCCGAGCTTGCGCATCATGTCATTGCCGACATCCTTGTTGGAAAAAACAGCATCCACGCGATCCAGAGAAAGTTTCTTAAAAGCTGACTCATCATCAGGAGTCATATCAATGGTTAGTTCCTTGATTTCTGCTTTGATCTTCTCCAACGCCGTCGCCGTGTTGGAAGGCCCAAATACGCCGACGGCATATCCCTTTACGTCCAAATTCTGTTTAAACTTAAGCGGATTGTCGTCGCGGACGAAGAAGCCGTATTCGGTATTTAATATGGGCGGGGAAAAATACAATGTCTTGGCCCGTTCCTCATTCCAGCCAATAACGAACAGGCCGTGGGCCGTGCCGTTGGCGACCTCGTCCTGAGCACGTCTCCACGGAAGTAAATGAAGTGAGCAGTCAATTTTCATCTCGCCGCATATTTTTCTGATGATGTCTGCCGCAGGGCCGGAGACAACACCGTTTACTTCGTAATTGAAGGGAGCAAAATCCTGAGTGTTCAGTTTTAACTCTCCTCCACGGGCCAAAGCGGCGAACAATAAGCAGGCAGTGGCGAGATAAAGAACCCTTTCAACTTTCATCTGCTTCCTTTAGCCTGGGTGCACAGCTATTCGACAATGACAGCCTGCTTGAGAAGAGCGTCTGGCATCTTGATGTCGAGCGCTTTACTGGTCGTTTTATTGATCATCAAACGGGGCTGTTTTGCCGCTTGGACAGGCATCTCTTTTAAGTTAGTTCCACGTTGATGCCTGTGAACAATCGTCGCGGCAGCTTTTCCAAGCTCAAGATAATCAGCAACAACCCCCATGAGGGCACCTTTTTCAATAAACGTTTCGATAGATGCAATACTCTTGATTTTTCCCGCTCGCAATTCAGATCCGATCAGTTGCGCATTCGAGACGAGGAAGCTGTCTGGCGGTAGATAGACCGCGTCCACTGCGATGGATTTATCCCGAAGCTTTTGCAAGTTTTCCTGCAACATCTCCTGCGCCGGCGGAGATCGTAGATCAACGACTTCAAACTTAGATCTCGTAGCAACCGCAGAGATCTTGTCCCTCACCAGCATCGAATTCTTTTCACGCGGGTTAAATAACAAGCCCAGGCGCTTAAACGGGATGATTTTTAGAGCCGTTTGCAGCTGTAGCGGCAGTGGAATCTCATTCGTAACGCCGGCGATGTTGCCGCCGGATGATTCCATGCTTTGGACAAGCCCTGCCCCGACAGGATCGGCGACTATATTAAAGATCTCAGGGACTCTGTCCTGAACAATAGTTTTGGTTGTTGAGGCGACGGTGGTTCCGAAGACATAGATGTAATCAAAGTTATTGAGTTTAGGGTTTACCTCTTCTCTGAGCAATCGGCCCAACTCGGTCCTGTCTTGTCCCGCGTTCATCACGGTATATTGAACTGTATAACCGAATTCCTTCAGGCCCTGTTGAAATCCCTTCTCAGCCTCTGTTTCTCCACGCCAGAGGATCATGGCGATTTTCAAATCTTTGGCGCTAGACGAACCGGGGCAGGCTAAGATGATCGAGGCGAAGGAAAAGAGGATCACGAGCTGCCTGTTCATCGGTTTCCTCCGGATTAAGCCTAAACGTGGCCAAAAATCTTAGTCTAGAGATACTCGGGTGTCAAGAAGGCTTGGAGTCTGAACGATTATTAAATCTCTGTTTCCTA